>JAPORY010000019.1 GCA_026709985.1 Aestuariivita sp. | reverse complement strand
ATATCGGCTATCGTGTTCGTTAAGGGCCTGGGACAACCGCCGCTGTATTTTGTGTTGACTACAATCTAATACACAACGGGTTGTCTCATGGCCACCTTTTCAAAAAAAATGCCTGTTTTCAGGAAAAAATCGTTCGCCTGACGAATTTTGCAAGAGGCTCAATGAACTGAAATTGCGCGTCACGATCTGGATTTTGACGCCCATCCCGCGTTTTTTTGTTCGCTTGTCGGCGATATCCGAGGTCGTGCAGCAAACGATTGACGGTTCGTTCACTGATGGCAAACCCTTGCTGTCTGAGAACGGCAGCGAGACTGGCGGCACTTTTGCACGTCCAACGGCGCGGGTTTTCGGGATCACCACGGGTTGTGGGTTCGATCAGGCGGTCAAGAGCCGACTGGAGTTCGGGGTTCTTTTCAATTAGTCGCTTGCGACCCCCACCAGGCCGACGGACCCGCCTTGCAGACTAATCCCCCTGGTCGTCTCAAAGGCACCGGTCGCGATTTCCTTTAGGCCGGCATCAATCGTCGTCCGGGACAGCCCCGTCACTTCGCTCACGCGGGTAACTCCGCCCCGACCGATTTTCTGCGCTTCGGTTGCGGCCCAAAGCGGTTTTTGTCGCTCATCACAAAGAGGCCATAACACCGTATGTTGCCGCCGCCGTTGATCGACATACGTCGCCAGCAAGCGATCCACATCATCGCACAGTGTCTGTCGAAGTCTATTGATCGGTAAATTTTCATGTCGAAATCATGCCGCTAGGTCATCGCAAAGCAGAAGGTCACAATGATATATGACATCTGGCTGGCGGCGAGTTAAGTCTGACGCAACGTATTTTTTATTTCAGCTGTTTTTCAGCTTATCTATTGCGCTTGCTCGCAATTTCCCCTCGGATAATTGCAGCCATACGAAAACCTTGAAATATACCCTTAGTGTTCAGATTATTTTGGCGAAAACCCTAATCTCGCGATAACGTGGTGCTGGTGGATACCCAGGCGTCCATTCAGGTCCCGGGAGATGAGCGGGAAGCTGAGACAGTTACTCTTGCGGACGGATCGTTAATCCATGATCTCGACGATCCATCGCGTCCTGCGACACCGCCGAATGACGATTTCGCAAGGTGCCCGTCGTAATATGCCGGCCGTCACAATCCCGCTCCAGAGTCTACTAAAAAATGTCGTCGAACAGTTAAAAGTTATCTATCGCGCCGTAAAACCTCGTCCTTTAGGGTGAGGATAAAAGGCGCAAGCTTCCTAATTTTGATTTTGAGTGGCGAGTTGATCATCGACATATTGGCGAATGATGTCGATGGGTGCTCCGCCACACGAGGCTGGAAAGTAGAACGGTGACCACAGAACGCCTTGGCGATAGCGGCTCGTGACTTCAGGTCGGAATGCTCGTATGCGCCGGCTCAATACGCCTTGCAAGCCGTTGACCAGTTTGGGTGCGCCAGCAATCTAACTGCTGAAGTGCTCGTGTACTTGCTCAAGGCGAAGTGGTGGTTCCAGATTGCCTAAGTCACGAAACAAGCGGGCGCTATGTTCGTTGATATTATCGCCACGCTCATAGTTCCCAATTAGTGGTTCGACGACTGGCATTTGGTTCCCCTTCGGTCGAACGCGGCTAACACTTTCACAAAGTCATCAAAAAGCTTCTTCTCTGCTCTGCTCGGCTTCGACAAGCCATCTGAGCTTGCAGCGAACCGATGCGCTGCTTCAGCCAGATTATCGTTATGCGCTTGAGCGGCGGTTGTTAGTTGTTCTACCGCTTTCGCTGGAACACCCAGATAATCGGCCAATCGATTTACTGTTCTCGGCTTTGGGACGTACCCAGGTTGGGACTCAATCGTTTCAACCTCGACCGTCTCAACGCGAATCTTTTCAGCAAGTTGTGCTTGAGTGAGGCTGTCTCGCCTTCGAATCTGCCTTACAAGTTGGTAGAGAACAGCCGATGTGTTTTCTTGAACACCTTCATCTGGCGCGGTTGGGGCCGCACCAGCAAAAGTCTTCAGCGGCTCCGCACCAAGCAAAGGAAATCCAGCTTCGCATTCGATGTCTCGATCGTTTTCGATATGGCTGCGTAGCCATTCGGACGTGAAATGCAGTTTCATGCTCAGCTCCTCTAGTTAGTGTTGAATGGTAAGAAAGTCAGTCACCTGACTTTCGGGTAGTTCGAAGTATCTCAGCCCTTTGTGAGGCCCGTCTACGTCCACACCAAGATCGGTCATGCCAATCGCATCACGGTAGAACTTCTCGGATCCCAGCAGCGAGTGAAGGCCGATGCGTCCGCCAAATTCCTCTCCTAGGCTAAGGCTGACGGCTGTGCCGATCAGAACTCGTCCCGCGCCCTTGTAGATGGGCTCAGCTACGAGCCGCGGTCTGTTCCAAGGCGCCGTCGCGAGAAACTCAACATAGACCATGTCCGCTTTAGGATGCTCAGGGTGACGACTGAAGCAGTCCGTGCTGCCTTTGCAGGTCAGCAGCAAGGCCTGAGTATTACCGCCACATTCTAGGGCAAAGATGTCATACAGGAACGGGTCAGATATCGCGGCAAGCACCTTGCTGCCCCAATTCCAATGACCATCCTCGGCATTGATGTCAGACATAGATTCGCCTGACGCCTTTGCTTGCGCCCGGCGCAACTCAAACATCGGCCGCCACCTGCCTTCGATGTGCGACAAGTTGGTTTCGTCAATGCCGTGACACAGCTCTGCTACTTCAAACTCACCAGTAACGCGGTTCTTCAGCAAGACCTGATCGACGAGCTGCTTCATAGGACCATAAGCTCAGCCTTTTCTGACTTGTCGGCGCTTTCAACGAAAACCCTATCACCACGCGAAAAACGATCATCGACAGACTTATAGAGGCGAAGCGACTGGCGGACGAGTGCCGTTTTGGAAAGACCTTTTTGTTCGCACATCTGTTCAACAGCGTTCATCTCAGCCTCTGTCAGGTTCAATGTCATCGTCCGTTTCATATCGACCTCCACATGCTTGCGATAGGTATATAGGTAAAAATTGAAAGCTAGTCAATCAGAAAATAGTGAATAAATAGCTAAACATAGCTAAATAACAGCTAATCATCGCATATATACCCAGAAGGTAACTTACCAGCAAAATTTTAAAGAATTTTTACCTCATCAAATTCCGCAAAATAGTACGCGAGCAATACCTTATTTCTCTCAAAATTTAAGCGGGTCTAGATATTCGACAATTTGAATAAAATACGCCAAACAGAGACCTCCCATGCCGAGAGCACCACACGGACAGAAACGGCTAAAGTAAAGGGTTTTTCACCGTGAAATTGCCAAAATTCACGGAATCATGGAATTTTGTGCGAAAGATGGGTCGCGACTTGGTTTCGCCCACAACTCCGTCTAACATCCCAATGGATGATGCCCGAAATAGGGTTCAACAGCAAACCTGCAGTAGAATTGCGATGGGAAACCGAGTTCCTTTAGTCATTCTCAATTGCCTATTGGGTAGTGAATAATTAACCTAAAATTGAACATTCAAACGCTGCTCCTAATCTTGCTCCTCTTGCGCTTTGCTACGGGCTGATCTAGACTCAGACTATGAGGTAACTGCTGCAGTTAATCTTTGACAACACAGCGAACCGCCCTCCCCCTTCCAAGCGCCAACTCAACCCCTAATCAAAACATAGGGCTAAAGTCAAAAAAAAGCCCAGTGGCCCATTCTACTCTTGCAACAGTGGAAAGAAATGAAGGCGCAAATGCAAATTTCGTCGACAATCATTCTTGCGGCAATGGCTCCCGTCGTCTGGGGCAGTAGCTATTTGGTGACGACAGAGTTATTGCCAGATGGATACCCGGTATCAGCCGCAGCGCTGCGGGCCTTACCGGCAGGCCTTATACTGCTGATCCTTGTACGCAATCTGCCGCAGGGAATATGGATTATGCGTACCGTGGTATTGGGTGCGTTAAACTTTTCGATATTTTGGTGGTTATTGTTTGTATCGGCTTACGAATTGCCAGGAGGAGTTGCCGCGACGGTTTCATCAACACAGCCTTTGATGGTGTTTTATCTGGCGCGATGGCTATTGGGTCAGTCCAGCCCTTTGACCGCAATTTTTTCAAGCATTGCCGGTTTGGTAGGCGTGGGCTTGTTGGTGCTCACGCCCGAAGCCGAATTGAGCACAATTGGTTTGATTGCGGCACTTGGAGCCGCAGTTTCAATGGCCTTAGGTACAGTTCTTACCCGAAAGTGGCAGCCATCTGTCTCGGCGCTTACCTTTACGGCGTGGCAGTTGACCGCCGGCGGCTTACTCCTCTTGCCCGCTGCACTGCTGTTTGAACCGCCATTACCATCACTGACCGCCAATAATGTGATCGGCTTTGTTTACTTGGGGCTGTTTGGTAGTGCTTTGGGGTATTTCTTTTGGTTTCGCTGCATTGCAAAATATGGCCCTTCTGTTGCAGCACCGCTCACCTTGTTAAGCCCAGCAACTGCCGTACTGTTGGGTTGGGTCATATTGGGGCAAACGCTCAGCGTCCTGCAAAGCGTTGGAATTGTTATGGTGCTATCCAGCATTTGGATTTCGCAACGCGCAATCATCAAAGTTCAAGCCAAGAAATAAAAGCCCCCTGCCTGATGCGTAGGCCCTCTTGCTCTGCGATGTTTTTGTCAATTCAGTAACCTGGTACAGGGAAGTATGAGGGTTTCTGTGATGGGCAATACTGTGGGCGTTCTCAGCCGCAGGCTTATCTTCTGCAGCGTCGGGGTCAGGGCCGGTGTGGTCAGCATCAACGCCGACAGAGCGCCCACGAAAAACTTGATGGTGAGGGGTAAAATGTCTCATGGTGGTTTCCCTTTCCTCGGTTGTGCACCAGTGAAAGGAGAATCGTTGCACCGTTAACGTCTAAAACCTATGCTGAAATATTGCGCGAACACAAAGAAAAAAACGTGACCGACCAGTCGTTCCAATGGAGAGAATCTAAGAGATTTTAAACGGAACGGCGTCTTCGTAACCAAGTGATTTCGGTTCGGGTGGATGATAATCGCCGTTAACCGTAACCCCACCATTTCCATGACGATAATGAGTCCGTCCGCTGAGAATACCCTCGGCCCGGACGGAAGCGGCATCCGACCGCTGAGTCGCTATATTCCCAAAATAATTCACAAGATCGCGAAACCCTCCTTCATCGGCCGCTTCCAAAGCATCAATATAGGAGGGCTTATTTTCCGCGGGAATGACGGGTGGAAACTCTCCCGCCTTTGCATAAGCGAATGCCATCAAGAGACGCGAAATCCGCCCGTTGCCGTCCTGGAAGGGATGAATCCGTACAAACTCATGATGTAGCCATGCGGCTTCCACCTCGGGTGTAAGATTAAGGTCTTTGTGTCCTTCATGAAACGCGAGAAACTGCTCCATCTCCGATTCAACCTGCTCGGGCGGGCAATACTCATGTACAAACCCATCCATCCGGCGCGGATTATTCGGACGGATTTTCCATTCTCCTTTCCGCAAGGGTATTTCGACCCGCTTTCCAAACGGCGTGATCCCGACCGCGCTGTCCTGGTGCCGCGTGAGCAAGGCATGCCATTCCTTGATCGCCGACGTGGTTAGAGGACGGTCGTCCTTCACATGGACAAAGAGCATCTCCAAGGCCGCTTCCTGATCCTGCAGGAGCCCTTTTAATGTGTCGTCCCCGATATCCGTAACCGAATGCGCGCCGCGGACCCCTTCAAACCCCTCGGCAATCAGTGTTTCGGTCACGCCGTGCCGGAGTTGGTACAATCCTTCAATCTGTCCAGTCTCAATGGCAAAGGCCCGGCGTTGCTCACGCAACCAGATAGCCATCGACCGCCGGTCAATCGCGGGGTCCTCAAGCTGTTAGCGCACCGCCTTCCACCGCGCCGCCGCCTGTCGGGCTCCCGCATGCTGGACAGCATGATATTCCAAGGCGAGATCCCGAACACGGCGCCAGTGCGCACCGATCGGTTTCCGGGGGAGGGGGTCATTCATGCGTGTCGTTCCTTGCCACTGAAAGGGGCAGAGTGTTCCGCGTACCTTGCCGGGCAATACCCGCCCGACCGCACATTGATCTTAGGGGCATGCGGAAACCTCCCAAAGGGTGTCGCGGGCGAAGACACAAGGGAATCGCGCCTTGAATTTCGCCTCGGCTTCTTCTCGCAACGTCGTCGGTTTCTTCACTGCGTTCGGATGTCCTCGAACCCCTTTCAGATCTTCGTTGACGGTTGTGTAAAACCAGCCCGAATTCGCCAATGTGATCGGTATACGGTCTTTCTCTTATTATACCTGATACCCATATTCACGCAAAGCGTTGCGTCACCCTCCTTAACCTTCTCTCTGGACTCTGGGCCATCCCTTTTGTTTTCCATCCCCAATCATTTTTAAAGATGAGCCGTTCGTAATCGACATAAGTTCGATCCATCACTTAAACGGCACCGGGTTCGGGACGCAGGATGTTCGGAACATCGACATCACTGAGCTTGGCATCGGTGATCTCGATAAAAGACGGGATGTTGCCCTGCAAATCAAGCAAAGTCTGCAACTTGATACCAGATTTTGTTTTTCGAAACGGGAGCCCATGGAAACTAGGAGAGACATAACGAGATGGTGGCTGCATTGAGCGCATAAACAGGTTCGTCCAGTTTGAGTGCGCTGTCTTTAGGTCGGTAGAGCGGTTTTGCGATATTAATGAGATGGTTTGCGTAATGTGCCAGTCACGGTTTTCATTGGCCTTCGCAAGTGTTGTTTGAGACACGCCATTGGGTATTCAGAGATGATAGGGTTTCTCTCCGGGTACCCGGCTGCAGATAACAAGGTTTCGAAAACTACGTCGCCGGTTGAGTTGGGCAAGCACCATCGCGTGATATCGGTGGGCACAGCGAAAGGAACGGATACGATGATCTCGCTGGTAGCGCTCAAAGACGCAGTGAAAGATTTTCCAAGGTATGTTCGCCATAATCTGAGAAAAAACGAGGTGGCTGTCGTACATACGTGCTCCCGATTGCGTGATGCCTACACAGATTTTAACACCAATCTGGATCCAAGTCTCGGACATAAAAAACGGGTTTTTGCGTATAAATCAAATAGTTAAGAAAAATCTTGAACGGCTAAACGGAACAATAGTGAATTCAGTAGAGAAAATTCAATACGCGCTCTTTGGTGTAGGACTCAATCCCTGCCCAACCAAGTTCCTTGCCTATTCCGCTTTGCCGATCCCCGCCCCAAGCGGTACGAGGATCGGGCGTACCGCCACCATTGACCCAGACAGTACCTGCATCAATAGCCTTCGCCAGCCGATGTGCGGTCGAAAAATCGCGGGTCCAGACATTAGCCGAAAGCGCGTAATCAGTGTCATTCGCTAGCGCAATCGCTTCTTCAAGCGTGTCATAAGCGATCAGCGCGGCGACAGGACCAAATATCTCTTCCTTTGCAACCGTCATATCATTGCGTACGCCTGCGAGAACCGTCGGCTTCACGAAATATCCAATATCACCATAGCGCTCGCCACCAGTTGCAATCCGAGCCCCTTCAGAGACGCCAGTTTTGATATAGCGCAAGACGGAATCAAACTGTGCCTTTGATACCAAAGCCCCCATAGAGGTCGCTTCGTCAAATTGGTTGCCAAGTTTGCGGCTATCTGCCTCTGCAGCCATTCGCTTAACCACCTCTTCCTCCATTGAGCGATGCACAAAGATACGCGACCCTGCCGCACAAATTTCGCCTTGATTGGCAAAAATGTTCATTGCAACCCCCGGTATCGCTGCGTCAAGGTCCGCATCGGCGCAGATAATCTGCGGACCTTTGCCACCAAGTTCTAGCGTTAACTTTTTAAAAAGCGGTGCACAGAGTGTCGCGATACGTGCGCCAACCCTCGGACTACCTGTAAAGCTGACTTTGTTGATGTCTTTATGCGTTGCCATCAAATCGCCAACGACAGAGCCGCGTCCGGGCACGATGTTGACCACCCCTGCTGGAATACCGGCCTCAAGGATCAATTTGCCTAGATGTAGGACGGCCAGAGGCGCCTCCATGGCAGGCTTGACGACTACAGTACAGCCACTGGCTAGCGCCGGCCCTAACTTCCAGCAAGCAATCATAGTTGGCGCGTTCCAAGGCAAAATAATCGCAGCAACGCCGATAGGGCGACGCTCCACAATTGCTGTGATCGGACGGCCAAAGTGATCAGGTCCTGGTACCTGACGCCCTTCAATCTTGTCCGCATAGCCCGCATAAGTGCGCAAGGTTGCAATTGCTGAAGGCACATCAACGTTGAACGGCTCTACATAAGGGCGCCCGATTTCAAGTGCTTCAAGCCGAGCTATCGTTTCAGCATCCTTCTCAATTAAATCCGCCAGGCGGTTGAGACATTTACCCCGATCCCAGCCAGACATATTTCCCCATGCTTCGGAGACGAACGCGGTTTTGGCAGCTGCAACAGCGGCATTTACTTCGGCTTTACCGCCCACCGCGATTTCGGTAATCGTACTTTCGTCAACTGGGTTGATGACCGGTGCTGTATCGCCATCGGCAGCATCAAGGAATTTGCCGTCAATCAAGATCTGGTTTGTGATGTTCATCGCTCTTATCCTCGCACTCGTGGCATTAACAGCATGTCCCAGACCGACGGCATGTCGCTGCAGGGTACGTGAACAAGCGTGGGTTGTTCGGATGCAAAACCAACTCTAATCTGCTGTTCTAATTCCTCCGCTGTCTCGGCACGCAGACCCTGAACTCCGAAGGCTTCTGCCAGCGCGATAAAATCGGGGTTCGTTAAATCCGCCGCAATTTGGCGACCGCCAAAGCGTTCGCGTTGGATGCGTTGCACATTCGCAAAACCGTGGCTGTCAAAAATCACGACAACCACAGGCAGGCTGTGATGCACTGCTGTAGCCAGTTCCCCGACCTGATACATGAACCCACCGTCACCTGCGATGGACAGAACTGGGGTACCTGGATTCGCCGCCTGCGCCCCAAGTGCAGTTCCGTAGCCCCAGCCAAGGTTATCCTGATAGCCAGCACAGAGGAACTTACGGGGCTCATAGACGGGAAAGGCTAGCCGGCTAGCAAAACCAAGCTGCGTAACTTCGTCAACGAAAATCCCGTGATCGGGCAATGCACGACGCATCGCTTTCAGCAAGCCCTGCTGCGGTTCAAGCGCATTCATCTTGTTGGTAAACCAACCGTTCTTGTCCTCAAGTGCGGCCATTACATCGGGCCGCCGTGTGGCTCCGAGAGGGATTTGCTCAAGGAGGGCGGGGACGAAATCCTCTGCGCGACCCACCATGGTAATGTCGGGCTTTGCAAAACGGTCGGGGGCCTCAGGATCGGCATCAATACGGATCACCTTGAGGTTCTTATCCGTACCCCATTGGGTTTGCTGAATCATGAAACGTGTGCCGATAACGATAGCAAGGTCTACCTTATCCCAAAGCTTGTGCCCCACGGGCAACGAAATGGCGAGTTCGTGATCTGTGCGCAGCACACCCCTTCCACCACGGTAACTCAGAACCAGCGCACCCAAACGTTCCGCTAGTTCGGTGACGTCAGCGTAAGCGTTCACCGCACCTGCCCCCACGACGATCATGGGAAACTTCGTATCGGCAATAAGTTTTGCTGCCTCCATTATGGCTTGGTCATCCACCGGCGCCATTGTCGGCCCGCTGGCAGGTTCGGGTATGGGCACCGCCGCTTGACAAGCCCAAATGTCCATCGCACATTCGACAAAAGCTGGGCCTGGTCGCTCGCCCATCGTTGCGTTAAGTGCGTCATTGATCACCTTTGTCGCCTGATAAGGCGCACGGATGCGTTCCGAATATTTCGAAATGTGACGAGCCAACCCCTTCTGATCGTAAATCTCGTGCAGGTGTCCATGGTCGCGATCAATATCAACCTGGGGGATTTGTCCCCCAATTGTTAGGACTGGCGCACAATTACCCTCAGCAGTCAGCATGGCAGCTGCGGTGTTCAGAACCCCTGGCCCCGGTACAACCACATTCACCTGCGGTGCGCCCGTAGACATAGCAGCTCCAAGGGCCATATAGCCAGTTGTTTGCTCGTGTCGCGTGTGGACTATTCTTATTCCCAGCCGGTAGCAGGAGTCGAACAGCGGATCATTATGCAAACCCGGCAAGCCAAAAACCGTAGAGATGCCGTTCGCCTTTAAAGTCTCTACAGTCGCATCAGCTGTACTCAGATACCGGCTCTTACTTGCGAAATGAGAAGGTGTTTGATCCAGTTCAGGCTTTATGTCATGCACCGTCATTTAAATAGGGTCCTATCGTTGGGGTTGCTGCTGCGAAAGTGTGCGCTCCTCGAACATGCTGAAGTTATAGGCACCATGCTGCCACCGTGTATCGCCGGTAAAGATGACAACGGCTCTCTGCACAGGTGCCAGATCGGTGCGGCGCATGTTTTCGGCTCGGCTTAACTCACAGCCTTGATTGCTATGGCCACACGATGCGATATCTCTGGGCTCAATCCTGCGACGTTTATTCGGCCATCGCTGGGCATAAATATTCCATGATCATCACGCAGTACCTGAATAGTATCGGGATTGAGCTTAAGGCGTGAGAACATGCCTTGATGCGCCGCCACATAGTCAAAGCGCTCATCCCCTAAATGCTTCCGCGCTGCATCGGCAAAACCTTCACGGTTGGCAATAAGGCGTGTGCGCATATGCTCAAGTTCAGCTTCGAATTCCGCTCGCAAGCCTACGTCGGTGAGCACATTCGTGATAACTTCAGCGGTGAAATTTGGCGGGAAAGAATAATTCACCCGGCCTGCCGCCATGACAGACTCACGGGCCGTATTCGCTGCGGCGGCGGTTTCCCCAACGATTATTGCGGCACCTACACGGTCTCGGTAAACGCCAAACGTTTTGGAGCATGACAAAGCCGCCATCACCTCGGGCAGATCGGATGTCATCTTACGCAACGCATAACCATCCTTCTCGAGACCATCGGCGAAGCCAAGGTAGGCAATATCGAGCATAGGGATTAGCCTTTTGCGCTTGATAAGGGCTGTCACCTCATTCCATTGCGCTGGTGTCAGGTTGGCTCCGGTCGGGTTATGACAGCAAGCATGTAGCAGAACGATATCGCTTTCCGAAGCGGTTTCCAAATCAGCACACATTTGCGCGAAATTGACCGACTGCGTTTCTGCATCAAGGTAAGTATAGCTCGTCCAAGCCAGTCCCACACTTTCCGCGATAGGAGCGTGATTGAACCAGCTGGGATCGGAAATCCACATCGTCGCATCGGGCTTGGCTGCTTTGACCACTTCCGTCAGCAGGCGCAACGCCCCTGCTCCCGCAGCTGTCTGAACGGCATGGATACGCGCCGTATCGTGCGTAGATCCAAGTAGCAGATTAAGAATGGCCGTGTTGAACGCGTCTGACCCGCCAAGGCCGATATAAGCTTTGGTTGCCTCATTAGCAGCAAGATCTTGTGTGGCTTTCGCAATGGCCCGCATTACGGGAGTGTTACCATTTTCATCCCGATATACACCGATACCGAGATCAACTTTGTCTGTGCGCACATCGGCACGGAACGCCTGCGCAAGTACCAAGACCGCATCAATTTCTGGCTCAGGCAATTTAGCGAATAAGCTCATAAACCTCTCCCACAGCAGCAGTTTGACCCGTGACATGGCGTAGCAAAGACAGCGCGTCCTCAGGGAATCGGTCCCCTCGCCAGGCCACATGCTGATCCGGGCGCACTAGAAGGTAGTCAGCGCCGTAAGCCGCCCAATTCTCGACTGCCCAGACTACAACTTTGAGCGGCACACCCATGCTATTGGCGGCAGAAATCAGGTCACCCGCGCCTGCCGTGACACCATTCAGGATTAAAAGGTTCATGCAATCCGGTGATAAAGCATCATAGAGTGCATTGCCTTGCGGGTCTTCGGCGTGAGGCAGGCGACAACCAGGTCGTCCGATTGGGGTATAATCTACCACCTGATGTGCGGGTTCCGGGGTGCCGTCATACCAGATCACCGGTGAACCGCTATAATAGGCTCCGAGTACAAGACCCGGCGCGTTAAATTCGTCATTCTTATCAAGGAAGATATTGTCGCCTACACGCTTGCGGATCGCTGCCCCTTCCGCCGTATTATCAGCAATGCCTGGCTCATAATAGTCGCTCGGTGCGCCGGAATCGTAGTTCTTGTTGGCCTGCGCCACAACACGCTTACCACTCTCTTTGCGTTCTATCTCGTAGGAGGTAAGTAATCTCTCCCCTGCCCAGCCATTCAGAACGGCCGCGAGTTTCCAGCCAATATCGCACGCATCGCCAATTCCAGTGTTGAGGCCAAGCCCCCCGGTAGGCGGATGAATATGAGCGGCGTCTCCAGCAAGAAACACGCGTCCTTTGCGCCAATGATCGGTTACAAGATCGTGCGTTTTCCAAGGATCCACACTGGTTAGTGTGCCCTCAAATTCCATCCCAACCGCCTTGGATACATAGGCCATGGGATCCTTTCTGATTTCTTTCTCAGTTTTTGAATCAACCATCCAGTTGATCATTTCATAATCATCATCCGCCTGATATCCTTTGCCGAGGAGGAACTGTGCGTTGACGTTATCTTTCACCAACCAAAATTGCTGAGCCATGCCGATCGTGGTGTTTTTTTGAAGATCGGGAGAATTGAACATGATCGATATGTTCAACGCTCGATTGCCCTCACCTTCGTATTTTGATCCAATACTTTTGCGGGTGGCACTGGTGCCGCCGTCGCACCCCACGCCGTAGGTACACGATACAATGCGGGTTTCATCGCTTTCTCCAAGGGCGATCGTAAAATGTGCCTGAGCTCCATCCTGCGTTACGTCCACAATTCGCCAGCCATCTAGAAATTCATAATTGTCGAATTTTTTCGCTTCAGCACGGGCCACGTCGCGGACAAGTTTTTGCGGAATGAGCATCGTCCGCTCAGGTGAAATATCATTCTCGCCCCATCCGAGGCACGCCGCAAAGCGCCTGACCTCGAAACCGTTGAACCCAGTTATAAAAGTTACATCGAGTGGGTAGCCGTCCAAAGCAGGGAAGGCCGCTTTCAGCGCCTCTGCCAGACCGATCCGGCGCATATGTTCCATGCTACGGATATTAAGTGAGCCCGCTTTGAATTTCTTTGAAAAGATATTGTCTTGATTGACGACGAGGACATCAACGCCTGCTTTCGCAAGAATATATCCAAGCGTGGTACCGACAGGTCCACCTCCAGCGACAATTACATCATATGAATTTTTTGCAGGTTTGGCCCCAGCGTTTGCAGCCATAAACGTCGTTCCGTTTTCATCTTTTCCAAATGCCACTTAAGATGACACCGCCAGCACTGGCTATGTTCTGACCGATTTTCTTCACAAGACCTATGTTTCTATCAAAGCAATCGCCATCACATAGGCTAGTGACGCATATCCTTTCGTCAGCAAGCTAGCGTCATACTAATCTGAAGCTTGCTATCAAGAATTTTTCTGACATTTGATCAAAGAAATGCCAAGAATGAACACGGTTTTTGGGCTGTCTGCGCCGCAGTCTGTCACATTTGTATTTGCATACAGATTTAATTTTTTGTTTGAATGCTTGGATTTTTTCCGCGGATAAATTGTGGAACTTCTACTCTATCGACAAAACAGAAAGTTTGTCGCATTCAGAAAAAAAGGGCTTCCAATAAAATTAACTTCTCGCAGTTAAGCGCATTCTTTCCAATTTTGGGTGTCTTTGTAAGAGTAGAACAGACGCGCAACACGTCGTCATCTAGGAGAAAAGAAATGAGCGCGTGGCGAGAAATACATTCCATGCCCTTATCATCGGTCCTATTTCAAATTGAGAACTGATTTCATGGAGAAGAATGCCCGATGTTGAGCATGAAGGCCGGTCCTTGAATTACACGAAGCAATGCTTTGTCGGATCCGCGATCAACAGCTAGTCGAACCATTGCCCGGTTTCATCGTCACGGACGCCCGCAAAAGGACCCAGTATGCTTTGGAATGATCCGTTATCTGAATGATTTGAGAGGCTGTGAGCGCCAATCTTGACCGACCGTGTGTTCTCCTTCAAGTATTTGGGGATTAAGTCGGTCAGACGCTTTGGCTGGAAACGCGTAAACTCACATTAACTTGCGACTGAATTTCGCTGAAAATTGTCATATCTTGAACCAAATTGCGAATCCGCGCTAATGGTAAGCTTTCAGAATAAATCGCGCCGCCGGCAAACTGCACCGAAAAGGAGACATTTATGCCAGTGAAAATTGAGGAGCACATTCTCATCGGTGGTGAATTCGCGACTGCGGATCCTGACTATGGATACTTATGTGGCTTTAACAATACGCATTCGACCCAGGCGGTTACAGGGGCGTTACCAATCGGTCGTAACTCCCCGCAAAAGCCGCCCCTAGGGCTGTACGCTGAGCAACTCAGTGGCACTGCATTTACTGCGCCACGGGCCGATAACAAACGCTCTTGGCTCTATCGTATTTTGCCATCGGTGAAACACGGTACGGGTTTTGACGAGGCAGACATAGGGCTGATCCGTACGGCACCTTGCCGCGAAAGCGATCTGCCCGCAATGCAGCTGCGTTGGCAACCCTTGCCGATCCCTGATGACGGCGACATAGATTTTTTGGCTGGTCTGCGTACAATAGCCACCTGCGGAGATGCCTCCATGCAGGCTGGCATGGCAAGCCATGTCTATATCGCAAACGCCGCTATGAAGAACCGTTATTTCCTCAATGCGGATGGCGAGTTTCTGATCGTCCCGCAGGAAAACAGCATCAAGCTGCTCACCGAGTTTGGTATTATTATTGCCGAACCCGGTGAGATCGTTGTTATCCCGAGAGGGGTAAAGTTTCAGGTGCATCTGGTTGAGGGTCCGATCCGCGGCTACATCTGCGAGAACTATGGGATCGCGATGACGTTGCCGGAACGCGGCCCGATTGGAGCCAATTGCCTCGCCAACAGCCGGGACTTTCTATACCCCATCGCCGCCTATGAAGATAAACAAGAGTCTTGTGAACTGTACTTGAAGGTTCAGGGCCGGTTGTTCCGTACGAAATTGGCGCAATCGCCGCTTGATGTCGTTGCGTGGCACGGAAACTACGCACCCTACAAGTATAATCTGCGCCGATTTGCGCCCGTGGGCGCGACACTCTTCGATCACCCTGATCCGTCTATTTTCACAGTCCTGACAGCGTCTTCGGACACGCCTGGTACGGCAAATGTAGATTTCGTCATCTTCCCTGAGCGATGGCTTGTTATGGAAGACAGCTTCCGCCCGCCTTGGTACCATATGAATGTCATGAGTGAATTTATGGGTCTGATTTACGGGGTCTATGATGCCAAACCCGGTGGCTTTGTTCCCGGCGGTATGTCATTGCACAATCCACTAATCGCCCATGGCCCAGATACTGAGGCTTTCAGCAAGGCATCTGGAAAAGATCTAGAACCAGAGAAATTGGCGGGCACGATGGCTTTCATGTTTGAGACCCGCTATGTGCTCAACCCAACAAGATATGCATCCAATCTTGATTTGATTGATACCTCATATCCAAGTTGTTGGGAAGGGCTGCAGCGGAATTTCAAACCCTAAGCTGAATAATTGTGAAGCTGACGCTTCTCCCCAAAATATAATAAGGAAATCAATGAAACTAGCTTCTATAAAGGGCGGCCGCGACGGGCAGCTTATTGTGGTTTCACGCGATCTCAAGACAGCCACGTACGTCTCGGAGATCGCACCCACTTTGCAGGCCGCGCTTGACACGTGGTCCGAAACGGCACCGAAGCTGCGTGCTGTTTTTGATGCCTTGGTTGCAGGCACACACGTCGATGCGTTCAAGCTGTCAATGGATGAACTCACTGCCCCTTTGCCTCGTGCGTACCAATACCTTGATGGAGCCTGTTACGTCTGCCACATCCGCCGCAACCGTGAGGCGCGTGGTGACTCACTGCCGGGTGATATTCTTGATGCCCCCTTGATCTATCAAGGTATCTCCCATGGTTTCGGTGCTTGGAATGATCCTATTCAAGGGCAAAAGACCGAAGACTTCATCGACTTTGAGGCTGAAATCGCAGCCATCACAACCGATGTTTCACGCGGTGTGAGTGCTGACGCCGCAACCGAACACATCGCGCTCTTTTGCCTACTCCAAGACACATCGCTCCGCCGGATCATTCCACCGGAATTGAAGCGCAGCTTTGGCTTCTTGACGGGCAAACCAGAAAGCTATCTCGGGCCTATCGCAGTAACACCCGATGAGCTGGGCGGTTTGTGGGATGGAAAGATGGTGCACGGCAAGATGAAAGTCACCTTACGGGGCAAACAGATCTGTGACATTGAAACCGGTATTGACAGTCCGTTTCACTACGGACAGGCGATTTCTCATGTGGCCCAGACCCGCAATTTTGTCGCCGGCACCGTCCTTGGCCTTGGTACCGTTTCTAACGAGGCCGCTGATGAGGATTGGTCGATTGGTTGCGCCTGTATTGGCGAGTATCGCGCTCTTGAGATGATCAAGACCGGGGTTGCCTCATTGGCTTTCATGCAACCAGGCGACTGGGTCAGAATTGAACTTTTGGATTACGACGGCAATTCGGTGATGGGTGCCATTGATCAAATCGTCGCCGAATAAATCTTATTTGACGGGCTGTCATCTACTCTTGTGATGGTGACTCATTATTCATGGGCTAGGTTAAACCCAAATAATCATGAGAGGACACAATTATGTCAGTACCGGCATTTCATTTCGTCGCATTCAAATGGAAAGAAGGTGCACCCGTCGATTTGATCGAAAAGGTCTTTGACGAACAAAAGGAAAAAATCTGCGACGAAATCTCCGGCATTCAGAGCTTTGTCTGGGGCGAGAATTCTTCGCCTTACAATAAGGGTTACACGCACGGGCTCATTGTTCAGGCTGACAACCAGGACGCGATCGACAGATATCGCGCCTCCAAGCTGCGTGAACTGACAGTGCCGCTGTTTGGTGAATGGGTTGAAGACGCAACCTCCGTTGATCTGTCAAATCCAAAATAGACAATCAAACTCATCTCTCTGAAAGCTGGTGGAGTTCCTTCGTGCTTGCCGAGGTTCCATGGTCAAGAGTCTCGCAATCGACCTCTGGATTAAGGAGAAAAAATCTATATACAGGGTTTAGATTCCAATTTAATCGAAAAACGGTTAGGAGGCGGAATGCATATATTCGAAGCCAATATTCCGATGCCAAAACGTGATGAGTTCGAGCAATACCTCCCGGACCTCGTAGACTGTGTTGGACTTGAAAGCTTTGAGGATCGGCTTGCCGTTGCGGCGGATCGTGCATTTGACTGTGCTCATCTAACGGCGTTCAACTTCTATAAAGACAATGCGCCACGCAAAATGTTGATGTCAGCTATTGACAACCAAGCTTCAGTTGAAGAGGCGGGCAAGCGATATTCAGAGGTGCACTGGAAAAGAGATCCAACCAACCTTTTTCGAGACCGCAGCCTTGAAGTTGGAAAATACTACTGGGTGCTTACCTCCTCTAATGAGGTAGAAGATCCAGATTATTTGTCTGATTGCTATCACGAGACACAAATATATTATCGTGCCTCCCTCTTGCGGCGATTCCCCGAATACACGATGAAACTGAGCTTCCATCGCAAGCGGGCCGCTGGCGAGTTTTTGCGCGGGCAGCTTGATGATATACAGTGTTATGTGGATACGATCCTTTCGCTGGTTAGACGCCATGACATTATATGCGCCGTACCCAAGAGCACAGATGCTGCTCGTGATGCCTATACCAACAAGCTCATCGGACAGTTTCCCACCTTGACGGAACGTGAGCTGCAAACCTGCGCGCTCATTTGCGTCGGCATGACGTCCGAAGCCATTGCGCTGACCCTCGGCATCAGCATTAATACCGTACTGACCTTCCGGCGTCGTGCTTATCGGAAGCTAAATATCTGCTCACAAAACCAACTCCTCCGTGTTTTGCATTAAGGAGGCACCTTTGCTTTGGGGATTATTTCTCTTACTAAACAATGTCCCTCCGGAATCTTGAATTAGAGGCAAAAATCTGTTACTAGCTAGGAGAATCGGAATTCCCATTTTTTCCCAGAATTCGGCAATGACTTAATAATAAAGTCAGTTTATATTGACGATTACTCAGTGCCACTGAGTTTAACGATTGACGAAGACCGAAGGAAAATGAAGTGGCTTCCGTGCCTACTGTAAAATTCAAACTTCCTGATTCAAGTTTTGGACAGGAGTTATTGCCCCAGTAGCTGTTGCATCAGCTGCGGCATATTTCGTTTTGGTTTTTTGTCAGAAGCGGACGAGCTTCCAGAATCGGCGTTTGAACTTGAAATAGATCAAATTGAACTGCGTCATCTAGTTATTCAAAGCACGGATAAAATAACCGCTAAGGTAAATGAAAACACTATGCAGATGATGGCCAATAAAGAGGCTATAAATCAGCTAAATGCCATTGTCCTAGACATTTAGGAAAATGTAGACTTGCTTGTATGCGACAGGTTTCTCGAACGTTCGGATTGCCAGCAACAAAAGATCAGATTAGACACGCACTAAACAAAAGGAACCTAGATAATGTCTAGCCGAGAAGCGGGTAAGGAGCTTGATGTTCCTGCCGTTGCTTTTCGTGACGTGTTCAAGGAAGTTCGCGGACACAAGCTAGAATTTTGCGAAAAGCCGAAGACTGAGGAAGCGAACAAAAAGCCTCCATTTATGTTGGTGATTTGTTAATCATAACATTGATTATCTAATCATGTCAACACTTGAGAGGAAAACTGTCGAATAAATTTTCTGGCATAATCAATCAAAGTGATGCTATGTGGTGAGGGGCGATCAAATGACAGAAATCGAAGTAGTGAGAGAGTGGCTGACGCCGGCGCTCATGTTCGGAATGCTGGCTTTTTTGTGGAAGATTAGCGCAGACGTGGCCGTTCTCCGCGAGCGCATGGCGCAGCTAGAAGGGATGTTTGAGGGCTTTACCGATCGCAGAGAAAGCAAGGAGAGCTGAACGATAAACTGCTGAGGGCCTTAAAAAGGAACGATGTTTCCAGAGTTCGAAAGCTGCTTAGGAAAGGCGCATCCCCGAATAGCAGATATGGCAGTGGCTGCGTCGCAATCGCCCATGCCGCCAGTAGGGGCTATAATCAAATTTTCCTGCTACTGCTCCGCAACAATGCCTTAGGTGCAGAAGATCACTATAGCCTTGATAGAACCTTTGAAGCGGCCCTGACCAATGGCTATCCGAGAATGTCCCAAAAGCTTTTGGGACTCTCTCCGGGATTGGCCAAAGGCTATACCAATCAGGGCTGGTCAATCCATATTGCAGTCCAGTTAGATCGCGTCGATCTGGTGGGAATGTTGCTCAATGCTGGTGCCAGTCCGAATGTGGAGAATTCCGATAACTACCAAACCGCGCTGGATCGCGCGGAATGTCGGGGGAATACAGCCATCGCCCAAATGATCCGCAATGCCGGAGGATTGCGATATGCCGAATACCATTTCCCCCTTTTGGCACCTGGGTAAAGTGTCCCCCTCCGAATTGCTCCCTAACGAGAGGCCAAGCCAATTTTGATCCACTCTGTAGATAGCGGATCAGGATTTACCCGGCTCCCTAGTCAGGAATTCATCCCGATTTATTCCTATTTTTGCTCTTTCGCACATATCCGCTATTGCGACCCGATACCGCGTGGGAATCCAGTTTTTTCTTTCCCACTCATCGACCTTGCTCAATGATACATCAGTAAAACGAGCCGCATATTCCAACCCCAACAAAGAGAGGATTTTTTTGGTCACGTTTCGCTCGCAGAGTTTATCCATCCGTATCGTTCAATCGGCGGTCTACGCTTCCGCTTCGGCTCAGCCAGTCCCGCCACGATAGCGGACCAATCGTCCAGTACATCGGTCATGCGAAGGTGGGGATCAATGGCTCGACAAACCTGATGGAACATGAAGCGGAATTCCCGCCACCGGCTCGGGGTATTACCGCGGTCAAAGTTCGTATCCCCAGGGGGAAATGGCCACCGCGTGGTGGATCAATCTTTTGGTTAACAGGGCGGTGAAAAGTTTGCCGTACAGCCAAGCTTTGGCGCTTTCGGGATGGTATTTGGGAAGATGACCAAGTTGAGCGATCGACTTGAAGCGTTTCAAGACGCGTTCAACTTGCCATCGAAGCCGGCACCGTTGCAAAACTTGCGCCGGAGAAAATTCTGCGGCCGGGAAGGTCGTACAGACGATAACATACTTGGCGAATTCCAGCGTTTCAGGCTTCAAGGTTTTGCCTTTTGTTAGAGACACTGCACTTCCGGTAACAGATCGAAGCCACGGCCGTCTGAGGTCCTTAACGGCAAGGCGCCGGTGTTCACTCGGACCAGAACGTACCCGCCGGCATCGGCAACATGCGCGATACCGGTTGCCGTCGAGTAGCCGCGGTCGCCAATCAGATAGTCCCCCGCCGAAATCGGAAACTATGTGAATGACTCGCCGGTGCCTTCGGCCCCTTGCTCGTACAACATCCGGCCCATCTCTCAACATAGACTCGAAGCGGTTTTCCGGTCTGCTTTACGGGGTATATAATCCCAAATATCCGAGGAAAGGATCAAAAATGGGAAGGTTGATTCTCGCGTCCGATAACAGATTTTCGCCTCGATTTCAAGATCCTGGAGGGACATTGTTTAGTAAGGGAAATAATCCCCTTTGCTTTGCCGAAGCTGAGGTGAATACTCCTATAGTCACATGAGTTTGTGATTAAGGATGATGCAATTCTCTACTTTTATTGATCGTAGTCAGAGGGAGTTGTTGCGATGCTAAAGATCGGTTTAATAGCCGTGAATGTGGACGAAGTTGTTGAGCAGGACTTCAAAGTTTTGTCAGATGCAACGGGCGATGTCACAATATTTTCAACCCGTTTCGAAATGGCGCCATTTGATGATGCAGCGCAGCTTGAAGTGAATGCTAGCAGGATTCAGGAAGCGTCCCGCATTCTTGTCCCTCGGTCAAATTTAGATATCGTAGCGTTTGCCTGCGCTTCTGGAAACGCGGCACTTGGAAAAGAGCGCATCACAGAAACTGTGGCAGCCGTGCGCACGGATCATGCCGTCGTAGTTGCGCCACTTGAGTCAACAGCAAAGGCCTGCGCAGTGCTCTCCATTAAACGCCTCATTGTGGTATCGCCTTATAACGCCGAAACCAACGCTATTTTGGTCCGTGCCTTGGAAGATCGAGAGGTAATCGTCAGTGCAGTCCACTCTTTGCCAAGCTCAGATTATCCATCCTTTGGTCAGATTCCGGCAACAGAGATTGAGGCAACAATCCGAACTGCGGTGACACAATCGGAGGGAGATGCCCTCTTGGTATCTTGCACTGGCGTGCAGGCACTGGGATCAATCGCCAGAATGGAAGAAGAAGTCAAAAAACCTGTTTTGACGAGCAATCAATGCTTGTATTGGGATGCACTTTGCAGTGTCGGACATTATGCCCGACCGGCGAGCTTTGGCGCATTGTTAAGAAATCACTAATGGTGGCGTCACTTTGACGCAAAAGAGGGCCAGTTACTCATAGGGCAAAACAACGGGAGGTGACGATGTCAGAAATAAACGTGGCGCAAATTGGCATAGGCGGGGTCGGCAGCGGCATCGTTCGTGAAATCCTGAAGACTTCAGATCTTAACTTAGTTGGCGTTGTCGCATTTCGACCAGAGAAGATTGGTCAAGATGTGGGAACGCTTCTCGGTCTCTCTAAACCGGCGAACGTGGCAACCAGTAGTAGTATTGAAGACATTCTAACCAAGCATCGCGTCGATGTAATCCTTTTGGCAACATCCAAAGGCAAGTTGCACGACTGTGAAGAGGAGATCACACCGCTGTTGAAGCGCGGTATTAACGTGATTTCGCCCTGCATGGATGTATCTGATCCGCACCTCTACGATGCAGCTGCAACTCGCCGAATAGAAGCCGCCTGCCTCAAAGGGGGCAGCGCGTTTGTCGGGATTGGCAGTACGCAACTTGTTTTGAGATCTTTATTTGCGCTCTGCGAAACAGCCCGCGATATCAAAACGGTCCGATCTTTTGTGCATGCGGATGTCACAAAGTTCCCCCTTGAGTCGAAACGTCACGAATTTGGAATCTTGATGACTGCCAATGATTTCAAGTCTGCGTCAGAAAACAATGAATTGCGTGGTCGTGGCGCGCTAATAAAGGAGGCGGAGTATATTGCTATACGACTGGGACTTGATTTCGACCAGAGTACATCACGATATGATCCGATCATCGAAGAGGATACCGTCATCGGTGTCGATCATATCTTTGAAGTATTCAAAGATGAGGTTTGCGTGGTCAGCTATACGTACCGTTTTATCGAAGACAGACAGCACCAATATTTTCATCGGTTTGAGGTTGATTCGACGCCAAGTATCAATGCCAGAGTCGATTTTTCGTTAGACCGAGGCATCGAAGGAACAATCGTTCCGATGGTCAAGGCAATTAAGCCGGTATTTTCTGCGCCGCCGGGTATCGTGACGTTGCATGATTTGCCCACTGGGATCGTCCCATACACCCTGAAGACTGTCTAGCAAACTCTGCCCATGATTGGCGCAGCGAATAGAGAATCTAGGGTGACGATGAGTGTGTCCGGGGCACAAATTTCGTTTAGCCATTTCTCAAGCTGGATTCGGATACGGCCATATCTGGTATGTTTTGCTCAAGTAACGCGCTGTCAATAAGCGTAGTTGAGCGGCGCCATTTGAGTTTCAAGGTTCTGTTAGATCGTCGTAATGTCTGCTTATCTGATCAGGCTGGAACGCATCTAGCGCTGTGGTATTGAGGGGGTAAGTCGCTCAAAGTTGTTTTTTGCGAGCATCTATAATGGCATCCATAATGGCACCGGGCTGCGGATTGCGTGAATGCGGCGTGGTGCCGAACAGTCGCGATCAAACAGGTTTGTCACATGACCAAATTGCGCCTGTGCGCACTATAGGCAGGCAAGCTTTACAAGAATATTGATGAGCGAAGCGGAATGAACACATCACCGCCACATCTCACAACATTGATCTTCCTGACGGCACTCTCAGCCATATCGGTCAACATGTTTTTGCCCTCATTGGGTAATATCGCAACGACTTTTGAGACCAGTTATGGAACAGTGAGTTGGGCTATATCCGGCTTTTTGATTGTCACAGCCATCATCCAAATCGTGGCAGGACCCTGGTCTGATCGGATCGGCCGAAGGCCTGTCGTGATCATGTCGTTGATGATGTTCACTGTTGCATCGCTTGGCTGTACTTTGGCGCAGGACATTGAAACATTTCTATTTTGCCGAATATTGCAGGGTAGCATCGTCAGTGGGGCCGTCTTATCTTTCGCAATTGTACGCGATACCCGATCCGAGAGACAAGCCGTCAGCTTGATCGGCTATATTGGAATGGCCATGGCAATTGGCCCGATCCTTGGACCGCTGTTTGGTGGCATCTTGGACACAATATTTGGGTGGCGATCTATCTTTGTCCTGTTCACATTGACGGGTTTGGTATTGCTATTTTTGTGTTGGTTTGACCTCGGTGAGACCAAGAGTACTGCTGTTCAAATTGAGAAAAAGCATTCCAGCCTGATAATAATCTTGTTACGTGAACCTCTATTTTGGGCATTTGCGCTGTGTAGAAGTTTCACTGTTGGCGCATTTTATATTTTTCTAACTGGGACAGCCATTGTGGCGCAATCAGCCTTTGGTTTCTCGACAAACCAGCTTGGATTTTATCTTGGCACGATCACTTTGGGCTATATGTGCGGAAGTTTTGTAACGGGCAAACTAGGCGTCCATTTAGACACAGTCAAATTGATGATTGCCGGTCGAATCCTTGCTTTTTTGGCTTTAGTAACCGGGATTACACTCTGGCAATTTGGGCTGACAGTGTCTCACCTTTTCTTTGTGAGTACTGCGCTTGTGGGGTTTGGGAATGGGCTTACGGTACCCAGCAGCAATGCGGGTGCAATGTCTGTCAGATCAGATCTTGTTGGCACTTCGGCGGGCTTGACGGGTGCAATGGTTGTCCTGCTTGGAGCGGTGTTTACCTTACTGACAGGTTATAGTGTTACGGAACTTACCAGCCCGAAAATCGTTTTGCTGCTGATGTTGATCACTGTCAGTCTCAGTTTTGCCTTTGCTTTATGGGCATTTCAACTGCGTCGGTATCGTGACTAATGCAGCTATGACATAGCTCTCTTTTGCGAAAGGTCTGCTTCAGATGAGATGTTTTTGATTATCGTGGACCCTTACAACGAAGATACACAATGCGACATAGGATTTACAACTCTAGCCAGTTCTAGAAAGGGTTTGATCTGATTTTGGACGGTTTGAAATCAAAACCATTTCAAAGGGGTGATTTAGCGCCTGAATTTGCGGCCAGTGCCAAAAGTAAGGTTTTTTGTCCGAATGCAAAAAGCCCTTATCCGAATGCCATTGGCCCGCACCCTCAATCCAGTAATAGGCTTAGCCGCAAGGTTTTTTCTAAATCCTGGCTCGCAAAATTTCCGCATTGAGGAACACGGACGGTCAAGGTCAGCCAAAACCAACTCGTTGCAAATTTTTTGCCGCCGATGGTTGAAACTAATTAATCCAATTCCCAAATTAAGTCCGCAGGAAGCTGAAATCAGACCTGCAATTCAACCAGTCGGCTCGTCCAAATGGAGAGTCGACAGTCGAAATCGCTCAAAATGAGGATAATGACAATGCGTACACTTGATTTTACTCCACTTTATCGCGCCACCGTCGGCTATGACCAAATTGCCGATTTGATGGATCGAGTCCTAACCAATGACGTCAGTCAGTCTAGCTACCCACCTTACAATATCGAAAAGACAGCTGACGATTCGTATCGTATCTCTATAGCAGTTGCTGGTTTTTCGGCCGGCGAACTCGGCGTGGAAGTTCGCGAACACAATCTAATTGTTAGCGGCAGCAAATCTGCTGACGAGGCGAATGACCGTAATTTTCTACATCGCGGGATTGCAACCCGCGCATTTGAGCGCAAGTTTCAACTTGCCGAGCATGTCCGAGTAGAAGCAGCTTCCCACGAAGACGGGATGCTTCATATTGATCTGAGACGGGAAATTCCTGAGGCTCTTAAACCTCGCAAGATTGAGATTGCTTCATCGCACAGCAATGGCAAAGCCATAGAGGGTAGCGTAAGCTAATCCCAGAACTCAAAAATTTTGTCTAGGGGTGTAATGCCCCTAGACATCCTCTAGCCCGAAATGACTTAGTCTTCGCACTTCCGACCCATGCAATTAACGAACATGGTTTTGTCTTCATGACAAACCGGGCAGAAATCTGCTCCGAGTACTTTAATCCTTTCCACGAGTTTCACACCGCGTCGCCTGATAACAGATTCTGTCGAACGACAGGACGGGAAGCACGATCGCCGGAGCAAAACGGCAAAGGCGAGTCGCTTTGCCCAGGATTGGTATGGCAGCAATTCATACGGATAGGCAGACATATTTGAGTTCGAGATAGTCGTCGATACCATAGCGGCTGCCCTCTCGCCCAAGGCCAGATTGCTTCACGCCGCCAAAGGGCGCAAGTTCGGTTGAGATAATGCCAGTGTTAACTCCCACGATCCCATACTCAAGGGCCTCAGCAACACGGTATACTCGCGAGACATTTTGCGAATAAAAATAGGCCGCCAAGCCAAAAATCGTGTCATTGGCCATCGCGATCACTTCGTCCTCGCTCTCAAACCGAAACAAAGGAGCAAGCGGGCCGAAAGTCTCTTCTTGGGCAACTTTCATTTCTTGCGTAACATTCGCCACGATGGTGGGTTGGAAAAAGTTCCCCCCTAACTCGTGAACGTCGCCCCCGGTCAAGACCTCACCACCCTGATCTTTCGCATCCTTTAGGTGTTCTTGGACTTTGTTAACGGCATCCTGATTAATCAACGGACCGATGACAGTATCATCAGAAAGTCCGTCGCCGACTTTCAGTTTGTTAACCTCTGATTGCAACTTTTCGGCGAAGTTCTCATAGACGCTGGCTTGCACATAAATGCGGTTGGCACAAACGCATGTTTGACCATTGTTGCGATATTTGCAGATGATCGCTCCAGCCACGGCGGCATCAAGATCAGAGTCGTCGAATACGATGAACGGAGCGTTACCTCCAAGTTCCATGGAACATTTTGTAATTTTATCCGCTGCCTGTCGCAGGAGCTGTCGGCCCACCTCGGTAGAACCCGTAAAAGATAACTTGCGCACCGTAGGATTTTGGCAAAATTCCAGCCCAGCCTCAGAGGCGCGAGATGACGTCACAACGCTTAGAACCCCTGAAGGTATGTTAGCGCGCTCGGCTAAAACCGCCAACGCGGTGGCGCTTAAAGGCGTTTGTGCCGCTGGCCTTGCAATCATAGTACAGCCCGTCGCAAGTGCCGGTCCCACCTTACGAGCAATCATCGCGTTCGGAAAATTCCAAGGGGTAATTGATGCGGTCACACCCACAGGCTGTTTCATGACCATTATCCGCTTGTCGCGCTGGTGTCCGGGGATGATTTCGCCATAGACACGCTTAGCTTCTTCGGCAAAAAACTCAATAAACGACGCGCCGTAAAGTATTTCGCCCTTCGCTTCAGCGAGAGGTTTGCCTTGCTCGGCAGTCAAGATTGTCGCTAAGTCATCAGCATTTTCAATAATCAAGTCGTACCAAATACGCATTAGGGCGCTGCGCTCTTTACCCGTCCGACTTGCCCATTCCCGTTGCGCCTCTTCGGCGACAGCGATGGCTTGCGAGATTTGCACCCGAGACAGGTCAGCGACTTGCGCAATCTCATCGCCACGCGATGGATTAAAAACTGGGAAAGTGCCGTGATCGCCCTCTATCCAATCGCCGTTAACAAAAGAGCGGGTTCTCAGTAAATCGGGATCATGGAGTAGCGACTTGAGATTAGTTGTAGATTGCAACATAGTTCTGTGGGTCTCCAAGTTGGTCTTAACTCAAACGGTCTCTTCCCAACACGGGCAAGAAACAAGGATCGTCAGTAAACTGACCGTTAATTTTTTACAATGACACTTTTCTACAGAAAAAAGCTCAGTGTCTGAGCGGAATAAACACACACCAATGCACCGAAATTCATATGACTGAAAAATGCTCGGTCAGCAGGCACGAAGCTATAGAACGCTACTACTCAATTATTGGTTGCTTCATCGACTTTTCCTTTCATCTTCCGCTATTTCCATTCGCGCTGTCGTTGTGATAAAGGAGTTAAATTGAGTTATTAACTTCGGAGGAGACCGACAATGAAAGCACTGAACCCTCTCGCCCCCCCCCCCCCGAATTTGAGGATCGGCAATGGGGGCGGTTGGCGACGGCACTCGCCGCCGCCCTAATATCGGTGGGGCTGGTAACGCCAGTCTGGGCGGCACCGGAAGTCTGGCTGATCGGTCGGACGAATGTCGACGGGACGCAGATAGGCCGGCTCAGTTTCGACTTGACCTGCCCGGCAGGGCACAATCCCGGAGGCGGTGTCGGCCCTGGTAACGCCACCCAGCCTCATTACTATCGCGCTAACTCTTTCTTTAGGGTCGAGGCCGGAAATGTAGCTGGTAATGCCGGGGACCAGGAGATGCTGCCCGAAGACCATCCCGGGCGAGCCTAGGGCAAGACCATGTGGTGCGAGCTCTGGAACGGCTGCGAGATAGAGCCTGCAAAGGAACTCACGATTGAACTGACCGTCACGCCGAGCACTCATATCACTATGAAGGACAGCCGCAGCGGGGCCACCGGGACGACGATCACAGTGACGCGAAAAAACCTAGACTGGCCCGATTCCGTCGCGATCTCCCATAGCCAACCCTGCAACAGCTGGAACCACGCCTACCCGGTGACGATCACCACCCGGATCGTGGGGGTGCGGAAGTTAAACTGAGACGAACTGCGATGCGCGTGATTATCTCTTGTCATTGTGGCAATCGTTCTCGTTGCCCGGCTTGCGATTGCCGCTGTATGCTGGCCGGCATTTTCGGGGGTAATTTCTGCTTTGGCTTCGTCGCGGGAACCAGGTTCGGCGGGATCCTGCGGGCGTATTTTCTGAAGTGAGATTTTGGCAGAGGTTATAATCCCCAAGCTGTCAAAGTGATATATCTGGCGGGTTGGCGGCTTTTGGGGTTCGACACGGTTCCTCTTATTGGTACAGGCAACCAGGGGTTATTTGTGTTACGGAGATATCAATAACAGAAAGTCAGAGGGATCCATTGCCAAGAAGAGTCGAATAGAGTCCACCACAGAATTGGACTGTGTCACTGAAGAAATTGTTTCAAAATTTGGTGATTTACGAGCACTCGAAATAGCCCAATCAAAATCGGTCCGTCTTTCAAAAACGGATGTTCGGTTTGGGTCTTATAACGCTTAAATTGCTCAAAAAATTATTTTGATGTTGAACCTCAACACTCCCAAAACGCGGCCATCGCGTTTTTTTTTGAAACGATACCTGTCGTGACCCGATAACGCTTACACCATTGAATGACAGACATTGACATAAGTACCAACAGCACAGCCGATGTTTGCAAGCCGTTACAATTCGGTATCAAAGGGCGATGGGGGTTTGGTCGCAGATATGTCCACCTCAAACGGATTGTGGCTATCTTAGCCTTTCGTTGACGTCAGGGATGCCAATCGGGCGGTCATTTGCGCGGCGAAGATTCTCTCCACCGGTCCCACCAGGGTGAGAAACGACGGCACGGCCTCGACAGGTTCTATACGAAATGTCTTTGGGGTATCCGCTCGGTCATGAACGGCGAGCGCCGTATTCACTATCCGGTGACAGCCAGCAAGGACATCGTAGGCGTTCGTGCGCATCAGAGCTTGATGGGAATCATCTCCCAGACAATCGTTACTCAATCCCATCGTGGACTGCACGGCCTGTGGTTGGAGCGCACTCTCCACCTCATCCACCAGCAGCCGAAGGGCCGCGGATAACCGGTTCGCCGAGCGCGTAATATCCTCGGCGGCAAGTCGGAAGTCACCATACCCGGCTTGATGATCGCGGTGTGCATCACCGTTTAGTGCGTTAATCCGCGCAGTGAGGGCTGACCAGTCGCGCTCGGCCACGTCATCAGGACGCTTTGCCCGCATTTGTGCGGCCAATCGCTCAATATCATGGGTCCGGGCTGGAGGCACCTTACGGCGCTTAAGTATTGTTTTGACGAGATGTTCCGCCGCCTCTTGTGCGCTGTTAACAAATGATCGACAATAGGCCTCCGCATCGTCATAGAAATGGCACTGCTTGTACGCAGCAACTTCATTAAGCGCAATCGTCATATGATTTAGGCTCGTTGTGATTCCCAATCGCCAATCTTTTGGGAGGATCAGACTGACGCGCTTCTGGGTTGAGTGATTCATACTCCAGTCTCCAATAATTGGGGTGCCATCCTGGTCAATTTGCTGCGCAATGCGCCCAAAGGCGCGCCGGTCCTGCGCGATGATCGCGGGGGTCAGCGTGAGGACATCCAGGTTATCATACCCATCAAATGGGGCCGGTGACTTCTCGCGCTTGTAATGGATAACATGATCAATCGTGGGGTCATCCACGATCACGGCTATATCCCAGTCACTGTCGGGGCGGGCAGTTCCTTTCGCTTGAGAGCCAAAGAGCAGGATAGCACGAACATCCGGCCACGTCTGATATGCCCGCTCACAGAGCGTAGTGAGCTGCTGACGCGAGGTGATTAGGGACATGAGCTTTCCCCTACATGCACGGGAAGCGGGCGCACTCTTTCTTCATTAGGTAGAGATACTGTAGCAGATAGAGAATGAAGCGCAAACCGAGAAGTGTCGAGGCCGGAAAACGGTCTTTTTCCAGATTATACACGCAACCGAGAGTCCTGCGGATCGTCGCAATTCATCTGCGCCCAAATCAGCCGATGTTTACAAGCCCAGCCGCGGATGCTTGCAAGCCGTTACACTTCGGTATCAAAGGCCGATGGGGTTGTGGTTGTCGATATGTCCACCTCAAACGGATTGCGGACGTCGTGGTCCGCGGTGGACGCCAAGGCGGCGATCCGTTCGGTGATTGGCGGGGATATCATGTCCTCCAAGGGGTGGATCAAGGCCAGAAACGAACGAACGGGTTCGGACGGGGTGGTCCGCGTGGTCTTGGAGGCATTCGTGCGGTTCCACACGGTGTCCCCCTTCTCCATCATCCGATGACAATTTACGAGGACGTCCTGACCATTCGCCCGCGAGAGCTCTTGATGGGAATCATCTCCCAGACAATCGTTACTCAATCCCATCGTGGATTGCACGGCCTTTGGGTGGAGCGCGCTCTCCACCTCATCCACCAGCAGCCGAAAGGTCTCGGATAACCGGGCCGCCGCGCGCGTGATATCCTTCGCGGTGAGTTGGTAGTCCCCATAGCCCGCTTGATGATCGCGGTGCGAATCCTCATTCAGAGATTCAATCCGCGCGGTAAGCGCGGTCCAGTCGCGCTCGGTCACGTTATCGGGACGCTGGTCGCGCATCTGCGCGGCCAGTCGCTCCATATCATGGGTCCGGACCGGTGGGACCTTGCGCCGTTTAAGCATCGTTTTGACGAGATGTTCCGCCGCCATTTGCGAACTTTCAACAAACGACCGACAATAGGCCTCCACATTGTCATAGCGATCTCTTTGCTTGTATTCGTCAATGTTATTGAGAGCAAACGTCATATGATTCAGGCTCGTTGTGATGCCCAATCCCCATTCGTTTGGATCCATGATGGTGGGCGCGGTCGGGTCGTTTGGTGTCATGATCCAATCTCCAATAACTGGGGTGCCATCCTGGTCAATTTGCTGCGCAATACGCCCAAAGGCGTGCCGGTCCTGCGCGATGATCGCGGGGGTCAGCGTGAGGACATCCAGGTTATCATACCCATCGAATGGGGACGGTGACTTCTCGCGCTTGTAATGGATAACATGATCAATCGTGGGATCCTCCACAATCACGGCAATATCCCAGTCACTGTCGGGGTGGGCAGTTCCTTTCGCTTGAGAGCCAAAGAGTAGGATGGCACGAACATCCGGCCACGTCTGATATGCCCGCTCACAGAGCGTAGTGAGCTGCTGACGCGAGGTGATTAGGGACATGAGCTTTCCCCTCCATGCACGGCAAACAGTGTGAAACAATCTGAAGTGATCACAATAATATAACAAGAATAGGGCAGATGAACATCATCTATCTTGAGAAAGCAACACCGATCGGCACGGCGCCCTGACACAACGACTTTAGCTCATCCGTCTTGGGACGAGTCCGTCTCGGCGCGCGCGCCGTCGGGGAACGGCGTCTGTTTGATTTTAGTGCTATTAAGTCTTGCATTTATCATTTTGATTTGATCAAGCATATATTTGACGAAAATAAATATAACGATCAAGATGCGCTCTTAAAAATTTTCAGGGCCGTTAACATCTGCGATATCCGGCACATGCTGCAATTAAAATTCCGTCGAATAATCACGCAGTTTCGAATAGGTTTGATCTGCGATCTGTTAAACTGCAGGATTCAGCGTATTTCGGGGGACCTAAAGTTATGAGCAGGTTTCTTAGTTCAATACTTAAAGACCTTAAGAGTTGGGGGTTGCAGATCATTTCGGAATCACCTGCGGACAAAAAGGGTGACGTTATTGAAGTTTATCAAAACATACCGGGTACGGAAAAAAAACTTGTTGGTTATTTAATGTACGAAGATCCTGAGTATATTTTTCAATATGAGCGTAACTACGATGGCGCATTAATGTTTGCGTTTCCCGATAGGACCAAGGAGTATAAATCGACCCATCTCTGGCCTTTTTTTACAATCCGAATTCCACCACTTGATCGACCAGACATTAAGAAAATTATGAGAGAGAAATCTCTGAATAAGGATCATATTCTAAAATTACTTGGAACGCTTGGAAAAACATCTATTTCCAATTCATATGAATTGGAATTTATTGAAAACACTGAAAGCCAAGCCGAAACGGTCTGATATGACCCCAAAAAAGCCGACCTTGACCCCCTCAAAATTGTTATTTTAAAGCGATTGCTATTAACAGTACTCTGGCTTCGCATTGGCCGACGCGTTCGTCACAAAGTGACAATCAATGAAACGAATGATGATAACCGCTCTTCCCAACCAAAAACAGTGCCGTGGTAACCAATATTCTAGAGATTGAAGCTATGCACCCTTGCGGCACTGTCGTGTTTGGCATCGGCGGCACTGCCCGTTGACCGTACAATCGTAGTCAGCCTAATCAGTAGGGCGAGGATGGGGAGTGTTAACGACTGGGGTTGATACGTGCGAAAAGCCAAGTTCCGAGAGTTGTCAATCTTCACTCGGCAGTGATCAGTAGTCTGGTGGCGAGTTGTTCACCGTCGTGAGATATCGTAGTAACGAAGTTGTAACACCTGAATACTCACGCGGCGTTTGACTGTGACGAGGGTCGGCGGCGGCCGCGCTTTTTCCATTCCCGTCCGTTACTCATCTTGCTGGGAGCGTCGTGAGTCGCAGTTTTCAGGGCCGGACGGTGCAGGATCCGAGAGCCTATGAGAGTCAAGGCGATTGCCGTCATCCTCAACGGTGATAGAATTTGCGGCCGAGATTTGACAGGAACGGTTAGTCGCAGACTTTGATAAGAGATTGCTAAAAGGGAATACAATGCTCGGTGCTATTCGAATACTCGCCATTCTGTTTTTGGCACTCACCGTCATATATGTTTGCTTATACCTCCATTTTAGAGCCATCAGACGGGAGAAACTTGAGGCAGAATGGGGAGCCGGTGGGCGCGTTGGTGACCGCGATGACTACATACGTGCGGGGTTGGCCGCAACAAATAAATCGGTTCAGCGCTGGTTATTTCTCGGGGTCTATGTCGTGCCGCTGACGCTCGTTTCGCTGCTGATTTACCTGACAAATTTTGCTTGAGCGACAAAGTGGCCTACGTAAAGTGGATATTCCGGCTTTTGCTATTGCTGACCGCGATCGGCTTTTTTCATTATACTTTGCCGCAGAACGATATCGTCAGGATTGTAAACACCGACACGCGGCGGGTTGATTTTGGCGGCAATTCACTTTTTTGGGCGCAGTCGGATATCGGACAAGACCAAAATCGCCAAGATCGTGACGTCCGATTTATTGAGGCGTTTTTCCCAAATGACAAGACGATGGTCTATCGCAATGAAGATACGGGTTGGGGATGGCCACCATACTTCAAGATATCAAGCGCAAACCTGCAGGCGCAAGCTGTTGATCTCGTTTCAACCAAAGTTGAGCCGCAATGGGTGATCATTCGCCACTACGGATGGCGCAACGAACTTTTCTCAATCTATCCAAATGCCGTCAAACTTCGGGCCGTCGATAGCCCCGAGGTCAGGATCATACCGTGGCTCAATATTGTGATACTTGGGGCGCTCGCCACAGTTGGATACGCCGGTTGGATTCGATGGCGACGGTTTCGCAGCAATCGCATTGATCCAACGATTGAACAACTGATTGATCGCTGGGACGCCGCGGCGTTCGGAGAATCAGGCCGTCGGAGTTTTTTCCAACAGCTTCGAGCGGCCATTCGCTCAAAGTAATCCCATTACGCGCTAGAGCGAGTCCGCAGTTCGTCGCTCTGTACCCATCGGTGAAACTAACTTGTGCGCTTGCCCTTAATCGGCGCCCAAAGTCGCTTGTTGGTCAGATAAAGCAAGACGGACAGAATTGCGAGCAGCAGTACGCCGACAAAACCAGCCTGTTTTCGCGCCATCATCTTTGGCTCTGCAGTCCAAGTTAGAAAGGCGGCAACATCAAGCGCCATTTGCTCGACAGTCGCTGCTGTCCCATCCGCGTACTCGACGGCATCCTCCCATAATGGCGGAGCCATAGATAAGTAACCCGTTGAAAAGGTCTCATTACCATAGAGGATGGACCCCGCTTCTTCCTTTTCCTCGCCAGTGTAGTGCGTCAAGAGTGATGCTAGATACTCTGGCCCACCACCGCCCCGGAACAATTGCGCCAGTCCTAAACCATAGGGGCCATGAAAACCGGCACGCGCTTTTGTCATAACCGAAAGATCCGGGGCAGTCTCAAGGGCCGAGCCCGGAAAATGATCACTCGGTTTTGCAACACGAAAGTCGTCCAGTTCCGGATCAAAGATCTCATAATTCTCGGCAAAAGCCCGAACTTGCTCTTCGGGTAACCCCGGGCCGTCAGGGTCAGCGAGGGTGCGAATCGGCACATATTGCAAGCCGTGACATGACGCACATACCTCCGTATAAACTTGCAAGCCACGTTGCAGTTGGTTCTGGTCGAAAGTTCCGAACGGGCCCTCAAATGAGAACGAGTAATCCTCCACGTAGCCAGCCGCGCCAGCAGCAAACAGGGCGTTTGCAGAAAAGATTAGAGCGACTATGCTCGAAATGCCAAGCTTCTTTATCATCACAATGCGGTCCTTCATCACTCGGCAGGTGTTACCTGTAGATCCGAATCCGTTGCGGCAGCATCATCGGAATAATGCGTCGTAAAATCTTCTTCGATCGTTTCGGGTTGTTTGTCAGGCTTTTCAATTACGCCGAGCAGCGGCAGGATCACGAGGAAGAAAAAGAACCAGTACGTCGATCCCAAAAGCGCGATATAGGGATAAATGCCCTCAGCCGGACGAGCGCCGACCCAGGTGAGCACAACGAAATTGATCACAAATAGCCAGAACCACCACTTGAACATTGGTCGATAGCGCCCAGAGCGCACCGATGAGGTATCAAGCCACGGGGCGAGTGCCATGACAACAATCGAGCCGAACATCGCTAAAACTCCGAAGAACTTAGCGTCGATAATCCCACCCGTTATCCAATTGGTCGCGATTACGACCCAAACGTCGGTATCAAAGGCTCTCAATATCGCGTAGAACGGGAGAAAGTACCACTCAGGCACGATGTGCGCTGGCGTGACCAGCGGGTTCGCCTCGATATAATTGTCGGGGTGCCCCAAGTAATTGGGCATAAAGCCGACCACGGCCCAAAAGGCAGCCAAGATCACCGCGAGCGCAAATAGATCTTTAATCACGAAGTAGGGCCAGAACGGTAAGGTATCCTTTTGGGCTTCGGCCTTCGAAACCCGTCTGACTTCGACGCCGGTCGGATTGTTATTGCCGGTCGTGTGGAACGCCCAGACATGGACAATTACCAGTCCAAAAATAACAAAAGGCAACAAATAATGCAGCGAAAAGAAGCGATTCAAGGCCGCATTGTCGACCGCCGGGCCGCCGAGTAACCAAGTTTGAAGGGCATCGCCAATGAAAGGTACGGCGCCAAACAATCCGGTGATAACAGTTGCGCCCCAGAATGACATTTGTCCCCAAGGCAAGACGTAACCCATAAACGCTGTCCCCATCATCATCAGGTAAATCAGCATACCGATGATCCAAGTGATTTCGCGGGGGGATTTGTACGAGCCGTAGTAAAGGCCACGGAAGATATGCATATACACAGCCAAGAAAAATAGGGAGGCCCCATTCATGTGTAGGTAGCGCAGCATGTGCCCACCATTGACGTTGCGCATGATGTGCTCAATTGACGCGAAAGCTAAATCGGTATGCGGGGTATAGTGCATGACCAAGACCACCCCAGTGACGATCTGCAGCACTAAGCAGAACATCAAGACGATCCCCCAAATCCACATCCAATTGAGGTTTTTTGGCGTGGGAATCGTCATCGTTGTGTGAATGAGGCCAATTACTGGCAGACGGCTGTGCAGCCAGTTTTCGGCTCTTGATTTTGGCTGGTAATGATCGTGGGGGATCCCGGACATATGTTCGCTCCCTTAACCCAACTGGATTGTTGTTTCGTCGACAAATTCGGCTGTCGGAACGGGCAAGTTCTCTGGTGCCGGTCCCCGCCGAATCCGTCCCGACGTATCATAGTGCGACCCGTGGCAAGGGCAAAACCAACCGTTATATTCTCCAGCGCCATCACCGAGGGGTACGCAGCCCAAATGCGTACAGACGCCGACCATAACCAACCACTCGCCAGCCTCATCTAGCGTTCGGTTAGCGTCGATTGCAGATGCGGCACCTAAGTTCTCATTGCGAGCGTCACCGTCAGGTAAGCTGTCTAAATCTGTGGCGCGGGCTTCATCAATTTCCGATTGCGTCCGACGGCGAATAAAAACTGGCTTGCCGAGAAATTTGACGCTGATTTGGGTTCCAGGTTCTACGCCACTTACATCAACCCGAATCGACGACAATGCCTGCACGTCTGCGGACGGATTCATTTGGTGAATCAGGGGCCATACCGCCGCACCAGCGACGACAGTCCCGGCTCCAGCGGTTGCATAATAAAGGAAGTCCCTACGCTCTGGGACTACAGCTTCTGACACGAGTTCCACTCCATTTTGTTCAAGCAACTTAATTCGTAACGGTCAATTAGCAAGAGACGGGGCAAAAATACAAGCACATTAACGCATCAGGCATCTTTTGAATTTCCGATTCAAAGAAGCCATTAGGCGGGCGAACCGTTGACTCTGGTGAACCTTTATACACCAATTATAGTGAACATTCGAGGGCTGATACCACTCCATAAGTCCATAACTCTTTGTGATCAACCATTTAGACGTTGTGCGTTTGTTATCAATGAAAAGAGCGTGTAATGCGCCATTTGAATAGTCAATTCGTCACTCACCAATATTTGGTTTATATTTGCTGCGAGACGGCAGAGTTTTTGAACGACTCGACAATGGGCGGTATTGCGCTCTGCAAAGTGCATGGCACCGAAGTCGCTTGAGCACACGGCGGCTTGTACGCGTGGTCATCAACCTCACAGCATCACGACAGTTTGTAATTCACAGGGGTAAACGGGTTTTCGAAATCACGATTTTCTTCGCCTCTGATCGACTATGTGTTTTGATTAGGCAGCAACCCAGAAAAAGCCAGCTGAATACAATCCAAACTAGGATTTCTGGTCAAGTTGTGTTGAGTCTGAGGATAGGTAAGGAGATCATGATATTCAGACGGCTCAATATCGGACAATGAGAAGCGTGGCTCATGGATAACTTTCGCGGTGCGATCTTGATGACAATCGCCATGTTCGGCTTTGCTCTGGAAGATATGTTAATCAAACTTCTCTCAGTACAAATGCCAACTTGGCAAATCATTTTGTTACTCGGCATCGGCGGTGCTGCCGCAATCGGATGCTTCTTTTACATAAAGGGTGAGAGGCTTTTGCCGTCGTCGGCCTTCGAGGGAATTGTTCTGCTGCGGAACCTCGCCGAGGCCATTGCAACACTTTCGTTCGTCACCGCCCTTTCGCTGATTCCGCTCAGCACAGCCGCCGCAATTCTACAAGCATCACCTTTGATCGTCACCGTTGGGGCAGCGGTGTTTCTCGGGGAGTCTGTTGGCTGGCGCCGGTGGTCCGTGACCTCGATTGGTTTCGTCGGCGTTCTGATGATTGTCAGGCCCGCAACAGATGAATTCGACGCACAGTCCTTATTTGCTGTGATCGGAGCAATCGGATTAGCCGCCCGCGATCTTGCTACCCGACGAGTTTCGAGGTCGACCAGTTCGCTTCATCTCAGCTTTTTGGGCTTTCTGACGATGATCCCAACCGCGGCGATTATGGCATCGATATGGACGGCGCCACCAGTATGGCCCCAAGGTCATGCACAATTCTATATTTTGATTTTGGTGCCGTTAAGTATCTTGGCTTACAATTCGATCGTTGCGGCCATGCGAGTCGGTGATGTTAGTTTCGTGACGCCGTTTCGATATACCCGAATTCTCTTTGCGTTATTGCTGGGTATTTCTGTTTTCCAAGAACGCCCTGATGCCTTCACGTTGATCGGTGCCGGCATCGTCGTCGCTTCAGGTTTATTTATCCTTTGGCGAGAACAACGACTAAAATTTGCAACAACGCCGTAAATCGAGATTGTCTCGGCCCAATACCGACTGCTTGATACCAGTACTGAGACGCCGACCGTCATGAGTCATTGGCGTTTTGTGAGTGAACTAATTGCTTAAGTTGACGAGGCCTATGGACGACAAAGCCGATTACGTCGCGTTAAGGCGCTTGGCAAAACTGCAGAGTAAGAAGCTTCGGCAAGTTTCAAAGCCAGAAGGGGGTAGATTTTCTCGTTTCCGCCGCGAGTTGACTTAAGAATATTACCAATTTTCATTGCCCGACGGTTTTGAAAGGAAAAGCGGGGCGAATACGGTTGCGCCCGCTTTTGTTGACCGGTCGACTTTTGAACTTCATCAAGAAATGATGGATTGACTTTTCTTCTGCAAGTGCCTTTTGGTTGCAATAGCGGCTATGATTCCAATTTGCAGGAAAGGCTTGAGCGATGGCGTTTGGAAAAAACATCAAGACGTATTTTGAAGGGAGTTGGCATAATGAGGACTTGATGATCATGCGAGCCGCTGATCATGGCTCGTGGCTTGGAAGCACTGTATTTGATGGGGCACGGTATTTCGAGGGAAGAGCACCGGATCTAAGACGACACTGTCAGCGCCTTAATAACTCCGCTAAAGCCATGATGATGGTACCTTCGGTGCCAACCGAAGGTATGATTGCGCTCATTCAAGAAGGCTTTGATCGGTTTGCGACCAACGCGGCTCTTTACATTAGACCGATGTATTGGGCAATTGAGGGTGATACAACGGCGATTGTCCCAGATGCCAATAAAATTGGCTTCGCCGTGTGCCTTGAGGAGGTACCGATGTCGCCGTTATCGGCGTCGGTAACGCTTACCCGAACCCGATTTCGCCGTCCGGTTCTGGAGAGTTCGGTTGTAAACGCGAAATCAGGATGCCTGTATCCCAATAATGCGAGAATGTTGGCCGAGGCAAGAAGTAAAGGCTTCCACAACGCTTTGGTTGCCGACGCCATGGGTAATGTTGCAGAAACCGCGACCGCCAATATCTTTATGGTTAAGGATGGCGAGGTATTCACTCCCATCGCAAATGGAACTTTTTTGGAGGGTGTGACCCGTCGGCGCCATATTTCTAATATGCGGCAAGACGGCATTGCGGTTCATGAGACGGTATTGACCTTCGAGGATTTCGAAACCGCAGATGAGGTCTTTATGTCGGGAAACATGTCAAAAGTAACGCCCGTGGTAGCCTTTGATGATCGTCAGTATCAGCGCGGTCCGATGACACAACGGGTTCGCGAATTATATTGGGACTGGGCGGCGTCGACCTCAGAACCCTGAGAATCTGACGCCCCTTTGATCCTAACGGAGTGACGTCATTGCGCTACGTGAAACTTTGAGAGATCACCGCCACTTGATTGGACGAGTCGAGGAGAGTAAGGATAACGAGACCCGCAAAAATTTCTGGTTCTACTTGATAACAGTCAGGAATCTCTGAACGCAGTGCGTCAGATCTCTCAGGGCTGGTCACGATTGTCTTGGTGCATCGTAGCAAGGAACAGCTTGAGGCGATCCGCTAACTTCGTCTCGCTCAAGCAATTCGCGGGCAATGCTCTACCAAATCTTGACATGCAGTGCCGAATTTCACATAAGCGAAAAATCCAAGGAGACAGAGATGTTTATTCAAACTGAATCGACGCCGAATCCTGCGACGCTCAAGTTTCTGCCGGGTCGGGAGGTCTTGGAAGCGGGGACAGCAGATTTCTTGACAGCCGATGCAGCGACTAAATCACCGTTGGCGACTCGCATCTTTGCGGTGAAAGGTGTCAAGTCTGTCTTTTTTGGCAATGACTTTGTTACCGCAACTAAAGATCACGACATGGATTGGGTGCATCTAAAGCCAGCGGTTCTTGGTGCCATAATGGATCACTTTCAGTCTGGTGAGCCGGTAATGGCTGCAGATTATGTCGCTGATGGGGGGCATGCAGAGCACGACGGTGAGAACTCGGAGATTGTAAGCCAGATTAAGGAATTACTCGACAGTCGCGTGCGTCCTGCGGTTGCTCAAGATGGGGGCGACATTACCTTCCACGGTTTTGAACGCGGAGTGGTTTATCTCCACATGCAAGGCGCGTGCGCAGGATGTCCGTCTTCGACCTTAACGCTCAAGATGGGGATTGAGAACCTTTTGCGACATTATATACCTGAAGTCGTTGAAGTACGACCGGTGGGGCTTTGAAGTAAGAAGGCAATCGGCAAGAGCCACTAAATATTCGGCTGAAGCTGAAGCGTTTTAGCTACCTTATGTCGTTAGGCACGGGTTTGGTTATCGTTTGCGACCAACAACCCCGCGATCTGTGCTCAACAACTGCGGGCTCACCCTCATCAGTCGGAAAGGCATAAAAGATTCCTCTCGGCGGCTGTTTCTATCAAGAAATAGCTTCTTGCAGGTATTTGCGGTCTCGCTATAATTGATAACCTAATTGGGCAGCAACGCTACTCTGGCTGGCTGGTGATTACAGAAAAAGTCATTCGGCTATCCCAGTCTCTGATGATGTCGAAATATGGCTCAGAAATTCCTTGGACTGTCTGCTAGGTAACGCCGTGGGCAGATTCTGAGCGGTGATCAGTCCCCAGCCAAAATTTCACGGGGGATTGCGTCTGGCGTGTAGGTATAGATGTGTCTTGATGTTTGATTGTTCCGGCAGAATCTTAGCGATGTCCGCGAAATGACGGTTGCGTCAGGGCTTTTGGCATTCGACACCTCCGCAGCACACTGCGCCGCTGCACTTTTATCGGCGGGATGCGTCAGCGTAATGGAGAAAAAAATGGTTCGCGGTCAGGCAGAGAATTTACTTCCGATGTTGTGCAGATTACTGTCTGATGCGAATCTAGACTTTACAGATTTACAAGGTATTGGAGTTGGTATTGGGCCGGGGAACTTTACTGGTGTCCGAATATCAGTCTCGGCTGCCCGTGGTTTGGGGTTTGGTCTCCAGATACCAGTGATTGGGGTTTCAACGCTTGAAGCGCTAGCATGGGGTTTTTCTTCCCCAGTGTTGGCCGCGGTACCAGCAAGGCGTGAGCAAATTTACGCGCAACTCTTTGGAGTTGAAGAGGAAACAACCCCGTTGCTTTGCAGCCCTACCTTTGCGGATCTACACGATCTGGTCGGAGAGTTGCGTCCGCCCGTAGTTGGGGCGGCGGCTAAGACCGTTGCCGAGCAAACCAATTGGATGTGCGCCGAGCCTAACCTCAGACTAATCGAAGCCGTATTGCAGATCGCGAAAGCACGGTTCGACCAAAATTTGTTAAAAGAAATGCCGACGCCAATTTATTTAAGAGCCGCAACAGATCAAACCTGATGAGCTGAAACCGAGGACCCGTTGTCATGATCAGAAGCATTTTCGCAGCCGCCGCTTTGAGCCTAATGTTGGGGGCAGGTTCTGCGTTGGCGGAACCGGCATTGATATACGCTGTGGGCAGTAAATTCGATAAGTCTTTCAATGAATCTGCGTACAATGGTGCTCAAAGATGGGCGCAAGAAACCGGCATGAGCTATCGTGAGATTGAACTGCAATCAGAAGCGCAGCAGGAACAAGCGTTACGTCGCTTTGCAGAGGCGGGGAATAATCCGATCATCACCATGGGGTTTGCTATGGCCGATCCGCTGGCGGTCGTAGTTCAGGATTATCCTGATACGACGTTCGTCGCCATTGATGTAACTTGGCTTGACGCTCCAAACATTCGTCAAATTGGTTTTGCCGAGCACGAGGGCTCTTATTTGGTGGGAATTCTCGCAGCGATGGCTTCCCAAAGCGGTACGGTCGGATTTGTCGGCGGCATGGATATACCATTGGTTCGGCATTTTGCGTGCGGTTATGCGCAGGGCGTCAAGTCAGTTAATCCAGAAGCTAACGTCATTATCAACATGACTGGCACCACAGCATCTGCATGGAATGACCCCGTGAAAGGATCAGAACTGACAAAAGCGCAAATTAGCCGCGGCGTCGATGTTGTTTATGCGGCAGCAGGTGCAACCGGGGTAGGAGTGTTACAAACTTCGGCCGATGAAGGTATTCTATCGATCGGAGTCGACTCTAACCAAAACTATGTTCATCCCGGATCGGTTCTAACGTCGATGCTCAAGCGTGTGGATGTTGCCGTATATGATGCGTTGAAGGCAGGAGCCGATATTGAGACAGGTGTCTTCATGTTTGGCTTAACTGAGGACGGCGTTGGATATGCCCTAGATGAATACAATGCCGCTTTAATCACGGACGAGATGAAACAGGCGGCTGATGCCGCTCGTGAACAAATCATTAACGGAGAAATCAAAGTCGTTTCATACTACGATAATGATAGTTGCCCGGTATTGAACTTTTGAGGCGAAATTACTGGGAGCCGGGTAATATTGATCAGTTGATGGAATCAATGCGCGGCTTGCGAGATCAATATATGCGTTTCCTCAACCCGGACAGTTCGTGACCGTTGTTTGATTTGTTGTCTCCGAGCAAGTTGAGGATTTGCTCTCTCATAAGCTGATATTGCGCCCGCAGTTTGTTCGGTTGCGATAACGTTTTTCGAATAGATATTCGATTAACGCTATCATAATCTCTCATCAGTGCGAGTTTCGGAATTTACCCTCTGACCGCAGAGGCGTGTTCATAGTTTGTCTCTTGACAAACTATAGAGGTGATCACTACTCGTTTACAAGAAAGTTGCTGGCAAGATTCGCAATACCAACCTTACGAAATGTCTCTACCGCAACATCATCCATTATTAATTGACGGGGTCTGGTGGTGGTCGTCGGACGCACAGAGCAAGCGGGGAATCTTACTACCATAGAGTTCAAATTGGAGCTTTTACAATGATCAGAAGAACATTTGCAGCAGCCGCTATGAGCCTAACATTGGGGGCAGGCTCCGCGTTTGCGGAACCGGCAGTGATATACGACCTTGGCGGCAAATTCGATAAATCGTTCAATGAAGCCGCACACAACGGTGCTCAACGCTGGGCGCAAGAAACTGGCAAGAGTTATCGAGAGATTGAACTGCAGTAAGAAGCGCAGCGTGAACAAGCATTGCGCCGATTTGCAGAGGCGGGAAGTAATCCGATTATCACGATGGGATTTGCCATGGCTAATCCGCTGTCGGCGGTTGTCCAAGATTACCCCGATACGACTTTCGTCGCTATTGATGTAACCTGGCTTGAGGCTCCAAACATTCGGCAAATTGGCTTTGCCGAGCACGAGGGCTCCTACCTTGTTGGTATTCTCGCAGCGATGGCTTCCCAAAGCGGTACGGTCGGATTTGTTGGCGGCATGGATGTGCCGTTGATTCGACATTTTGCGTGCGGTTATGCTCAGGGTGTTAAAGCCGTTAATCCTGCGGCGACTGTTATTGCCAACATGACGGGCACCACAGCGGCTGCGTGGAATGACCCTGTGAAAGGATCAGAACTGACAAAAGCGCAAATTAGCCGCGGCGTCGATGTTGTTTACGCAGCGGCAGGCGGCACGGGGGTAGGGGTATTACAAACCGCCTCCGATGAAGGTATTTTGTCGATTGGGGTCGACTCAAATCAAAATTATGTCCATCCTGGGTCTGTTTTAACGTCGATGCTCAAGCGTGTTGATATTGCGGTATATGATGCGTTGAAGGCTGGAGATGATATTGAGACGGGGGTCTTTATGTTTGGCTTATCTGAGGAAGGCGTTGGATATGCCCTAGATGAACACAATGCCGCTTTGATCACGGACGAGATGAAACAGGCGGCTGATGCCGCTCGTGAACAAATCATTAACGGAGAAATCAAAGTCGTTTCATACTACGATAATGATAGTTGCCCAGTCTTGAACTTTTGAGGACGGAAGAAAATTTTTCTCATTAGGCAACTGTTTTCAACGCGACGAATCGTTTGGGCTCATCAGGATCAATTCGAGAAGACGGGCGTGCTCTCCAAATTGAGTTTAGTGACAGAGACTCAGTAGACGCTCGTCAGTGCAATCCTCTGCTGGAGAAGATTACACAGTCTGGAAAAGAGTAAGGAATGAATGGTCGGAGGATCACTAAATTCTTGAATAGAAGCCGCCGCTCGTCTCCCCGAATGACTTAGGGGGCGGAGAAAATCGACAGGATTGGAATGACATCGCCTGATAATGGTGCATCAGGCTTGGCGTTCAGTCGGTCTGCTATTCTGGGACGAGCCTATCCACCGCCGCGCCCACCTAATCGACGGATTGATGCCATTGAACTTCGGCTTCCGTGGCCCGTGGCTCTTTGTTGGACCAGACCCCAAGCACCCACGGAAATTGGTTAGGCCAAGACAAGTGGTTCAATATCTGAGACATTGATTGTCTTGCGCACTGATGTCAGGTCAAAATTCCTCTGTAAGTTGATCCAAAATTCTGGCGTTATCCCAAGCGTTTTGGAGAGGCGCAGCACTGTGTCCGGGTAGCACGCGCTTGTTTCTTCACCAGCCGCTTGATGCAGGTGCGTGGCACACTGATCGCTTGGCTAAGCCAATCAGCTGACATGTCAAGCGGCTCGAGAAATTCAGACTTGAGGATTTTGTCGGGCTGGTAAGGTGCCATCATCCTAGCTGTTATAGTGAATCAGACACGCTGAAGATGCAAGTCGGAAATCAGTTTGGAAATCCAAAAAAACGTCAGTGTCCACTTTATGGAAATTTTAACATTGCAACAGTGACAGTGATGCACGCAGCCACTAAACCGACAACAACCGTCACCACAATACCAATCAACCATTTAGATCGGGCTGAGTCTTTTCCAGCAACTAATGTTTTTAAGTCCGCAATATCCTCACAGGGGGTATCGTATAGTTTGTTCGTAGATAAAAATCAAGATGTCTAACTTCTCATCAGAAACAGGGTTCTTGGACGGGGACACGCCGTGTCCATCAAACAAACGTTTCACGGACAACAACGATCGACATATGTCTGAAAAGCCTAACGTGAGATTCTGCACTCATCTGTAGTCGACCCGATCTTATCGCGGTTCAATTCTCGGATAACAAATCGCTGTCGAATATGTCAGTGCTTGACCCCGAATGCTCCAACGAGGCCGTTTTTCTCAAACACGCCCCGGTAAACCCACACGGTTGAAAACATCATTAAAAAGGTCGGTTCCGGAAAGGGGCAAAATCCTACGAAAAATTTTCCGATAGGGTTTATCATGGATCGTTGCTTTCATCAGAAGCGTCAGGCGCAAAAGGAGGGTTCTTATCCTTCACGTGTAAAATCCCAAAACCGTTTTCGGTTTTCTGGTACTTGTATGGTGGCATGACCGTTTCGTGGATATGCTCTACTGGAATGTGAACCCGGACGGGTTTGATAGTTTCAGTATTGTTCTCACGTGACATGGTCCCGCGCTCCCCTGTTCAAATGTTGTGAATAGTAGTGTTTCCGTCGAATCCACTTAAAACCCTCGTGTCTCGTGACCGTCGCAATACCCACATCACCACCGACCGCGTTTGCACCAGGCATGAACGCGACATATCGTTTAGTCATTTCAACCAGAAAATCGGCCAATTCGATGGCGCTTTGAATTGGCATGAAAGGATCAACCAGCGGCGTTTGGGCCATCAGGCGGTTTTCCGGCGAAACGAATGGCGCTAATCGCGAGTCGTAGCCAAGCAAAAGCCTATTGATTGCCTGCACTTGACCTCCCCATGTAATGACATGTTCGCTCACTTGAGGATTGTCAAGACGAATCGACGCCGCTCACGGGCGTCTGAGTTCTGGGCGGACAACGCCCAACCGCTTCTCGGCTGGTTGCTGGCCTCCGGGTTTACCCGCGAGGTCCGCTCCGGTTGCGCCGTCGGATCTCGCTCTAGGGATAACTTTGGAATAAGTCGGGAACAGCCCTAAAAAATCGTAAAAAAGCCAATTTTGGGGGTTGCAATCCATCATGGATGCTAGCGGAACAAAGCGTGCGACCCGAAAAGGTGCAACAGAAGATCGCCGGCAGCTTCCGCAGCCGGTCCGGTGCAACCAACCATACCGTCATCTGGACGGCACTCGCGACCGCACTCGTCGCGGACGTTCAGAGATAATCAACGATCATCGTTCTTTCCAGTCGGCCCGTAGTGTCGATCCATGAATCCCGTCAAACGCATATTCCAAGTCCATAGCGATTGACCATGCCACCATTCCGCCGCTAACATTTGGCCGCACAGGTGCTGAATAGTTACCGCTTTTCTTTAAATCCCGGAGGTGAGTAAGAAGACAGACGCCAGACAAGTTCCTCTAAAGCCATGTTCACAGGCGGTAGGATCATTTCCTTGGGCGTGGGATTTGCCCTTTCTTGGCGTTACCCTGATACCCTGTCGACAATCGGAGGTAAAGCAAAAAGGGTCTTGCGGTTTATGTCCAAGAAAAAGGGCGGTCAATGCCGCCCTGTGTTGGTAAGAAGATCCGCAGTCACCCGCTCATTAACTCAAGTCGGATTCGCATTCTGGTTTCAGGAAGGTGATGAAGCCGAGGGGGTCGGCTGCGTCCCGGTCATCGTCCGTGATCGTGATCCGGACGCTTTCTTGTGGCGAAGTGCCCCCGATGCGATAGACCTGAATAGTCACATCAATGCGACGCGGCGCCCCTCGCTTCTTGCAGTTGTCGTCCTTGGTGGTGACCAGGAAGGGGAAGGAAATTGTTTGCCTTGAGCCACTATTTTCCCACGGCGGCCGTGTCGTGTGCGGGATTTCGTACCAGGTGTTGGGGTTGGAAGAATCACTGGTGCCGATCCGAGGGTAGGTGTTGGCAAATTTGTAGCAGTTGGTGACGCCTCCGCAGCCGATCTTGACCCGCAATCCACCCGTGGCGCCCAGTGGCAGTGTGCCGTTGATGGTGAATTCCACTTCTTCGCCCTCGTCGACGGTGATACCACCAAAGCCCTCTGTACCATTCTCATTACCGCTACTCACCCAGCGTTCGGTGATTCCAAGAGTGGCTTCCTGCGCGGTGACGGGTCCAGCTATTGTCACTGCGACCAGTGCCGCTATGAAAATGTGGGGGCAATCTTTCTTTTCATAATAACCTCAATGGTTGATCAAGTGTCTGATTATCTGATTGAACGAGATTCGGTGATCTAAATAGAGTATTTTCAAACAACAACAACTGAAATAGGCACGTTTTGCAAGCCAAATATTGCGCTTCTCATTTGAGATCTTCACGCACTGAAAATATATATAGAACAGATTGGACGAAAGCAACCACTTGCACAGGTAGATTTGGAATGCCCATTTTGCAGTTCTAGCTTCCATATTTCGCCATGTTTGGCTCCGAAATTATATCCACCGATCCAGAATTCCACTGATGACGGATTGGCCGGAGGCGGATTTATTTTCGAGTACTCGGTCTGAAAGAACTGACTTGCTCGGGTTGCCACATCTTCGATCGTGTAGTCCTGTATCCGATGAAATATGTTCCATCAAATTAAGGCGAAGATCCTTTGCTAGATAATCGACCGACGCGGAGCCAAAGTTCCCCATTCCTGTAGTCATTGCCATGATCGGTAAATCTCTGTGCAAATAAAAAACTTTGAGACCGCGCTGCCAAACGTTGCTTAGTACTGAAGTTCCATCTGAAATAAGCGCTGTCACCGAAACGGCACTGTCTGCCGCGAACATAAAGCAATCATGCACCTCTATGGCAACGCAAACCGTCAACGTATGCCCTTTACACTATTTGCCGTTACGACAACCCATCCCAATCCGGGTGTCTGTTCCATGTGGGATTGAACAAGGTTCTCACACACCACCGCCGCAACGGCGCTCGAGGAAATCCGCCTACAGCCGCCACGACTTGAGGTTGCACAGTCAGCAACACGAATGCGGCTAGCGAGGTCGTCATTAGTCGTTTCATATCGGTTACTTCTGTTGCCGCCGCTAGTCTAACAGATATTCGCGCCACCGCGCACTATATAGGAACCACACCCGGACGGTGGTCAAGGCGTTCTCAGCATCCGAGCCCTTTGCCAGTCCGGTCGATTTGATCGGGCTTGGGAAGACCTTGTGCCACGCCGCCGCAATCGCCAGAGTGGCCGGGTTCCCGAATCGCCGGCTAATGACAATCGGGCGCTTCGCCTGGCGCTGGTCGCATAAAAGTACAATATATAGTACCAAATAAAATTTATAAATCCATTGGTTGTGTGATTTGATCGTCACAGTACTGTAGTCGATGCTGTTTTGGAGAGCAACTGCGGCATTCCTCTCACCTCCTCCGAAAGATGGCTAACCATCGTCGATCCCTAGAGTATGCGTCGAATGAGGCAAAGGAACTCGTTGTTGGTGAGAACGAATGGAAGATACGCTTTGAACAGATCAAAACCCAATTGCTTGAGGAAGCGGCCAAGACGGAGATTGCGGAACTGACGCCGTATCGGGATCATGGCACGGCAATCGCACGAAGTATTGATTGCGACGGAGCGGAGAATGGCCGAATGCGCGACGACTATCCTGCTTGAGGCCGATGGATCAATAGCAGTCAAATCGCGAATAGTTGCGAATTGCTAAATGAAGTCGAATGCTCGCTGGTCGAAGACACGCTCACACGCACTCTTGGCACTGAAGAGTTGTTGCGCGAATAGGTGATAAGAGGAAGTCGTTCGATGGAAAGTACGACACTGCAGAACCGCCTAGTCAAACAAACTGATATACCCCGCGCCAATTCTTGTTGTTGAAACGGCGGTATCGTGGTAAAGTTTGACGCCAAACTAGCAAGAGCTTGTCACCGAGATGAATTGGAATTATGCAAGCATTAAAGCGTGGGAGTAGATATGCGGAAATATTCAAAATCAGCTGAGGCCATTGCGGCACTCAGCCGGGAAGAATATCGGGTTACCCAACAAAACGGGACCGAACGACCCGGAACGGGAAAATATCTGCACAATAAAGAACCGGGAATCTATGTTGATATTGTCTCTGGTGAACCGCTGTTTACGTCTTCAGATAAGTTCGATTCAGGTTGTGGATGGCCCAGCTTTTCCAAGCCTGTCGAGGAAAAACACGTGACAGAGAATAGAGACGTCTCACTTGGAATGGTTCGGACGGAAGTTCGCTCAAAGCACGGAGACAGCCATTTAGGTCATGTCTTCAACGATGGTCCGAAAAACCTCGGTGGTTTGCGATATTGCATAAATTCAGCGAGCTTAAGATTTATTCGGCGTGACGATATGGAAGCAGAAGGTTACGGCGAATACTTACATACAGTGGAGGATTCGTCATGAACTCAGAACGCGCAGTATTGGCAGGTGGGTGTTTTTGGGGATTAGAGGAATTGATACGAAAGTTGCCGGGGGTAACCAAAACTCGGGTTGGTTATACGGGTGGCGATGTCAAAAACGCAACCTATCGTAATCATGGAACCCATGCAGAAGCAATTGAGGTATGGTTTGATCCAGCACGGATCAGTTATCGGAGTCTGTTAGAGTATTTCTTTCAAATCCACGATCCAACAACCCGAAACCGTCAAGGAAATGACATCGGTTTAAGCTATCGGTCAGCAATCTATTTCGTCGACGAAGATCAGCGCCAAGTCGCCGAGCAGACGATCAATGACGTGGGCTCTTCCGGGCGATGGCCCGCCAAGGTCGTAACTGAGGTTGAACCCGTCGGCGAGTTTTGGCAAGCGGAACCCGAACATCAAAATTACTTACAACGCATCCCGAACGGCTACACTTGTCACTGGGAAAGACCATCTTGGGTCTTGACGTCGCAAGAAGCCGCCGAGTAACAGCTGATCTTGTCACGCTCGACGGGGGTTGGATCGGAACTTAGGCGGTTTTTGATTTGAGCCGCTCAACAGCCCATCGTGCGGCATCAGCGACAACGCTATCTTCATCGTCACACAGCCTTTGGGCAGCCGTCGTGAGGCTAGATTGGCCCGAATTTCCAATTGCGTACAATACATTTCGTACAAAGCGATTGCGCCCGATCCGCTTGATCGGCGAACCAGAAAATTTTTGACGAAAATCAGCGTCGTTGAGTTGCACGAGCTCGGCCAAACAAGGGGCGCGAAGGTCAACTCTCGGTTGGTATCTCAGGTCCCTTGATTGTACCGCAAACTTGTTCCACGGGCATACGGCTAAACAATCATCGCAGCCATAGATGCGATTCCCGATAAGGGGACGCAGTTCGTGATCGACCGAGCCGTGATGCTCAATAGTCAGATAGGAGATGCATTTTCGAGCGTCAAGTTGATAGGGATTGGGAAAGGCGTTCGTCGGGCAAATGTCAAGGCAAGCGCGACAAGAGCCGCAATGGTCGACTTCGCTCTGATCGGGGTCTAGTGGCAAGGTCGAAAAAATACATCCCAGAAAAATCCAATTTCCAAGAGTGCGGCTAACGAGGTTTGTGTGTTTTCCTTGCCAGCCGATCCCGGCTGCCTGCGCGAGAGCCTTTTCAGGAACGGGGGCGGTATCGACAAAAACCTTCACTTCCCCACCCGCTTTGGCAATAATCCAACTCGCTAGTCGCTTTAGACGCTTCTTGACGACGACATGGTAGTCGCTGTTTTGGGCATAGACCGAGATGACGCCTGTTTCTCGCCAAGGCACTCGAATTAAAGGATCAAAATCAGGCGTATAGCTCTCGGCGAGCATGATGATTGAACGAGCGCTTTCCCACAATTTCTGCGGGTCAGATCGCCATTCCAATCGGCGCTCAAGCCACCTCATCTCGCCGTGAAATCCCGCTTCAATGAAAGCATGCAGCCGTTTGGAAAACTCCGGCACAGAATCAGGACGACAGACTTTTGCCATTACAAAGCCCTCATCAACCGCACGGGAAAGCAATCGTCGTTTGAAATTATCCATTACTAGAGCTGAGTCTCAAACCTTTCCCATGTCAGTTAGCACATGAAAACCGCGGTATTGGCTGCGATATAGCGCAAACGCCTGCGAAAAATTGACCCAAATTGGGGGTGCCATTTGCACGAGAGCAGTACCGCTCTGGATTTGTCCTTCGGTTTATGTTTGGTGAACAGGCGGTCTTTTTCTTTACCCAAAATCAATTATGTTCTGTTAATCCCTTGGGTATATCCTGCAACTTGCCCATGCGGAACCTACCTAGAGATGCCCCGAAAGTTTTTCTCTAGGTAGAAGATCTCGCCAAGGTTGCAGGGTGTCGCGGTCATACCTTTAAGTCTCAAGCATCTGGCGATGTATCTCCTAAAGAAGCTTGAGGCAGGTTACACTTTTCTTATTTAATTGTAGAGGAATCAAATGCCTTGTAGAATCGGAAGTACTACCAGAGATGTAGCTGCTAGGCATTCAGAGTTAATAAGAGAAAGAAAAGGTTCCTAGAAATTCAGTTATCAGAATAATCGCAACAAATCTAACTTACGATGAAGCCAATAGAGTTGAAAGAAATGAAATATCTATTTGCAGAACATATAATCCAAATTGCGTAGGTTTTCCAGGAGGAATACCTGTACTTGGAAATACATATTCGGTTTATCGAATTGATTGGTAGTTGTTAAAATGGAGAATGTGATCTACGACGTTATTCATTGGATTATGAAGGAAAACTACAAAAAAGTTGGTCAACTTCGCCTCACTTCAACTAATGTATTTTGGAAAGGTCGTCATGCTCGTCAATAGATTGAATAGATTATTGAATTCTTAGTGCTCTATGTCCGATTTCTTTTTCAATATTCAATCTGCATGGGCAGCTATTGTTGTTTTATTTTTAGCAATAATAAGCTTTGCTTTTTATTTAGGTGGCTTGAACCAAAGAATAAAAGGGTTTGAAGGATTAAAAGACATAATCGAAAAAATGAGAATTGAATTTGAACGCAAATTTGATGAAATCTTTTTACGATTGCCTCCTCCAGCAACTGCGGTTTCTCTTAGTCCTTTACAGCTAACCGATTTAGGGAAGAAGATTTCTAAAAAATTGCAAATGTCTTCTTGGCTTGATGCCCATGAATTTCTTATTGAAGATCAACTTATAGACAAGGAAGAAGATTTTGAGATATTTGAACAATGCGGTCTTTATGTAAAAAATCTTGAAACTTCAGATGAAGATTTCAGACGTGTTCTATCTTTAACGGCCTATAATCATGGTCTTAAGGTTGAACAAATTAGGATAATTTATCAAATTGAATTGCGTGATCGAATTATTTCAAAGAGGAGCCGCTTGCAAAAACAATGGGGGTGGAGTCATGGAAAAAAAGCTGCGGCGTGTAAGCAATATAACCCACCAATACAAAATCAAGGCTTGAACCACATTTTTTCCACAAAAT
>JAPORY010000026.1 GCA_026709985.1 Aestuariivita sp. | reverse complement strand
TTGCGAACCCGCTCTACCGTTGTCACGTTAACGCCCAACGCATCCGCAATGTCGGTATCAATACGACCACCACGGTCACGGCCGGTATCGGCCAACAATAAAATATGCGCCCGCTTGCGACGCTCCTTAGAGCCCTTACCCCGATCAACCAGGTCTTGGAGTTGCGTCCGTTCGTCGTCGGTAAGGGTAACCTGGTAAAGCTTTCTGCCACCAACCGTCATGCCCAAATATCCTCATATCTGTCCCCTCGTTCCTAAAATCGAAATGACCGCGATGATCGCAACATACGGCACGGATTGCGTGTTGCTTGTTGGTTCTGAAGTCTATACCGCGACTAAACAAAAGTCGATCACAACAGAACTCGCCGTTTTCAGTGAACTAGATACGAGTATCCCGCAATTTGCCATTTTCGGGATACTAGTTGATGGTTCAGGCGGAGTTAATTTTGCGGTGCTCCTCATCACTCGGTTTCGTTGGTACTGGTTTTTTGAGTGTAGTGCACATCTCTTCGTACGCGATTATGATCAATCGTGGTGAAAGTCTCGTGCGCGTAAAGTCGTACTCAAAGGAAAGTTCCAACTTAAAGTGTTACGACAACATTTCAATCACTTTCTCACAAAACTCATTGATTGGTTTTTTAAGATTAAGCCAATTGAACGCTATCTGATCAGCGCCGGTGACAACCTCCTCTGTATTTTGTGTTGCCTACGATCTAATATACAAAGGGTTATCTCATGTCCACCGTTTTCAAAAAAATCGCCTGTTTTCAGGAAAAAATCGTTCGCCTGATGAATTTTGCAAGTGGCTCCATAGATCAGGTTTTTCAAAATCAGGACATATCTGTAAGTCTTGGTCAGAGTTATCGGGATCAGTCAACTTTTTAGATGGTCTTGATAATTCACAAAGTCAATAATTTTCGCCATCATTCGCCCTCTAAACAGGCGGATCCCACGCTAAAAAAATATTTCTTATGACCGCGAGAATTATACGACTTAGCACCCGATGTCGTAAAAACTGTGAATTTGTGATAACATACGGGCACCGAAACAGCGAATCGTGCTAAGAGAAATTTCAAAAATTAGCGTGGGATCACCCTAGCCCTCTAAAGAACGAATAATTGATAATCTTTATCTTTCAGGATATAGTATCAGGTCGATTTTACTTCATCCGAAAGCGATTGCGTAGGGTCAAGAGCAAGAGAAATAGGAAGACCGGTCCGAGAATAGCTTGTATTGTCCCTATGATCGAATAAACAAGTTGCCCTTCGAACATCGAATGTACAGATTGCAGATGAATATCTGTAAGGCCAAGAAAAGATAGAGAGTTAGAGAAACTTGCTAATAAACTGCCACCAAATAATTTTAAATGCTCAAGCGATGAATTATCTAAAGCTATATTTACACAAAATAGAATAAGCGCAAATACGATAATGTGTCCGGCCCACCAGAAAAAGGCACTACCAGCCCCCCAGCCATAATCTGATAATAATTCATAGAATTTATTGGCAATAGAAGATATTGCCCATTTTCCATCTCTTACACGCTCTGCTCGCATACGACGGCGAAAGAACGCGTGTCTTTCGTGTAACTTTTCTTGCTCTCCCATAATTAACGCTAGTCTATCCCACGCACGAATAGCGTTTTCTACTTCTTCCAAAAAAATATCATATTCTTTTTTATGTTTAAAACGCATAAATTGGCTATAACAATATTCTGCGTCATCCCAATTGACATTACTAAAATCTACATCTTCATGTACTTCAGTTTCAAAAAATTTTGGCATTTTATCAAATTTCGCTTTACGAAATGATGTTGTATTCTTGAATTTTGCACCACTGAAATTGACGTTGGATTTAAAAGAAGTTTCCACAAATCTTGTGTTATCACAAAATTCAGTTGTTTTAAACTCAATATCACTATTAATAGAGGCAGAGGTAAAATCGCATACTGATTTAAATTTAGCGTTATTAAATGAAACTGAGCCAAAATCGTGTGAATGAAATTCTGTTTTTCGAAAATACGCTGCTCCTTTAAAATAAGTAGATTCAAATTTAAATGTCCTAGGAAGAGATGCCTGATCAAAATATACAGTATGTTCAAAAATAGAATTTTCAAAAGAAACAATACTATGTTTTTTAGCAGGAGAAGATCTTATCCCAGTGAATTTTACCTTATCAAAATGAGTTAATCCTAAAAAAGTAGTATTTTGAAAGTCTGACCAGCCTTCAAAAGTAGCTTTTTCAAAGTTTGCCCCAATCAAAATAAGATCCGTGAAAGCTGTGTTGTCTGAAAATGATATTTTTCTAAAATCCATGAACGATTCTAAAGCAGATGAACCATCTTTTGGCCATGGAGGAAAACCTCCTATTTGATTTATAATACCTTTTATCTCTAGGCTTCTTCCATCAGACCAAGGAAAACAACGATCTAAACTTCTTCTGATATGTTCAAATTCATCCTCTAAAATTAATGATCGAATTTGATCTCCATACAAATAGTAAATCACTTCATTCCATTCACTAGGATATTGTATGAGTAATTTATACCAGATAGAAGGAGTTTGATTATCTGCCATTTTGAACTCCTCATTCCCTTTAATTCCGAGCTTGTAGACACTATATAAAATAGCGTCAACATGGGGAAAAATGAAGGGTGCGAATCTTGTATGGGGTACTATATCTTGTGCCTTTATGCGACCAGCGCCAGGCGAAGCGCCCGATTGTCATTAGCCGGCGATGCGGGAACCCAGCCACTCTGGCGATTGCGGCGTGGCACCAGGTCTTCCCAAGCCCGATCAAAGCGACCGGACTGGCAAAGGGCGCGGATGCTCAGAGCGCCTTGACCACCGTCTCGTCCCCAACTCTGACCGGAGCGTTTCAGGTGCGAGGTGACCAAAACTTTGTTGGCGGCTTCTACCGAACCCGAGCCGATCGCAAACCCCGCCGCGGCTTTGAGATGTTCCGCCGCAGGCCAAAAATCCAACAGCACCAGATCCGGACACAAGGCCGCCAGAAACGTCCCGTTGTCTCGCGCCCCATCGGCAACCGCCACAACCTTCAGGTCTGGGTCAACCGTTAGCCAGTGGAACAACTCGGCGGTCAACTGCGCCTTCAGAGTCTCTTTACCCGTCTCGGGAAGGTGTCCAAAACATCGGGCATCCAGCATGTTTCCGTCGGCGTCGACAAAACCGATGACGCCGCAAGCGGCCTCACGCCAGCCCGCATCCGTCGCGGTTTCAGCCTTCATCCGCATCATGACGCCGTCGAGTGAGACCGTGAGACCGCGCATCAAATACCTTGCGAGACCAGCCGCCGCCGGCGTCATGCCACCGGTCGTCAACCCGAGGGTGCGCTCGGCGGGAATAATCGAAGCCTCGGTGCCCGACGGACGATAACGTGACCGCTCAAACGCAACCGCTCCAAACCGGGTCATCGCCTGGCCGACCGTCACAGCAACTTGGTGATACGATGATCGGCAACTGTCAGAGTTGGCTCGTGGTCGTCGAGAGCCGCAAACGCCGGCTTCAGCACCGAACGAGCAACGCCAAAAAGCAGATCGCGAAACGCGTGTTCCGCCGCCAATGGGTTCTTGCGAAACCAATCGGCAACATCTTTCGATAGACCAAGGTCTTCGGTAAACGCGACCAACTTGTGACCCACTGCCGCTAGGCGTTGCTCGGGCGATAAGTCGACGCCCGGCGGCGTTTTCGAATGGCAAAGATCAGTTTCTTGTGGCATCATCGTCATCAGAGTGCTCCTTTCTTGTCTTCGGATGAAGACAGTTGTGAATTTTGGCGCACGCTAACACCCCCGCCACCAAAGCAAATAGTCTGGTGCGAAGACCGCCGAATCTGGAACAATTCTGCTGATGGCGGTAAATTTTCGCGAAATCCGGCAAAATTGGCGCGATAAGTGCAATCTGAAAAAAAATTATCTCGTAATATCAATGGTGTAAAAAAATCGCCGCCCACCATACGGGAACCACACCCAACTAGCCGATTTTGTGTAAAAAATGCGGCTCAACCCTTGATTTTGTATTGGTGGGTTATATTTCTTATACGCCACAATTTTTTTCCCATGACTCCACCCCCATTGTTTTTGCAAGCGGCTCATCCTTGAGACAATTAACTTGTTTGGGCATCGAATACACGATCCCAGTGTCCAGCGTATAACTTGCGAACATCAATCCCGTTGTGCGTTTTTCTCTGTCGTGCATCAGCGGTTTGTCGCAATTCTTAATTTTGACCCCGAAAGCAAGAAGCGTCGAATTCATCTCCAAACATCGACCGTGATCTTAAAAAAACTGAGACGACTGCTCACTTTGCTCAAGGCGGCAGAGAGATCCCTTAAACCGCCTTAAGTTGTCACTGGTCGTTGTACATCGACAAACCGAAGTTCAGAGTTCAGACAAGCTTTACTTTGAGCGACACGATCACCATTTTTAGTTTTGCTGGTTGCGACTGTCTCGGGCAATTTCATTTAAGATAGGTTGAAAAAGGGATGCACATCGAATTTGTTGAAATAAGCAATTACCGAAAGCTTCATGCTACCCGTGTTGATATAGCAGAAACGCAGACACTGTTCGTTGGGGCAAACAACAGCGGGAAGACTTCCGCAATGTTAGCGTTACGTCAATTTTTGAAAGACAAAGGCAGGTTTTCAACAAGAGACGTAACTGCTTCGAATTGGGTGACGTTGGAGAAACTAGCTGCAGGTTGGTCGGATCCTGGCGAAAACGCCGTGATGGATCCGGAAGCGTTCAACACCTTGCTACCCGCACTTGATGTCTGGATATCAGTCGAAGACAGCGAGTTTCATCATGTTGCGCACTTGATTCCCAGCCTTGACTGGAGCGGTGGAAAAATCGGAGTGCGCATACGATTGGAAGCTCAAGATTTTGCATCGCTCGTAGCGGACTTTCTCAATGCAAAAAGAAACGCTGACCTGCGTGTTGCGAACTATAAAGCAGGCAAAGAAAACCCGCCTGAGGGCTTCTCACTGTGGCCAAAATCGTTTCAAGATTACCTTGATCGTAGATTTCGTCTTAAACTTCGGGCCTATCTGCTTGATCCCAAGAAGGTTGTAGTCCCAGAGAACGACATTCGGGCAAAACCGCAAAGGCTTGTCGACAACTGCGCACCTTTGGAAAGGCATCCCTTCTCGGGTCTTATTCACGTTCGAGAAATCGCAGCCCAGCGAGGTTTCGCCGACGCGTCGGAAACGTCGCCCGATGAGAGTATCAATATGTCCCCATCTTCATCGGGCTCGCGGAATAGACTGTCAAACCAATTTCAGGACTATTTCCGGCATCATCTTGATCCGAACAAAGATCCTACGGACGAGGACGTTTCTGCTCTTGGCGAATTTCATATGGCGCAATCCGCGTTTGATCATCGCTTGGAAGCTGGATTTCAATCGGCGAGAAAGGAGTTGGAGTCGCTTGGTTATCCAGGCATATCTAATCCGAAGCTTTCCATCTCAACAAATATTAAACCAACCGACGGACTCAATCATCCTGCGGCAGTACAATATGATATTGGCGGCGGCAGCGACGCAATCCGCCTGCCTGAGGACTATAGTGGGCTTGGATTTCAGAATTTGATCTCAATGGTTTTCCAACTGATGCGATTCCGCGATGATTGGATGCGGGTCGGTAAACTGTCAGCACGATCGGAGGGAGAGGCTGAAGCGGTGATTGAGCCGTTGCAGATTATTTTGGTCGAAGAACCAGAGGCGCACTTGCATGCTCAGGTGCAGCAGGTCTTTATCCGCAAAGCCTACGATGTTCTCAGAAATCACGAGGCGCTCGGCGAAAATGCGGCGTACCGAACGCAATTCATCGTCAGCACACATTCTAGCCATATCGTGCATGAAGTGGATTTTGGGCATCTCCGCTACTTCAAGAGACTTTTGGCCAAAGAGGGAGGAATCCCGACTTCGGAGGTTACGAATCTGAGCATGCTGTTCGGTACGGAAGATGCAACGACGCAGTTTGTTCAACGCTACTTGAAAGCGACACACTGTGATCTGTTTTTCGCTGACGGTGTTATACTTCTGGAGGGCGCAGCCGAGCGGATATTGGTTCCGCACTTTATTCGTAACAAGTACCCAGACTTAGCGGCGCGATATATTTCATTACTTGAGATCGGGGGCAGTCACGCACATAAGTTAAAACCGCTCATTGATGTCTTGTCTATTCCCGCCCTGATCATCACGGATATAGACGCAAGCCAGAAAAGTAAGTCTGTTCGCCCCCAGCCCAATAAAGGTTTTAAGACTGGCAACATGGTGCTCAAGAGTTGGGTTCCTAAAAAAACTGAAATAGATGACCTCCTGAATGAAGTTCGAGTGCCAAGTCATACTGGCAAAGGCGGCGGGATCGTTGGTGTGGTGTATCAGCGCCCAATAGAGGTCAAGAACGCGACTGACGCAGCGACCGTGGTTCCAAGCACGTTTGAGGACGCTCTTGCGCTTTCGAACATTGAGCTAATGGTGAAACTCCACGGCGTCACCATGACCAACAAGTTCGCGAAAATCATTTCAGATGGAACAAGTGCAGAAAAAATAGCCGAAAAGCTGTATAAACGCCTCCACAATTACCCGCAGAAGGCCGCGTTCGTGTTGGATGTCTTGTCGACCACGGATTTTGAGGAGTTTGAGGTCCCTGCCTATATTGATGGCGGGCTTAATTGGCTATCCGAGCGGCTAGCTCAGACTGCGGACGCTCAGACATGATGACAGACGCAGAGCATGATGATAACAGCTACGATGACGCGGCTGACGAGACAATTCGAGCATGCCTTTCTCTGAATTCTCCCCAAAGCTTCTTCCTATATGCTGGTGCGGGTTCGGGCAAAACGAAATCCCTCACAGATGCACTTGAGAATATCTTGAATACAGTCGGCCCCGAACTTGTGCGTCATGGTCGACAAGTCGGCGTCATCACATTCACCAATGCTGCACGGGGTGAAATATTAAAGCGGGTTTCCAACTCGCCCATCTTCCATGTTGCGACTATCCATAGCTTTGCCTGGACGCTGATTGAGGGCCGCACAGACGACATTCGTTCTTGGTTGGCGGTAAAGATTCCAGACGAGATCGTCGAAAAGCGAGGCAAGCTGTCTCGCGCTCGAAAGGAGAACACCAGAGCGAGATATCAGCGTGAGATTGCATCGCTTGAGGGGCGCATGGCCGCACTCAAAACGATCACTGCTTTCACCTACAATCCGAACGGAGACAATTTCGGCAAAGCTGCGCTTAGCCATCAAGAAGTTATTTCGATTTGTTCGGATCTCCTGACGACGAAGGAGACGCTGCAAAAAATCATCCTCGCGCACTACCCCTTCCTACTAATTGATGAAAGCCAAGATACAATAACAGATTTCATTGATGCACTCTTGTCTTTTGAAGAGGCCTACAAAGGCCGTTTCGCACTGGGTTTGTTTGGCGATACAATGCAGCGCATTTACTCCATTGGGAAAATAGGGCTTGATAAGGTGATACCCGATCGTTGGGAAAAACCTGAGAAGTTGATGAACCACCGCAGCAGGACTCGAATCATTGAGCTCGCTAACAAAATTCGACTTAAGGTGGATGGTTGGACCCAGAGACCTCGACAAGACAAACCGGGAGGTCATGTCTTTGCTTACATTTTGCCTACCGACACAGCGGATAAGTCAGAGGCAGAGCACAAGATTTGCGCCGATGTAGCAGTTAGAACTGGCGATGAAGGTTGGCGCGAGCCAGAGGCAGTCAAAACTCTAACCGTGGAGCGGCACATGGCGTCGGAGCGATTAGGGTTTGCAAAGCTCTTCGCTGCCATTGATCCCGTGTCTGAACTCAAAACAGGCTTCAAGGACGGCACACTTGCTCCATTGCGTCTCTTCACGGAGCGAATTTGGCCGCTGGTCGCAGCTCAGCAAAACGAAGATCAATTCGAGGCCATGCGTATTCTGAAAGCCCATAGTCCGATGCTCAATCAAGAAAAACTCAAGGCTTCCAGCTCCGAGTCAGAAGCGGTGATGGAAGCAATACGTGAGTCGGTAGCCGCACTAATGACGAATTTTGCTGGTGGACGAGACCCTACTTGCGGCGAGTTGCTAATGAGCATCACCAAAACTTCTTTGTTCGCAGTCCCAGACGCATTGGCGGAGGCGTTGGAATTGGACCCACTTGCGGAAGGCGAAGCAAAAGAAGATACCTTTATGAAAGCTTGGTGCCAATTTCTCAACGTGAGGTTTTCCGAAATCCAAATATATAGACAGTACGCCGCCGATAAGAGTCGATTCGGAACCCATCAAGGGGTTAAAGGACTGGAGTTTCCAAGAGTAATGGTTATTGCCGATGATGGTGACCAACGGTTCAAAGGCCTCGCGGCCTATGAAAAGCTATTTGGTGCAAAGCCAGCGACAAAGAAAGATAGGGAGAATCAAGCGGATGGCGAGGAGACGTCATTTGATCGAACCCGACGCCTTCTTTATGTTACTTGTACCCGAGCCGAAGAATGTTTAGTACTGGTGATCTACAGCGATGCACCAAACGCGATCAAAAAGACGTTCTTGAATGAAGGGTGGTTTTCAGCGGACGAAATCATCAAGTTTCCGCTATAACCGGATTTCACCAGCAGTTTTGTCAAACCCGAAACGGCCGAGAATCGTGCCGCAAGCCGCTTCGATTTGCGGGCTGGTTGAGCTTGTAGGGAAAAGATAATAACTATTCAGCACCCCAACAGTTAATTTTTTAGCCGAGTATCAGCATCCGTGCAACCAACTGTCGTGCTGAATGACGACGGGTCGTACCGTGACTCTCGGTTATCTATGAACGTCTGCGACGAGCGCGGCGGACAGCTCTCATGTTTAACATTTGGTGACAAAAAGCAAGTCAAAACAGTTGGTTAAAAAAATCTTCTAGCACTACAAACTTAGATTTCGTGATATTTTGCAACGCCGCTCAGCGGCTCCGGTCGACAACCGTCTTGCGTCCTTCCCGAGCCGGAAACTTGATCTGCATCGCCGGATAAATCGCCGCTTGATCGGCGTCAGGAGTCGCTGTTTTACGGATATGCAAACGGCGACCATCTTGCTGTCGAAAGCTTGTCGTCGTCCGTTGCAACGGGCGCAAAGCGTCGCGTATCGAACGCTAACTTGCTCCCTTACCAGATAGTTTCATCCGCTTGCGGATAACTTGAATGGCTTGATAAGCAATGACCGAAATAAAGCAGTGACCATCGGCACGAACTTCCTTATGATGGAAGATCGGACACCCTCCAAGATCGCTCTTGAGACCCCGAAACACCGCTGCAACTTCCGTCAACATTGCGTAGGTTTTCCATATCGTTTCGGCATCCCACTCAAGGCGACTAGACCGCAAACTATAGACGCCGGGATGGGGTGCGAATCTTGTATGGTGTACTATATCTTGTGCCTTTATGCGACCAGTGCGAGGCGAATCGCACGGTTGTCATTGGCCGGGGCTTTTGGGACCCAGTCGCCTTGGCGATTGAGGCGTGGTACCAACTCCTTCCAAGCCCGATCAAAGCGATGAGACTTGCATAGGGCGCGGATGCTCAGAACGCCTTGGCCACCGTCCCGACCCCAACTCTGACCAGAACGTTTCATCCTTGAGGTAATCAAAACTTTGTTTGCGGCTTCTACCGAACCCGACCCGATAGCAAACCCCGTGGCGGCCGCGTTGGCGTCATCCATCCGATGGCGGTTCTTACTAAAGTATCCGAGTTCGCGGCGGAGCTGGGCACTCCCCTTGCCTTGGCGCAACCGATAGCGCCAGGCATCAATAACCTTACCCGCGCCGTTGGCGTCATGGCGCAACGTATGCCGCCATTTCTCAAACCAAGCCATTGCCGCCGCGGTCTCCGGGCCAAAGGCGGCATCCGCCGCGGCTTTGAGATGTTCCGCCGTATGCCAAAAATCCAACAGCGCCAGATCCGGACACAAGGCCTCGAGCAACGTCCCGTTATCCGGCGCCCCATCGGCAACCGCCACCACCTTCAGGTCGGGGTCAACCGTTAGCCAGTGGAACAACTCGGCGCTCAACTGCGACTTCAAAGTCTCTTTACCGGTCTCGGGAAGGTGGCCAAAACACCGGGCGTCTAGCCGGTTGCCGTCGGCGTCGACAAAACCGATGACGCCGCAAGCGGCCGCACGCCAGCCCGCATCCGTCTCGGTCTCATCCACCGTTTCGGTATTCATCCGCATCATCACACCGTCGAGTGAGACCAGCAGTGACGCCGTGCCCGTCGGTAACGCTTCACGGTCGCGAACGGCCGACAACAATTCATCGGCACCGGTCGCCATTTCACTCCCGACATCGGCAGCCAGACGCAGCAACGAGGCGGTTGAGGGACCCTGAACGCCGAACTGCCGCCACGCTTCCTCACTTTCGCGCGCCGTGAGACCACTCAGCAAGGACATTGAGACCCCGGCCGCCGCCGGCGTCAGACCACCGGTCGTTAACCCAAGGGTGCACTCGGCGGGAATAATTGAAGGACCCTTGCCCGACGGACGATAACGTGACCGGTCAAAGTCAACCGGGCCGAACAGGGTCATCGCCTGTCCGACCGTCACAGCAACTTTGTGATACGATTGATCGGCAACCGTCAGGGTTGGCCCGTGGTCGTCGAGAGCCTCAAATGTCGGCTTCAGTACCGAACGAGAAGTCAGAAACCATCGCTTGCAACGTGTGTTCGGCTTCGAATGCGTCCGGTCGATACCGGTCAGCAACCACGGCCGATAAACCAAGCTCTTCGGCATCATCGACAACCTTTTGCAACACTGCCGCAAGGTGTTGCGCCGGCGACTGGTCGCCGTCCCCTAGCGTTTTTGACTTGGCAAGAGCCGTTTCGTGTGGCATGATCGTCATCAGAGTGCTCCTTTCCGGACTTTGATTAAGGGCTTTTGGTGTGAATTTTGGAGCACTCGACCACACGCCCAAGAAAAGCGAATAGCAAAAGCGCAAACGACCAAATAGGGAAAAATTGCGCCCGACAGAACCATTTTTCGCCAAATCAGCCGAATTTGGCACAATCGGTACAATCCGACCATAAATTATCTCGTAATATCAATGGTGTAAAAAATTCGCCGCCCACCATATGGGAACCACTCCCGGCAAGAGGACGGCGAAGCCATTTCATATTTCGGGGTAAAATATCCGGCGGTTGATGGCGGTTTGTTACGAGCGGATTTAATCTCTAAGTTTTTGTTAGTCAGACTCTTGGAATTCAACTAAGCCAATCTTGAAATGGCGTTGCGTGCCTTGACTTCATGCGCTCATTATGACACTTACAGAGTTAATCTGTACCCGTGAATAGGGTTTCGGATTTTTGCGCTGAAATACTGAGCCACCCAATTTTGATTCCTCACGAAGACTAAGCGACCGTTGAACGATCTTGTTGCAGTTTTGACTCAGTTAAGGGATTCCTCAAAAAATATTTGAGTAGGCTATCGAAATATGCTAGCAACTATGTTATCTAGTAGATTGCTTTTGTGATTTTGAAATCACTTGCGCTTCTCAAGCGAAAACTGATATCAGAATTCGAAGCCTCATCAAGGAGAAGGAACGAAATGAACAGACCAAATTTACTTCGGTTCATCGTAATTAGGGACGACGAAGAAAGATATACAGCAGTCTGCATAGAGCATTATATTGCGGCACAGGGCGATAGTGCCGAGACAGCAATGGATCGGCTTAAGATTGCATATCGAGCTGATCTTGACTATTCTTTAACGGTTGCAGGCAAACCTTTCGAGGGCATTGAACCTGCACCCGCAAAGTATCGCGAAATGTTAATCTCAAGAGAAGGGTACGAGGAAACTGGGGTAATTTATGACGGCGCACCTGCTGAATTGCAAATTGCCGCTTAATGATGGCTGCTTTCCCGTTTCAATCGTGGCCTTCGTTATCGAAGTATTGCGAGTGGCTAGAATCAGTAGGCGGTCGCGTTGAGACTGGTGGTAACGAGTGGGGACGCTATACAAGGTTAATTTCGCCCGACGGTAAGCGCTATGTACACGCACCAGAACTCGACGATGACGAGGTGATTGGGCCCGAGAAACTAGCGGAAATTGAAACACGCCTCAAAATTGAATCACCATGGACCCCAAGGCTTGATTAGGAATAGTATAATCAAGTAACTCACGCAGGTCTTAATTGCAATAGCATAAAATTAAGAATCCGGGGTATTGAGTTAATTGACTGCAAGACAGCTGGCATCATCTGACCTTTCTGTATGATGCCAGCGTTTTTTGTTTTGTCGTTTGGTGCCACAAGTACATCGTAACATTTGGGGTATTATATACTGGGGTTGGCAAAGCCATTTCGACTGCCGATATACCGGCGCAGGCGAATGAGGAGCTTCGAAATGGCAACCGCACCCGGCAAATCCTTCCGCAAAGG
>JAPORY010000024.1 GCA_026709985.1 Aestuariivita sp. | reverse complement strand
ACGGCAAGGGTTCTGTGGCCACGATTTCGGAAAAAACGGGTAAAATTTGCCTGGCTGAATTTTGGAGGTCGGCGGCGAGGCGTCGGGCAGCCTTGGGGATCGCGGTGCTCGTCGTCGGACTTGGCCTTCACCCGGCGTTCGCGCAGGTCTCCGTTACGACGGATGGTTTGATCGGACCGCCGGCCTGCGCCGCCCGACAGGAGATCAAAAGTTTTGATGTGGGCGCGTTGAGCGACGTCACCAGCACCTCCGCGCAGTTCCGGACGAACGCCTACAGCAATCTCTATGGTGCGCTGAGAAACCTCGGCGGGGATGGGGGAGGTACGTCCTTTCGCCTAGCGGTCGCCGCTCGGCATGGTCAGACGAACGCGTTGGCCAGCAACATCGACATCAACACGACGATCGATTCCAGTAATCCGAATCTTGCGGACGGCCTGTTTGTGAGTACGCCCGGCTTGAGCGAGAAAACACCGTATATATTTGAAGTTTACGTTCTGTCCGGCTTGCCTAGTGGGGCCAACGACAAGCTTATCGAACTCTGCTTCATGACGGGCGGGACATATACCATGGCGGTCGCTCCGGGCAACAACGAAACTACAAATGGATGCTTCTCGATCAGCCCCCGAACTCCGCAGGACGTCCGCAACTGCTGGTGCGGTCGTAAGACCAATTTGCCGCTATTCTCAGGTACCAGTACCCCCACACAGGCCGCCTTCCGGCAAAGCATCGGATGCAAGGACTGAAGAAGGCGGAACGGAGACCGCGCGGGCGGGTTCTCTCGTGAAGAAAGGGATGGAAGTGAACCAACGATTGTCCGATCCCCACCGTAGCGGGTAACACACAAGCCTTTTTTCCGAAAACTTACAACTTCTTTGCGGTTCTTGTAATAAAATAGAAAAGGAAATTGTGGGATGGAGTATCTTAAATCGAAACTTAGGATAGCTGCATAACTATCGAAATCAACCAAGGAACACCCAAATGAAATTCAGAGTACCCCCCCCCCATCATGTGGAGGGAAGGCTATAAACGAGTAAAAGGAATATGTGTCGTTGCTCCAACGACACTGTCGGCGGCAGGATTGGCAACCTCAGCGCAAAGCACCATCGGTAGCGCGAAAATCTGGGTCGAGAACACCGGCCGCAGGTACTGGATTACTGCGACAACGGCCCAGCAAATTCACCCAAATCAGACTTCGCTGGACGGTCGGGTTTTTTGATCCGAACAACAATTATACCATCCCCACAGGCGCGGCTCATGTTCAACTGGTCTGATCTGCCTGAGGGGGAATCATTCAATCCGCCCTAGTGGACTCTAACACCGACATGTTTACCAAGCGTGATCTGCCTAGGAACTGCAGGTGTCATCGTGCATCTGAGAACGAAGGCGGGAACGAAACGCTACGCGAGCGATTCCCACGGCCTGCCCCAGCAGGCGTTTCACGTGAACCTCTGGTGCTCCTGCAGCGACTGCCGGGGGCGCCGCGCGGTCCGGAGATTATGTCGATTCGGACGGTTTTTGGCAATCCGCTTCCTCTTCCTTCACGCGAACCCTATAATGTCGATGAGGGAGAATCCTGCAGATCAATGGATCACGCAGGGCCGACATTTAGCCACTATGAAACAACAGGCTGCCAGGTGCCTGTCCGGGCTGGCGAGACATATAGGTGGAAGAATTGTAGTGCTCATTCTCGTACAAATAATTGCTATAGTGTGTCGAATAGAATCAGCGACCCGGTTTGTTCACGCAAAGCACTACCGGGTCAGGACCAGCCGGGTGGTCTTCAATCTCCGGTTCGATAGCGATGACTGTATGTAACCGCTGATGAACCTTGAATAGATAATAAGGGGCGATCTTCGGGTCGCCTTTTTATAAAACATAGGTGAGAAACCAAACTCCTATTTTCTTGATCGAAAACCGACGTTAACGAATGCTCACCATAATATCACACAAAAGCCCCTGAACTTGAGCAGAAAACTTCGGTCGCCTCGCGAATAGGGAGGAGAGCCTCTTCGATAACACTTGCCTTCTTTCCTTTTCGCTGTCATTTGGCACGGAGTAGCGACAAAATGAGAGATAAGCATGGAGCATGCCTATTCTGCTGGGAGACTTGATCTGCCGTTCGTCGGAATTTCAACCTTTGCAAAATCTCCTTACATTGACGACTGGAATGCCATCAATGCTGACGTAGCTGTGCTCGGTGCTCCATTCGATTGCGGAACGCAATGGCGACCCGGTGCGCGCTTCGGACCCCGCGCCGTCCGCGACGCCTCTACTCTTTTTAGCTTTGGTCACGCCGACGCCTATGACCACGAAGACGACGTAAACTATCTCGGTGCTGCTGTCCGAATGGTGGATATCGGAGATGCCGACATTGTCCACACACAAACGAAACAAAGTCACGCCAACATCGCCGAAGGCGTAAGGAAAATTCTACATGCGGGCGCGTTACCCGTCGTTATCGGTGGGGACCATTCAATCAATATTCCCTGCATTGCCGCCTTTGAAGGCGACTGCGCCCGTGCGGGACCCATTCACATTATTCAAATCGACGCTCACCTCGATTTTGTCGATGAACGACACGGCGTCACCGAAGGCCATGGCAATCCGATGCGTCGTGCCGCCGAAAAGAACTACGTGAGTGGACTGACACAACTTGGCATTCGAAATGTGTCATCGACCGCGAAAGAAGGCTATGAGGACGCCCGCGCTAGAGGCTCAGATATCTTGTCCGTGCGCCAGGTTCGACAACTTGGAAAGGAAGCAGTCCTAAACCGAATACCGCCAAATCATCGCTACTATATCACCATTGATATTGACGCATTTTGCCCATCAATTGCGGCCGGAACGGGGACACCGAGCCACGGCGGCTTTTTATACTATGAGGTTCTTGAACTCCTGCAAGGTCTGTCACAGCAGGGCCATGTTGTCGGCGTCGATCTCGTGGAAGTAGCACCTGCCTACGATCCCACCGAGAGCACACAGATTCTAGCCGCCCAGTTGCTGCTTAACTTTATCGGTTTTATCTTTCACGCAAGAACTCAATCCAATTAAACAGCCCCTCACGCGGCAATAATATTGGCCGCTGGTCCCATCGGAAACTTTGTCAGGTTCTCAGCACCACTTTCCGTCACAACCAAAATATCGTGCTCACGATAGCCGCCGGCCCCTGTCTGACCCTCAGGAATGCAAATCATCGGCTCCATCGAAACAACCATCCCGGGCTCCAGTATCATGTCGTTGTCTTCTCGAAGTTCGAGAATGGTCTCACGACCATAATAATGGCTGAGGAGCCCAAAGGAGTGCCCGTAGCCGAAGGTTCGATAAGAAAGCAAATCCTCTTCGTCGTATAAGCGGTTCAACTCAACGCATATGTCGGAGCATTTTGCCCCCGGCTTGATAAGCTCCAAACCTAAATTCATCACCCTTAGGTTGGCTTCCCAAAACCGCAGTGAGGCTGAATCGGGCTCACCCAAAAACAATGTCCGTTCAAGTGCCGTATAATATCCCGATATCATCGGAAACGTGTTGAGCGAAAGAATATCGCCCGTCTGAACCGAACGTTTCGTTGGCGGATTATGCGCTCCGTCGGTATTAATTCCTGATTGAAACCAAACCCAAGTATCGCGATACTCGGCGTTAGGAAAGCGACGCGCAATCTCGTTTTCCATGGCATTCCGTCCCGCCGTGGCAATCTCAATCTCAGTCGCCCCCAAACGAATTGCATCTCGAAGCGCAGCACCACCATAATCGGCAACCTGTGCGCCCGCTCGAATGAGATCAATTTCTGCAGCCGACTTTATCAGCCGTACCGCCATCAAATCCTTTGATACATCAACCAGTTCCGGTTCATCCAAAAACTCCAAGAGCAACCGCTGGTTGGCAATCGTTAGATGTTCGCCTTCAATCCCGATTCGCGTTGCGCCTTTGCTCAATTTGCGAACAGCTCGCCAGAAATTATGCCGCTTCCAATCCGTATACACCAGATTACCGCCGTGTGATCGTCGCCAAGGCTGACCACCGTCAATGTTCGCCGAAATTGTCATACACGCATCTTGCGTCACCACGCAGCCATATGAGCGGCCGAATGAACAATATAAAAAGCCAGAGAAATAGGCGATACTCTCCATTGACGTCAGCAATATCGCTGGGAGATCGTGCGCGTTCATCAATGTGCGCAGTTTGGCCAAACGCTCTTCATACTCGGTAGCTGCAAAAGCCAATTCAACCTTTTGACCGTTTCTTATTTCAAGAATTTCGGGACGTTCCTCTGTCATAGCCTACCACCGCTAATATCAAACTCCACCTCTCAGAACCCCAAGAGAACTAGCCGCAACCAGCCTCAAACACCAACATCCGATAACAGAACAAAGTCGGTGGCAATCTCCCTCAGGTTGGGCTGATCCCTCGCAGCCGTTCCGATCGTCTTCTTAACATCTCAACCGTCGCCAATAGCAGAATTGAAATCACCACAAGGATCGTGGCAACGGCAAGGATCGTCGGACTGATTTGCTCTCTCAAGCCAGTGAACATTTGCCACGGCAATGTCTGCTGACTCGCCGACCCAACGAATAGTACCACCACCACTTCGTCGAAGGAGGTAATGAAGGCGAACAACCCGCCTGAAATCACACCCGGCAAGATCAACGGCATCTGAATTCGGAGAAAAGTTGTTACTGGATTCGCGCCCAGATTGGCGGCTGCACGGGTCAATGACCGATCAAAACCAACCAGAGTTGCCGTGACCGTGATAATCACAAATGGGATGCCAAGCGCCGCATGCGCGAGCACCACCCCAAAATAGGTACCTTGTAATCCAATCCGAGAATAGAAAAAATACATCCCTGCGGCAGATATGATCAACGGCACAATCATCGGAGAAATAAGAATGGCCATGATTGCTTGACGAAACGGCACATACGGTTGTGATAGTCCAATGGCTGCCAGCGTACCGAAGCCAACGGAAAGCAAAGTTGCGACTGGTGCGATCAAAACCGAATTTCTAAGTGCCTGCTGCCAGTCGGGATTATGAAAGAAATCACGATAATGCTTGAGCGAATACCCTTCCGGGTCAAAACGCAACATTTCAGGGGTAAAGGTGAAAAAATCCTCGGCATTAAACGACAAAGGTAAAACCACGAGAATCGGCGTGATCAAAAACACCAAAATAGCACCGACAATAATTCGGAACGTATAAAACCATAGCACCTGACCGGAAGTCAGATAGGTAGGGAGTTTGGAGCGATAACGTCTCTTTGCCAACCAAAAGATGAACCACGCAAAAAAAATTCCGAACGCTAATCCCGCGATGCCTCCCACGACGCGACCGAGGGCCACCCCGCCAATGACAAAAAGAAGGATAATTCCCCAGCGCCAATATTTCTCTTGGCCACCGCTCAGGGTCGATATTGTCGCAAGGGCGGCGAGTAAAAGGAGACCGCCAAGCAGACCGAGGAGAGGGGTTCCTTGAGCGTTCCCAACCAAAAGTCCCAAAACCGCACCAGTCGCCGCAATTAGAGGCACATAGAACGCAATGTTAGGCCGTTCGTGGCGCTCTAGGGTCGGCATTGACTAGCCTCCGAGTTTGACATTATCGATTCCAACGACCCTGTCGTAAACCCAATAGAGCACCAGAACGGCCACCAGCAAAATGGTGCCAAGCGCCGCTGCAAGCCCCCAATTCAGCGAAGATGAGATGTGATAGGCGATGCGGTTTGAGATGAAGATACCAGAGGTACCGCCAACGATCTCGGGAGTGATATAGTAGCCGATTGCCAAGATAAAAACAAGAATCGAACCAGCTCCAATCCCTGGTACGGATTGCGGAAAGTATACCCGCCAAAAGGCTGTCCAATTTGTTGCGCCCAATGACTTAGCGGCCCGCACATAGCTTGGGGGGATTGTCTTCATCACCGAGTACAAGGGCAAGATCATAAAGGGCAAGAGGATATGCGTCATGGCGATGATCGTGCCCGTTTGATTGTTCATCATGATTAGCCGACTCGCGTCATCGACAAAGCCAAGCCAAACGAGAGTATCGTTCACAACGCCCTGCTGCTGGAGCATGACCTTCCACGCCGAAGTGCGAACAAGGAGTGATGTCCAGAACGGCAATAACACTAAGATTAGCAGTAGATTCGCGGTTCTCGCTGGTAGGTTTGCCAAAAGCCATGACACGGGATAGCCGAGTAAGAGGCATGCGAGTGTGATCACGAGCGACATAGAAAGGGTGCGCCCAAACAGTGTGACGTAGATTTGCTGGCTTTCAGGCCGCGGCTGAATGCCATCATAATCTTTTTTGAGATCGACTGCGTTCAGGAAATATCCGGGAGTATATCTCGGACTGTAGGTTTGAACCGTGCGCCAGAATTCGACGTCGAGCCAACCGTCGTCGGCGCTTGCAAATTCATCTCGAAAACGAACGGTTTCATAATTTGTAATATCAAGTGCGGGCAATCGCGCGTTTGTGGCAAATACACCATCGCGAAGGTCGAAATATAGGGCAGCAAAATGAATATCTTCCAGCGGGGTGGTCGCAACATCGTCGCCTTCCTGTATCAGATATTCCGTCCAACGATCCCAGGTTCTCGCTGTGAGCGGCAAAGCCGATCGGGTTTCCGTATCGCCCATCAACTCTTGCCAAGCCGCAACATTCGCCAGTTCTGGGCTTTGAGCCACGATTTGAGAAGTTAAGACATCGGTTCCGAATCGTCCGATTCTCCTGCCCGTCTTTCGAAACAAAGACGCAGCGCCCGTAATCTCGTAGTTCAGCCTTGATCCCAATCGGGTATGAAGTTTTTTCTCAGTAGCGAAGAACAGATCAAGATACAGCGCTTCGAAAGCCATCTCTGCTGGCGGTTGATCACCGCTGCCATCCCAAGTTTCTAGTGCCATAACTGTCTCGGGCAATATGTCCGAGACAATCTGATTTTCGACCGACCGAAACAACATATCGACGATCGGTGCAATGAATGAAATCAGAACAAAAACCAACAACGGGGCGATGAGCAGCAAAGCACGCATTTTCTGAACACGCAGTGCCCGAGCCAAACTCTTTTTGAGCGGGGTGCCATCTGCCGCGAGCATCGGCCCGGCAGAAACTACTGCATCTCTTTCCTTCGACGTCCGATTAAATGAATTTGTAACAGTCATTCTAAGCTTTCGACAACGCATATGAATGACTCGGCGTTAGCCTGCCGTACTTTCCTATTCACGCCATATTCTGGATCATTGTAGGCAGCGAGAGCGTCGGCGTAGGAAGGGAACTCAATGATGACGTGACGCGGGAGGTCTTCGCCCTCCATAACTTTGCTTAGCCCACCACGCACCAAGAACTTCCCCCCATGTTTTGCCATAATGCTATCGTTACGATCCGCATACGCTTTGTAGGCATGATGATCGTAAATCTTAACGTGACCGATGATATAACCCTTGGGCATTAGTTATAGCCAAAAGATCAAGTTAAGGTCGGGGCGGAAAATGCTCCGCCCCTGCCGTTCAGTTTTATTTTGCGAGCCAGGCTTGGAACGTGGCGTCGATATCGTCACGATAGTCGGCCCAAAACTCGTAATTATAGAGCAAAGTGTTTGCGGAGTTGTTGGGATCAGTCGGCATGTGAGGTGCCATTTCAATGCCAAGATCCGCGTGATTGCCCACAAGTGGTGCCGATGAGGCGCGGGCAGGACCGTAGGAAATATACTTTGCTTGATCAGCGAGGCGCTGGGTATCGGTGGCGAAGTAGAGAAAGTCTCTGGCGCGAGCTTCCCGTTCTGCTGAAAGGCCCGCAGGAATGATCCAGCCATCAAGATCAAACACCTGCATGTCCCATAGAATTTCGACCGGTTGATTTTGCTCCTCAATGACGCTGAACAGCCGACCGTTATAGGTCGAGCCCATAACAACTTCGCCGTCTGCAAGCAGCTGTGGGGTATCGGCCCCTGCTGACCACCAGATCACGTCATCCTTGATCGTGTCGAGTTTTGCCAATGCCCGTTTCTGGCCTTCAGCGGTTGCTAGGACATCATAAATTTCGTCTTTAGCGACACCGTCACAGTAGAGAGCCCATTCCATGTTGTTGAGCGGGCGTTTTTCGAGGCTACGCTTGCCCGGATAAGCGGCCAAGTCAAATATAGCACAGACATCAGAAGGTGGAGTATCGCCAACGAGATCGGTGCGATAGCCGAAGGTTGTGGAGTATACGATCTGCGGTATGAAGCAGTCCGAAACAATAAGATTACCAAAATCTTTGGAGGCCGGCGTTCCGTCAGGCGCTGGCGCTAAGAATTCATCGTGGTTAATTTCAAGTGCCAGCCCTTCATCGCACAGACGAATGGCGTCGGCCGCAACCACATCAACGACGTCCCACGTCACATTTCCCGCCTCGTTCATTGCGCGTAGCTTTGCCACGGCTTCGTTAGAACTTTCGTCCCAAGTCGCGGTTACTGACGAGTTCATTTCGATATATGGTTCTACATAGGCTCGGTGCTGCGATTCTTGATACGCACCGCCCCAGCTGACAAGCACCATGTCATTCGCAAGTTGTCCCTGAGCTGTCGCCAAACCGGCGGGCATGACCACTGCCAGTGTCGCCATCAGAGTTTTTGTAAAGTTCATGTCTAAGTTTCCCTATTGACCCGGTGTTGAAAGTAGCGAAACCATGGCAACCGGGCATTGTCACGGTCTCTTGCAAATCGCGCCTTGCAGGGGGGCGATCACAGTACATTTCACGCATCAAGTGCGTGACAATCGTCAGCCAACCAGCCAATTTCAATCTTTTGACCGGGGGCTAACTTTACAGCATCTGGCGCGTTACGGGTTTTGACAATGAAGTCTTCGTTGCCCGCGACGGCCAACCGAAACCGAAAGATGTCTCCCATGTAGATAAACTCTTTCACCTCGGCTTTGAGAGTGTGGGCGTCGGCGTGCAGTCGTTCACGGTTGAACTCAACGCGTTCTGGACGAATCGAAACTTTAGTTCGATCACCCACGTTTGATACATTAACCATTTTAGCAGCAATTTCCTCGCCATTATCTAGGGTGACGATACCAGTTTTGCCGGCAATCGACTTGACCGTGCCGATGAGTGTGTTGTTCTCGCCGATAAACTGGGCAACAAAACTGTTTTCAGGCTCCTCATAGAGTTGATCTGGCGTCGCAAGCTGCTGGATTCGACCATCGTCAAACACAGCTACTCGGTCCGACATGGTTAACGCTTCGGTTTGATCATGGGTAACGTAAACGGTCGTAATTCCAAGATTGTGAGCGAGCCGAGTTATTTCGAACTGCATATGCTCGCGTAATTGTTTGTCGAGCGCACCGAGTGGTTCATCCATAAGCACCACTTCTGGTTCGAACACGAGTGCCCTCGCCAAAGCAACTCGTTGCTGTTGACCCCCGCTAAGTTGTGCCGGACGTCGGTTGTCGAATTCTTCCATCTGCACCATTTCGAGCGCCCGCATTACTTTCCCTTCCCGGTCAGATTTGCTTACCTTTCTCACTTCCAAAGGGAAGGAAAGGTTCTCAGCAACCGACATATGAGGGAACAGCGCGTAGTTTTGAAATACCATGCCGATCCCGCGTTTGTGCGGCGGTATATGATTGATTGGCTTGCGATCAAGCAGGATCTCTCCATGTGTCGCGGTTTCAAAACCAGCCAACATCATCAAGCAGGTCGTCTTTCCCGAACCGGAAGGGCCTAACATCGTCAAAAACTCACCCTTCGGCATTGAGAGGTTGAGATCCTTAACTACAAGTGTTTCCCCATCATACGACTTCTGGACACGTTCAAATTGCAGGAATGCAGAATTCGTCGGAATCTCTGTCAATACGTGTCGTCTCCTTGCGCGATCTTAAAGGCAATGAAAAATTATGAATTCGTAACACATTAAGGGGCATTGGTAAAACGTTAAAGGCAGAAAGACAATACCATATTGCTATGAATTGACCTGCTACTATTTTTTGATCGCCTGCATCCGCGCCAAACCCCATGCGGGAGCCGCGGCTGCAGGAGATTTTTGACGCTGGCTCACTATGAATCTTCCCGGGCTGGGTGCAGTCGCACGTCACTTTCGCCGCAGAGATCTGGCTCTCCATTATTGACATGGGTTACAGGCCAAGAAGACGTCTGCTGCTTGGTAGCAATGAGAGTTCTTCTCTTTGGCTGTCTCAATCCCGATGCCGACACGGTGCATGGCACCTTCTGGATACCCATTACGCAACAGACGATGCGGAGACAGGTTTCCGGGAAACGTCCAGTGATAACGGGATATGACAAGCCTTGTCAAGTTGCCGCAAGGCCGCTGCGCAACGCGCAGCATGAAGATCACCTCTCGCATCGACAAAATGTTCGTGACCGCACGGGCAAAGGCTCTTCTACCTGAGAATACCTTCCGGGTGGGCCTCGCTTATAAGGCCTCTCGGACTTCGTCAGAAAATAGGCCTGATGAATTGGAAGCATAGGGGGTCATAGAGAAATCTTCAAATTAAACTGACAATTCGGTCTCTTATTACCCGCCGCAGAAACCATCAAACGGTGCGAACTATCTTCCGTCATTGTGATGACGTCACTTATCAATGTTAGTGCAATCAACGAGGGTGCTTGAATGAATGGTCGCCTTTCAATTATTCCTCTGAAACTTAACTGATACTCCTGCCAGTACAGCAGTAAACGATTGGGGCCTATATACTTAACGCTCCTAACCCGCAATCCGATCTTTTTTGAGATAGAGGCGGCAGACCGCATCCGGGGGAACCCGGAATTTCGTTCCGTGATTGCGTAGCCGTTTGCTGCCCGGAACGTACGCCCGAACGTCAAAATCAATCGCGATCGTCCCGCTCATGATTTCCCAGATAAAATCCGCCAGATGGAAATTCTCGTACGCGTCGGCACGGGTAAACCGGATTTTCCGGCCGTCTTTCTCTCCGCGAACCATGATCAGGCGACGCAGCTTCGCGCCAGCGGTCGCCATCAGTTCATCGTGGGTCCAGTACGGAATTATCCCGTTTCCACCGGCGGGACGAACGATCAGGCGATTGCTGTCGTTATACGTTCTGAACTTGTCCAACTTGCCCTTGATCGTGTGCCGGAGGCTCATGCGTCCCTGAACGTCCTTGCGTCCGTATTTCCGCACCATAGAGAGCATAACGTCTGGCGGGCCGGTGACTTGCTGGTGGAATAGGGTGAGAAGGTTGGTCTTTGGCGTATACCATTTCAGTTCCCAACCGAGCGTGTCCGCGATATCCATGTTCCCCGCCTGAACGCCTAGCTGGTCTTCTAGGTAGTTGCCCGCCATTCCTTGGACACGACCAGATTTTCTGTAGCGGCGAAAAGGCTTTCTTGCTGTTTGGTTTTATGATCATTTATGGCCGGTACCACGGATAAGGGTACAAATTCAACACACTAAGTGTGAAAATACTCACAGGGTTGCCGAACCGGGCTAACCCTGGTATCTAGTGACCGATGGACAAATCAGGGAAAGGAATACGACATGAAAAGACTGATTACCCCCCCCCCCCCCCAGATTTGGGGGGTCGGAAAGGAAAAGACTGCTAGCGACGCTCGCCGCCGCACTGGCGGTTATGCTTATGGCCGCGCCGGTGTGGGCCTCCTCCCAGAACACGCAGGGCCAGGCGAAAGTCTGGCTTGAATACAAGGGACCGCAGGTTCTGGACGCCTGCGATCCGGGAATGCCCAGCACGCACTCGGCGGTGAACGTCGAGGCGTGGGGCGGGTTCTTCGAACCGGGCATCGATTCGGGTCTAAAACAGGCACGGGTCGCGGTCAGCCCCTACGACGTGTTGGAGTACGCCACTGAATCCCCTGACAACTGGGTAGATATCCCTTCCAATGGGCAGTTAAGGTTATCACTCCGAAAAGGGGACAACATCATCTATTTCAGGCAGAAGGCATCTTCCTACGCGCCCATGCCGTCATCCGAACGACGGACGGTCCGGGTCAGCCTCCAGACTTCATGCAGCGACTGCCGGGGCGCGCCGGGCGGGACGCCGATCAGTTCGCAGCGCCCGGTTTTTAACAACTCTGCCGTGAAAAGTGAACCATACGATGTCAAAGAGGGAATGGCCTGCCGGGAGTCCAATCACGTAAGAACACAGGCCGCCTATCGGAACACCGATTGCCGGATACGCACCACGTCCACCCCGAACGACAACGGCTATCATACGTGGGTGGATTGTGAAGCTTTTTTTAGCAATGAACCGAAGCCGTACTGCGGTAGCGTGCCGGGTGGCATCGGGAGCCCGGTCTGCACACGCGAAGCATGGTACACCTGCACGCCGCCAGCTGACACCGGCGTGACCTTACGTAACAACACGGGCCACTACCGGGTCGGCAACAGAGGCACGGTCTTCAATGTCCAGTACAATGGCTATGGGTGCGATTGACGGACCCACGCCGGGCGGTCTTCGGATCGCCCCTCGAGAGTAAAACGTAGATTTACCCATCCACCAGACGCTCGTTCGCCGCGATCCGCTCGCGGGCAAGGTTGCAGTAGACTTTTGACAGTTCTATCCCGACCCACTGCCTTTCGACAGCGTTCGCGGCGAGCGCCGTCGTTCCCGATCCCCTGAACGGATCCAGCACGATCCGGCCGGTGGTTGACTCTATGTAGCGTTGCGCCAGTTCCACCGGAAACGGCGCGGGGTGCGGGTTCTTGGATTCCGGCGGTATCTGCCAAACGCACCCGATCGCGTTCGCCTTTTTCGCCAGCCTGAACCGCGGCTTGCAGATCAGGTAGATGACCTCGTAATTGGGTAGGAAATAACCGGGGTTGACGTTAATGCCGCCCGCCCGCTGCCAGATGAGTATCTGCCTTACCGGAAAGCCCGCCACTATGTCCGATCGGTCCTGTAACAGGCCGTTCTGGACGCGCCACTTGTGATTGTAGAATATCGCCCCGTCATTGCGCAGAACGCGCATCATCGCCGTCAGGCATTTCCTCTGCCACG
>JAPORY010000097.1 GCA_026709985.1 Aestuariivita sp. | reverse complement strand
CCCACAAACTCTCGGTCTTGTATGATCGCTATGAACCGGCGGAGGCGGCTCGCATTGCCCGACAAATTGAGGTACACTAGACGCCGAAACCTGGCTCTTGGTTGAACATCGCCGAGATCGAAATCAATGTCCTCACGAAACAATGTCTTGCTCGTCGGATCCCGGACCGAGAGACGATGGTCCGTGCGGTGACGGCTTGGCAGAACCGGCGGAACGAAGCGACAAAATCCGTTGACTGGCGCTTCACAACCGAGAAGGCGCGCCTCAAACTAAAATCATTGTACCCCGCAATGTAATGATTTTGGGATACTAGGGGTCATCGTATAGTTTGTACACTCAACTCGGGGTCAGTTCCGAAAAAGGGGCAGAATCGTACGTTAAGGAATTTTCACGGCGGTATAAACTGGATAATCCTCAGAGAAAAAATGCCCGCACTCGGTAATTCTTAGGACAATTCTCCCAAGTGCAAATTCCTTTAATGAACGTAGCGCATCCGTTTTGACAGACCTTAGCGTACGATTCCGCCCCGTTCCGGAACCAACCGCATGAAGTTCATTCGCTCGGACCTTGAGGGATCTCTTGATGCGGGATCCCAGTCCGTTGGTGGCCATTGGGAACGGTCTTAGGACATCCGCGAGTCTGGCTTGAAACCCCGTGACCAAATATTTACGAGCCCGAAGCTGATCTGATTTTTGAAATTCAGTCGATAATCCATCCCAGTCGAAACGAATTTTATTCGGATGTTCCACGACGAACAGGACGAGACAAAATAACTAAATCCAGCCGCTGACCTCTCGCCATTCCGTTCGGCGCAAGGGTGCGCGCAAAGTGCTGAGGGATTAATTGTTCCAAACTTAATGGAAACTACTACGAGATCTTGTCATCGCCCCAAACTAGGCAACCAAAGTGCAAGCGGTGGGTAGAGTATCAGAAGCGCAACCAACAGCAGCGAGCACAAGATGAACGGGATTGCGGAAACATATATGTCTCGCATCGTCGTTTCTGATGGCGCGACCCCCTTCATGACAAAAAGAAGAAGCCCAAAGGGCGGCGTTGTAAAGCTAATTTCGAGCGCAAGCAGCATGATCAATCCAAACCAAATGGGATCGAAGCCGAGGCTCAATGCTAACGGGAAGAATATTGGTACTGTTAATAGCATCATGGAAATCTGTTCCATAAACATGCCCAGAATCAACAATACGCAAAACATCACGATCAGCATATAGGTTGGGTCGAGATCAAAACTGGTGGCCCAATGAATTAATCCTCTTGAGGCACCAGAAAAGGCAAGGAGTTGGCTGAAAGTCGCCGAGCCAAATACGATCAAATAAGCCATCAGAGTGACCCGCAAGGCTCCCCTGATAGATGCCTTGATCGCCCGCCAAGTTAGACAACGATAAAAAACAGCGAGGAGCAAAATGCCAAGCGCTCCGAACGCTGCGGCTTCGGATGGGGTGACGATACCGTTGATCATCATGGCAACGATCACCACCATCAATCCGATCATTGGGATCACGTCGGAAAGAAGCAACTGGATTTTTTTCTGATGCCCTATTGACACTATAGCACCGTTTTTGTTTTCTGATCCCACGAATGCTTCGATGGGGTTCTAGACCTGCGGCGTGGTTCGGTTTGAAGGCGGCAAATGGTCTGTATCAGGCGATTATCGCTAGGATGCCGCCGCACGATGTCTAGATTGATCAAAAGCAGTGGTATAAACATCATGTCCCTCATTGATGGTCTTTGCGTCTGGTGCGGGCTACTAAGCAATCGGTTGAAATGTGAGGCCATCGCACCGGTCGTTTTGCCGCTCTTGTCGTTCCCGCATTGCCTTGTCGTACACGTACCCGCAGTAGTCGCATAGGTCAGGATAATCCTGATTATAGTTATTTGCACCGATAGGCTGGCTACACCTGCCGCACTCGCCGGCAACGCTTCCAAGGCACCTGTGGCAAATATTGACTCCATCCGTCTCAACGCAGGTCTCCGCGCCGCATTCCGAGCATATCGTGTATGGCGGCATGCCTACGACTTTCGCTATGGTGTAAGTATCGTAGTCGTAGGCGGCGGCGACAATCAGCTCCATCATCGTCTCGTAGGCGATGGATTCGCCTTAATCGCGGGGAACGGAAGCGGTTGCAATTTCCTGTTCAATCTCTATTTTGCGGAAGGATCATTTAGGGTTAAAATGAGTCAGCGCAAAAAACTGATTGAGCGGTTTAGAACAAGACCCCGGGATTTTACCTGGAACGAGTTGACAACGTTACTTGAAAGTTTGGGGTATAAACGGGCGTCTTCTGGAAAGACAGGCGGGTCACGATTCCGCTTCGTTCACGAACAGGCACCAACCATCAGTCTGCACAAGCCGCACCCCGGGAATATTGTCAAAAGGTATGTCTTGAAGGAAATATTGGACATTCTGACTCGGGAGAAGCTGTTGGAATAACAACGTAAAAGCAAAATGGATAGGTATAATGCTTGAATATAAGGGATATCTGGGCGTGATCGACTACAGCGAAGACGACGACGTTTTGCATGGACGTCTTGAATTCATTCGTGATCTTGTAACCTACGAAGGGACAGACACAAAGAGCCTGAAGGTGGCGTTTCGGGACGCCGTTGATGATTACATTGAACTTTGTGAAGGAGAGGGCCGGACGCCAGAAACGCCTCTAAGGGGCAGTTTTAATGTTCATCCTGGTCATGACTTACATCGTCGTGCGGCGCTGTTGGCCAAAAGTCGAAACACGAACCTGAACACGGTTGTCAGCGATGCGTTACGCATTTATCTGGATCGGGAAAATGGATTTCAGACCCACAGCTCATAAGTAAAGATACAAGGGACGACCCAAGCCGCCCCTTCCGTGTGTGTCTATGCCACATTTTGGTTAGCAAGGTTTCGCTGAGAATGGTGTAAAATACACTCTAAGGATTGGCGTTCAATCCTCTTGTTTGAATGAAGTGATAAAGTGTGGGTCGTGTGACGCTGGCGATCTTTGCGGTCGCGCTTTTGCTGACCGTGACACTGGTAACGGAGTGTGAAACGTCATCGTAAAATTTCCTTGGCGTAGGATTCTGCCCCTTTCCTGAACCGACCCGATAATCGACTTACGGGGACTTACAAAATGTCGAAATTTGCTTTATTCTATGGGAAACTGAAGGTTCTTATTGTGAAGAATAACAGTAATATTAGTAAGTCCGCTGTAACCCTTACCCCCACCCCAATTGCCACAGTTACCAGTATTGCCAGTAAGGCTATAAGATAGGAGTGGTTTATCAATATTTGGAGAAGTTATGATAAAGACCTGACTACTTGACCCGACAAGATCATTCACCACTTCTGGACCACATATAGCAATCAGATTTTGTATCAATTTCAAGTTAACCGATCATGAATTGGAATGTGTATCTGCCTCCAGATTCGCTCCTCGCTCATAAGGTACTTCTGCCTCACCAAATTTGCCTTGCATGAGTGAGGCATTACCCATGCCAAGACAAGTAGAGTTTTGCAAGCCCCTCTTTTGACTGTCAAAATCGCTTCAGTAAGACTGAAGATCTGTTCAGGTTGCCCAGGATCTTTAACAAATATGTTGGTATGAATAAATTTAAGGTGTTACACTCCATAATTACGAGATCTTGTCATCGCCCCAAACTAGGCAACCAAAGTGCAAGCGGTGGGTAGAGTATCAGAAGCGCAACCAACAGCAGCGAGCACAAGATGAACGGGATTGCGGAAACATATATGTCTCGCATCGTCGTTTCTGATGGCGCGACCCCCTTCATGACAAAAAGAAGAAGCCCAAAGGGCGGCGTTGTAAAGCTAATTTCGAGCGCAAGCAGCATGATCAATCCAAACCAAATGGGATCGAAGCCGAGGCTCAATGCTAACGGGAAGAATATTGGTACTGTTAATAGCATCATGGAAATCTGTTCCATAAACATGCCCAGAATCAACAATACGCAAAACATCACGATCAGCATATAGGTTGGGTCGAGATCAAAACTGGTGGCCCAATGAATTAATCCTCTTGAGGCACCAGAAAAGGCAAGGAGTTGGCTGAAAGTCGCCGAGCCAAATACGATCAAATAAGCCATCAGAGTGACCCGCAAGGCTCCCCTGATAGATGCCTTGATCGCCCGCCAAGTTAGACAACGATAAAAAACAGCGAGGAGCAAAATGCCAAGCGCTCCGAACGCTGCGGCTTCGGATGGGGTGACGATACCGTTGATCATCATGGCAACGATCACCACCATCAATCCGATCATTGGGATCACGTCGGAAAGAAGCAACTGGATTTTTTTGGTTAAGGAGTTTTCTTCAACCGCGTAGGGAGGTGCGGATGCGGGGTCCAACCGTGTCTGTAGGAAGATCGTTGCGATATAGAAAGCGGCCAAAACCAATCCAGGAATGACTCCAGCGATGAGCAAAGCGCCAACATCAATCTGGGCCAAGGTCGCCAAAAGGACCGCCAATGCTGACGGCGGAATGATAATGGCCAATCCTCCAGTCCCGAGGATCGGTCCAATAGACATATGCTTTTTGTATCCCCGACGGGTCATTTCAGGCACCATCAGAGACCCAAGAAGTGCCGTCGAGCCCATGGATGATCCGGACAAGGTTGAGAAGCCCGTCCCACCGAGGACCGTCACGTAGCTTAAGCGGCCCGGAAGACGCCCCAAAAGCTGATCAATGGCGGAAAACATGCGTCCGCCAAGGCCAGTATGAAAGAAAATCTCTCCCATCAGTAGAAAGAGGGGAATTGGTACCAGCGCGAATTTCGTCAGCGCACCCCAACCGTTGTTTAATAGCGCGACGACACCTTGCTCACCGCCCATGAACACCCACGCACCCAGAATATTGGCTGCAAGAAATGCCAGTGCCACCGGCATACCGAGTGCCATAAGGAACATAATGCTGCCGATAAGCAGCGCAAGAGCCTCGAACCACTCCACTATTCGTGGATTCCAGCTTCGCCTGAGTGCATTAATTCGCTGCCAAAGACAAAACGAGAAAACTCAATGGCCATGAAGCTAAAAGCGATGGGAAATGCAATCGTGAGCATCCATCTCGGATAGAAATAGGCGCGCACATCATAGTCGTTGCGTTCAACATTGGTTAAAAACAATTCGAGTCCGTACCAAGCCAGAATTACCGAAACCGCGACGCAGGCGACGGCGATGGTGCGGCTCACAGCGCGGCGCAGATTAGGGGTGAGCGCCGCTGTAACCAATTCAATATGGACATGACCGCGTTCGCGCACCAACCAAGGGGCTCCGAGCATCGTCATGTAGAGAATGCCGTATTCGGCGGAGGTGAAGAGCCATGCCCACGGTTGGATGCCGATGTTTCGCATGATCACCGATAGCACTACCGATACCATTAGCCAAACGAGCGTTGTGGCTGCAATCAAAGCCATCAAGAGCAACAGGGAATCGTAGAAGCGGATCAGCGAGCGCATGGGAACCTTTAAACCGTGTGCGGCCTAGAGCAACCAGTTGCTCTAGGCCTAAGTCTTTAGTAAGGCTATTTGTCCGCTGAAGGATCGTAAAACAACTCAATCAGTCGGTCGTAGTTGTCGGTTCCCATCGGGTGCTCTGCCATCAGGTTTTGCATCCGTTCCCAGTTCTTCTCGCGCGCAGCGAGCAAATAAGCCGCCTTTGCCTCGCCTTCCAAGGAAACGACGTTCATGCCCTGTTCTGCGAGGGCCGCGAAGTCCTCATCGCGTTTCGCTCGAAGCGCATTCACACTGTCGATCTCATGCTGGATTGCCACCTCTTGAACAATCTGCTTGGCCTCATCCGAAAGTTCATTCCAGCGGTCAAGGTTCACGATCACGCCAAGATCGGTTGAGAAAAAGCATGGTTCAATACGGTAGTTCAAAAACTCATTCCACTTCAGGTCAATCAGACCGATTTGCGTCCAGCCCGTCGCGTCCACCACCCCGCGCTGTAAGGCGGCGTAGACTTCACCCGTCGGCAGATCAATGACCTGGGCTCCAAGATAATTGGTGAAGAAAGCGTTGTAGACGGCGTTACCACGCAACTTTAGGCCCTCGACTTCAAGGTTGCCATTAGCATCAAATGTCGGTTCGTTGCGCGTCCAGAGATTGTAGCAGACGCCGCTGTCGAACCAGCCAAGATATTTCAGCCCCATCTTTTGCTGGTGAATCTCGTCGATTAGCGCAATTCCGCCGTTCTGGCGGGTTTCAATGGCAGTTAGATTCGATGCGACAAGCGCATCTTTCTCTGGTAGTGCACCGCCATAGAATGAGCCAGGCGTGTAGACCAGATCGACAATCCCGTCACGCACAGCATCAGGCTGTTGAAACATGCCGATTGCCTCCGGACCACCCCGAACATCAATCTGCACAACACCCTCACCGGCTTCATTCACTTTATCGACGAACGAAAGGAAGCTCTTGGTGTAAATCAGTGTTTCAGGGAAAGCGTGGACGGCAGTGAGAGTCTCTTGCGCCTCTGTCGTAGCCGCGATCACTAAGGAGCTGGCCAAAACACCAGCAGCGAATTGCATCTTCATGGGTAGTACCTCCTATCCCCTTGGCCAGTGCCCTGGCACTTTATAAGACGGGCTCGCGCAGCCCGCAATTATCCAGCGGTTTCGTTTGCCGGAAACACCCACGGCTGCATCTGTGCCCGCCGCGCCCGATAGGCCGCAATGGCCGAGAGATGGTGTTGAGTAAGGTCGATGTCATCCCATCCGTTCAGCAGCTTTTGCGCCGAAGCATCGTTAAGCGTAAATGTAACGGTCTGATCATCAAACGAAATTGTTCGACTCCGTATATTGAGATTGAGTTGGGCCTGCCTACCACTGAGCCAAACGATCAGATCAGTTGCTGCTTTGTTACTAACCAGCGCGGGCAATACCCCATTGTTAATGCAGTTGGCAGCGAAGATATCTCCGAAACTCGGTGCAATCACAGCACGGATACCAAAGTCGCCGAGCGCATAGACCGCGGCTTCTCTTGACGATCCGGTACCAAAATTACGGCGGCCGACAAGGATACTGACCGCTGGGAAAAGGTTAATCGGAAAGTTCGGGCGCGGGTTCCCCGTGGTATCGAAGCGAAGATCATGGAGTAGAAATCCACCATAACCATCTGAGCGTGGTGCTGACATAAATCGTGCCGGGATAATCTGATCGGTGTCAATATTCTCAATATCAATCGCAGTGGCCATGCCAGTATGTTTGCTCCAGCCCGTCATTCTGTTAACCGTTCTTTCAAGAAAGGGCGGACGTCGGTGAGGTGTCCCGTGATAGCGGCGGCAGCAACCATGGCCGGAGACATCAGATGCGTTCTTGCGTCTCGGCCCTGTCGGCCACGGAAATTACGATTTGTCGTTGATGCACACCGCTTACCCGATTGAACGCGATCACCATTCATCGCAACGCACATCGAACACCCAGCGTTGCCCCACTCAAGTCCGGCATCAATAAAAATATGATCCAGACCTTCAGCTTCAGCCTGAGCTTTGATTTGCTGCGAGCCTGGCGACACCAACCCCGGCACCTTGGCGCGGCGGCCCGCTAGAACCGCGGCGGCCGCTCGAAGATCTTCAATTCGAGCATTAGTACAAGAACCAATAAAGACCTGATCAATTTGCACCTCGGTTAGGGCTCGACCGGGAACGAGGCCCATATAGTCGATTGCAGAAGCCACCCGTTCAGAGTCAGTACCTGCCAAAGCGGTTGGGTTGGGAACGGTTGCGGTTACGGGAAGCGCGTCCTCGGGCGAAGTACCCCAAGTGACAATCGGTGCAATCTCCGAAGCATCAATACAGACTTCGCGATCAAATTCTGCATTTTCGTCGCTCGTTAGTGTTTCCCAGTACATTTGCGCACGCTTAAACAGCGCGTCTGACGGAGCGAAGGGGCGATCTTTGATATAGGCAAAGGTCGTCTCATCTGGAGCGATCATCCCGAACCGGGCTCCGCCCTCTATCGACATATTGCAAAGCGTCATACGACCGTCCATCGAAAGTCGGCGAACCGCACTCCCCGTATATTCGACCGCATGTTCTCGCGCACCGTCCGCCCCAAGCTTTGCGATCCATGCAAGCGCAAGATCTTTGGAACCGACTCCTGGTAACAGGTTCCCGGAAATCGCGATGCGCATCGACTTTGGACGACTTTGCCAAATAGTTTGGGTTGCCAGCACGTGGGAAACTTCAGTTGCTCCGATCCCAAAGGCAAGGGCGCCAAAGGCACCGTGGGTCGAGGTATGGCTATCGCCACACGTGATCAATAGGCCTGGGAGCGTAAGCCCTTGCTCTGGTCCAATTACGTGGACAATGCCTTGCCGTGAATCCAGTTGACCATAATATGTTATGCCGTGCTTCTCGGCATTTCTTTCGAGCGTCTCAATCATCCGTACGATAGCGGGGCTCGCGGCGGTGCCGCGCGTTGGGACATAATGGTCAGCCACCCCAAACGTCAGGTTTGGCTCGACGACCATAGAGTTTCTCTCTGCGAGTTTGGAAAACGCGTGGTGGGATCCCTCGTGAACGAGGTGACGATCGACCCAAAGGAGGGATCGACCGTCCCTACCACAATGAATTTCATGACTATCCCAGAGTTTGTCGAGGAGCGTCGTCATGGGTCTTGCGCTCCAATCACCGGTTGCCACTGGCGGGATTTACCCGCTCCAGTGCGGGTCATACTCATTTCAATGCGGAACCTGTCTGGTCGGTATAGAGCAAACAAATGCTCCACCCCACGCCCACTTGCGTCACGAACAACTCTTTCAATTGACAACAGTGGCGAGCCAACAGCAACGTCGAGAGACTCGGCGGCGCCGGGACCCGCTAATGTCGCCGTTACTGTCTGATCTGCCCCTTCCACTTCCACACCATTTCGCTCAAGCAATCGAAATAGCGGTTGCGTCGCAAGATCCGTCTCGTCGTAGTTGCGAGCGATTTCTTCGGGAACGTGCGTGGTGAGGAATGAAAAAGGCTCACCGTCAAATAGGCGCACGCGAACAGCCGTCTGAATCCGCTGCCCTTTCGTGAGTCCAAGAGCAGCTGCGACAGATTTGGACGGCAAGTTGTAGGAAAAAGACAGCAGGCGGGCGGTTGTTTTTTGGTCGAACTCAACAAGTTGAGGGATGAGCGTGGCAAAATTCGCGGCAATTTTCGTCTCTTGTCGGTGCTGGGGCAATACGACTGACCCAGCTCCCACTCTCTTCTCAATCCATCCGTCAGCAGCCAGAGCATCAAGCGCTCGGCGGACCGTGATCCGGCTCACACTGAGGATGCTCGCAAGCCGGTTCTCGCCCGGTAAGAACTCCCCTTCGGCATAACGTCCATTAGCTATGTCGTCGCACAGCAAAAGGTATACCCGATGGGCTTTACCGCCTTTGGGAAGTAAGGCCTGAGCGTGAGTTGTCACCGCCACCCATCTCCTGTTGTCGGCAAAAATCTTCGATCTATACGCCGTTGATAAACAAATCTGGCTCAATTTGAACAATAATTTGGACTTTCAATAATACAAAATCTGCTATATGGAAAGCACAAAATAGGAGAATCTGTATGCCAATCGTCGAAGTCCATCTATTGGAAGGCTATTCAGCTGCGGAAAAGTCACGCTTAACGAGGGCCTTGACGGATGCCGTCCGTTTGGTTGTTCCTGCGAGTGATGAGGCTGTCACGGTCATGGTTCACGAAATGGCAGCAGAAAACTATTCCCGCGGCGGACAATCTCGCTCTCCCGCCGCGGCCCTTCCTGATCCGAAGCAGCTTGCACTTGACTTTCTTGAGGCGTTGGAAGCACGCAACTTAGAGGCAGCCGAGGCGCTTTTGGCGCCAGACTTTCAGATGACGTTCCCGGGCAGCAAGGCGATGACGACGATTGGGGCGTTAATCAATTGGGCTAAAGATCGATACCATTTTGTCAAGAAAACGATCACTTCGGCTGAGGCCTTCCATAGCGAGAGCTGCGCGAAGGTTTACGTCAGCGGTACACTGTCAGGGGAGTGGTTGGACGATACATCCTTCAAAGGTATCCGCTTTATTGATCGATTTGTGGTCAAGCACGGCAAGTTAATCTCTCTCAATGTTTGGAATGACCTCGCCGAAGAAGTGCGCAAATGAAGGATAGGATTGACCCGATAACTCTGGCAGTTCTAACCGGACGTATGGAGCAGATCGCCGACGAAATGGATGCGACACTATTTCGCGCGGCCTTCAATCCTATCATTGCCGAAGCGCACGATGCGTCGCACGGGTTATACCACGCCAGCACTGGAGACACCTTAGTACAGGGCAAATCTGGACTACCGATCTTTGTTGGCGTGATGGCGTTTGCCGTCAAAGCGGTGATCGACAAGGCCGCCGAAGTCGGGGATTTGAGAGACGGTGACACGTATATCTTTAACGATGCGCACCTTGGTGGAACGCATCTTTCGGATATGCGGCTGGTGCGTCCCTACTTCCGAGACGGTGAACTCTTTTGTTATTTGGCAAGCGTCGGTCATTGGCATGATGTGGGCGGCGCCGTACCGGGAAACTACAATCCAGCTGCGACAGAAGCATTTCAGGAAGCTTTTATCCTGCCGCCGGTTAAGCTGATTCGATCTGGCGTGATGCAGCAAGATATCGTTGATATTCTCTTACGTAACACTCGGCTACCGCAGTCGGCGATGGGGGATTTGAATGGTCAGCTTGGGGCTCTCGACCTTGGACAAAAGCGGCTTGATGAACTGTTGAACGAATATGGTGTGACGACGGTGAGGGCCGCTCTTGATGCCCTCGCGGATCGGGCAGACGCGCTGATGCGGAGTGAACTTGCAGAGTTGCCAGACGGTCGCTGGGAAGCTGTCGATTATCTGGACAATGATGGGATCACCGATGAGGCGTTGCCGATCAAGGTTGCGCTTGAAATCAAGGGTGATCGCATGTCACTCGATTTTGCCGGTACCGCTCCAGTGACCGCTGGTCCCGTTAACATTGCGCTACCCACTGCTGTGGCAACGGCTTATGTGGCAATCAAGCACATATTTCCAGATCTCCCAGCCAACGCCGGTGTAATGCGTCCGGTGGCGGTGCGCGTACCTGAAAAATCCCTCCTTGCTGCCGAGTTTCCAGCTCCTGTCGGTGGGTACACGGAAACCATTTTGCGCATGATTGATGTGATTTTCTCCGCAGCGGCGCACGCCGCTCCCGAGCGAGTTGTTGCGAACGCCTATGGCACAATTAATGCACTTTCTATGGCTGGTAAGCGTCAGAATGGTCAACCTTGGGTGATGTTTAGTTTTTTCGGCGGTGGTCACGGCGGCAGCGTTGAGAGTGATGGTTTGAACCACGGTAACGCCCCGATCTCAACAGCGACAATTCCGCCGATGGAAATTCTGGAAGCGGCTTACCCGGTGATGTTTCGGGAATGGGCACTTCGCCCAGATAGTGCCGGTGCTGGTCAGCATCGCGGTGGATTGGGTGCCATCTACGAAATCGAACTCCTTGAAGAAAAAGCAGAAGCTTTTCTTTTTGGGGAGCGCGGCCGCTTTTCGCCAAATGGCGTGGCTGGTGGTGAGCGCGGTGCAAGGAATATCTTTAGTTTTGAGCAGCGAGATGGTTGGAAAAAACCGCCATTAATATCAAAAATGCTCGGAATCAAACTTGAGAAAGGCCAAGCCGTTCGCCTTGAGACTCCGGGGGGAGGAGGATACGGCCTACCGAAGAAGCGGGCGGTCGAGGCGGTTGCACGGGACGTGGGGCTTGGTTATTTGACGCCGCACAAGGCTACCGAACTCTACGGTTCGGCTTGGAAGAAAGCATTGTCGTGACTTGTATGATTGGTGCTGATGTCGGCGGGACCTTCACCGATATTTTTATTTTGGATGAGGTAGAAGGAACAGCCAGAATCGCAAAAGTACCAACGACGAAGCCTGACCAATCTGCTGGTTTTCTTGCGGGGCTCGGTTTCCAAGTCGACGATCTGTCAACGGTCAAAGTTGTTGTTCACGGCACAACGGTGGGGACGAATGCGCTCTTGGAGCGAAAGGGTGCTAAGATTGGCGTTATTACCACGCGTGGGTTACGAGACGTGCTTGAGATGCGCCGCCGAGATCGGCCTCGAACTTGGGGGTTACGCGGAGAGTTTGACCCGATCGTCCCGCGAAACCTTCGTATCGAAGTGTCGGAGCGAACGCTCGCTGATGGCACCGTATGGACGCCTGTTGATGTTAATGAGGTCAGCGCCGCAGCAAAGGGGCTACTTGAAGCAGAATGTTTGGCGGTCGCGATCCTCTTCGCAAATTCCTATGCTAATCAGGAGAACGAACAAAAGGCTGCTGCGGTCGTTCGAGAGTTCTGGCCCAATCCGCATGTCAGTACTTCAGCCGAGATTCTCCCCGAAATCCGTGAGTTTGAGCGATTTTCGACAACGGCTCTTAACGGATATCTTCAGCCAGAGGTAGCCGGTTACATTGATCGCCTTAACACTGCGTTAAAGCGGGACGGGTTTCGCGGTGAATTCATGATTATACAGTCAAATGGCGGTGTCATGAGGACAGATACTGCCTGCCAGCGGCCTGTAAGAACTGCGCTCTCTGGCCCTGCTGCTGGCGTGATTGCTGCGGGATTTATCGCACAAACCGCTGGCTATGAGAATGTCATCACTGGTGACATGGGCGGTACTAGCTTTGATGTTGCGATTATCGCCAATGGTCAGTCGATGCTTGCGCCGCAGACCGCAATTGATTTCGGTATGGTTATCCGCTCACCGATGATCGAAATAACGACGATTGGCGCGGGTGGTGGCTCAATTGCTTGGGTGGACCGAGGGGGTCTTTTGAACATCGGGCCAGAAAGCGCGGGCTCAATGCCGGGCCCGGTGGCCTACGGTCAGGGTAACACGAGACCGACGGTGACCGATGCAAACATCGTCCTCGGGCGTATTGATGCCGATAGTCCAATTGGCGGGACACTTCAACGATTGGATGTGGAGGCGGCAGCGAGAGCCATCAATGAACATGTTGGTTCAAAGCTGAGCCTTTCGACAGTAGCAGCGGCGGAAGCCATCCTGCGGGTAGCCAACTCCCGAATGGCGGGTGCAATCCGGTTAGTTAGCATTGAGCGCGGATTTGACCCGAAGGGTTTCGCCTTCATGCCCTTCGGTGGCGGTGGTGCCTTACATACCGCCGCCCTGTTGCGCGATGTTGGGATTGGTCGGGCCATTGTTCCGAGATATCCGGGAGTTACGAGTGCTATGGGTTGTGTTATTGCCGATATGCGGCAAGACTTCGTGAAAACAATTAACGCTTCGACACGGACACTTGATACCGAAAGCCTGTGCGATCAGATGCAACAGCATTTTGATGCTGGCATGGCTTCGCTTGAGACGGCGCAATTACGTTTTGAGGCTCGCGAGATTGTTGTCGAACTCGACATGGCTTACGCTGGCCAGACCCATACGGTAGCGGTACCATTGTCGGTAGCGGTCAAGGAATGCGCCGTGACTGCACCGACTAGCGCCGAGATCGAAGTGGCCTTTGATAGAGCGTATTCTGCTTCCTTTAGTAGACTTTTGAAAAACGGTGAGCGCCGTATTATCAACCTGCGCACCGCTGTTATTGGTAAGCGTCCAAAATTTGACTTGAGTACCCTTGCTCCGGTTGGTGGCAGTATTGAGGCCGCCAAAACGAGCAGTCGGCAGGTTCACTTCGGTGATGCTTGGCACGAGACCGCGATTTACGACCGTCTGAGGTTGCCGGTCGAATCGAAAATCCAAGGACCTGCTATTCTTGCCCAACCCGATACAACTGTTCTGATAGATCCGGGCTTTGCTGGGCGCGTCGATCCCTTCGGAAATACCATCATCGAATATAGCGAGGCGTAAGATGACCGACGCATTCGATCCTAAACGGACCGCGGTACTGACCATCGATTTGCAAAACGATTTTTTGCATATGGAGGGTGCTTACGGTCGTGCGGGACAGACGTCGACGGAAATCTCTGCGTTGCCGAATCGTATTCGGCCTTTGCTGGACAAACTTCGCGCCGTGGGTTGCGTTTATATCAGTGCTCAGTTCACTTTGGTGCAAGGCCTGAAAGGAGAACCGCTGATCGCACCACACCTTAGGGAACTCCGCCCATTTCTGCGGAAAGGTGATTTTGCGCCGGGTGCGTTCGGACATCGTCTGATTGACGCCTTGTCGCCAGCGGATTTCACCGTCGAAAAAGTTGCTTATTCGGCCTTCTATCAAACCCGCTTAGAATACATCCTGCGGTTTCTTGACATTGATACATTGATTGTCGGTGGGATCGTCACTAATGGCGGAGTCGCAAGTACTGTGCGCGACGCGCATCTTCGCAATATTCGAACGATTTTGTTGGCAGACGGTTGCGCCGCCTTTAACCCCGATGTTCACGATGCGACCCTGACATCGCTCAATTCAATCGCGTCGATAAAATCATGCTCCGAGATAATTAGGGGTTTGCGATGAACCTACGATTGCGCCTCGGAGACGCTAATATTCTCATAGTACCTGGAGTCTTCGACGGTCTGACGGCGACCATAGCGGCCGAGAGCGGGTTTGAAGCACTCTATTTGTCCGGTGCAGCAGTCTCTTATACGCGACTCGGGCGTCCAGACATCGGGCTTACCTCTGTTACCGAAATGACCGAGACAATGGCACTAATCCGAGATCGCGTAGATCTGCCGGTTATTGTCGATGCTGATACCGGCTTCGGCAATGCGCTAAATGCCCAGCGTACCATGCGGCTTTTTGAGCGTGCCGGCGCAAGCGCATTGCAAGTCGAGGATCAGACATTCCCAAAGCGTTGCGGCCATTTGTCTGACAAGTCGTTGATCTCGGTGGTAGAGATGACCGGCAAGATTGCGGCGATGGCGGATGTGCGGGCGAGCCATGAGACATTGATCATCGCACGAACCGACGCCATTGCTGTCGAAGGTTTTGAAGCAGCATTATCGCGCGCCGATGCCTATATTGAAGCGGGTGCTGATGCGTTGTTCATTGAGGCACCTCGTTCCGGCGCTGAGCTTCGTGACATACCCAAGTACTTTAAAGGGCGCGTTCCTTTGCTGGCAAACATGGTTGAAGGTGGTGCGACCCCGCTTGTTTGTAGCGGCGATTTGGAGACCCTCGGATATTCCATCGTGATCTTTCCGGGTGGCATCGTCCGCGCTTTGGCAAGAACCGCTGTTGAGTATTATGCAAGCCTCAAAATCCATGGTTCAAACGGGCCTTTTGCGAAGCATATGTTGGATTTCGCTGGTTTAAACGACTGTATTGGAACGCGTGATTTGCTAAAGCGTGGTCGTTACTATGAAGATAAGAAATGACGCGTGTCGCGCCAACACCGCCAGCTGGATTTGATTTTAGTGTGCCGGTTTTTGTTGTCGGCGCTGGCGCGAGTGGAATGGTTGCCGCGCTCTCTGCGAGCGATAGTGGTAGCGAAGTGCTTGTTGTTGAGGCTGATCCGCTACCGGGTGGGTCTACTGCGCTCTCGGCGGGATTGATCCCAGCGGCGGGAACAGAGTTTCAGCGGGCCGCTGGAATTGATGATGATCCGTCGCTTTTTGCTACCGATATTCAACGCAAAGCCGATTGGGAAAACCCGCAGGCACTTGTTGATACACTCGCCAAAAACGCCGCTCCCGGTATTGAATGGTTATCGCATCAATACCGTTTACCGTTTTCGGTTGTCACCGATTTTGACTACCCCGGACATTCTCGACATCGAATGCACGGTTTGCCCAGTCGCTCGGGTCGCGAGCTTGTCGACCGGCTCCGCTCGACGTGTGAGGCAAAGGGTATCGACATCATTTACAATCGTCGTGTGAAGGTGCTGTTTCACGACAGTTATCGAGTGACAGGCGTTGAGGTCCAGAGTCCGGAGGGTTGTGAACGGATCGGTTGTCAGACAGTGCTCCTAGCGTGCAACGGCTTTGGCGGTAATAGCGAGATGGTCGCCCGCCATATCCCTGAGATCAAAGCGGCCCTTTGGTTCGGGCATGACGGTAACAAAGGTGACGCGGTGATGTGGGGCGAGGCGCTTGGAGCCGAGAGCTTGCATCTTGGGGCTTATCAAGGACATGGAAATGTCGCGGTACCGCACGGCATCTTAGTTACTTGGGCGGTCATTACTTCGGGAGGGGTGCAGGTAAATACTAAAGGCCGTCGCTTCTGGGATGAGAGTCAAGGCTACTCAGAAGCTGCTCGGATGGTTATGGCGCAACCCGGCAGCATTGCTTGGACCATTTTTGATCACCGAATTGCTAGCATCGCTCGACAATTTCAGGATTTCAAGGATGCGGAGGCCGCTGGCGCTTTTCGCGTAGCGAAGACACTCACCGCTCTTGCAGACCTTTGTGATCTGCCCGCGGAAACACTCTGTGAGACGATATCGACGATTTCCTCGGAACGTTCTGATGCGTTCGGTCGCTCTTTCCCCCGCCGTAAACTGAGCCCACCGTATTTGGCAGTCAAAGTGACTGGTGCGTTATTTCATACACAGGGTGGGTTGAATGTGAATGAAGACGCTCGTGTCAAATGTCCGAACGGCGATCTGCTACCGAACCTTTATGCCGCAGGTGGGGCTGCTGTTGGGGTATCGGGAAGGAGAGACAGCGGCTATTTGTCCGGTAATGGTTTGCTTTCGGCGGTGGTATTGGGACGCATCGCGGGACAGTGTGCTGCAAAGCAAGCGGGTGCGAATCTGTCGAACGCTGCATGCACTTAATCTGGGTAATGGACGCAAGACGAACCCGCCCACGGAATTCTGTCAATTTCTTATTCGGTCTTTGGTGCCGATGCGCGTTTCAACCGGTCATTGATAGCAATTCCTAGTCCTTGGTTGGGAATTGGTGCGACAGCAATGGGCTTGCCGAGTGAGTTTAGCGCATGTAACTCTGCAAACAGATGAGAACTGGCTTCCGTCAAGTTGCCGTTCGGTGAGAGATTGCGATCACCGTCTTGCGACCCAAATCCCAGATAGACTTCGCCAGAGCGTCGCTCTCGGGCGTTGATCCGTAGCGGACAGTCGGGTGCATAATGACGGGGGAGTTGACCCGGTGCGATAGACGCTGGCAATTTCTCGTTGGCGGTCAGGTCAGCATTTAATGCGGCTTCAAGCGTATCAAGAGCTATACCACCATGTCGTACGATGATCGCGCGATTATCTTTAAAGCCGATGATCGTCGATTCGATACCAACGCGGCAGGGTCCGCCGTCGACTACAGCGTCTATGCGGTTTGATAGCCCACTTAATACATGTTCGACAGTAGTCGGACTTAGACAACCAGACAGGTTTGCTGAAGGGGCGGCAACGGCACCGCCAAATGCCTGAAGTAGGGACTGTGCCACTGGATGTGATGGCACCCGAATGCCTACGGTCGATGATTGGGATGCGACTCGTTGACTGATATGTGCCGACTTTTTTTGCGGCAAGAGAAGTGTTAGGGGGCCAGGCCAAAACCGATCTGCGAGCAGTTCTGCCGCAGGGTTGAATTCGACAAAATCTACCGCTGCATTCTTGACGTAAACATGGACAATTAAGGGATTGAATGACGGCCTATTCTTGACGGAGTAGATACGAGATACAGCTTGGTCATTGGTAACATCAGCACCGAGACCATAAACCGTTTCCGTTGGAAAGGCGACCAGTTTTCCGCCCCGGAGGAGGTCTGCGGCATGGGCGATGTCCCGCCGGGAAGAAGTGAGTCTTTGCGTTTTCATCAAGTTGGCTCCGAACATTTCTTTTTGGAGATAGACGTTAAATTGAAAGCTATCTCTTGACTCCTATAGATTCGACATGATGGTGAATCGTAGCGGTCGGAGTTACCGTTGTACGATTTCGGACTGTTTTAGGATATCACAGTATTGGGGCCCTATATTTGCACTCAATACAGGCCATAACGGTCGGACAATAGGTGACAAAAATTTGCCTTGGGCTGTTAGCGATTTGAACTTCTATTTCACCTAGGTCATACCCGCAAGATTCTTTGATTGGGTGACACCCCTGTTGAATGATCCACAATCGTTGCTGCGGACTTCCATCAATGCTGGCGGTACGCAAATTTCAACCGTTGTTACCGTTCATGTAAAGGTCACGCACAGCAAGAAAAGATTGAATTTTACGGCTATACATTCCGCAAGATTCGACGCTTTGATGTTCGCCAAAATCAATCAACATGCTATACTTGCCGGTAGCCAATAGGAGCCCAAGTTCTAGTTGCTCGCTTAGTATTCGATTTTGCTCGGTTCTTACTTTGTGAATTGGAGAGCGTTTTGACCTATCGGCACGGGAAATCCTTTCAGTCACAATTTTCTGTTCCTGTATTCAAAATACCAAAGCGAGAGAACTATTGGCGCAACTTTTTTGTCCGCAATGGAGTTCACTTTTCGAAAATTACCAAGGGTGACTTGCAAAGGCCCCTGAGTTCACAAAGCTTTCACCTTTGAGAAAAAACTGCGACAAGATCAAACCAAGATTATGGTTGTTAACCAGACATAGGAGTTCAAGAATGCCGGCGATAAGCTATCAGTGTCAGCGAATATTGCCTTTCAGAGCCACTCATCACGGGATCATGTTTGTGGCGGCGGTGCTCGCTTGGTTGGCCGCAGTCCCGCTGGTGCTCGCGGAACCAACCCGTGATCCCTGCAAAAAATATTATGGTGAAGAGATAAAGTTTGGCTATTACGCTTATTTTGCGCCAGTAAGTTTTCGCGAAGACATTGAAAGGTCGACACCAAATGACGGGAATCATGCAGGCTACGAGGCTGATCTCCTGTCGGCCATTGAGCTTATGGGGAATAACCCGTTGCAATTTGACCGCGTTCCAATTGAAAACTGGACCGATATTTGGTTGCAACCAGCCGTGACTGATTTCGATATTGTTGGCGGCGGTATTACAGTTTTGGAGTCGCGGCGTTTTGATGCAGAGGGAGTTCGGGCGATTCAGTTCACCGACGGGCATGTGACGTTCCGTCAGTCTTTGCTTACGCGTACCGAAGATGCGGCAAGTCTGGATTCATATGGCGGGCTGACAAACGATATACGGATCGGTGTTCTCCGCGATACAACTGGTGAAGCACGGTTATTGCGAGCAATCGGCATCATTGATTCAGCTGGCGTCGTCGCAAGAGATACGCTGATCACCACCGCTTCCCGTCGTCAAATTGCCGACGGGACAGACAAATTCCGAATATCCGCCGCGCAAACCACGCCAAATCTAGCAGGCCGCCTAATGATTTTGCCTGCGGTCGCAACCATGCCGCAGATCATATATTTGGGCGATGAAGAGGGAGAAATCGAATTATTGTCGGCACTGGCTGCAGGTAAAATCGACGCCATCGCGAGGGGAGAAATTGGCAATCTTCATGCCGCTCGTGATCCTCGCTTCACAGTTTCTCTGCTTGATGATCAGGTTGAGTTCGGCGGCTTCGCCTTACCAGCAGCAAGCGACGATTTGCTTGCATGTATTAATCAAAAACTCGACTGGTTGACTGATCAAAGGCAAATGGGTTACGCCGAGTGGTTTGCTGACCCAAATATCTTTATTCGTCGCGCTCATTTGTGGAACAAAGGAGCGGGCAACCAAGCAAGTTCGAGTGACTGACCGAGACTCTATCATGGCGCAAGCCCGGCGTGTGATCTTGAACAGGATACTGCGGGTCGGTTAGGCACACAGACGGAAAACTCCATCAAGATTTTGGATAAGTTCTTTTGGCGGCAGCCCCGCTAGGCTTTGGGTTGACGCGATAAGCCGATCTCTATGCTCAAATCGCAATTGACTACAGATCAAAAAAGACAGCAGAGTGAGGCCTTTGGCTATTTTTCAACCAGCAAGAAATATACCTCCGCGAAGGGCGAGAAAACGGTGAACAAAACGCGAAAGATACCCGCAAGGGAAGGGCTTAATTTCCCGTGGAAACGGGCGCCAGAAGTCGGAAAGCCGATGGAAGTTGCGCAGCAAATCTATTGGCTGCGACTGCCGCTTCCAATGAAGTTGAATCACGTCAATGTTTATCTCGCAGATGAGGGCGATTCATGGACGATCATTGATACAGGTGTCGACTCGCAACCGACACGAGAAATTTGGCGCTTGTTGCAAGATCAATTCTTCAACGAAAAACCCATTGCACGGGTGATCGCTACGCATCATCACCCCGATCACATTGGACTAGCGGGTTGGTTTCAGCGCGAATATGATTGCGATCTAATGACGACGCGAACCGCTTGGCTGTTTGCACGAATGCTGACCCTTGATGAACAAGAGACGCTGACCCCCGAAAATACTGAATTTTATCGTCGAAGCGGGATGCCGTCGGCGCAACTTCGTCGGCGGGTTTCCGAACGCCCCTTCAATTTTGTCGATATCGTCGCCCCATTGCCCCTAGGCTACACCCGCATCAAGGAAGGTGATTGTATCAAAATGGCAGGTCGTAACTGGGATGTTCGCATCGGTAACGGGCATGCTCCGGAGCATCTAATCTTTTGGAGCAAGGATGATAATCTCGTTATCGCTGGTGATCAGGTCTTATCCTCAATCAGTCCGATTATTGGAGTTTACGCGACAGAACCAATGGCTAATCCGCTCTTGGATTGGTTGGAAACGTGCAAATGTTTCGAAGCCCTCGCTGATGATAATCAACTCGTGCTCGCTGGTCACAAGCTTCCGTTTAGGGGGTTAAGAAAGAGAATGGCCGAGTTACTCCGACATCATCAGGACGCTTTGGACCGGACAATGGATTTCCTAAATCAACCACGTTCGGCCGTCGACTGCTTTTCGCCGTTGTTTGAGCGTCAGATTGGCGAGAGCGAGTATAACCTCGCTCTTAGTGAGGCCGTCGCACACTTAAATTATTTATTCCTCAGCGAACAACTTTCACGAGAACTAAGCCCGAGGGGAGTTTGGTTGTATCAGCGCAAAGACTAATCAATGGAGGCACCACTGAGCAATATCAAATACCGACAATCGCAACGTTGTTGGTCGTGATAAAATTCAACGTGACATCAATTTATAAAGCCTTTATGTGATGTATGACGAGAGGAAGAGAGAGGCTATTGATGACCCAAGCAAATAATGACGAAACCAACATTGACTACCAGAGAAAGATATTCTCTGGCTTCATGACTTGGACTAAATGGGTTGTAATTGTTGTATTCGTGATTTTGATCTGGATGGCTATCTTTATCTCATAGAGCTCTTTTTTTCGCGCCGAAAAATTTGGCGATGGAAACCAACCTCAATATTTCTTGGCATCGCTCGGCGATTGATATCTGCGAATGTAACCAAGATGACGCGTTAAAACTGTTGGCTCGAATATTAAGGCGATGGTGAGACCAATGGGCACGAAGAAAAAGACACCAAGGCACGATAGTTGACGCTGTTTAACTCAAACTGGAGCAAGTGACTGAACTGACGACTATTCCGGCAGTTGCTTCACCTGATCGGCCCAAGGCTATACCGTTGGTCGAGTAGAATCGATCAATGACTGAAGAGCGCGACAACGCACTGGAGGTTGCCAAACTCTGCGGAGAGTTCAAGGTGCTGGAGGATCGAACGGAAACGAAGCAAGCCGAATACCGCACTGACATAGCGCGTTGTGCAGAGAACGTCAGTAAGAATGCCAAAGAATCCGCGTAGCGCGATATTCGGCTGACTCTCGCGATGGCCGGGATGATCGCCCTTGTCGTCGCTGTATTTGGTGTCGGTTTTGCATTTCTTGCGTTCCTGATAGGATTACTAACTAAGGTCATTCTAAGGTTATCAGACCACAAAACACAGAAGTCGGTCACGTTAGCCCATCTTTCACAATTTTTTTGGCCGACCGCTTAAAGCGTTGTTAAACCCTGTTTTTTAGATTCGACAATGCCTGTTATGGCACTACTTTCGTGCTTCGCCACCGATTGCACCAATCGGTATGACTCATAAGCAGTCTTTCCGACGCGCCGTGCGACCGTTTTACGAGTGAACGGGCAGGCATTCTAGTGTGCCAACATCATTGAATTGATGGGAATATCACGTTCATTGTGGCTAAAAATCTGCTGCCGTTTTGAATTACAAACCAGCAATTCAATATTTTCCGGATACTAGTGACCTGGACAGGATCCTCAAGCCAAAAGTCGCCCCCGCAATATCACATTGTGGCAGTACAGCGAGCATTTGCCATATTAACCCAATGTCTTGAGGGTTTTCGAAGGTAAAACTACTTAAAATTAGGGAAGCTGTGGAATTTATTTGAAAGTTGGGTCGAGACCGATTCGGTATCGGCAAGTCGGGATGACGACCAGATTATTCGTGGAGGATCGGATTCTCATTGCTACGGGCGGTCCGCTCCGCATAAGACGCGTAGCAGACTTGAGTGCATGGGGAAAAAGGCTACCGGTCCTCGACTGTGACGCAACATCTCTCAGCTTCCGCTGCGATGCCGTACTATGCTGAGACCTCCGCAGGCTGTTGAAACCAAATGGGGAAGGGATCAGCAACGTTCTGATAGCGTCTTGGCTTGGCCAGATAGTCTTGGATTAAGCAGGCATCAAGTTTCTGACGAATTCGATCTTCACGCATTTCCGATTTTAGTCCGATAAAGACGATTTCTTGCCTACGATCGCCAAAATCATCCGTCCAATAGTCGGTCACCATTTTGTCAAAATGCGGACCTTCTGGCCATTGTTCTTTCGGAACCGCCGCCCACCATCGCCCGATACCGCGATGACGAACAAAGGCACCAGCCTGCGAGATTTCCCCAACAAAATCTGGCCGACTCGAAATCCAAAAGAACCCCTTCGCTCGCATCACCCCCGGCCATTCACTTCTCAAAAAAGAGTGAATCTTTGCCGGATCGAAAGGTTCCCTGGCACGATAAACAAAACTGGTAATTCCATACTCTTCTGTTTCTGGCACGTGGTCTTGGAAATGATATAACTCTTGCGCCCATAGGGGATGCGCTTGGGCCTCCTCAAGATCAAACAAGCCGGTATCCAAAACCGCGTCAAGGGCAACTTTTGACAAGGTTGTTTCAATCACTTTAGCCTTGGCGTTCAGGCCCCTTACAATTGCTTTAACGGTATCGAGGTCTTCTTTCGAAATCAGATCAATCTTATTAAGAATAATGACATTGGCAAATTCGATTTGATCAACCAATAAATCGACCAGTGTGCGATCATCATCTTCGCCTAAACTCTCGCCGCGGTCAGACAGAAAATCGGTTGAACTATAGTTCTTAATCAGGTTCGCAGCATCGACGACCGTAACCATCGTGTCAAGTTCGGAAACATCCGATAGGCTATTGTCATGCTCATCACGAAAGTCGAACGTGGTAGCAACCGGGAGCGGTTCTGAGACCCCTGTGCTTTCAATCAGAAGATAATCAAATTTTTGTTCGTTCGCCAATTGACGAACCTGCAACAGCAAATCTTCGCGCAGTGTGCAACAAATACATCCGTTGCTCATTTCCACAAGCTTTTCTTCTGTCCGAGATAAATTACTGCCGCTGCGTTCAATTAGGCTAGCATCAATGTTGACTTCACTCATATCGTTGACAATCACGGCAACTCTCCGTCCCTCACGATTATTCAAAATATGATTAAGCAAAGTCGTTTTTCCCGCTCCCAAAAAGCCCGACAACACTGTGACGGGAAGTTTTTTGCCTGAGGCTTCCATCTTCAGCTGCACCTTTTGTCTGATAAAATGTAATAATGTTACACTAAGATTGCACAGCTGGACTTTCAAGAGGCGGGACGCGAAATAGTTTTTGCAGAGTTCGCTTGGTCTTTGGTCAGACGCTTGATTGATGTCTGATCGCATAGGTGAATTTATTGGTCTTTGGGAAGCCTCGCGGCACCGCTTTGCCAACGCTCGGCCCCGCGTGACGACCACCTTGTTATAGGCCTTCTCCGCGACCGACAGTGAAGGACCTTGGCCACCAAGTGACTCAAACGCTGTCTTCAGCAGGGAGCGACCGATGCTGAAAAGTAGTTCGCGAACGGTCTGTTCCGCTTCCAGCGGGTTCTCTCAATACCGCTCAATAATGACCGCCAAGACCCCAGGGTCTGGAGCAACTGAAATCAACTTGCGAGCCGTATCCGTAATCCGTTCTTGGCTATTCGGTCATCATCGCCTGACACTTTCGTCTTGGCAACAGACGCTTGGTGTGGCATGGTTAATCGTGGCGTGTCCGTTTCTTGTCTTCAAAGACGGTTAGTTAATTTGATTTGGAGCACTCTACCATACGCCCGAGAGAAGCAGATAGCCGCGGCAAAGACCGCTGAATCTGGAAAAATTCTGATTGACCGCGCAAAATTTCGCGAAAAGGGACGATTCCCGCCCGAGTCGCAAAATCCGCTAGCGCATTATCGTGGGATTTCAATGGTTTAAAAAATTGTCCCGCACTATATTATAACCGCGATCCTGATGAATATTGCTCAATCGCTCGCGTTAATTTCAGCAACCATAACAATATGCCAGACTTGCGACCTATAGGTTACGTGATTGGTCTGCTCATTTCGTTTTTGGGCATGACCATGATACTGCCTATGGCGGTGGACATCATTGATCAGCGTTCGCAGTGGGTGTCGTTTGCCGCGAGTGCGTTGGTCTCGATTCTCACGGGTGGAACAATGGCACTTAGTTGCGCCAACGCCGTCCGCTCTGGTCTCAATCGTCAACAAACCTTTCTTCTGACGATCTCCGTCTGGATCGCGATGCCGGTTTTTGGTGCGCTCCCCTTTGTCCTCGGAGAAGTAGAATTACGAAGCGTTGACGCTTTTTTTGAAGCGATGTCAGGAATGACAACAACGGGCGCGACAATTTTTTCTGGCTTAGAAAACTTACCGAGAGGAATTTTGCTCTGGCGTGGTATCTTGCAGTGGCTCGGTGGTATCGGAATTATCATCGTTGCCATGGCTTTCTTGCCAGAACTGCGGGTCGGTGGCATGCAAATTTTCCGCTCGGAAGGCTTTGATACAGACGGTAAGATTTTGCCTCGTGCTGGCGAAATCGCCCAACGAATATCCGTAATATATTTCAGTCTGACGCTCATTTGTGCCCTTGCTTATTTGGTGTCGGGGATGAATGCTTTTGATGCGTCGGTGCACGCAATGACGACAATTTCGACTGGCGGTTTTAGCAACTATGACGGCTCATTCGCGACCTTTGGGAGAATGACGGAATATGTTGCAATTGTGTTCATGTTGCTCGCGGCGCTCCCGTTCGTTCGTTTCGTTCAGCTGACGGCAGGTAATGCGAAACCGTTACTGAGGGATAGCCAAATCCAGACATTCTTGTTGACGGCCTTGGTTCTGATAGCCTGCCTAAGTGTTTGGAAATTGCTGGAATTTGGCAGCGCAAGTGAGGAGAGTTTCCGAAAAATCATGTTCAACTCAGTCGCATTATTGACGGGAACTGGATATGTCAGTGCCAACTACATGAACTGGGGCGGGTTTGCTGTTACCTTGTTGTTCTTTACTGGTTTGATTGGCGGTTGCGCGGGGTCAACGACCTGTTCCATCAAAATTTTTCGCTATCAACTTCTGATTGCCTCGGTCGGGGTGCAATTGCGACGAATTCGATCGCCACATGGTGTGTTTTCGCCTCAGTACAATGGTCGAGTTGTTAGCGATGAAGTCTTGAATTCGGTGATGTCATTTTTTGTTTTTTTTGTAGTTACATTGGGCATCGTCGCGGCGGCTCTCAGTTTGACTGGGCTCGATTTTACGACTTCAATTTCTGGTGCTGCTGCGTCATTGGCGAATATCGGGCCTGGCCTCGGTGCCGAAATCGGGCCGACAGGGAACTACGGGCAACTCACAGATGCCGCAAAATGGATTTTATCAGCGGCAATGTTTATGGGTCGCCTAGAGTTGCTAGTCGTTTTTGTAATCTTAACTCGGCGATTTTGGCGGTACTAATAAAGATTGAAATTCACGAGGTCGCAAAATTAAGGGTGGCGAGGAGACCCGAGATTGCTAAAAAGGAGTCTGCGCTTGCGGCGTTGGCACCAAGAGCATCTTATTAAGAATTCTTGAGGCTTGCTAACCAAGTTAAGGTTCATCAATTGATATGGAAAGGTCGTTGATGTGGGAGAAGATTTGGCTTTACCTAAATCCTTTCAGGACGTTATTTTGCGTCTGCAAAGTTATTGGGCATCTGTTGGATGCGCGATTCTCCAACCCTACGACGCGGAGGTGGGGGCAGGGACTTTTCATCCAGCGACCTGTTTGCGGGCCCTCGGCCCTCGGCCCTGGGCTGTTGCCTACGTACAACCATCTCGGCGACCAACCGACGGCCGCTATGGCGACAATCCCAATCGATTGCAGCACTACTATCAATTCCAGGTACTCATGAAGCCCAGTCCCGCTGATTTTCAGGACTTATACCTCGGATCCCTAATGGCAATCGGAATCGATATGAATCTGCACGATATTCGGTTCGTGGAAGATGACTGGGAAAGTCCAACACTTGGTGCTTGGGGTCTTGGTTGGGAGGTTTGGTGCGACGGCATGGAAGTATCTCAGTTTACCTATTTTCAGCAGGTAGGGGGACACGACTGCAAGCCAGTATCGGGAGAACTAACGTATGGTTTAGAGCGGCTGGCAATGTATGTTCTTGATGTCGACCACGTGATGGACATGCCGTTTAATGACCCCAAGGCTAGTGTTCCATTGACCTATGGAGATATTTTCCGCCAAGCTGAACAAGAGTTTTCGCATTATAATTTTGACCAAGCAAATATTGCATCCCTAAAGCGACATTTCGAAGATGCCGAGGCCGAATGCGCAGCATTGCTTGATACTATTTCTCACGAGGATGACTCTGAGGAACCGACAATTTTAGCTCATCCCGCTTATGATCAATGCATAAAGGCAAGTCACCTATTTAATCTGCTTGATGCTCGAGGGGCAATTTCCGTCACCGCACGGCAGGCCTACATCGGCAGAGTTCGGAATTTGGCGAAGCAATGTGCTGACGCATTCCTCGCGACTGAGGCGTGTCAAGAACCAGTATCTGGTTCGACGGCCTAACCATTGGATTGATTGCGTTTGCATTAATCGAAATTTGGCCGAGGTCCGAGATAATCACCCATGATCAATAGATGAAAATCAAGCAATCGGTAGCTGCGGGAGCGTCCAAGGGGAAGTCATTTCGAGCTCTACAGGAATCATAACAAAATAAACTCAAAGGTGAGGATGGTTTTGTCTACAGTTAACTGCAGAAGTCTTGCACAAGCGTTGATGTTTAGTCGGCCGCGCTGAAATGAACGGAAAAGTCTTCACAATGTGCTTGCTATTGGCGGCTCTCGCCGCCGGTGGCGCATTATATTACTTTCAGACCTACGGTTTCTATTATGAGGTGGCCGATCGTAATCAACGTGACGTACACTTACTATCGCAGTTCGACTCCAGTCTAATTGCGATAGAAACTCACGCTTTTCAGGCGGTTGATGCAATGAGTTCTCCGATTCGATATCGTGCTTGCTTTATGACCCCCCTTAGTCTCACAGAATTGCGTACAAATTATGTTTCTGCTACTGACGCCATTCCCCGAAATGCCCCGACGTGGTTCGATTGTTTCGATGCGACAAAGATCGCAGCAGAGCTGGCTGACAAGTCAGCAGCGGCATTTATTGGACAAAAAAATATCCACTTTGGCGTTGATCGTATCGTCGCCATTACACAGGACGGGCGTGGTTACGTGTGGCATGACCTGAACGATTGCGGAAGAAAGAGTTACGACGGCACAAGCTTAGGCGAAGACTGTCCTGAGGTTCCCGGATAATATCATGACGGCATCCTATGAACTTTTGGTAGAACTGCTTTCCGAGGAAATTCCGGCCGCTTTGCAACGCAAAGCGGCAGAAGATTTCAAGCATCTAATGACCAGTAAAATTGCCGACGCCAGGTTAACCTATGAGACCGCGTCGGCATTCGCCACTCCTCGGCGGCTTACTCTCGTGATCAAGGGGCTTTTGGCAAAGAGTCCGATAGTTCGGGAGGAACGAAGGGGACCTCGTGCAGATGCTCCGCAACAGGCAATTGATGGCTTCTTGCGTGCGCAAGGGCTTACGATTGACGAAGTTGAAATTCGAGATACTCCAAAGGGTCGTGTCCTATTTGCGTGCAAGGAATTAGAGGGGCGCTCAGCCACCGAAATCGTGGGGCAGGCGCTTACGGAAACGATCCGAAACTTTCCGTGGCCAAAGTCAATGCGCTGGGGATCGCATGAGTTGCGGTGGATACGCCCGTTGCATCGCATCCTCTGTATCCTCAGCGATGGTGAAGCGACGAAAGTTGTACCTGTCAACATCGAAGGATTGATTGCGCAAGATTGTACCGTCGGACATTCGTCAATGAGCCCCGAGGAGTTTGCCGTATCGTGTTTTGACGATTATCAAGAAAAACTCAAACAAGCGTACGTTATCTTGGACCCGGACAAGCGGGCGGAAAAAATATCGGTAGACGCGGTCAAACTTGCGTCGTCAGCGAACGCCGAACTGATTAACGATCGAACCTTGTTGGCGGAAGTGGCCGGGCTAGTCGAGTGGCCGGTGGTGATGATGGGAACGATTGCTTCGGAATACTTAAGTCTTCCTGCGGAGGTAATGCGAACGACGATGCGGACACACCAAAAATTTTTCTCGGCGTGTGATCCCAAAACTAAGCAAATCAAAAAATTTATCGTGGTTGCGAATCGTGAGACCCCTGATCAGGGTGCAACCATTCTTGCCGGAAACAAGAGAGTTGTTGCGGCACGGTTAGCAGACGCCGAGTTTTTTTGGCAAGAGGATCTGCGGGTCGTTGAAAGCGATATGAAAGGGTGGTTTGAAGAAATCGAAACCGTGATTTTTCACGATGAGTTAGGCACTCAGGGTGAGCGTGTACGTCGCATTACTGCTTTGGCTATGCTGTTTGCTCACCAGATCGCTGGTGCCGACCCCAAGCAGGCAGAAGACGCCGCGAAAATTGCAAAAGTAGATTTGATGTCAAAAATGGTCAATGAATTTCCCGAACTGCAGGGAATTATGGGCGGTAATTATGCAAAACACGCCGGATATTCTGCTCCGATTTGTGCCGCAGTTCGTGACCATTATTCACCATTGGGGCCTTTGGATAAGGTGCCCTCCGAGCCCTTAACAATTTCTGTCGGACTGGCCGACAAACTCGATGTCCTTGCCGGGTTTTGGGCAATCAACAAAAAACCAAGCGGAGGGGGGGATCCCTTTGCCTTACGACGGGCGGCGTTGGGAGTTATTCGATTAGTGTTGGAAAATCGTATCTCTATCGCTTTGCGACCGTTAATCAATATGGCCTTTTCGTTTCATTTTGGCCAGTCAACCGATGTTCCCGACAGTGAGGAAATCGAAACGTTTGCAGATAGTTGGTTCGATCTGACCAGTAGTGAGCAACCGAACAGTGTCATTGACGCCAGCCATCTCAACCCAACAATCGCGAGGGGTTTGAATCCAGATCCACTGGTCGAAGAACAATCCCAAGATTTGATGACTTTCTTGCATGAACGACTAAAGGTATATTTGCGGGGGGAAAAGGTTAGGCACGATGTGATAGACGCCTGTTTAACAACTTCCAAAAGCGATGATCTGGTGAAGTTAGTGAGTCGTACTCGAGCCTTAGCCGAATTGATGAAGACCGAAGAAGGCGAGAACCTCATACAAGGATTTAAGCGAGCAAACAACATTCTAACGCAAGCTGAGGAACAGGATGGCCAGCGCTACAGCGCAGAAGTTAACAAAACCCTAATCAATACCGAAGCTGAGCGAGCACTCGTCGCGGCGCTTAGCGCCTCTGAGCAGGCGATCAATCAAGCAATTGATCGTGCTGATTTCTTCACAGCAATGCGCACGATGGGCGCACTGCGTCAACCAATTGACGCGTTTTTCGACAATGTCATGGTTAACACAGAATGTTTGAAGACCAGACAGAATCGGTTGAGTTTGTTAGCTTGGATATGCCAAACCTGCTCACGGCTCGCAGATTTATCACGCATTGAGGGCTGAAAAGAAAGAACTTGGGCGAAGACAGCTACTGGTAACTTATCGGTGAATCGTCGGCGTCAAAGACGATGACTAATTTGGTTAAGGCTCATAAGAGGACAAGCGCGTGCTACTCCATATGGTGGCGATTATCGGCACGCTACGCTGCTCGATATCAATACCCGTGCAAGATTGTTTATTCTACGCAAGTAGATACATTACTTACTTTCGCCGAGATTTCGGTCGGTGATTGCCTCGTTGTCAATTAAACTCAAGAGTGCTCTTTCAATAGATTGCCCATGTCTCACCTTGATACTCTGATCTCCGTGAATTCTGCGGTCGCAACAACGACTCACGGATGGCGAGCGAACTTCTTGCAGCACTTGGTTGACCTTGCATTACCGGTGCCGATGTCCGTGGCCCTTTCCTTCGACACGGTTCATCGTATCGCTGAGGAAAAGTTTTCTGACATTGAAGAAATACTTGAGAGTTTTCCCGTTGAGGCGTTAGTTTGTATTAGGCCATCACCGCAAGACTCGGCATGGGGGGGGCCAAGTGCCATTCTCAGTATTGGCATGAACGATGAGCACTGTAAGCGCTTGATGGAACTCACAGGAGAGGAGTTTAGCGCGGATCTTTATAGCAGATTTATTCAGAACTATGCCCTTCAGGTAGATAAAATTGATACGGATCTTTTTTCTGTTTCAAAGGGTACCGCTGGAGTTCGAGAGGCTCTGCAGATTTATCAAGAGGAGAGTGGTACCGCATTTCCGCAGCTGCGCAAAGAGCAGGTATTTGGTGCGCTACGGGCGATGGCTCAAGCATGGGAAAGCACCTCTGCTCGTCTATTGCGTGAAGCTAAGGGAGCACCTTCTGAGTCGAAGTTAGGACTGATTATTCAAGAAATGATCAGTTATCCTTCAGGGGGCGAATTTGGCAATGGAACTATTCAACTGGCAGATCCCGAAACCGGACATGCAAAGGTTGCTGGGAATTATTGCCGTTATCATTTAGATCAATCTGCAATCTCCCTCACATCGACGAATATGCCGGTTGAGCGTAACGGCTGCGGTTTATCTCTTGAGGAATGTGTTCCCAAAGCCTTCGCGCAGTTGCATGAATATACGGAGCGGGTTCGGGCAAAATTGCAGGAGGAGACCCAACTCACCTTTCAGATTCAGGGCGATGACATTTATCTCCTTGACGGTCGCCCTGCGGTGCGCTCCGCACAAGCTGCGGTACGAATCGCGGTTCAATTGGCCCAAGCGAGAGTGATATCGCGAGAAGACGCGATTATGCGAATTGAGCCGAACTTGTTCAATGAACTTTTGCACCGGCAGGTTGCGCCAGATGCTGTCAGAGATGTTCTGGGATCCGGAATCGCCGCAAGCCCTGGCGCTGCGGTTGGTCAGATCGTGTTCTCGTCGGCAGCTGCGCAAGCGAGTGCCGCGCGAGGTGAACCGTGTATTTTGGTTCGGCGAGAAACTTCGCCGGAAGATATCCGTGGTATGCACGCCGCAGCCGCTGTCTTAACGGAGCGCGGCGGCGTGACAAGTCACGCCGCCGTTATTGGAAGAGGCATGGGATTGCCCTGTGTCGTGGGTGCTTCGCGTATGACCTTTCGGTTCGACGATGAAAAGATCATAGCGGAAGATGGCCGGATACTTCATCAAAATGATGTAATTACAATTGACGGAAGTTCAGGACAAGTTCTTGCAGGGGAACCTCGACTGCTTGAAGCATTCCTTGACGACGCGTTCAAAACATTGATGGCGTGGGCTGATGATGCAAGGGATATTGAAATTAGAGCCAATGCCGACACGCCGGAGGACGCTCGAACTGCGAGTAATTTTGAGTCACAAGGCATCGGTTTGTGTCGGACCGAGCATATGTTCTTTGATTCCAGTCGCCTGACGGTGATGCGAGAAATGATCTTTGCCGAGACAGCAGCAGGGCGGGCGGCAGTGCTTGCGCGCTTGTTACCGATGCAGCGCGATGACTTTGTGAAGTTATTTCAAATTATGGAAGGTCGACCAGTTTGTATCAGACTTTTTGATCCGCCGTTACACGAATTTCTTCCAACGACAAGAACGGGCCAGCGAGAGTTATCGAATGCCCTCGACATTCCTTTGCACGAGATTCAAAGACGCGTTACGGAAATGGCCGAATACAATCCAATGCTTGGTCTTCGCGGCGTGCGGCTTGGGGTGACCGTTCCCGAAATTTATGAAATGCAAGCGCAGGCGATTCTCGAAGCGACTTTTCGTGCACACAACAACGGTGCGCATATTGTGCCCGAGATCATGATTCCATTGGTATCGGCCCGTCGTGAGGTCGAATTGATAAAGAACCGAATTGATGCTGTTCAAAATAAGTTGTGTCAAGAGCACGACTTTGATTTCAACTATCGGCTTGGAGTCATGGTTGAAACGCCCCGAGCAGCACTCCAGGCGGGCGAGTTCGCAAACTTAGTAGAGTTTTTGAGTTTTGGCACCAATGATTTGACGCAAATGACATACGGACTCAGTCGAGATGATGCTGGTCGGTTTATGTCGACATATGTTCAACAAGGCGTCTTTAGAGAAGACCCTTTTCGTACGTTGGATACTGAGGGGGTGGGCGAACTTCTGCGTCTTGGTGTTAAACGCGCCCTGAACCAAAAGCCGAATTTAACACTATCGATTTGCGGTGAACACGGGGGTAATCCAGAGTCGATTGCATTTTGCCGTGGAATTGGCATCCACTATGTATCCTGTTCACCCTTTCGAGTACCGGTGGCGCGAATCTGCGCCGCGCAATTGGCGATTTCAGAGCGATGGGTTCCGACTGATGTGGCGGAACGGGCAGTTTGAGGCGGATTTTGCTATCTCGTAAATTCTCGTTTTTCGGATAGACAAGATATTGAAAAATTCAATCTTTCTTGACCACAAGAGTCGGTTGTGGCGATACTTTGCGGGCTCAATCACGGATACCCTTTCCGTAATTCAGATCTTTCCGCGCTGTCGGTTAAAGTGAATACCTGCATCTCTGAGACGTGTCTTCGCCTCGAAGTATTCGCTTAATCTGTTTGCGCTTCGGCCAGTTCCCGGAGCTATTTTTGGTGCAGGTGGTAACGTGCGCCCGACCTGCGGTTTTCCCACCCCATTGTTCGAGAGTCCCCCGAAATAACGTCTTTCTGTTGTGAAGGCACAGGCGTGATGCGAGAGAGTGCTGGCGTTGATGACGATAGGTCTCCGCTTCGGTTTGAACGGATCAGGTCGAGCGGGACTAAGCTTCACTTTTATTGAACGCAAATCGGTCTTAATTTCGGTCAGGGGCTCACAGTTCGTAACAAATTTGTTCAGAACATGGTCGGTCAGAGAGTATATGCTTGCATAACTCAGGCAAATATCGGCGATACAAGAGAAAGAATGACCGCAGCCAAAAGCCTGCCGCTTTTTCCAAAACCCTGAACTAAAACCAGCACAGGTTAATTCAGTAGAAGTTGATGAGAGTGGGGGGGGCACAACCCAAAAATCGTGATAGAGTACTACGCGAGTTACTGTGGTAATTTTCCAACATGCCGATAGAGTTGACATACCGGCAAGCTAGAATTTTAGCAATCGCATCTTAACTTTGGTTGCTGATGCAGAAATATTCCTGCACTTATTTGAAATTTGAGGGTTACTTCTCGGTGTGTGCGATGCGACATTTTCTTAGTGGCATACTTGCGGGAGCAACAGTGTTTTTCTCCGTGGTCTACGCTGATGTTACGAACGATTTCGGCATCACGGGCAAGCCAATTGTGTATTCTCTAGCGCCAGGAGTTCGACCCCATGACTTTTCTCATGATTACCTTCCGCAGGCATCACTAGACATTTTCACTGATGAGTGGATTGACTCCCGTCCGCAAGCAATCGGTGGTGATGAGTGGCAATGTTTAACGCAGGCAATATACTTTGAAGCTCGTGGAGAGAGTATTAAAGGACAGTTTGCGGTCGGCGAGGTAATCTTGAACCGTGTTTCGAACTTGCGGTTTCCTAGTTCAATTTGTGGCGTTGTGCATCAGGGAACTGGGAAGCGGTACCAGTGTCAATTCACCTATATGTGCGATGGATACAAAGAAACAATTCATGATCGCCAAGCCTATGAACGGGTCGGAAAGGCCGCACGGGCTCTTTTGGACGGCTATCATCAGTTAGGGGTTACCGTAGGTGCAACGCATTATCATACGACGGACGTCTCGCCGCGATGGTCGCGAGTCTATACACGAACGACGCGCATCGGTCGGCACGTCTTCTATCGACAAACCAGCCGTACCGCAGATTCGTCATTACCAAACTATTGAATAAGCCTAACGCACACAACGCCTACACTTGATCAGACCCTTAGATGATTTTGTGGATTCCATGGAGCATCTCTGCGTCATACCACCGCCAAACTATGCTCGCAGGTGATGCTTACGGGTAATTCCACAGGTTTGTGCTGTTCGTAACCGATTTTTCTCCCCGAGTTTTGCTAAAGTTGCTGTTTGGTATGCATCGGCGGTGCAAGTTGGTTCGATTGTCAATTTATGCGATGTTGCGTCCGCAGCAAGACATTGCTGTGACCTGAAGAGATGTTAGCACCCAGAGGACGGTATGCAAAAATTATTCGGAACAGACGGTGTTCGCGGTACTTCAAGTCATTTTCCAATGACGGCAGAAATGGTGCTTCGAATTGGATCGGCGGTCGGTCGATTTTTTCGCCGCCAAGACGGCGGGGTTCATCGTGTCGTGATCGGTAAAGACACGCGATTGTCGGGATACATGTTTGAGAGTGCCTTGACGGCTGGCCTAACCTCAACGGGGATGAATGTATTGCTTCTTGGGCCAGTTCCGACCCCGGCAGTCGGTCTTATGACGAGATCAATGCGGGCTGATTTAGGTATTATGATATCGGCATCGCACAATCCTGCTGAGGATAATGGAATAAAATTCTTCGGCCCTGACGGTTTTAAACTGTCCGATGACACCGAAACGCAGATTGAGGCCTTGATTGATTCAGGGGTGGAACCAGAGCAGCATTTTAATCTTGGTCGTGCGAAGCGGATTGATGATGCGCGTTTTCGATACGGCGAAAGAATTAAATCCTCTTTACCCAGAGACTTGCGCTTAGACGGGCTAAAGGTTGTCATTGATTGCGCCAATGGGGCGGCACATCGGGCCGCTCCAGAGATTCTGTGGGAACTTGGTGCGGATGTGATTCGTGTTGGAACAAAGCCGAATGGCAAAAATATCAACGAGTCATGCGGTTCGACAGATACTAAACGGGCAGCTGAGACAGTAATTTCATGCGGCGCGGATGTGGGAATTTGTCTTGATGGCGATGCTGATCGAGTGGTGGTATTGAGTGAGTCAGGTGAAGCAGCGGACGGAGATCAACTCATGGCGCTTCTCGCTTGGCGCTGGGCGAAGGAGGGAAGATTATTAGCAAAAACTCTCGTTGCTACGATCATGTCAAATTTGGGACTTGAGCACTTTCTTCAGTCCAAAGAGCTACATCTTGAGCGGACCGCTGTTGGCGATCGCTACGTCGTTGAGCGAATGCGAGCAGGGGGGTTCAATCTTGGAGGCGAACAGTCTGGACATATCGTGATGACCGACTATGCGACAACTGGTGATGGCTTAATGGCGGGATTGCATTTTCTGGCCGAGATGGTGAGAACGGACACACCCGCTAGCACCTTATCTCGAGTGTTTACTCCGGTACCACAAGTTATTGAGAATATACGGTATAAGGCAGGAGATGCACCACTTGAGTCAAACGCAGTAAAATCTGCTGTCGCTGAAGCAGAAGCCATGCTTGCAGATCGGGGGCGGTTGGTAGTTAGAGAGTCAGGAACTCAGCCGCTAATTCGAGTGATGGTTGAATGTTCCGATACGCAAATTCTTGAAAATTCCTTGCAGATTTTGGTTGAATCTATCCCTTCTGAAGATGTTCCAAAGAACCACTGAGAAGCTTCTGCGGTCTCCATCAGAACAAAAGGTTCGCTCCAAAAACGAAAAGTTAGCAACGACAGATAATCCCTTAACTCGAACTGTCGACAATTACATTGTGTCAAAGACAGAATCGCGACGCGACGCCTTCTATCAGTTCCGATCTTTATCCACCATTTTACCAGCACTGATCCACGGCATCATGCCGCGCAAAGTCGTACCAACCTCTTCGATTTGATGAGAGTCATTGTTGCGGCGAGTCGCCTTAAACGAAGGTTGTCCAACGGCGCATTCGGCCATCCAATCTCTGACGAAGCGACCAGATTGGATATCATCCAGAATAGCTTTCATGCGGGCTTTAGTTTCGGTTTTCGGAAAGACTCTTGGACCAGAAACATATTCTCCGAATTCAGCGGTATTCGAAATGGAGTAGTTCATATTTGCAATCCCGCCTTCATAGATCAGATCGACGATCAGTTTTACTTCATGTAAGCACTCAAAGTATGCCATTTCTGGGGCATAACCGGCTTCCACAAGTGTTTCGAAACCAGCACGAATTAGTTCTACCAGACCGCCACATAGTACCGCTTGTTCACCGAATAGGTCAGTTTCACACTCTTCTTTGAAATTAGTTTCAATGATTCCAGCTCGTCCGCCACCAATGGCGGAGCAATAGGATAAACCGATTTCGAGTGCTTTGCCAGAAGCATCGTTCTCGACGGCCACGAGGCACGGTACGCCGCCACCTTTAAGATATTCGCCCCGAACCGTATGCCCTGGCCCTTTGGGTGCCATCATGACTACATCGACAGTTGCTCTCGGTTCGATTAAACCGAAGTGCACATTGAGGCCGTGTGCAAAGGCAATCGCAGCTCCGTCGCGTAATTTATCGTGAACATGCGCTTGGTAGGTGATCGCTTGTAATTCGTCTGGCATTGTAAACATCATGAGGTCGCACCAAGCTGCCGCCTCTGCAATCCCCTTAACCTGCAATCCCTCGGCTTCGGCCTTTCGTGCACTTGCTGACCCGTCGCGCAAGGCAATAGCAATATTTGTGGCACCGCTATCGCGAAGATTCAAAGCGTGTGCGTGTCCTTGCGAACCATAACCCAAAATAGCGATATTCTTATTTTTGATTAGATTTACGTCGCAGTCACGATCATAGTATACTCGCATATCCGTTTTCCTAAGTTATTGTATCAAGAAATGTTAATTTACTTCTGCGATTCGCTATCGGCACCCGACAGTTGGTCAAGAAAGGGAATTTACCTGCTAGAGATGTTTATTGATTGCTTGCGGGGTAGTCCGAAGATTAATTCTGGCATGGTAGCGTCCTCTATTGTCAAACAAGATCAAAGATTAGTCATAGAACCAGATCTTTTTCAACCATTGATTACATTGGACGGTCAAATCAATCCTCAACGCAACTAAACCGATATAACGCAGGATCGCAATGGCAAGAGGTTAGAACAATGCCTGCACAACGCACCCATGATTGTTGCTCAAGACTTGCAATCGGATGCTGTCGTGGATTTGCGGGTCGTGGTTAGTGACTTGAATCGGATTCAAGGAAAAACGGGGCTTTTACTATATCAATTGGCACTTAACATGATACTTGCATCACCTTTGAAGGCTTGGCGAATAGTAATTTTAACCATCACGCCGGAAAACCCTGTCCTTTACCCATCTTTCGAACAGAATCCAGCAATTCAATGATTTTCGGCAGTTTTGCCGCCGAAAACCCTCATATGAGCCACAAACCAGTCGCTACAATGCCCGCATGTTCATCAGAAAAACCACCATATGACGGGTCGGAAAGTTACCAAATACTTACGAAATTTTATAAGCGTCGGTGTCCTTAAACGGGCTCGGTTCGGACAGGCCGGATGGCTGCAAGTCCTTTTGCGATTCAGGGTCGATTCCCCCGACCTGCATGACATACGTCGCAAGCGAAGGGATGGGGCACGTGACTACACCAGTTGGAGATAAATGGGGGTCATCGTGCTGATTAAATTCTTGAAGCAACCCACGGTGAATAAGATGATTGAGGAACTGTGTCGCTGTCATCTCTGGTGGCATTTTATGAGGCGTATGGGAGTGAAGATCATCAATGATTTGTTTTGCTTCTAATCGCGTAGGTGATGATGTCACAATCCGGTGCATAATATGACCAACCAATATTCGACATTCGGAGATCATCTCGGATATCCGCCAGCTATAAGCTTTATTGCGAAAGGTGCGTTCTCTCTTTGAGACGTTCGTGAAGGAGACCTTACGCAGGACACCATTCACATCGGGACAAATGAGTTCTTTGGCGAGGGCGCGCATACCATTATGCAGATGTTGGGGCCAGCAATCGGACCATTTCGAAATGATTGACGGCCAATCCTCCTTGACATCCGTACAGTCCACATTGAACGCCTTGAGCATGGTTGATACGCACTCTTGAGCTTCGTCATTGGCAAGTGCCCCAACACTGTGAATATAGTCGCTAACAGGTCGTGAAACACCATAGTTCATCAATATGTTTAACGAGTTGCCTAATCCCGCATAGACCGGGATGATCGGAAGACCATGGTTGCCCTGGTGCAGGACACCGAGCATTTCATCAGCGGTAGGTTTAATATTTTGGATTTCATCCACACACAGCAGGATAGGCGGTTGATATTCCAAGGCTCTATAGAGTGCTTTGAGATGCCTGAAAGTGGCCTCAGGAGGATTTAGAGTTTGACTTGTTTGAATTGATCCTTTAAGAATACTTAGAATACTTGCTCCCATTCCGACTTGTTCTTGCGCAATGGTTCGAAAAACGCCATCCATCTCCAAGTGTTCCGCGATTGTCAACACGAGTTCTTTTTCTTTGTTCAGGGTGGCGTTACTGGCACTGATGACATGCGGGGGTGGCGTGCCGAAGTCGCCCCGCCGTGCCCGCTTTTCAATCTCATTTAACAGTGACGTCTTGCCGGCCCCGGGAGCACCATAAAACAGACGAGTGGCGGAGGTAATGGGCTGATTCGCTTGCTGTTTTGTGACCGCATTTTTATAGGCTTGTTGAATATGCGTAATGTACGCTATTCGTCCCGTAAAAAACATGGCTTCATCACGTTCCTGAAGTTCGCTAAATTTCTGCAATCCTTCAATATCCGCCATAAGTGCGCCCTTTCGTAAATCTCTGCTGCATATTCATCATACCAAATTCTATCACAATTGAATATGTCTTTCGCCCGCTAATCGTGAATTGTTAAGTGTTAGTTGTTATTGCTTGTCGCTAAAACTCCACTTCTTGTCGCCGATATCCCATCTCTCGCGTGAATCGTAATACCCCATGTTACAATAGATCAAACCCGTTGAACTTCCCTGCTCGCGTTCTTTTTCAAATAAAAGCCTCAAAAAAGGCACTCTCGGAGCGAGCTGAGCTCTCTTGATCGGGTCAGATGCCTGACGTCAACGAGAGTGCCCGTGTTTTCACCCCGAAAATCACCTTTTAAGCCTCATCTCCACCAACCATGTGGATGATTTGGATCATCGGGTCGGTTCAGGAAAGCGCAGAATAGCAGGCTAAGGAACTATTATACCATACTTACACAATGAGGGCGTCTTTTCCAATTATGCGTATATTTGTTCGTTCAGGAGCATATGGGAGGCCTTTATGTGGGCATAGGATTCATACAATCATTGGAGTGAAACCATTCTTTGCCATTGATACTCTCCAGTGAGAAGAATATGATTCCATCCTAGTGGCGCGAATTGTTTCAAAAGGTGGTTAGGTGTTTCGACCCCCGCACGACCACACATTCGGATAGCCTGATTGAGTTGATCGGGGTTCCAATAAATGATGATGGCTGCGAAGATATATGCGTTATGAAATTGGGTCTCTAAAGGTAACAAATCGAGATCTTCCACTTGCCATGTCTTTAACTGTTGGGGTGCTGAATAGTTACCCTAAGTCTTCAAATACAGTTGATAACTTTGGGTTTTTCAATGACCGTTGCGATCAAGCTGGCATGCTGCTCACCATCGTTAATTAACCAATACCTAATCCAAATCGCATTATGCCGTGTCGAACAGGTGCCCAGTCATGTACGACAGATAGACCAGTGGCCCGAATTCTATGGAGTAATGTATTATTGCTCATCGTTAGGCGATTAAGCAGGTCAATAGCAGTTGACCGAATCCGAATATCGTGAATTCTGATGCGGTGATAGGAGTTGAGCATAGCCAGACTCCCGAGATCTTGACTGTGCTGGCCAGCCAAGTCGACGAGTACCCTTAAATCAGCGATAGACATATTGAGGCCTTGCGCCCCAATCGGCGGAAGGACATGCGCTGCCTCAGCCAACAAGGCAACGCGTTGTGCCGCAAATCTAGTGGCGATTTGGCAAGTTACCGGCCATATCACTCGCGGCGAAATTAGCTTGAGGGGGCCAAAAAGACTTAATGAGCGCTCTGTGATCGCATCTTCAAATTCAGGTACGCTTTGAGACAACGAAGCGATTGCATTGCGGCCCTTTTGCATCCAGACGACGGCAGAAGATGGGCATCCTTCGAAGTCGGCTTGAGGTACAAGGGTGAACGGTCCTTCATCCACATAAATCTCAGTGGAGGAATTTTCGTGCGGAATCGGATGGGTGACAGAAAAGGCAAGGACTTTTTGTCCGTATCGCCGAGTTATCGTGGGGATTCGGGCGATTTCTCGAATCTTTGAGTCTCTTCCGTCGCAGCCGATAACGAGCTTTGTTCCAACATGGCGACCATCACTCAATATAACTTTTGCGCCTGAATGCTGAGAAAAAACGTCCACAACTTCTGTCTCTGAAAGAAAATCAACATTGTCGAGTTTTTGGACGCGTACAAGTAATTCGTGAAGGAGAACTGGGTTTGAAACATTCCATCCAAATGCCGCATCGGAGATTTCCGACGCGTCAAAGTCACGCACCAATTGAGAACTTTTCTGGCCTGCTTCAATGATGCGCAACCTTTGCAAGGGGGTGGCATGTGAAACTAAAGATTGCCAAACGTTTATGCTCTTCAAGAACTCGATTGACGGTTGCAAGATAGCGGTGGTCCGTATGTCAGCCACGTTCGTGTCGGGCGTTGTCATTGGGATATTGGGATCAGCGCAGACAACTCGCAAGCCTAATCGGCCGAATGCGACCGTCGCTAGCAAGCCTGCAATTCCAGCTCCAGCGACGACAATGTCGCATGTAATTTTACTATGTTTGTCCATTCTCTGCTGAGTCCGAATTTCTTCCCGGTGACACACAAAGTGCCTCAATATATGGCACGGTCAAGGGGAATGAGTAAGCATCTATGGAATGTTGAAGAGGGCTTAGCGCAAGACAAGAAGCAGTCAATGCGACTTGAATGAACGCATGTCTTGCGCAAATTGTTCAAACATCGGAAGGCTATCTTGCGGCCCAGGTGATGCTTCGGGATGATACTGAACCGAATAGACTGGACGATCCTTTACACGAATCCCGCAATTTGAGCCGTCAAATAATGATTGGTGAGTCTCAATGACATTGGGCGGTAAGGTCTGGGAATCCACGGCGAAGCCATGATTCATTGATGTAATCTCAACTTTTCCAGACGCTAGTTCTTTCACTGGATGATTCGCACCGTGGTGTCCGTGGCTCATTTTGACTGTTTTGGCACCGAGTGCCAGTGCCAAGATCTGATGGCCAAGACAGATTCCAAAAATCGGAATATCGGATTTTGCCATGAGCTCTTGAATGAGTGGAGCCGCATAACGGGCAGTCGCGGCAGGGTCGCCAGGTCCATTGGATAAGAATACCCCGTCTGGAGAGGCGGCAAGAACGTCTTCAGGAGAAGCAGTGGCGGGTAGGACTGTGACATTACCACCGACACTTGCGAGACAGCGCAATATATTGCGCTTAATTCCGTAGTCGATCGCGACGACATTGAGTTTAGAATCTGAGTCTTGTTGCGACACTTCCGAATTCCAGCGTGGTTCGTTCCAGTGATAGGGTTTAGAGCACGTTACCTCTTTGGCAAGGTCCATTCCCTCCAATCCGGTAAAATCACGGGCTGCTTGCAACAACTGGGCAATATCAAGATCTCCTGAAGGATCATGGACTAAGGCAACATTCGGTGCGCCCTGTTGGCGAATGAGGCGCGTCAATCGACGGGTGTCAACGCCACCAATTGCAATTTTGTTGTGACGAGATAGCCATTCCCCCAGGGTTGCCGTGGCTCGCCAATTGGATGCTTCCGTCGGATCCCACTTCACAACCATTCCTGCTGCCTTTGGATATGTTGCTTCGTCGTCCTCAGAATTAACGCCAACATTGCCGATATGAGGGAAGGTAAAGGTGATGATTTGACCGGCATATGATGGATCAGTCATGATCTCCTGATAACCAGTCATCGCTGTATTGAAGCAGAGTTCAGCGATCGTTTTGCCTGTTGCGCCAAACCCGTGTCCCCAAAAGACTGCTCCCTCGGCGAGCACAAGGCATGCGCTTGGTTGTTTTTTGGCAAAGACGACCATCGTGGAAATTCTCCGAGTCAAGCGATCTTGTTCTGGATCAAGAGTGGGATTAGGGGGTCTTCGTGGCACGATGGTACCATTATCATTCGCTATACCTTTCTTCGGTGATTGCAAATATGATTTTTTTAGACTTGCGCTTCCAGCGCTCACATAAAGCAGTCAGATAGGTGATGGGTTATAATTTCTGTTCTGGACGAGAAGAGCTAGGATAGCTCGGAATTGCAACAAAGTAGCCGTGAGTAACAATACGCACCTATTGGTTTGTATGATCAATTTTGGGTTATTTGGTCGCCGAGTGTCCGTTTCCATTTTGAGGGAATTAGATCTAATTCCAAGAGGCCAACGATACCTCAGACCGCCGCGCACTGCGTTGAACCGTTCGCAACGGAGACTGTTGCGGATTGGGCCTCTGCGATAGAGGCTTTGGATCGTGCGCACCTCGCCATTGCTAAGGGTCATTATTCATCAACAGAAGTGGTTAATGGACTAGGATGAATAGGAACGAATGGATGAAAGAGCATATACGGAGGACAGATAGTGCACGGAAACAAAACTCTTAGAGTTGGCTCACCCCGTGTCAGAAGTCCACAGGGATCGCCAAGTTCTCAATCAGCCCAAGCTCGTCAGACGAAATAACCCACCTCCTGAAAGAAATGAACGCAGTCGACACACATGCTGCCCGATACCTATCCGGGCCAGAGGGCGTTTTGTGTGGACTAGATTCGGCGCCGCCAGTTCAAACAAGGGCATCAAACTAATGGGTTCAATAGTTGTTAGATCGACAATATTGTAAAGGTATAAAAATACGCTTTAAAACTGTTCGGAACTAAATGGGCACTAACTGAATCTATGATGGTAGCACAGTGGCGGACTCTTGAGGATTAAGACAATCAACACTGCAAGGCGCGATTTTGATTGAATTTCTTCTTCGGGCTGACTACCTTACTCCGAGACATTAACCACAACGGAACGCAATAGATGACATTAGCTGAGCGTCTAAACTCTGCCCGCAAGCAAGCCATGCGAGATCAATCCGCAGAACGTCTTTCAACGCTACGCCTGATTAATGCGGCGATAACCGATAAAAACATTGACCTTCGCGGCCAAGGAAAAATGGACGGGGTGTCAGACCAAGACATACTCGCTATTCTCAGCAAAATGGGTAAACAGCGGCAAGAAAGTGCGCAAATATACGAAGAGGGCGGCCGATTGGATCTCGCGGAGCAGGAACGGCGGGAAATTCAAATTATTGAAGAATTCCTTCCAAAGCAGTTGACAGCAGATCAAGTTGCAGCAGCTGTTGATACAGCAATTCAAAAGACTGGTGCCACCTCGGTTCGTGACATGGGCCGCGTTATGGGCTCGCTAAAATCCAATTATGCCGGGCAAATGGATTTTGGTCAGGTCGGACCGATGGTGAAGGATCGTCTGTGTAACAGTTAGTTTTTGCGACGAGCAAAATCTATCTGATCGCTAAACCGTCAATCGCGATCGGAGTGGGGGCAAGTGCCCGGATGTCAGCTGCGGTTAAGACTCTCCCCGTCTCCGATATAGTGGTTTCAAGACCGCGCAGGTCGCCGATTCAGGAATTCGTCGGGGCTCTTTTTGTTAATCTTGACTGCAAAAATCCATCGCCAGTGGAACTTGCGACCGTGGTTCACCAAGCGAAGTATCTAAGACACATTGTTGAGGTTGTCCAATATCAGCCAGTATGTAGAAGTGACCAACTGGGAGTATTGAGGCGTCGTTAGGAATTGAGAGCAGGGCGGCGGGTCAGTCACAAGCACAGAATTTCAAGCCGTCAAACGTTCAAGAAATGAACGTAGGGGAAACATCAATCACGTGCTCTCCGTCGGGCCGCAGGAAACTTCGGACAGACCACATGAGCAGTTGCGTCAAGTACCGCCTCATGCTCAGCTATGTCGGCTGCAATGTCCCGCCATAAGTCGATGTTGCCAAAAAGAGAACTCTCCAGCTATCGAGCCATTGCACGATCCCATTCCTCTTGCTTTGGCAACGTCTCGAATGTGTGAGCAGGCGGTGGGCACGGAAGAGTCCATTCAAGGGTATCCGCATGTTCATTCCACGGGTTCGCAACCGTCACCCGAGTACCATAGCGCAGCGTGTAAAAAATAACGGCAAAGAAAAACAAGAACGAGGCAAAAGCAACAAAGGCTCCGATAGAAGACCAGTAGTTCCAATAGGCAAATGCTTCTGGGTAATCAATATAACGTCGGGGCATCCCTTGGCGACCGAGGAAGTGCTGAGGGAAAAATGCGACATTTGAGCCAATAAACATGGACCAAAAATGCAGTTTGCCCGCCCATTCAGGATACATCCTGCCGGTAATTTTAGGGAGGTAAAAGTACAAACCAGCAAAAATGGCGAAGACAGCCCCCAAACTCATCACATAATGGAAGTGAGCTACCACATAGTACGTGTCGTGATAATAGCGATCAACAGCGGCTTGCGCCAGGACAATCCCAGTCACGCCACCGACGGTGAACAAAAATAGAAAGCCGAAGGCCCAAAGCATCGGTGTTTTGAATTCTATAGAACCGCCCCACATCGTTGCGATCCAACTGAATACCTTTATACCTGTCGGTACGGCGATGACCATTGTTGCCAGCATGAAATAGGCCTGTTGGTTAATGCTCATGCCAACTGTGTACATGTGATGGGCCCACACAACGAATCCGAGTGCTCCAATACAGATTAACGCCCAGACCATTGGTAAATAGCCGAAAATAGGCTTTCGTGAGAAAGTCGCAATAACATGACTAATGATACCGAAACCAGGAAGGATAATGATGTAGACTTCAGGATGCCCGAAGAACCAGAGAATATGTTGATAGAGGACGGGATCTCCTCCGCCCGCCGGATCAAAGAAGGTAAAACCAAAATTTCGGTCCATGAGCAGCATTGTGATGGCCCCCGCAAGAACGGGCAGCGCGAGCAAAATCAGCCACGCCGTTACGAAAATCGACCATGAGAATAGTGGAACCTTAAAGATTGTCATTCCCGGTGCACGCATGTTTAGGAAGGTAGTGATCATGTTAATTGCGCCAAGGATTGACGACGCCCCCGAGACATGCACAGCAAAAATGGCAAGATCCATCGACCAGCCCGACTCGGTGGTCGAAAGGGGCGGGTACAGAACCCAACCGACGCCCGAACCTGTTTGATCATTTCCGCCCGGACTCAAGACGGAGGCTACAGCGAGCGTTGTACCAGCAACATACAGCCAAAAACTGAGGTTGTTGAGTCTCGGAAACGCCATATCGGGGGCGCCAATTTGTAACGGCATGAAGTAGTTTCCAAAGCCGCCAAAGAGCGCGGGAATAACAACGAAAAACATCATCAGGATGCCGTGGCCGGTGATCAACACATTCCACAAATGTCCATTAGGAGTACATTCGTTTGTTGGATCAGCGAATAGGCGTGCGCCTTCAAGGCACATGTATTGCACACCAGGATCCAGAAGTTCCAAACGCATATAAATCGTAAAGGCAACCGCGATGAAACCGACCAAGGCGGAGGTAACCAAATATAGAATTCCGATATCTTTGTGATTGGTCGACATAAACCAACGGACAAAGAAGCCCTGCTGGACCTCATGTTCGTGACCGTGAATGGCCAAATTTGCCATGAATCGCCTCCTGAAAGAATACCGTGTCGGTATAAAATCTAAAGTTTACTTATTCTTGTGAAATAGCCTGTATGCCCTTTAGGTCAACAAATCAATGCTATGCGACACGATATTGAGAAAGGGGGGGATCGTAGCTGTGCCCGCGTGCTGTGAACCTCTGAGGGTTTACTTGTTGGCGCTTGATGCTAATTTTGCTAACGGTACACAGTATAATGAGTGCAGGTGATCATCTGGCAAGGAAACTGATGCTAGAAGATATTTTCCTTAGCGCGAAGATCCAATAAGGAACACTCAGAATTCACATTTCAGTTGTGAACCAATTATTGAAGAGTATGAAAAAGCTTTGCAGGGAGTAATCATGACAACCTACGATCAAGATAATATTTTTGCCAAGATACTGCGTGGAGAGAGCCCCTGCATTCAATTATTTGAAGATGAAGAAACGCTTAGCTTCATGGATATTATGCCGCGCGCAACGGGACACTGTCTCATCATTCCCAAAACGCCTTGTCGGAATCTATTCGATGCGACCACTGAGCAACTGCAAGCTGTCATTCAGACGGTACAAAGAATTTCGCAAGCGACACGCGTCGCCTTCAATGCTGATGGGGTTACGGTTCAGCAATTTAATGAAGCTGCTGGAGGGCAGGAAGTATTTCATTTGCATTTTCATGTTATGCCACGGCATGAAGGCGTTGCACTCGGTCCACCGGGCGTTATGGCCGACATGAGCCTGCTTGAAACACAGGCTGAGAAAATTCGGGCGCATTTGCCTTGAGTTCGGAGGCACCTGTGACTTCGCTAATTCGTTAATTCGGGAACCGCGGTGAAAGTCAAACCGGTTAATCCTACGATCTAATTGCTTCGATGCATTTCTTTACAAATACAGCCGATGTCTTTCGTCGGTCGGGTTCGTTCTTGCGGCCAATTCAGGCTGAGCCGTAATGACGGTCTACAGGTCGATCAGACTATCCTGCGGGGTCGTGGCGAAGACCTCAGGAAAGCACTGGCGTAAGGCGATATCCAACTCATAAAACGAGACCAAGAGGCCGAGATCAACTAGGCTCGTTACGCCATAATCAGAAATGCCGCAGGCATTTATGCCTGAATAGTGCTCCAGATCAGGGTCCACATTGATTGATATCCCATGATAGCTGACCCATTTTTTCAAACGGATACCGATTGCTGCAATCTTATCCTCCGCGGGGCGGCCGTCAGAAAACGGAGCTTTGTCGGGTCGCTTGATCCAGACGCCGACGCGATTCTCGTGTGTAATTCCGTCCAGGTTAAAACAAGCGAGGGTTTTTAGTACCCATTGCTCGAGTTTGGTAACGAAACGACGTACGTCTCGTTGCTTTTGTATGTCCATCATAACATAGACAACCCGCTGTCCGGGGCCGTGATAGGTATATTGCCCACCCCGTCCGCTGCGGAAAACTGGAAAACGACTTGGATTCAATAGATCTTCCGGCTGCGCACTGGTGCCGGCAGTGTAGAGTGGGGGATGTTGCAAGAGCCAAATCGCCTCAGCCTCTGTTCCAGATCGAATGCCGATTACCCGTCGCTCCATAAATTGTAGCGCGGTATTATAAGGTATTGGGCGATCGGAAACTATCCAGTCCATCTATTGCGAAAGGTTATAACCACTCGGGTTGGAAATTGCCGATAGCCGAAAACAACAATGCCATGGTGCCTAATCGCTAAATCGGCAACGACACTGTTTTCAGACTAATAGAACGCCGGAGCAGACCGTCCTGCTCAGTTGAATCCAAAACTAGGTCGATAACTATCTCATAGTCGTTGAGTGGTAAAGAAATTTGTCTTGCCTTGCCGTTACCGCATTGAATTTGTAGGAGTGCTTTGCGGTCTGCAACGCGATTTACACTTCCTGAGCGAAAAGTTCCTTAAAGCGTCGTTGAATATTTAGGATTTTCAGCTTGTCTTCAGGTAATCCAAATGCCCAACTTCGTCCCTTGAAGATAATCGCACTCCCATCGTTGAACTCGTAGCGCACGATATTAACGGGCTTTGCGGTGTCCTGGCAGTTTTTGACAATAACAAAACTGTTTGCGCCAGTGTTTTTATCATAAGCGAAGTTGCCATAGTCATATATGAGTTCTGCTACTTTTTTGTCAGTGCTGAAGGGTATTGCCGACTCACCGTCGGCCTAGAAGGATTCGATATCAGTTTTTTCTTGTGGGATCGTCTGTGAACAAAACTTGGTATTCTGCAAATTGTTCTGCTCTCGTCGTGACTTCTGTCCCTTGGGTTTGGTGGATGATTGACGATCCAAGAAATTCCGTTGGCTCTAGCCATATTATGCCATTTCTAGGCCATTAGCTTTCTTAATACGGGTGCCTAATGGTTGCGATAATCGTGTAGATCGCCGGGCTTGCACACTCAACGGTGTCGGCAATGTTTAGCTTAATTCTCGCTAGCGAGCGGGTAATCGAAATGTCTGCACGTTGTTGTAGATGACGGGCAAGTGCCGCACGATACTTATTTTATCCGCGATGGAATTTTTCTTGATCCTTGTTCGAAAAGAGCGGATGATGCGACCAAGCCGCAAACCAAGACTGCAGGGGCCACTGCTCTGAGAGTCCGACTGCAATTCAAGAGTGGTTGCATACCAAAGCAATTATTTCGAATCTTTGTGCCAGTGCTTTTTCTCGCGATTTAGGAATTCGGCGGTATCGAAATGCGGGGTTGAATTCGCCCAGTGAAAATTGGCAGAAATTGATGCTTTCCATACTGAACAAAAACGAATAGACATTGGGTTTAGTTCATTGTCGCGGTCGTGGCGGAATTGGTAGACGCGCAGCGTTGAGGTCGCTGTGGGATAAAACCCGTGGAAGTTCGAGTCTTCTCGACCGCACCATTAATTCAAAATGCACCCCAGATAAGCTACCGAAAACATTGATTTTATTGCCCCAGAGGTCACTCGACCTCGTAACATCTTCTTTTTGTAATTGCTGTAGGAAACTGGTTTTCCTCAGCCCCCTCCCACCGTGATTGACATAATGGGTATTGGAGATTCTCAAAAATGCTGTTTATCAGTACTTTATTCGCTCACGCCGCAAAAATTTGCGAAACTGTGGTTAGGTGAGTTAATGTTGTTCCTCATAAGCCGGATATGTCGCAACGACAAGATCAGCAAGTTTTTCAAAGGTGAGCATTTGTTGCCTCACATTAGTCGGAATATATACAATATCAGCATGACATGGTGCAGCAGGCCATTCGCTTGTTGCTTCTAACGGATTTTCTAGAACATCAAGATTTAAATTATGAATTGCTTTAACGCCCAATTCGGCAAGAACGGCAGTTTTTCCAATTTTGAGTCGCAAAACTTTTCGAACACGTGCAACCTGTTCATCTTTGCTGCCAGAATGAAATTCCAGCCAGTTAACAGAGATAAGCCTGTCATTGAACGCTTCTGACAACACAGTCCCGTCATCATTAAGCTTGCTCCCCCCGACATAACGAACGACATTATCCTCATGTGGGAGCGGATCGCCTCTCATGCCTGAAGCAATGATTGAAGGTCTTTTTCGGTGATAAAATTATGGAATTCTTCAAGGGTAGCCCTTCCGACTATTCCCTCTGGCGTGTTTTCAGTACGATCCAACAGTACATACTCCACCACATTACCACTAGGAAACTTGATATTCAGCCGCCACATCTCATTACGCCAAATCGCTGCATAAGAACCATCATCTGAAAGGAAAAGAGCTGCTGACCGAATTTTGAACGGTGCCGCAGTTAAGAATTTGAAAAATGCGTCCAAAGAAGAGGCAATCGGTTCGATTCCTTCTTCTTCAGCAGCTTCGTGAAGCGTCTTGACCCTTTCTTGGTAGGTTTGAATAATATCTGGAGAAGGGAGAATTAGTCTTATTTCATATGAATCAATGTTGTTAGACGCCAAAAATACCGACGAAAGAGCAGAAGAGACTTGTTGCGTAAATGAATATTCACAATTTTTCTTTTGGAAAGACTTTCTATCCAATTCATCCGGAAAATTCACAGAAAGATTCACAGAAAGAACTGTCGGACTCGGGGATCGAATAAGTGGCTGTCCTGCTACTGATGATATCATTGTTTCTTATTCCGCCCGTGTTCTCATTGATGATATAACTGGTTCGCTTTCGCCGGCTTCATTCTTGTGGGTCAATTTAACTTCATATTCAGTATCAGGTTTCAAGTCGACAAATGAACATTGATTAAGCGGTGTTTCAAATCCTGGACTCCACATTTCTGTTCCCGACTCTTTGATTCGAATAACAGATGTGATGTCGGGTTTCCAACGAGCATCAAGGGTCCGTCCAAACCGTTTCGGTAGTGCTATATGAATCATGTCCGCATCCCATTCAAGTACGGGGCCTTTATCATATTGTACCTTTCTCTGGTCAACGGTTTCGTAAGTAGCGTTAAGTTGCGGCGCCAGCTGCTCAGCAACAATTTTGTCAAGGATAACGATAGATCGAAAAGGAACAAAGAGACGTAGCACTGTTCGGTCGCCCTGCCCAAAGAGTGAAAAATGGCTGTCTTGTAACAACTTTTGCGACTGCCAATAGGCTAGTGTAGCACGAAAACCCTCATCTATTTCCGAACCACAATCCCTATGCTCTGCAGGAAATTCCTTTGATGCAATTTCCATTTCAAGATCATGCATCTTCACCTTATCATAAATATCATGCAGTTTTTGTTGAGTGTAACCGGGAAGAGCGTCAAACAATTTGACAAGATTTAGTGTTGTAACTTCGGCCGACAAAACGTCTTTGCCCTGAGTCAATAAATTCAGCAACCGCAATGCATGCGCATAGGCAAGGCCAAGATTAGTCGCAGCCGACAAACACGTTCCTACAACATTAATCATCTCAGTGGGCGGAAGATCCTTGATCTTGTCTGTGACGTGATTTGGTGCTTTTGGGCGACCATACGCATCAATCTCCGACTCCCGACATCCATCAATTGCCTGTAAAACAGGTTCAGCATTTTCTTTAGCCATCTCAAAAAAAGACACAGTCATCTTGTAGAGAAACGGTACATGAGGGTGAAGTTTTTTGATATCAGATATGGACATGCTAAGATTTATTGTGCTCAATATTTTCATCGAATGGAGATAACTATGAATCAGGTACGCTCCAAATGCAAGTCGAAGCAATACTGTATTTCCGCCGCAATTGTAACGACTTGCAAACATCCGTTTCGACGGTCTCACCGCCAGCGGTGAAAATCTCCCAAACCTAGGTGGTCTGTTTTTTTCCAGCTTGACGTAACGAATCAAATTGGCAAATCGGATTCACTACTGAAATCATGGCGAAAGGTTAAGCGGCGGGCTGTCAGCAATTTCGTGAAGGTTTTTGATGACCTGCGATGCACAAGATCAACCGTGATCAGGAGCGAAAATTCTACAATTGGTGGTCTGATCGTCTGTGCCCTACCGATGGCGACAAACCCCGCTCAGGAAATAGCGCTAATCACGACCTTGGTAATTTATTAAACTGTTTCGGGAATACCGGAAATATGAAGGTGATGAGAACCGGCAAAATCCTTTTCGTAATCTCAGTTTCGGGAATGACAACAGTCTGAAAAACATTCCCCATTTTTAGGATGAATTTGTCATGTGGTGCTTTATCGTCCCTGATGTATTTGACGGCTTGAATGAACAAGCCGCCTTAATTGTCTGCGCCATAATCGAAACGGACTATCGTCCGAGCGAGCTTGCCAATATCCTGCCTGAAAATATCATTCTTGATGATGAACTTCCGCTGATCAGGATCAAGGCGACCGATATGCACCAGCGAAAGACCGTTTCCTCCGTGCGCGATATTCCTCTCGGGGGTGCTCGAAGTGATGAAACGCGCACCGAATGGCCTTCCGCATTATTCGGAACAAAGGCAATCTGTTGTACGGGTCTTTGATGAAGGCTCCCGGCACGTGAAAATTGATACCGATACCGATACCGAAATCGTAGAATTTATTCCGGCATTCCTTTGAGAAGAGAATGCTGGAAGCTGGACCGGATTACTCTCTCCGATGCTTGCTTATGGGGCACAAAAATTCGCGTCCCCTCTATGGCGGTGGCAGTTCAATGGAATATCAATGCGAGGAGTTGCTCAAAATCGCACATTCCAATGATGACGCCTTCACTAAAAATCTGCCAACAGCAAGTTAGAAGCGCGACCCTATCATATATCCATTGTTGGAGCGATATAAAACGAAGACCTAGGCGTGTCGTGCTGAGAGCAATTGCTGTGCGATATTCACTTAGGAGTCAGGTTAATCCAAACCAACAGCTTATATCCCATTCAAAGCAGAAAATTCTTGAAACTTTCATTTTTTTGGAAGTATCTCGTATTTTATGAATGTACTTGTCGAACAAATTATGGAGGCTGGCTATGCTGGCCGTATCTTGACTGAAAAGCAGCTTGCAGTCTTGATTGGCGGCAGTAAAGTGCGCCGCTATGGATTGGTGAACAGAGCCTTGAAGGACGGGACGCTCCATCAATTGAAGCGCGGGCTTTGCACATTGGCCTCCCATCATAGTAGCGGGGCTATTCATCCCTTCATTACCGCTCAGGCGATTTTGCCGGGGAGTTATATCTCGTTTGAGACGGCGCTTTCCCATCACGGTTGGATTCCTGAAGCGGTGTTCACAACGGCCTCCGTCACCCCAAAACGCAAGACCTTGACCCATCAGCAGGATAATTTTGGTTCGTTTACCTATCATCCACTGGCAATTCATCGTTACCAGTTCCTAACCCAGATTAAACGCGCCCGGTTTGGCAAGCAATATGCTCTTTTGGCAAAGCCATTGCGTGCTATGATGGATCTGGTCGCCTATCGAAAATTAACCTGGACCGGGCTTGGCTGGATTGAAGAGGGCTTGCGTGTTGAACGCGCCTCTCTGCTTGCATTGCATGTAAAAGATTTTGAAGCTTTGCGCTCTGTCTATAAACATAAAGCAGCGCAAGCCTTCCTCGCAGAGTTTGAGTGCGCTGTTCGCGATCTTAAAGCAACAGGCAGGAAGCGTTTGTTAACGGGGGAAAGGGCTGAAAATGATCGACTTGCTTCAACAAAGGCTTCAATCCTATAACGCCGCCAATCGGCTTGAGGAGGAGAATGCAATCAAGGAAATTCTGCAGGAGATCGCCCTTTATGCATTGTGGCGCGCAGACTTTTTTGATGTTGCGCTTTTTCAGGGTGGCACCAGCCTGCGCATTCTTCACGACCTGCCAAGATTTTCTGAAGATTTGGATTTCATACTCGCCAAGCCTGCCCCTGAATTCAACTAGACACTTGGTGTCTTACTGCAGACCTTTGAAGAATTTGGCCTTCAATCTGAAGCGTTGCGCAAGGGAAGTATGGAGAAACGCATCCGCAAAGCGGTCATCAATATTGCAAGATAGATATTGACAACCAATTATTTCTTGCCCTACAAATTCTCCGAACTTCTATAAGACCGAAAGGAATGACCATGTATCTCTTTGCCCCCCCCCCCCCCTAGAGATTCTCGGACGATGGACTAAACGCACAGGTATCGCGCTTGCCGCGCTGGTGATGGCCGCGCCGGTATGGGCGCAGACAACGGTAACGTCCAGCGGGCGTGAGGGTCCGACGGCATGCATGGGAGGCCGCGCTGAAATTGACGCCGCGAATGCGCCGATCACGGCCCTGTCCACAAGCGGCGGGACCGTCACGGTCCCGGGAGTGACCTGGGGCAGCTATGTCGGACGGTTCGGAGATGGTGGCCGCCCTACTGGCTCTGCCACTGTGGCTGCCGCTATCTACAACGCCGAAACGGGTGTCCGAAGGGGTGGTCTCCAAAGTTTTGCATTTATAAGCAGTGGGTCGAACTATAGCGGCGGATCTATGACCATGAGTGGTTTAGAGGCGAAAACTCCCTATTATGTTGAATTTTCTGTAAACAAATCCGGTTTTGAAGACCAAGTTTTCGCCCGCCGCTGCTTCATGACGGGCGGAAACTACACCATGACCGTCAATCCCGCTTCAGGACAGACGAGCGGTTGCTTCGCGATCTCTCCCCGCACCCCGCAGGACGTGCGCAACTGTTGGTGCGGGCGTGCGAGCACTTTGCCGTTGTTCGGCGACGGCACAGACAACAGCAATTTTCTCGACAGTATCGG
>JAPORY010000036.1 GCA_026709985.1 Aestuariivita sp. | reverse complement strand
AAAAAAAATCGCTTGTTTTCAGGAAAAAATCGCTCGCCAGATGAATTTTGCAAGAGGCTCCTTTAATTCTATTTTTGACAAATTTTGGTTGAAAATTACTTTTCAAGCCTTTAATCATTACTTTGGAGGTAATAAATGATTTATCGGATTGAGATCGAAAACTTCTATTCTGTGCGCGAGCGCCAGATCATCGACCTGACAGTTGGGAAGAAGGTTCCCGAAGAACCAGGACGATTAGTCACGCTCCATGACAATACCGATTTACGCGCTCCACGAGTAGCGGCCCTTTACGGAGCAAATGCGTCAGGAAAATCAAATATACTTCGCGCCATCGCGTTTCTCTCCTACTTCATTCGATTCAGCTTTGAGAGCCCCTCAGGCAGGGGGCTCCCCTATCTGAAATTTAATACTAGGGATATGGTCAAAAAGCCGACCATCCTGTCGATATCCTTTGCGGGGTTTGAGAATCCGAACTCCATAGGGAACTCTCGAACCTGCCCTTATGTTTACCGATTAGAACTGTCGCCAATTCTTGACGAGAGTAATAAGGTTTTGCGGGAGAGCCTACACTATCGGCCTCGCGCCTCGTCTCGCTTGGTTAAAATTCTGGAGCGTGACGCCGAAAAAAATGTAAAAGTCGCAAGTTGGGTTGGAGTCGGACGCGAACGTTCGGTTCTAAAGAGAATCTTGCGTCCTGACGCAAGTGTCATTTGTACTCTAGCGCAATTGGACAATAAACTGGCCCAACAATTTATCAAAAGTGCTGCGGCTGTCTATACGAACATTCTTATCGGCAGGTTAGAAAGCAGCGATCACGACATCGCCAAAGAATATCGCAAAGACGAGAAGCTTCTCAGCAAGCTCAACCGAGACGTCCAGCGCCTAGATCTAGGAGTCAATAAGGTATTTATTGAGACCCAGCGAGGCCCACCCAAGGCCAGATTTGATCATGCTGGGCTTGATGGTCCGATCAATATGAACCTAGAAAGTCATGGCACACAGCAGTTCGTTCGAATTTATCCGACGCTTTGCCGGGCGCTTGAACAAGGCGGAATTGCTATTATTGACGAACTTGATGCAGCGATCCATCCAACAATCCTGCCCGAAATCCTGCGATGGTTCTGCGACAACGATCGAAACCCCCACGGCGCTCAACTCTGGATGAGTTGCCATTCCGTCTCGCTACTGGATGTGCTGCTCAAAGAAGAGGTGTTGATCTGTGAGAAAAGCCCGAGTGCCGCAACCAAAGTCTACAAACTTGCCGCTATCAAGGGTATCCGCCGAAGCGAGAATTATCAGCGACTTTATTTGGGCGGCGTTTACGGTGGAGTCCCGATTATCGGATGAGTACGCGTGTTCACGTTCCGCGCCGGAGACGTATTTTTCTGGGTTGCGAAGGGGAAAGTGAACAAGCTTACGGCTCACTGCTGCAAACATTCGCAAAAGAAAATGGGTGTCATATTCATTTGGTGATCACAAACTTGCAGCCTGCCGGCGATGCCTTAAAGCTTGCCGATAGGGCCGTCAGGTTGGCGCAAGAGGAACGAAAGAATGGGAGGTTGACTACGAAAGTCATTATGATTGATGATGATTGGCCATCTGATCAAGTTGAGCGAACGCGTCAAGTACAGGTGCTGCTACGCAAGAATGGCTTCATAATCATATTACAAAAGCCAAACCACGAGGGTTTTTTGTTGCGGCATTTCCCAAGGTACAAATACAAAAAGCCACCGTCTAATCTTTCGGAGAGGACGCTCAAGAGACTTTGGCCAGAATATCGCAAGGGCCTGACGGGAAACGAACTAGCGAAGCAGTTGACTTTAGAGCATATCTTTCGCGCCTCCAAGACCCAACCCGGCCTTAAGTCACTCCTCAACTCCATCGGTCTTGCCACTCATCAAGCCTGACCTAATCACAAATCGGAACTTATCCGCAGCGTCATCCTTTCAAGTGCTTCTGTTCGGTGATACAGGCAAAGCAATCACCATCACCGAAACCGAAAGATATTCACTGATGAGTTTTCTTGAACAACCGACCCCCGTTATTCGTCCCAATCGTTGCCAGCTCTTTGGACCAGCATCACGAACAGAGTTATTTGAAAAAATGGCCAAGTCATCGGCTGATGTGATCAATATCGATTTGGAAGATAGCGTCGCCCCCGATGACAAAGAACGAGCGCGAAACAACGCGATCCAAGCAATCGGCGACATCGACTGGGGCGAAAAAACGCTGAGTGTGCGGATCAACGGTCTTGATACCAGATACTGGTATCGCGACGTAATTGAACTGCTGGAAAAAAGCTCCGAGCGCCTTGACCAAATTATGATTCCCAAGGTCGGGTGTTCAGGAGATCTCTATGCTGTTGAGGCATTGGTAACGGCAGTAGAACGGGCACGTAATCGCCGAAAGCAGATTGCTTTCGAAGCAATCATTGAAAGTGCTGCCGGTCTTTCGAATGTCGGAGAGATTGCCGCAACCACCCCAAGACTCCAAGCCTTGAGTATAGGTGCCGCTGATTTTGCGGCGTCAATGGGAATGGCAACAACCGGCATCGGCGGTACTCAGGAAAACTATTATCTGACCCACAACGGCCAGAAATACTGGTCAGACCCTTGGCACTGGGTACAGACCGCGATCGTTGCCGCCTGTCGGACTCACGGGGTATTGCCCGTCGATGGACCCTTCGGCGATTTTTCTGACGATGACGGGTTTATTGCTCAGGCCCGTCGCTCGGCCACGCTAGGAATGGTCGGGAAATGGGCAATCCATCCAAAACAGATAGCGCTAGCAAATGAGGTCTTTACCCCCTCGGAAGAAGCCGTAGCCGAAGCTCGTGAAATCTTGCAAGCAATGGCCGATGCAAAAGCTCGGGGCGACGGTGCCACAGTCTATCAGGGGCGCCTCGTTGATCTTGCCTCAATTCGGCAAGCCGAGGTAATCGTCAGACAAGTCGAAATGATCGCCGATAGCAAGGCCACCTGACATCTATCACCTGATCCAAAAGCACAACGCAGATGCAGGAAGGGAGAAAACTGACAAGCACCAACTAAGGTAGATCACGATAACTTGCGGTATAAGACAACTTCGTTCGACTTAGTTGGTTGGCTTGCCTGCTACAGCAAAGCATCATCATGCAAATGAACCGAAGATTTCCCCTTTTTTCGCAGTTTACACTTGGAGATATGGTGGAGCCTAGGGGAGTCGAACCCCTGACCTCTACAATGCCATTGTAGCGCTCTCCCAACTGAGCTAAGGCCCCAAATCAAAAACACACTTACCCGCAACCAAGTCTCCCGCCTTTAGAGATTCCGAGAGCCGTTCTAATCTTCATCCTCCGACGGCAAATCAGCGATGTCATCAAGTGAAACACTATCCTCTTCATCTTCATCAAGCAAATCATCGTCGATTGCAACGTTAACTCCGTCATCATCCGCGATCACCGCGTCATCAGCTATATTTTCTTGCTTGGATTTAGGCTTTTCAGTTACAGTTCTCGCGGTCGTCATTTGAGACTTACCCGCGTCCAACTCAACCACTTCACCCGTATAGGGGCTAACGATAGGATCCCTATTCAGATCGTAAAAACGTTTTTCAGTTTCCGGACACTCTCGTTTAACGCCCCACTCTTTTTTTGGCATATTCAGTCCTTTTCGCCTTTTGAATTTAATTGTGTCGACAATCGAACTCGCCTACCTTGCCAAACAATAATTGTCAAAAGAATCAGCTACTAGTTGGAAAACGTCTTGGTAATCCATGTCCTGAAATCCGACCCACCGATTTTTGTCAATATTCGCCATTATCGACAAGCTCGGCTAATGAAACTGAAAATATCCGAAATCGACGGCAAAGTTAGCGTCTCTTGTCCGTCTTGGGTGACGACAGACGAGGCTTTAACCTTCGCAGAACGGCATATTGATTGGATTCTAGAAGTTCAACAACGCGTACCTTCGACAATTTATGTGCAACCAGGCGTTAGAATTCCAATCGAAGGTCGAGAATATACGATTTACCCAAGTTCTGTAGAAGCCGTGACCCTCTCTGAAGATAAGGTGCTAGTGCCCGATTTCATTGGCATTGGCATTCGTGTCGCAACATTTCTTAAGAATTTATGCATGGAACGGGTAATTAAATTTGCAGATTTATTTTCTGACGCAGTTGGTCGACCGTACGATACCATCACGCTACGCGATCCTCGAAGCCGCTGGGGAAGCTGCACTCATGGGAATAATCTAATGTTCTCTTGGCGTATTATTATGGCGCCGCCTAGTGCCCTGAGATATCTCGTGGCTCACGAAGTTGCACATTTAGTTGAGATGAATCACTCTGAGAGGTTCTGGAATCTCGTGACGGAGATCAACGGACCATGGGAAAAAGACCGTAACTACTTCCGGCAGGAAGCAAACAATTTGCACCGATATAACTTTTGCCACGTTGACAGGAGTTTCAACAGCGATGGGCCGTTCTGACCTTCTTGCACCGCCAGTGCACATCGGCGGTTCCTAAGCGGTCAAATTGTCCGACATATTTTGACAAATTTGGAAATAAGTCTCCCTCTCTTCCATATTGCTTATTGGGAAGTGACGGGAAGGCGCTAACAAACGCCCATCTACGAAATAAGGGCGGTGATACTTACTCACCGCTAACAGGGGCATTGCAACGATTGCTGGCAACTTCAGCGTCTTCCAACTTTCAAAAAATATTGCTGACCACTTGAATTTTTATTTTAGCCGATTACAAATTTGTAATTGGCCGATCACATTTTTTAATTTAGACGGCTCAATATTTGAAACAAGACGTTTTCTGACGCAACGATTCAAGCGCAGAAGCGTACTCTGAGACAAAACCTTACCTATTCTGGTATAAGTAATGTCGGACAGCAGCATGAACGGGCAACAGAATCCTCAATATCCGCGCTATATTGAACGCAAAGTCATTAAGGCAATGACGGATACGCGCGTCGTCTCAATCGTCGGACCGCGCCAGGCTGGAAAAACAACACTTGCGCAAAAACTATCGGGTGAAAATCGTCCGTACTTAACGCTTGATGACGAGAGTATTTTTCAAATAGCGCACGCGGATCCCATTGCCTTCATCCGACAATTTGAGTTCGTAACAATTGATGAAATCCAACGCGCACCCGAATTAATCCGTGAAATCAAGCGATCCGTAGACACCGATCAGAGACCGGGCCGCTTTGTACTCACAGGTTCCGCAAACATTCTGACAATTTCCACCGTGAGTGAGTCTCTTGCCGGACGCATGGCAATCAACGAATTGTTTCCGCTCGCGCAAGCCGAAATCGAAGGGCAGGAGTACAATCAAATCGATCAACTGTTTGAATCGAGGCCAGCTATGTACTCTTCTCGCCCACTCGATACTTACGATCTTACCCGACGAATCCTTGCTAGCGGTTATCCCGAAATGCTGATGCGATCCGACTCAGGCCGCCGCCGTGCTTGGGCTGATGATTACATTCGAACACTTTTGAGCCGTGATATTCGAGAAGTCATGAATGCCTATCGACTAACAGATTTGAAAGCACTCCTCAAGACGGCGGCAATCCAATCCGCACAACTCATTGTATATTCGCAGCTGGCCAAATCCTTAAAATTAAGCATCCCGACCGTGCAAAAATACATCAACACCTTGGAACAGATGTACTTGATTAGATTGCTGCCAGCGTGGAGTCGCAACTCTCTCAAGCGGTTGGTTCGCACCCCCAAACTCCACTTCATTGATGCTGGATTGCTGGCAGTCCTCAGAGCAATTGCACCTGATCGACTGAGTCAAGATCGATCCCTGCTTGGACCACTATTAGAATCCTTTGTTTTCTCAGAACTGTTGAAACTGGCTTCTTTTTCCGAGCACGCATACGATTTCTTTTACTATCGTGATAAGGACAAAGTGGAGGTCGATTTTGTTGTCGAGCGGCCTCCCGACGGCTTGATTGGAATTGAAGTAAAAGCGTCTGCCACAATTCGAAATGAAGATTGGCGGGGGTTGAAACGACTTGAATCAGTTGCCGGAAGTGATTTCACTGGCGGAATTATATTCTACACTGGAGACCACGCTCTCGCCTTTGGCAACAACTTACAAGCCTTACCAGTGTCGATGTTGTGGAATGGTTAATTTATTGTTGGCGCCTGCTCCCCGTTTCTTTCCATGACGGGGGCGTTGGTGGCAGCACGAATATACGATGCGGCAAGATACTCAATTCAGTAAACTAGTCTCTGTTTGCCCATCTCAAGAAACTTCTGCCGACGCTGAGACACGATAGTTTCGGGATCAACGTCCGCGAGTTGCTCCAACATATTTGCAATCGCGTCACCCACATTTGCGATTGTCTGATCTTGATTACGATGGGCGCCACCGAGAGGCTCATCAATAATTTGATCGATAATGTCAAGACTCGCCAAATCTTGGGCGGTCAGTCGAAGCGACTCGGCGGCCTCACGAGTTCTTTCTGAATCTTTCCACAATATTGATGCACACCCTTCTGGTGATATTACCGAGTAGACGGCGTGTTCCAACATCGCGATGCGATTTGCGGTTGCGAGAGCTACCGCACCGCCTGATCCACCTTCTCCAACGATGACCGATAGTGTCGGGACTTCAAGACGCAGTGATGTTTCGATTGCACTAGCGATTGCTTCGGATTGACCCCGCTGCTCCGCGCCCTTGCCCGGATAGGCACCCGGGGTATCAACAATGGTTATCACTGGCAGATTGAATTTGTTGGCCAAGTTCATGAGCCGGACTACCTTGCGGTAGCCCTCTGGTCGCGACATCCCAAAATTATGTCGAATCCGCGAATTTGTATCGGACCCTTTTTCATTTCCGATCACAACGACTGGCCGATCACGAAACCGCGCAAGTCCACCAGCAATCGCTTGATCATCGGCAAATTTGCGGTCACCAGCTAACGCTTTGTACTCAGAAAAAAGGTTATCAATGTAATCTGAGCAACGCGGCCGTTCGACATGCCTCGCAACCTGACATTTGCGCCACGCTGACAAATTCTTGTATAGCGAAATGAGAATTTTCTTTGCTTTTTCATCTAAAGCATTGGCCTCGGCCTCAACGTCCATTGCCTCGTCGGCACGAGCCAAAGAACGGAGTTCCTCTGCCTTACCTTCAATCTCGGCAAGAGATTTCTCAAAATCCAGAAAATGTGTCATGATGTGATCGTGACCCGATCAAAAAGAGTACCACTACTGTCCGCTAGCGTGTCATACTTTCTCTGAAATCTCAATATCGCAGCAATAGGGATGACTGACCGCTCCCGGTACTCAAGAAAATCCAACTCTTCAACCGAAGTTCCGTATCCGTCAAACATAAATTTAGGCATATTCACCAGTACGATTCCGCCGAGTGATTTTCTCTGGAGATAGCGAAATCATAACGCTCGAATAAGCATTCAGAAAAGTGGGGTCATATCAATGCGATAAGGGATTGTCGCCAAAGTTTATCGCGTCGGTGCGATGCTGGCAAACAATGACTTACACTTCGTGACCTCCTTTCGCAAACATACTCAACGGCAAAGATTTTTCTGTCACTATTTTTGGCTCAAAATCAGAGGAGATTACCCATATCATTTCTTGATTCCCCCAACCCAGCCAAATCATTGCCACGCTTCAACAACAGGATCGAAATCAGCGCTTCTAACTTCAGCAATGCGCAATCAATTGGACATTGCTACTGATAGGAGTCTGTTTTGAGGTCACTTTAACAAAGACAATTTCTTGAACTCGGGAACAAAGACGGTCATATGCAGCAAGCATTGATGCCATAAGTGCAAAATAGTCGCAGAGAACATCCATTACTTGCCGTGCAGGAATTCATCAAAGAGAATCAGTGCCAAAACGTGAGACAAAAAAATAGCATAATAATCGTAGGTGGAGGGCTAAACGGGGCAATGCTCGCTCTAGCCCTAGCGCAAGCTGGATTCGCTGTCACCCTTGTTGATAGTAGGGTATTGCAAGAAACACGCCAGAATGACCCTTTCGACGGTCGAGCCTATGCCCTTGCACTCACGTCGCAAAGGCTCTTGCTATCTCTTGGGCTGTGGGAGCACGTCTCAAAACATGCTCAACCGATCTTACACATTAAAGTCACTGATGGGCAAGTTGGTGAGCAACCCTCTCCCTTTTGGTTACACTTCGACCATGCAGAAATCGAAGAAGGACCGGTCGGCTTTATGGTTGAGGACCGGCACCTTCGCCACGCTCTGCTAAAGTTTGTTAATCAAAATGACAGAATTACATTTGTCACTGGTACAACAGTTATTTCGCAAGAAATCAGCGCAAATATTGTCAGTATTCAGCTCGATAATGGTGAAAGTCTAGGCGGCCAACTGCTCATCGGCTGCGATGGCAGCGATAGCCTTACCGCGAAACGCGCCAAAATTGCCCATGTTGGACGCATATATGGGCAAACAAGCCTCGTTTGCGCCCTTGATCACAAGTTGCCACATCGCGGCGTAGCTCATCAATTATTTCTACCCGCCGGTCCACTGGCTATTCTTCCGTTAACCGGAAACAGTAGTTCTATCGTGTGGACAGAGACCAACTCAGAAGCTGCAAAAATTCACCATTCTGACGACTCGGCCTACCTTGCGGCATTACGACTACGGCTCGGCAAATTCCTCGGCGAGATTGATTTACGCGGCTCTCGCCACCAATATTCGTTGAGTCTCAGAATTGCAGAAAAATTTGTAGCAGAGCGAGTCGCCTTGGTCGGCGACGCCGCGCACTGTATACACCCGATTGCCGGTCAGGGATTAAACGCTGGAATACGCGATGTTGGAGCTCTTGCCGAAGTGCTAGCAACTGCGGCGCGGCGCGGCGAAGACGTTGGCTCGTCGGCAGTGCTTCGGCGCTATCAACAGTGGCGTCGCTTCGATTGCCTGCGTTTGGCGATTGCCACCGATGCCTTCAACCGTCTGTTCTCAAATGATATCCCGATCTTGCGAACCGCTCGAGACCTTGGTCTAGGCATCGTCAACGCGATACCGGAACTGCGACGGACCTTTATGCGCGAAGCGAGCGGACTAAGGGGAACCGTCCCCCGTCTACTGCAGGGAAAGCAAATCTAATCAGAGAAATCCGAATTGAGGCCAGCGGCTTCATAGGCCAGCAGTGCTTTCTTTACGGGTAATCCCCAATGATAGCCTCCCAATCCACCAGATTTTTGCAAAACACGATGACACGGGATTAACCAACTGATCGGGTTCTTTCCAATCGCCGTGCCGACCGCCCGCGCTGCTGAAGATCTATTGATTGCACTTGCGACCTCGGAATAGGTCGTTACTCTCCCAGCTGGAATCGCAAGCAGTGCTTCCCATACCTTGATCTGAAACGGCGCACCAGACACATGTAGCGGAATTTTCCCTTTGGGTTCCGACGAACCAAACAAGCTTGCAACGGTTTTTTCCAATCGTGAAGGATTCTCAACAAATCTCGCCGCTGGCCATCGCGACGCCATATCACCATAAGTATGCCGCTCGCCGTGTTCTGTCGCAAATGCCAAACCACAAATTCCTTTATCGGTCATCATCAGTAATACCCGGCCGAAGGGGCTATCAAACCATCCCCAATCGATGGTTGTTCCTTCACCCGCACGCGCATAGGCACCCGGCGTCATCGCTTCCCAGCGCAAGAATAAGTCATGCAAGCGACCGCTACTTGACAATCCAACTGTTTCAGCGACATTTAAGGTCGTGAAACGCTTACCGAGCAAAGACCTTGCACTCAAAAGCGTGAGATATTGTTGATATCGCTTAGGACTAACACCTGCCCATGCAGAAAATACCCGCTGGAAATGGCTTGGGCTCATATTCATGGCAGCCGCTATGTCATCAAGAGACTGGCTTGGGCCGCCAGCGTCTATCAGTTTGATCGCACGGGCAATGACCGCGTAGTGATAGTTCTGCGGATTGGGTTGTTCACACATTGGCCAAAATTTCCTTTCTTCCTCAGTTACCGCACGACGCAACTTTAATCGAACCGAATCTTGCGAATTGATATCGAAAACGAATTGAGAATGGACTGATGGCCAATCAGAGTGACTATTGTACGCTTCAAACTATTTTCCAACGGTTTCGCGACGCCGTTCCAGTACCAAAGGGTGAACTTGAGCATCGTAATATATATACGCTCTTAGTCGCAGTTGTGCTCTCGGCGCAAGCGACCGATGCTGGGGTAAACAAAGCCACAAAGGAACTGTTCGAACGTGTTGATTCCCCGCAAGAAATGCTGGCGCTGGGCGAGGAAAAACTCGTTGAGCACATCAAAACAATTGGATTATTTCGCAACAAAGCGAAAAATATCATCGCGCTCTCAGAGATTCTCATCCGAGATTATGGTGGGCAGGTCCCCTCTTCTCGATCGGCACTGCAGTCACTACCGGGGGTGGGACGAAAGACGGCGAATGTCGTCTTGAATATCGGCTGGGGGCTTCCGGCGCAGGCAGTTGACACACACATATTTCGCTTGGCGAATCGATCAGGCATTGCGCCGGGTAAAGACGTTCAGGCGGTTGAACGCGCTATCGAAGACAATGTTCCCGCTGAGTTCCAAATTCATGCCCATCATTGGATGATTCTACATGGCCGATATGTGTGTGTAGCACGCAAACCTAAATGCCATGAGTGTTTGATCCAAGATATGTGCCGCTTTGATCAAAAGAACCGCTGATACCGGCCAACCGAAACGCACACTTGCCTGATCGTGCGTCGCGGCTCGGAAGGCGAGAAGCTTACCTTGGCGACCCGTTGCGTTTAAACAAGGCCAAGAAGCGGCGGCGAAGCCAATCATCAAGACCGATTGATCTCGGTTGGTATGAGGATAATCAGCAATGCGATTAGGAGGTTATCGCCGCAGTGGGGCAAATTCATCAACGACACGCTGATATACCGATTGCTTGAACGGCACGACCTCCGAGACAAGCGCGTTTACATGCTGCCATTTCCATGCAGAAAACTCTTGCTGATCTGAGTGGATATCAATTTGATCATCAGTGCCAAGGTATCGCATCAGGAACCATTTTTGCTTTTGACCACGGTACTGACCGTTCCAGATTTTGGGGACAATATCTTTTGGCAGGTCATACCGCAGCCAATCTGAGGTTTCGGCAACAACTTCAACGAGATGAGCGCCTACCCCGGTTTCCTCCCGCAGCTCCCGCAAGGCGGCAATATCTGCTTTCTCATTTTCCTCAATTCCGCCCTGCGGCATTTGCCAAGCAGCCTGAAAACGATCTATTCGCTGACCAACAAATACTCGACCGTCTTGATTATGTAGCATGACCCCAACACAAGCCCGATACGGCAGTTCGGATATGTCGTATGAATTCATCTAAACTCTCCGTTGCGCAGATTCCTTACAGGCCGCCGCTAATACCTTTCCTGTCGACTTGTCCTCGTTTAACACACTAACTCTGTCAAGAAGACTTATATTAGCCACGTGATCAAGATTTGTGGGCCAGATTGCAACCGGCCTTTAACCGGTTGCCCGATTAACTTATGCTGATGGCAAAGCAGCGGACAGCGAACTTGTTGGCCCGTGTTACGCGTCATTGGCAAATGCCGCTGGTAGGTTGTCACTGCAAAAACCTGTTCAGTGTAACGGACATACGCGCAACCAGTTCAACGTCAACTTTGCGAACGCAACTAAACGGTCAATTAACAATCATCATGCCGAAAAATAGCAAAGGAAATTTTGCTGAATCCGATTTCGCTATTCGTCCGGCGCAAATTTCCCGTAAACTGTCCGTATCGATACAATGGCACTAAATCCCAACCCTAGTTGTTCAACTTAAACTGGGACTCAGTTGAAGCTTACCAAAAATCTCAAGTATCTCGTCATTGTTTACCAATTGATTCCTTCTCTCGGAGCTAGAATATGTCTTTCAACACATTTGGTCGCTTATTTCGAGTCACTACTTGGGGCGAGAGCCATGGGCAGGCAATAGGTGCTACCATTGACGGTTGCCCGCCTAAGATTGCGATCAGTGAGAGCGACATTCAGCGATATTTGGATCGGCGAAGACCGGCGCAAAATAAGTTTACCTCGCAGCGTCGTGAACCCGACGTCGTGCAAATTCGTTCGGGCATTTTTGAGAACCAGACGACTGGCACCCCGATACAGCTCGAAATCATGAATCACGATCAGCGCTCGAAGGATTACACCGAGATTGAAGATAAATTTCGACCGGGACATGCTGATCTCACATATTGGCAAAAATACGGAATTCGCGATCATCGCGGTGGCGGGCGGTCATCGGCCCGTGAAACCGCCGCACGAGTCGCCGCTGGAGCGATCGCACGAAAAATCATCCAAGAAATTTCCCCGAGCGTGAAAATCACTGCCTATCTTGTGCAGATGGGCAAGTATGCCGCTAACCCTGATAATTTTGACATTAAACAAATCGCGGAGAACCCGTTTTGGACTCCAGATGCTGCGGCTGCGGAAGTCTTCGCCAAATACCTTGATGAAGTCCGCAAGTCGGGCTCGTCTGTTGGTGCGGTGATCGAAATTCTCGCGAGCGGAGTTCCAGCTGGTCTTGGTGCTCCCATTTACGCCAAGCTTGACGCGGACCTTGCGGCGGCAATGATGAGCATAAACGCTGTAAAAGCGGTTGAAATTGGTGCCGGTATGTCGGCCGCAAGCCTTACAGGAGAAGAAAACGCAGATGAAATCTTCGTTGCGTCAGACAATGTGATCACGTTCGGTTCCAATAACGCTGGCGGCATTCTCGGCGGCATCTCTACTGGTCAAGATATCATTGTACGGTTTGCGGTTAAGCCGACATCATCCATCCGCACACCGCGAGAGACAATCACCAAAGACGCTCAACCGACGGAGATCGTCACTAAAGGACGCCATGATCCCTGTGTCGGCATTCGCGCGGTGCCGGTCGCAGAAGCCATGATGGCGTGCGTAATCTCCGATCATATACTGCTCCATCGCGGGCAGATTGGAAAAATCAGACCCGAAGGAGAAATCTTATAGGGTTGCGTCAACAACCGCTCAAATCTTCATCAGATTTAAGTTTTGTGGTTCGCTTAATCAGAAAGATCGTCAAACCTCGAATCTATAGATAGTCAGGAAGTTGCGCGGTATTTTCTCCATAGGTCAGGCCTTCGTAAGCGTGTCACGCGCTCTGCCGCTTCTTTTCGCCAGGCGGCGATCTTTGCATGGTTTCCCGATAGCAAGACTTCGGGAACCTGCTTTCCTTGCCACATCGTTGGGCGAGTAAATTGGGGGTATTCAAGCAAACCGCTGGAGAAGCTTTCGTCGTGAAGCGATGCCGCATTGCCAACAACGCCCGGTAGCAATCGCACGACCGCGTCAATGACGACTTGGGCGGCAAGTTCTCCGCCCGATAAAACAAAATCGCCGATTGAATATTCAGCGATATCAAAATGGTTCAAAACCCTTTCGTCGAGACCTTCATAACGACCACAAATTAGCGTTGTGCCATTTGCAGCGGCGAGCATGGCAATCAATTCTTGATCTACTGGTCGACCGCGTGGACTCAAATAAATCAGAGGCCACGGTGCGCTGACAGACGACATCGCGTCCGTGATTGCGCTTTCCATCACGTCAGGTCGCAAGACCATTCCCGCGCCACCGCCTATCGGTGGGCCATCCACGTCGCGATGTTTGCCGATGCCATACTGCCGCAGATCAATTGTCTCAAGCCCCCACAAACCCTTCTCAAGAGCCTGTCCCGACAGACTACAGGCGAGCACGCCCGGGAAGACCTCTGGGAAAAGTGAAATTACGCGTGCGGTCCAGGTTCGCGATGACTGAGTCATTGCAGCATCATTTTCGCTGTTTGAATTCTATTGGTATGAACCGATAATATTTTTGTCGGAGGGCAACAGCAGGATCAAGGGTAGAGAAATACCGGCCGAAAAAAATCGTCTCTTGCTAGCATCTCATTCAGTCCTAGCGAGAAGTGTGCCGCATTTAAACACTCTAAGCGGCGCCCTTCATAACTAATTGAGTAGCCAAATTCAGTCAGAGCAAGTGCTCAGCTTGCAAAGATATTGCGACGCTGCGACAAGCATATCTTGACAATTCCTTGGCTGAAAACCGTCAACGACCTTACTGCCTCGGCAAGAAAGAGCGCATTTCCTTGAACTGTTTCCGTCAATAAATCAGAACTATCTGAACTCCCCCCAGATTGTCCTGCTGTCGCGGTTATAAGGGCTACTGCTTTTGCTCAAAGCCTTCGCTAACTCTCTGGTCTACAACAATATGTCCTAAACGCACATCAACTTTAGGAACAACGGCGCGGGAAAATGGAACTAAGTGGGTTTTTGTTTTACTCGCCGTGGCTACCTCGATTAAATCTCCAGCGCCATAGTTTTGGATCGACTTTATGTAGCCAAGCTTCTTTTCATCAAGATCATAAACCGTCATCCCGATCAAATCGGCATGATAAAACTCATCATCGTCGAGTTGTGCAAATTCACTTCGGTGAGCGAAGAGCTTCACGCCCTTGAGGGCGTCCGCTGCCTCTTTTGTTTTTATGCCACCTAGTCTGGTCGTAAACCCAACCTTTCTTGGGGTTAGTCCTGACAACACATATTGCCGCTGTCCATCAACCTCCCACAATGGCGAAAATTTCACAATATCCGACGGCTCGACACAAAAGCTCTTTATGCGGACTTCACCTTCGACACCGTAGGCACCTAGGATTGCGCCAACGCAGACTAAATCAAGTTTTTCTGTTTTCGTTGCCACGCTGATCTGCTCACTGGCATTGATCATCGAACTTGGTCGTGCGCTGGGCGGTATATTTCGGTTCTGGGCCTAGTGTTCAATTCGCGCCGTCCTTCTTAGTCTCGCTGGTATCGTCGGTTGCGTCAGCGTCGGTCTCATCGGCGGCTGTAGCGTTCACTTCTAACGCATTGTCGTCGCTGGACTCAGTGGACACAGCGGCATCGCCATCTACCGTTTCAGCATCCGTATCTGCTGCTGCGCTCGCTTCGTCCGCTGACTTAGCTGCCTTAGCCTCGGCCCTTGCAACAGTTTTTTCGTGCGGTTTACCCTTGATGGGGTTAGACCGATGTTTTGGCTCAAGCACATTTGCCGCTTCGAGGAACCGAGCGATACGATCTGTTGGTTTTGCACCTTTATCGAGCCAATACTGAATTCGCTCCAGGTTCATCCGCACGCGTTCCTCGCTATCCTTAGGTAGTAGCGGGTTATAAGTGCCGAGTTTTTCTTTGAACCTACCGTCGCGCGGCATTCGCGAATCTGCCGCAACAATTCGATAAAACGGTCTTTTCTTTGATCCGCCCCGTGCCAGTCGTATTTTCATTGCCATTTTTCTCTCCTAGTGATGATATTAAGTGGTGCCATTCGGGCGATTTCTCGCCCTTCCTTCCGTCCAGTTACTTGCCCTCTTAGCGCAAAAAATTAGAATGTCGACAGATTCACCGAGCGCGAAACTAAATGCAGCAAGGAGGCGGCAGTTCACATTGTCGAATAAGATACAGGCGGGAATCCCTGCAAGCTGGGAAACAATTCCATGTGGTAGTTTTCTGAGAACCTTATCACTCCAACGCGACTAAAGGACCAATTTTTATGCTAGAACTAGCTTGTGACCGATTTGTCGGTGACGAGCGGTTACAATTTACTCAGCTTTTCTTTTGTGGTTTTGAATGACTTCGTCGATTACGAAGCGTAAAAACTTTTTTGCAAATACCGGATCTAACTGCGCCTGCAGCGCTAATTGTTCAAGTCTGGCAATCTGCGTCTGCTCACGGACGGGGTCAGAAGCAGGTAACTTATTCTCTCGCTTCAAATTCCCCACAGCTTGGGTATGTTTGAATCTCTCCGCCAGAGTGTAGATAAGAATTGCGTCAAGGCGATCAATACTTGATCGGTGCTCTTTTAGGAGTTTCGCAGCCAAAGCAGAATAATCAGTCAATAAAGTTATCCCTCGTCCGAAAATAGTTTCATTAAGACTGGCTCTAGCTAGTGGCTGCAAAAAAACTCAAAATTTCAAAAAAGCTATAAACTTAACATTTGGCAGGCTTGTAAGTTTTTGCCAGAGAGGAATCTCGCTACGGGGCGGTCACCACAATAGTGCGCCCAAATTTGCACTAAATCTGAGAATCTTCACCCTAAGTTATCCGCAGGCAAACCTAATCAAAAAACTTTTATTTCGCAACCCTACCTTGAGGCAACGTCAATCGAAAATCTGACCTTTAATCCCAAGTCGCGTAATGATATCGCCTCTGGGTAAGGGGCGTCGTTGCACAATCCGTTACTGAGTTCTCAAAGGGGAACGTCAGATCAATGATCGGTTTTCTCCTATTCTTGCTCGCATAGGAGGTTGAGCGCTGGTCAAGTTGCCAACTTGGCGAGCCCCATGACCTGATTACGCAATACTACCAACACTTTGCGTACTGGGCACACAGCCAAGAAAGCAGAACCCGCAGCTTTTTTCTGCTGCTTTCATCTCCAAAGTCCTCCTTTTTTCTCCCGCCCCGTCACGAGCAATAATTATTTAGTCCTTGGTGAGTTCCGCCGAGAATCCGCCGAAATCGCTTACAGGCGATCATTATTGCTATTTTCACCATTCTGTCCTATAAATTAGTCACAAAATCTTTTAATCATCAAAACATAGGACAGCTATGCGCTCAATAGCCAAAGAAACACTGCCTCGGGATGCTAGGAATGCCGTCGCTAAGCTTGGCGCAGACATTGCGGTTGCGCGGAAGAAACGCAGAATCTCCACCGTTTCCATGGCTGAGCGCGCCTTCATCAGCCGCAATACGCTTGCTCAGCTTGAGAAGGGCAATCCGTCTGTCTCCATGGCCATCTATGCCACCGTGCTGTCCCTGCTAGGGCTTGTTGACGGTTTGGGCAATATCGCCGAGCGCTCGACAGACGAAATCGGTCTTGATCTTGATGAAGACCGATTACCTGAGCGCATCCATCTGAAACGGGGGTCGTGAGACTATGTCCGATCTAATCGGCGTCTATATGGATATTGAAAATGAGGCTCGGCTGGTGGGACGATGCCGCTTCATCACAAAGCGCCCCCACGCCACTTCCGAATTTCGATACGACCCTTCTTGGCTGAACTACCAAAGTAGCTTCGCACTCGACCCTGAGAACCTACCACTCACCGACGAACCTTTCTATACACGCACGGACACGTCCTGCCTGCCAGGGGCGATCCGTGACAGCGCACCTGACCGATGGCACACTGAAAACTGCGATTTCCGACAAAGGGGATGAAGCGTCCATTGATCTGCTGATGGACGCCGCCCCGTATTTCAAGCTTACGGCAGGTAAGGCCCTAGAGGTCATGGTTATTACTGCGAAAATCGTCAACGGCTGGAAAAAGATCGCCGATCAAATTGGCATGAGCACTGCCGACCAAAAAGCTTATAGTTCGGCCTTCGAACTCTGAAATCTGCGAACGAGTGTCTCTGCTTGGTGGCTCGCGCTAGGTCAGAGCCTCGCAAATCTCAATCATATACAATTGTATAGCATCCAAGAATAAGTGGTAATGATTGTGAGTTGACCAAGTGTTTCCGCTTATTCATCAAGCCTATCCTGCTAATTCGAAGAAGTTCCTGCACGCTTCTACCTTGAAAAGGAATTAGGCGGTACTCGCCACTTCGAAAACTCGGCAACTTACAATCATTCAGTCCGAACCGAGACTGTCTGTTTAGGATCAGCCTGCCACTGAAATCACCAACCTCTCTGTATCAGTTGCGGGCAATCGAAGGCCAGTGATGTTAAGATGTGCCGCAGCCCTAATGAACGTTTTCGTCGGCCTACTAAATTCCGAAGTATTATGTTCGGGTATAGTGGACTGTCTCGAAAAATAATCCACCGAAAAAACTGCTAGTCTACGCTGAATCTTTTGGACTTGGGTGACGGTAGACATTAAGTTCGCCAATGCGTTCATGTACAAATCGACCTTCAAGCATCGCTCCAAGACGAAGCGCAACAGCAACAGATCGGTCATTACCGTCAGCAACGAGAGAAATCAGTGTCGTCAATTCGAGTTGCTGATAGGCAAAGTCGCGGGCAGCATGAGCGGCCTCTGTGGCATAACCTTTACCCGTTGCCCGCTCGGCAAGATCCCAGCCGAGTTCAATCTCTGGAAACCCAGCCGGAAACCAAAGGCCGCAGCTACCTATCCAGCCGTTGCTTTGTTTCTCAACAATTGACCATCGACCAAAACCCCGCAAAACCCAGTGGCCAGCTTCTTGCGCTAAATTTCGCCAAGCCAGTTCCGCCGATACCGGTCCGCCGACAAATTTAGCGTGGTCGCTTGCATAAAAGTCTGCTATACCCGCGAAGTCATCCAACTGCGGAGCGCGAAGGAGCAATCTTTCAGTTTCTAAGGTCGGAATATAGAATTTCTCATTCATAGCAATCGAGCATCAATCAACCAAGGGAGACGCCTTCATAGCGAGAGCCAGCCCCTCAAGCGAAAAGAGGTCATTTGTCTGGATTACGCGTGCAAGCAAGGCGCAGACTTTGATTGGCGATACTTGACATCAACCCGACTCCCTGTCTTTTCCAATGCCCGTCAGATTCAGTGGCATTTGAATCTCTGGGAACTCAGACGAACTGCTACTTTCAGATTGCGTTGACGGTTTAAACGGAACATTCTCTGAAATTTTTTGAACCGCGCCATCAATTTTCTTACGGTCAAGATTCAGCATGTTGAGAAATTCTGGTGGGAGTTGACCATTCTTTCTGCTATATTTCTTGACTTGATCGGCCATTTGCCGATGCATTTTGAGTAGTCTGTTTAACTCAATAACAGTCGATCCTGCCCCATCGGCAATACGCTTTTTTCGTGACGCTTTCAGGATATGAGGCGCAACCCGTTCTTTCTTTGTCATGGATTGAATAAGTGCAATATGGCGAATCATCTCCTTCTCATGCGCGTCATCAATTGGTAAGTTTTTGGCAGCTTTGGCAAAGCCGGGTAGCATCGAACTCAACTGTTTGATCCCGCCGAGTTTTACGATTTGTTCCATCTGCATCTTGAGGTCGTTCATTGATAACTGACCCCTTTGGAGGCGTCGGGCAGCTCGTTCTGCCTTCTCGACCTCCAACGTCTCTTGAGCTTTCTGTACAAGGGAGACAATATCACCCATGCCCAAAATACGGCTAGCGATCCGGTCAGGCTCAAACTCCTCCAAGGCATCTAATTTCTCTCCTGTGCCAATCAGGCGGATCGGCTTGCCCGTCACGGCCCGCATCGAAAGCGCAGCACCGCCGCGACCATCTCCGTCCATTCGCGTCAGCACAATTCCTGAAACACCGATTTTACTGTCGAACTCTGCCGCAACATTCACGGCATCTTGACCAGTAAGACCATCGACAACGAGCAGTGTCTCACGCGGGGTTGCCACATCTCGAACCGTTGCTGCTTGCTCAATCAATTCGTGATCAATGTGCAAGCGACCAGCGGTATCAAGGAGACAGACATCATAACCGCCTTGCTTCGCTTGTTCGGTTGCCCGCCTTGCAATCGCTATAGCATCTTCCCCTGAAACAATCGGTAACGTATCGACACTAATCTGACTTCCTAGAATGGCTAGTTGTTCCATTGCGGCAGGGCGATTAGTGTCGAGGGATGCCATCAGCACCCGCTTATTTTCTCGTTCCGTTAATCGCTTTGCGAGCTTGGCAGTCGTCGTCGTTTTTCCCGATCCTTGTAAACCAACCATCAGAATCGGTGCCGGCGGACTATCAATCCGAAGGGTCGTGTCCGTCTCAACGCCACCAAGTATCGCGATGAGTTCGTCGTGAACAATTTTGATCACTTGCTGGCCTGGGGTAACTGATCGCGTCACAGCTTGGCCCGTAGCTTTCGTTTGCACTTTGCGAATAAACGAACGAACCACTGGCAACGATACGTCAGCCTCTAGCAGCGCAACCCGTACTTCCCGAAGCGCAACTTTGACGTCGTCGGCAGAAAGTGCCCCTTTTTTCGTTAATCGATCGAAAACACTGGAAAAGCGATCTGAGAGTGATTCGAACATTGCTGATTGTCCTAGCTAATTGATATTTGACTCACGCCAGTATTGCAGACAACCACAATATTTTTTCGCCGTAGAGGATGAGGTTATTCTGCGCGCCATGTAACTTCGAAGGGAATGTTGTGGACTCAAACAGTTCAGGTCAAGCAAGAGGCAACATAAGAGATTGTGTTAACAATGCAAGCCGATTACACTCGTCAAGCAGGTTCTTTCCATCTTCTAAATCCTTCTCAACTGGCAGCGCACCTATCCGAGATTTGGAACTTGGTGATTAAGATTGGGAAATTACCGAATGCAACAGACCGCATGATCGCAACCTAAACCCCAGCATCAATCTTCGTAACTTCGGTCGGCAAACCGCTCGTGGTGGTCCGTAAACGCACACGCAAGAGCGCAAACTTGAGTTTTGATGACAGAACAAGCATTCACCCCAGGAACATTCAAATGTTATGTCACACTCTTAATATCCTTCAGGTCTTCTGGTGCCAATTTCCTAAAACGGAGTTCTCCAAAGAACTTGGCTTCGACGGCAAACGGCAACCTGCCTTGGTCATTTCAAAGATCAACCGAGTGCGCGGGACCGTAGTTATCGTACCCTTCAAAGCGGCAAAACAGACCCGACCGGAAAAGTCGACCTTGCTGAAATCACCGTTCAAAAAAGAAGCGCCAACGTTTGCCGTCTGCTGTCACTCCACAACGGTTTCGACACGCCTTCTCATCCCAGAAAAAATCGGGTACCGCCCCTTGAAGCCCGGCGAACTCGAAAGGATTCAGGACTAGATCTCGTCAAACCGACCAGACTGCCTGCGGCGATGACCGCCGTTGCGGTTACGATTTTAGCCCTCTGGCTGGGTTAGCGGCTAGCTACCAAAATCGCTTTAATTTTGTGTCAACCCGCCGAATTTGTCTTCATGCGGAAGATAATTCTAGCAATATAACGCCATGATCGCGATAAAGTCAAAAAATAAAGAATTTGAAAAGGTAAGTGGCCTCTAACAACATCAGTTGTCCGTCCATTCAGAATTGTGGCTTAACTCCGATCTTCTTCGTCAATACTGCCTTCATCCACCGTCGCTTCATCAACTTCTTCCTGCCCGTCGTCACCATCTTGTGACCGTAGCGCCGACGGGGCAGAAATGTTAGCGATTACAAAATCGCGATCAATGACAGGTCGTGTACCGCTTGGAAGATTAATGGATGAGATCGTCACAACATCGCCGATGTTCAATCCTGAAAGATCAACGGTTAGCGATTCCGGGATTTCGTTAGCTGTCACTAGCAACTCAATCTCGGGGCGAACGACCGTCAAGACACCACCGAGACGAATTCCGGGCGCATCCTTTTCGTTTTTAAACTCCACTGGGATGAAGAGATTAATTTTGGTAGAGCGCCTCAATCGCATCAGATCAACATGCATCGGCAAATCTTTCACAACATCGCGTTGAACGTCTCGGCAGATAACCCGAGTATCCTCCTGCCCGTCTACCTTTAAATTAAATAGAGTAGACTTAAACCGACCAGCTTTGAGCCGCTTTAGCAATACGTTGAAAGGAATACTGATCGGTAATGGGTCACTATCACCGCCGAAGACAATACCAGGAACCATTCCGTCACGACGCATTCGACCGGCAGGTCCTTTGCCTGTGTCCGTTCGGACAAATGCTTCAAGATCGGGTATGTCGCTGGCCATTGTATTATTCCGATAGATCACTGCAAGAGAAGAAAAATGCTTGAACACGTTTGAAAGCGTGTCTTTATATCGGTGCCAAACCCGTTGCAAGCAGAAATTTTTCCATCGCTCTTGGGGAGTTCCTTGGAAAGTTCATCGCCATTTCTCGTTGACTCCGTACAATCAAAGCAGCGCATCGGATTATCGTAAGTATTTCTGATTGTCGCAATGTTATTATTGGTCGAAGCCGAAAATCCTACGGTGTAAACTAGCAGATTGTACTGAAATATTGTACGCCCCTGATACTAATTTTGGGTCAGGCAAATGTATGGTTTGCTATGTCATTGATCGGATGAGCGGAAAATCATCTAGCCGCAACAACCAATGTGCCGCTAAACGACTGGTTCATATTCTTGTTTACGAACCAGACCCCACAAACCCGGGAGCGCAAGCAGTGCCGGTGGTATACACGCGATAAAAATCGACTTCGCCACCGCTTGGGCCTCAGCGGAATTGGAAATACTCGCGAATCCGACAGCGTTTGCCACGAGCCCAATATAAACAGCACCGATCGCGTAACCAAATCTCTGAATTGTGGGCAGTGCTGCGGCAATACGTTGGGTGTCCGTAGGTGCTGCGAGCGCAGTCGTGCGCCGCAAAATAAACGTCCATGAGACGCCGAAGCCGCCTCCCTCAATCGCTGCGACCACCGCTATCAACCACAGCGGCCCGATAGGAACAGCGTAGAGAAACCCTGGAATTGACGAGATGACCATCAAAACTCCGACGCAGATCAAGATGGGATCTAGCCGTTCTGGAGCCGCCGACACAATAATGGCAGTGATTGTCCAACCAATTGATGAACACGCTACGATGTAACCTACTGTGAGGGCTGAAGCCCCATGAATAGCAGAAATGAATAGCGGTCCGAAGGCTACGATGGGGATAGTGGCAACTGCAAGGGCAAGAATCATTGATAGTGTGGCACCCGCCGGGGTCAGCGGATTAAGCGGTGAGAGCGGCAACAATCGGTTTGCGTCATCTTTGCCGCCATCAATTGACAAGAATACCACGAAGGTAATCAAGCCTAATCCGATAAAGAGGGGAGTTTTGATTTCACTGATCTCAACACCAGCATAAGCGATACAAATTACCGATGTCGATAAGACCAACAAACGCAGGACAGGGACGCTGGTTTGCTGAATAATCTGCTGGCGGGGATGGGTCGGTGCCCGCAGCAGTATCCAAATCGCGAGGGCAAATGCTTGCAAGAAGAAAAAAGCGAAGCAAAGTCGCCAAGTTGCAAATTCAACAAAAATCCCGCCGATGAGCGGCCCCATAAAGGCTGACAAACCCCAAAATGCCGATACTACCGCCAATATTCGCGCCGTGTATCGACGCTCAAAAACGACTGAAATCACAACGAAACCCATGGCAACAAGTCCACCGCCGCCAGCACCTTGCAACAATCGTCCAGCAAGAATCACCGACATTTCCGGTCCAAGTGAGCTCAGGAGACACCCCGCCGCAAAAATTAACGCCGAGCACGCCATCGGTATCCGAAACCCAAAACGCATAACCGATAGCGCCGATACAGCCCCAGCGACAATGGAGCCGATTTCGTAGAGCGCCACCATCCAGCCAACAAGTGTCACGCCGCCCACCTCACTAACGATTGCCGGCAACATAGTAGCAACAACTAACGAGTCAGCGGCGTGCAGCCAGACCGCCAAACAAACCAGAGCAACCGACGGAAGGTGAACAACTCCAGCGAACTCCGACCAACTGACCGAAGCGGAATCAGAATCAACAGCTGATTTCGGCGACATCTTGGACACTAAGTGAGCAACAACCCGTGAGGGCAGGAGACGCCATCATCCAACGAATTTCTTGAGACATCGTCCTTGATCGATTCGATCCTTAAGCAATTTCTTGCTATTAAAAATGGAGTGTTAAAGCCGTTGATCGCTACTGCGTGACGATGAAATTTGTTTTTGTTCCGTTACGGGTTATGCCACTCAAAATTGTACAACAACTATTGCGCATGCAGCTCAATTGACAATCGGCTGATGTACCTTGCCGCACAACTTTGCAATTTCGATCGGAGAGTCACGCATTAATAGCCGAGTAAAACAATTGATCGAAACTATACTCATCAAAAATGTCTAAATTGAGATCAAGATTACTGCCATCGCCCAGAAAAATCCTCTGGGACATATAAATTGTGTCGCCCTAGACACCCAACATTACGCTCACCGCATAGCGCCATGGTTGTGTCAAACTCCTTATGAAGAAGTTCAAGCGCCTTCGTGACGCCTTTCTCACCAAGTGCGCCAAGACCATAGATGAAAGCGCGACCAACATAGGTTCCCTTAGCACCTAGCGCGATCGCTTTTAAAATATCTTGTCCTGAACGAATGCCACTATCAAGATGCACTTCAATATCCCCTTGCACCGCATCAAGGAGTCTTGGCAGCATCCTGATTGATGACAGAGCGCCGTCAAGCTGCCGACCCCCATGATTGGAAACGATAATGGCATCAACCCCCATTTTTGCCGCACGCACCGCGTCATCGGGATCCAAAAGTCCCTTCAAAATTACTTTTCCGCCCCAGAGTTCGATCAGTTTTTCGACTTTCTCCCAATCAAGGGACGGATCAAACTGTTCGGCGGTCCAAGTCATTAGCGACGAAGCATCTGACACCCCTTCAACATGACCAACAATATTACCGAATTCTCGTCGTTTAGCTGACAGCATGCCTAATCCCCACGACCACTTGGTCATCAGATCTGCAAGCATCGAAAGTGTTAGTTTGGGTGGTGCCGATAGACCATTCTTTAGGTCCTTGTGCCGTTGACCAAGAATTTGCAAGTCGAGCGTGATGACGAGTGCCGAGCACTTGGCGTCCTTAGCTCGTTGGATCAGCCGTCGCAGATAATCTTGGTCTTTCATCGTATAAAGTTGAAACCAAAACGGTGTCGTCGTGTGACTTGCGACATCCTCAATAGAGTTGATTGACATTGTCGACAGTGTAAACGGAACACCAAAATTCTCGGCCGCTCGGGCCGCTTTAATTTCACCATCTGCACACTGCATGCCGGTCATACCAACTGGTGCTAATGCCACTGGCATCTTGACTTCTTGGCCGATCATTTGCGTCTTTGTAGAACGCCCTGTCATATCGACAGCAACGCGTTGGCGGAGACGGACTTTGTCGAAATCTGAACTGTTTTCGCGGAAGGTCTGTTCGGTCCAACTGCCGCTTTCGACATAGTCGTAAAACATTTTGGGTACGCGACGGCGATATATTCTTCGCAAATCTTCGATATTGGTAATGACCGTCATGATTTTGCTACCCCCGAAGAAAATTAAGACAAGCAATCAAAGATATTCGGCTCAGTTCATCAATGTTGAGATCTAAATCACGCATCGAATGGGTGTGATCCTGATATGGATACCTTTTTTGGGCACAAGTAGTCGCTTTACGCCTAAAAGTAGTCGCAATTGATTGATTTTTGAAGGCCTTTTTTCGTGTCACGACAAAATTCTGTATTTTGTCATATTTGCGGGTTTTCATTTTTTTCTGAACATCAAAAATCGCACAAAATGGGTAATCAATTTTTCAGAAAGGAACCGTGATCCATATGTCAAAATCCGATCTTGAAGATATCACCGAAGAGGTAGAGAACTTTTGTTCCAACTCAGTAACTGACGCCTATAGAGCCTATACGAGAGAGATTTTGAATAGCTTTTCTACTGTTCTTACATTGAGGTCGTTAGTACTGTTAGACCACTTCCAATCAGATTGGGAAATCCTGCCCAAATCCCCTTTTCTGGCGCACCGATTTCGAGTGTTTTGCGGGCGATGCGGACGCAAACATTGCGACGTGTCTTACAGACTCCTTAACAGGTGGCGATTTGTTCCGGAGTCTCTCCCACACAGGTTCCAAAACTGTTCAAAATCGCGGCAATCGGACACCCTCCGGTCTGGTAGCCCGCAAGAAGCAGGACGGTGGGAACCAGGAGGAGTGGGGTACGTCTGCACATAAAGTTTCTCTGTGTCTGAAGGGTTCAACCGACCCAAACCGGTCGAACGACCGGTTTGGGTCTAAAACATGTCAAACGGATCGTCGTCGTACCCCGGCGGTTTGGGTTTGGGTGGGGTGTATGAGTCGCCTCCTCTTTCTTGAACGTGGGCGCGTTTTCCTTCGACGTCTATTCCAGCGTGGCCGGATCCAGCCCCCCGCGGCGCCCGATATAGCTCTGGAAACTGGGGATCGGACAGGTGAGCGACCAGGTCTCTGGATTTTCTTCTAACGCACCGCAATGGATCAGATGAGTCACATAGGATCGTGCATTCATGTCCTCGGGTAATGTCCATTCGCTGCCGGGTTCGTGTCCGTTGGAGCGGTCGACAGCATCCACGACCTGGCCAAAGGTCAATCCGTCCCCCTCGCGGAACGCGCGGGTCACATCCACCATCACCCGGCCAACAAGTTTACACGACGCGACCATCGCATCGCTGAACTGCGTCTCATAATAGCTGTGTCGGAGTTGGTCGGAGCGGGCATGGACATCCCGCCAGTCAGGGATCCGGTCGGCGTGACCGTCGACTCCCGGGGCGAGGAGGGCTTCCGCCAAGGCCTGCTGTGCACAGTGGACATGACGCGGCCAGCCGTCGGTGGGTGCCATCAATTGATCCATACGTCCGCGTTGATCCCCGATCGTGATGCCGAAATGCGCGGTCCATCGGTCGGTGAGTTCGGCCTGTTCGTCCAGCGTAAAGCGACCGATCCTGTGCGTCACCTGATGGCGCGTTAGCCCCATGGAACGGATCACGGACTGGGTGTCCCCCAGTCCAGCCAGCACTAGGGCGAGGGGGAGTTGTGTCACAGCTTCGTGCAGCGTGCGCAGAAAATTCGATTGAGATGTACTCCGTCCGGGGGGAAGGTTTTGAGCTTCATCGACCGCGACAATGACGGGTGTGTCCCAATCCGACGCGGGAAAGGCCTTATGGAGCGCGCCAATATTTCGGATCTCGTGCTCTCGAAACAGGGCTTTGATCGTTTGGATATTGACCTCCATCAAACCCGCGACGTCGAGGAGGGCGAGTCCCCCAAAACGGCGCGTACCCTTCAACGCGAGTGCTTTCAACCGACTTTTTTTGGTCTGTCCCAGCGTTCCGATCGCCAGCAAGACATCGAAAAAATTCTCCTCCAGTTCCACACTGGAGATATAAAGGGTCTTTGGCCCCTCTTCGGAAAGATCGGTATTGAATCGGGTGAGTTCTCTCAGAACGGAACTTTTCCCCGCGCCCGGTGCTCCTTGTATAACCGTGGTATTGCCGGGGATGCCCCTTCTTCGTTCACCGGTGCGTCTGACCGTTGTGAGAATCGGTTCCATGATGTTGCGGCGGCCCGCAAACACCGGGGGATGATCCTTTTCACCATCCTCCACAAAGTGCTTTAATTCGGAGCGTTTAAAATATGCCATCATGATCCGGTCGCTCTATCATCGGAAATGATAGCGTAAATTGCAGAAATTTTCCAGTCTGTGCGCTCTTGGTTGCAGACTCTTGGCGATACTTTTGACTGACAAAATCGCTTCCGTAAGACTGAAGATCGGTTCCGGTTTTCCTGAATTTTGAACAGATGGGGTCATCGTATCGTTTGTTTGCTCAACTCCGTTAAGCGGAAACACACAAAGAGAAACACTGAATTCTTATGCTATGCTAAGGTATCCATATGAGAACCACACCCATCGGATGCAACACTCGATCCGCTGCGACATCCGATTGCGGGCAGAATACTCGGGATTATCCTACTTGCCAAGATGGTCAGTCTTCAATGTTGATTTCTTTATAGATAGGATAACTTTTGGCAAGCTGTGTCGCTCAAAACCCGATCTACTCAATAATCTCCAGACTACTTATTGGTTTGTATGCCTATAGACTGAAAGTTAAATTCAGTGAACGGTGCAATTTCGATTAGGACGCTTCCGAGTGGGTGCCCGCAGCCAACTCAGAGACAAAGTCTAGGACTTGGTTTGTCGGCAGGCCAGCCGCAACCTTTTCGACAATAGCCGACCCAACAACAACGCCGTCGCACACAGCCGCGATCTCACGAGCGCCTTCAGCCGATTTTACGCCGAACCCGACAATCACTGGCAAATTCGTTTGCTGCTTGATGCGCTTGACTTCTGGCTGTACGGCATCAACTCGCGCCCCTGCGGCACCCGTAATACCGGTAATCGACACATAGTAGACAAAACCTGTCGTATTTTGCAGAACTCTTTTCAAGCGCCGGTCATTGGTGGTCGGGGTCGTGAGACGGATGAATGAAATGCCCGCCTCTAGTGCGGGCAGGCACAGTTCCTCGTCTTCTTCGGGTGGCAAGTCGACGACAATCAGACCATCGACCCCAACTGTTCGGCACTTCTCAAGAAACTTGTCGACTCCGTAACGCAGAATCGGATTGAAATAGCCCATCAACACCAACGGGGTCGTTTGGTCTTGGTCACGAAAGCGCTGTACGATCTCTAGGACCTTTTCGACTGTGGTTCCTGCCGCTAGAGCACGCTGCCCCGAAAGCTGGATAATAGGCCCGTCCGCCATCGGGTCGGTGAAGGGAACCCCCAGTTCGATAATATCTACCCCTGCCTTCGGCAGGCCGCACAGAAGATCATATGATTCCTGCAAATCGGGATCACCAGCCATAATGTAGGCGACAAAAGCCTTGCGATTGTCTGCCCTAAGGGCTTCTAATTTAGTGTTGAGTCGTGACATTGACTTTTTCTATTTTCGCCCATGATGCTTAACGTATTCTTGAGCTGATCCGTAACGCTCTTTTACTCTCTTTTCGGAATTTGGTATCATTGCGGTCCGTCGTTTCGGCCATCAATGCCGCGCAAACATTTACCTGTAACCGCCATAAATCTCTTCGGCGACATCGTAGGTCGCCCTTGATGTTCATTCAAATTACTTGGCATTCGCCGTCTTCTAATCCACAAGCGTACTTGTTGGTAGTCCCATAGGCAATTTGCTCGTCCTGCGCAATCACAGTTCAGGTATCGTTATTGGTTGCGACGAGGCACCAGACTAAGTTGAAAGGTACGAGAAAACCAAAATCGATGAATTAGCGCGGATATTCGTGTCAGTTAGCGAAACTTCAATGTGGTTTTTGGAGTGAGACGGTGTTGTCGGTGATCAAAGTCGAACTATTGATTTCAAGAATCGCAAGCCTCTTAACAATAACCATACCATTGATCATAGTATCGAAAATGACGAGGCCTCTCTGCGATAGTCAGACTTGGGTGTCCCTCATGCAAGTCGCGTTTAATATCTCACCCCACAAGCAAGCCCGAATTGATGACCCGCTAATCCACAAAGAAAGTCTAGATGTGAATTGGATACTGCGATACATGCCTTTGAGCATTGCGCCCTGGGGGAGAAACCGATGTCACTTAGAATGGGAATTGTTGGACTTCCAAATGTCGGCAAGTCAACGTTATTCAACTCACTGACCCGCACCGCTCTGGCGCAAGCCGCTAATTTCCCATTTTGTACGATAGATCCAAATGTCGGAGAGGTTATTGTTCCCGACCCAAGATTGGATGCAATCGCGAAAATTGCAGAATCGGCTTCTGTAATTCCAGCGCGAATGGTTTTTGTCGATATCGCTGGATTGGTTAAGGGCGCCTCCAAAGGTGAAGGTCTTGGCAATCAATTTCTTGCAAACATTCGAGAAGTTTCGGCAATTTCTCATGTCCTTCGATGCTTTGAGGCCGACGAGGTGATGCACGTCGACGGAAGAATTGATCCGCTAGCGGATGCCGAAATCGTTGAGCTCGAATTGATTCTCGCCGATCTTGATCTGATCACAAAACGGTTGAACGGTCTGATCAGGAAGCTGCGCGGCGGTGACAAAGAAGCGCAACAACAATACCGTTTGCTTAAGAAGGCGCAAGCCATCTTGGAAACAGGTCGTCCCGCCCGCGTCCTCACAATTGATGATGATGATCGCGACTGTTGGGAAAATCTGCAACTACTTTCTGCAAAACCTGTCCTTTTTGTTTGCAATGTTGGTGAGGCTACCTCACTGGTGGAAAATGATCGCGTCAAAGCAGTTGAGGCGATGGCCGCCAAGAATGGATGCGGATGTATCGCGATCAGTGCGCGAATTGAAGAAGAAATCGCGCAACTGGACCCTTCCGACGCGCAAGTTTTTTTGTCTGAGATGGATTTGGAAGAACCTGGTCTTGACCGCTTAATTCGAAAGGCCTACGCGCTGCTACGCTTACAGACGTTCTTTACGGCTGGTCCGAAAGAGGCACGGGCATGGACGATCCGCCAAGATACACGTGCGCCGCAAGCGGCAGGGGTTATTCACGGTGACTTTGAATCGGGCTTTATCCGCGCAGAAACAATTTCATTTGAAGATTACGTTTCGTGCGGTGGCGAGCGTATGGCCAAAGAAATGGGGAAAATGCGATCTGAGGGTAAGGACTATATAGTCGCTGACGGCGACATCTTGCATATCCTGTTTAATGTTTAATGCTACGACAATCCTCTGAGGCAAAAGCGGAGCCTCTAGTCGACTATCCCGTCTTAGCAGCTTCGAATGGTTTCATCCCCTTCCGTGCAAGCGAGTCCGCACGTTCATTCCCTGGATGACCTGCGTGGCCCTTGATCCATTTCCATGTTACTGAATGTTGGGCTTTCGCCGCATCAAGGCGCTTCCAGAGATCGATATTTTTGATTTTCTGTTTACTGGCCCCCCGCCAATTATTTCTCTTCCAATTTTGAATCCACATCGTGACCCCGTTTTTCACGTAGGTGCTGTCCGTATGAATCGTGATTTTGGCAGGGTGCTGCAAACATTCGAGGGCCGAGATCGCCGCCATTAGCTCCATGCGGTTATTGGTCGTCATTTTTTCTCCACCCTTTAGATGCCGCTCTTTAATCATCCGCTCTTCTCTTTTTGCCTGCAGCACAACCCCCCACCCCCCGCAACCGGGGTTCCCGGAGCAGGCACCGTCGGTGTAAGCGATAATTTCAAGCATAAGCCTCAACCATGAGCCATTCAGCGTGCTCGCCCGATAAGCCAAATCCGCTACCCGACCAATGTCGAGACGGCGAGAGGCCAGCATCTCCGAGAAAGCACTCAATCTCCGAAAGTTGAAAGTAAGTGTAGTAGCGTCCCAGAAGATCGCGGGCACTGCCGTAATCACGCTTGAGACTAACAAATAAGACTCCGCCTTGCTTTAGTGCCCTAGCGATAGCAGAGAGATGAGTCGGGAAAGCAGAACGGGGCGCATGTAGTAAGCTGAAGTTTACCCAAATCCCGTCATAAAGATCAGTAGTATCAAGATCATCGAAGGTTGCTTGACGGGTCGCAACATTAGAGACCCGCTTGGCGTATCGGACCATTTCTGCACAAGCATCAATAGCGTCAACCCGCAGACCAGCGACCGCCATCATCTCGGCGTAATGACCCGGCCCACAACCAAAATCAAGCACGCGACCGTTTGGCGGGCACGTGGCAATAAACTCATTGATCAGCGGATCTTGTTCGGCTTGAGATCGAGCAATGTCGACGTAATCATTGATTTTCTTGGCGTAGACTTCGAGTGTCGTCGGATCACTCGTTTCTGTTTTTTGCCCACCCAAAAGCCCCTCCTTGAGATGGCAATAGCTGTCTAACATCGGTTATCGCGAACACCCATACCGTGTCTATTGCGACCTCTATCCTTGAAACCCAACGGTGTCGATAAGGAAGGACGGCATCTCAAAACCGACAGATGTCTACTTCAGCGAACCCCTAAAATATCAATTCACCGCAATATAAATTTCTCGTCGATGGCAACTTTAACGTTTTTAGATTTTCTTGACCCAATTCAGGTAACGGGCGCGTGTTCTTCTCGCAGAATCCGCGGCACCTTGAATTCAACATCTTCCCGACTGGTTTCGACCGTTTCGATTTGCAATTCATAGCGGCTACGGAAGGCATTGATGACCTCTTCAACGAGAATGTCAGGCGCCGAAGCCCCAGCCGTCAAGCCAACAGTAGAAATACCATCAAGGTCGGCCCAACTGATATCGTCAGCACTTTGTACCAACTGGGCATAAACGCAACCTGCACGGGAACCGACCTCAACCAACCGAAGCGAATTTGACGAGTTGGGAGCACCAACCACGATTAGCGCGTCGACTTTGCTTGCGATGGCCTTTACCGCTTCTTGTCGGTTTGTCGTTGCGTAACAAATATCTTCCTTGTGCGGCCCGGTGATGTTGGGAAAACGCTTCTTCAAAGCTTCAATCACATCAGCCGAATCATCAACTGATAAAGTCGTTTGGGTTACATACGCCAGTTTATTCGAATCTCTAACCTCAACCGTCGCCACATCCTCAACCGTTTCAACCAACAAGACCTCTCCGCTCGGCAATTGACCCATCGTGCCAACTGTTTCGGGATGCCCCTCATGGCCGATCAAAATCATCTGCAATCCCTGCTCGTAATAGCGCTGAGTTTCGATATGGACTTTTGACACGAGCGGACATGTGGCATCAACATAAAGCATCTGTCGTTGCTTTGCCGCCGCCGGCACGGATTTAGGTACACCGTGAGCAGAGAAAATTACTGGGCGATCATCGGGGCATTCATCAAGTTCTTCCACAAACACCGCCCCCTTATCCCGAAGGGTGTTGACGACATGCTTGTTGTGAACAATCTCGTGACGAACATAAACTGGGGCACCCCATTTTTCTATCGCCATTTCAACGATACTAATTGCACGATCAACTCCAGCACAAAAACCCCGTGGCGATGCGAGATAGAGTGTAAGCGGCATTTTTTTCATTTTGTGCTTCCTTGATTTTTTTCATTTCCACCAAACTATCGCCTCAAGCGATCTAAGAAATGTCGTGCGTGGACGTAACACAAATAGAAGGTCTAAAACTTCCAGCCTCCCACAGGCTACCTTGCAATTTTAACAAAAACATAGCAACAATCAAGATAGACTTTATAGATACGCGGGCGTCTCACGCCGGTCTTCTGCGCAATGCTGCTTTGATTGAGCCCTTATGAATGACACCACGATAAAGCAAACGCCGCAAAGTTCGCAAGAGTTGCTGACGCCTTTGCGATCAGTCTTGTCGCAACCATCACTTGAGTTGCTCGCCAAATCGGTGTTGGATAGGCTCGAAACGCCAGCCCAAGAGGATTGGCGCGCTTCGAATAGTGAACTTGATTATCTGTGCCAAGTATTGTGCGCGAAACATTCATACCGAGCAAATAAATTTATCCATGAATTACTTCAGGTCGGTCTGCCACTTGATCGAATCTATCGAAAATATTTGGCTGAGGCGGCACGGCGCTTAGGTACGGACTGGGAAAATGATACCCGGTCTTTCGAGCAAGTGAGTTTGGCCTCTGCCAGAATTTACAAGATCATGGATTCGTTACGAAAGCGACAGCCCGTTCCGGTTCAATCATGTCAGCCTAGACTTGCTTTCGCGGCTGTCCCTGGAGAACAGCATACGCTCGGTGTCGAAATGGCGACGGACTTATTTCGCCGAGAAGGTTGGGACGTGGCCCATCTCGTAGGACCAAGTCATGAAGAAATTTTACTCACGCTCGAAGATAAGAGCATTTTTCTGTTGGGTTTATCAGCTTCAGGATCTCGCCACCAAGCGGCGCTCATTCGTTTGATATTAGCCCTGCGAATGATTCGACCTGAGGTAAGAGTTATCGTCAGCGGTGCCATTACGCAGACCGAGAACAGCTTGGCACTCAATGTTGGAATCGATGCCGTCGTTCGTGATGTCCCACAAGCGCTGGAGGTTGTAAGAGATCTTGCTAGTCAAGGTGAGCACCGACCGTGATAATTCCGGTACTCACGCTGTAGCGACTTCAGAAAGAGCCCGACCCATCACCGACTTCAGATCTTCAAGTTCGATAAAATTATCCGCTTTCCTACGCAGTTCGTCGGAGATCATCGACGGTTGGCTACGGACCGTTGATACGACAGACACTCGAACCCCAGAGCGTTGCAAGCTTTCGACAAGTGCTCGAAAATTTCCATCGCCCGAAAATAACACAATGTGGTCGACATGCGGCGCCAACTCCATGGCGTCAACAGCGACCTCAACATCCATATCTCCCTTGATCTTCTTGCGACCAGAGGCGTCGGTGAACTCTTTGGCGTTCTTGGTGACCATGCTGTAACCATTGTACTGCAACCAGTCGACCAACGGACGTACTGGCGAGTATTCATCGTTTTCCAATATTGCCGTGTAGTAGATCATGCGAAGCAACCTGCCCTTCTGCATGAATTCTTGTCGAAGCAACCTAAAATCAATGTCAAAGCCTAACGCTCGTGTCGCAGCAAATAGGTTTGAGCCGTCGATTAGGATTGCTAATTTTTCGTCTTTATAAAACATTGTTAATATCCCAGTCTTGAGCCGTACACTAAATTTATGATCAACAACGCACGTGTCAATCATGACACACAGCATAGCTTCAACTACAGACAGTCCCACTATCGTTGATGTCTATTGCAAGTTGCTCTTCTGCTTCAGAAGAAAGTCTGATGCTCAACAAAATAGATACGGCAAAATGTCATCAAGTGACCAATTATCGAATAAAATTTATGGCCTTTAGGCTTCTCTTTTAGGACTTAGAAGATTATGACGAATTATCAAGAGCCAGGGATGGTTTCGTAAGGATTTCATCTTGCGGCAGACAATTATATCTCGCCCAAACGACCTTGCAGACTCTCAAATTGCTCGTGCGCCAGAAATCAGCGAAAAGGGACTTTCGGTTCGCCAACGTACGCCGCTTCTTGCGGCTGGCAATCACCCGTTGGCAACAAGTCAACAAGACTTGGCACCTGATCTAAAAGCGCTGAGTTTTAGGCCTCACTGCGATGAATATTCTCGGCAGTGTCGCTGCATACCTCTGGCAATAAACAAACAACACCGTGATTGCCCCTGTCAAGACCGTATCCAAGTCGTGTTGCAGCAGATTGATTTGGCGATTAAGGCAATTTATCTTGATTCCGATTTAAGGATCTCTGAATTTAGACCGCGCCCATTCAATAACCCAAGGATCGCAAATATACCTACTTTAGGAGCATTTATTATCTCGTCAGCCCTTAGTTGGATATGGTATGGTTAGTTAACGCTCACAAATCACACTGCCTCTTCGCCATTTACGCTCCCAGCATTTATTTGTTCGGTTAACAAGACTGTTGCCGAACCTTTGCGTATTATGATTATCGCTGTCTGTGTTTCCGTATTTGAAACAATAACAAAGTTTGTCCTCAACCGCCGTATCATTGTTATCTAGACTCTGTATGCACTCGGGCAGACCAAAAGACGGGCCAGGTTTGGGATCGAACGAGGCAAGCGCCCGGCAAGCGTGCTGTGTTCCTGTCGGATGCGCCATCACCGGCCCAGCTATAAGCATAGCCACCAGTGCAGTAGCTAGTGCCGAGAATAGAATTCTAGTTAGGGGGGGGGGGGGGGATAATAGGCTTTTCATTTATTTCTCCTTAGTTGAATTGTAACCCGGTTAAATGTTCTTTATGCAGCATGTCAAGTCGGGACGGAGAAGAATAGTTAAACACTTTGTCACCTCTCCAATAAGGTGAGATAATAGCCGAGAGAACTACTGCGTGCGAAAATCGAAACTCGCACTACAACCAACAACATTAGAGGATCAGAAAGTTCTTTAACGGTTTGCCAATCCACCTAATCTACACGACATTACACCAATCGTAATTTACTTTCTGTCTCGCCGACAAGCGCAATCAGTCAACATAATATATTTTTTTGCCAAATTAGTCATTCGGTAAAATTCGCAAATTAATTTACCGACCGATAGCATGACGAAAAGGGGCGTCGAAATCGACGCCCCTTACATGCGCAAATTTACGCTCAAATTAAGCCAGACGGGAAGGATTATACAGCCAGCGCCGTCCACCCGAAATAGCAGAGTTTCCTCCCGACTTGGGCCGCAGTAACGGAAAGGGCAAGATTTTGGTTGACGTAAACCAACCACTTGACCCTGAACGGCCCTTACGATGCGGACTAAGCAAACGCCAACTCATACCGTCGGAAATAAAGCCGCGCTCACGCGGATGATCAGGTCCGAGGTCACTCGTCAAATACCGCGGATGATCCGTCAGCACGCTGAGGAATCGGCTCGGATTCGCAACCTCCCGAATGTGGTAGTTCGGATTAGAAACGCCCACAGACAATGACGGCGTACTATCGACAATTGCCATCGCAGCACGAGCGGCACCGAAAGGAGTGACTGGCGCTCGAACGACAACCAAAACATTTTCGGGTTGCATTCTTTCCGCATAAATCGCAGCATCCTGCGACGGTACCCGTGTCGCAATAATGTTGTCCACCACCGCCTCAGAAACGACGCTAAGGGTGCTCTCAGGAAAACCGGTCTTTCGCAGTTCCTGCAATACCGCCTCAGCGGCATTAGCTTCAGCATAAAGTCTCGAAATTACTGTTGTCATGAAACCTCCTGTGGTCTGGGATGAGTGGGATGAAGCGAGCCATATTCGCGTCCCTTGCCCATCATTTTTATATTCTTAGGCTCCTTTGGTGTTCGTGAGTTGACAATCTCGCGGTTGGCCGTCCGTATCCGCTTGTCCCGCATAGACAGGGCAACGATCAAAGCCAACACCAGTAGAACTGCCTCAATCGCAAATACAACGACGTACGGCGTCTCGTCTGAAACACTTGAAACAAAAGGTAAGTACAGCACAATGTCGCGCACGATTCCGCCCAAGGCAACCCCAATCCCGGCAGCTGTTGCTTGCACCGCACCCCAAGCACCGAGCGCGAGACCAACATGCCCCTCAGGTGCACGGCGCATTGTAGCAGTTAAGGTCCCATGACCAAATAAACCAGCACCGACACCAATTGCAAACGCTCCCGTCACAAAAAAAACGATACTACCTATAAAGGCAGCAGCAATGATAGCAAAAAAACCAGGAACACCGATAACGATGCCGGCTCGGGCGAGAGGTAACGGTGCGCCATTTCGCCCCAATGTCATCGAAGCGTAGCCAAAGCCAACGAGGGTCCCTCCAGCGAGAACAGCCGTAAGCTTCGTGGTGTCAGCAACGCTCATGGCAAGAACCTGCCCACCATAGGGCTCTAGCAGGACGTCCACCATCCCATAGGCAAGCGTTCCGAGACCAATAACGATCAGCAACCGCAGGGCGCCATCATAACGAATAAACTGCCGCCAGTGGTCGACAAATTTGGGAGTCACGGTGCGGCGAAACATAACTTCGGCACGAGAGCGATCCCGCGCTTCCTGCTTCCACATCGCAACACAATTCAAAATTAAGGTCAGAACGGCACAACCCTGAATTACTTGGATCAACCGACCCGGAGTATAATTTTCCAGAAGGGCACCAAACACGAATGCAGCGATCACCATGCCAAACAAGAGCATCACATACATAAGACCAACCACCCTCGGTTGAGCCTCTTCCTTAACGAGGTCAGTCGCGAGGGCAAGGCCCACCGTTTGCACCATATGCATTCCCGCACCCACCAAAAGGAACGACAGCGCAGCAGAACTCAGACCAATCCAACGCGGTGCATCAATGGCTTCACCATATCCCGACAAGACCAAAAGCGCGAAGGGCATAATAGCAAATCCACCAAACTGCCACATCGAACCCTTCCAAATGAAAGGCGTACGGCGCCAACCAAGCGCGGAAGAGAAGGTATCGGATTTAAACCCGATTAGGGTTCGAAATGGTGCGAAAATTAGGGGCAATGCCAGCATACCCGCAACTAAAGATGCTGGTACCCCTAACTCGACAATCATTACACGGTTGAGAGTCCCGGCCATCAATACAAGGGCCATGCCAACCGTGACCTGAAATAACGATAGCCGCAGCAGACGGCTCAGCGGAACTTCGTCCGTCGCAACATCGGCAAAGGGAAGATATTTGGGCGCAATTCGAGCCATGCGGTGATAGACAAAGGCTCTGTAATCAAACACCACGCAACTCCTCAGTCGACGAACTGCCACGCCCTAATTTATTTCGACAGATTGTCTGACCCGTGCGCTTTTGCACGGGTCAGATCATTAACCTCACAGTCATGAGGTTCCGTGCGGTTAACCGTCAGGAAGCGTTGTCGAACGCGTTGACGCTAGCACTTTCGGCATCTCAATAATCGCGCGCGCCTGAGTTCCATCTGGCAGGGTAACAAGCACCGCCTTGCCGTCCAACGACGTTGCATCATAAGACGCATGCGATGTTGCAGCATCCCGTTCGAGAGCAGCATTACCAGCAGCTGTTCCCATGGGGTCACCTTTGAGGAAATCCGACACCCACGACGTGTTGGAAAGAACGGCCACATGGACCGCAAATGACCCAATGGCTACCGCCGACAGGAAGATCGGGACACCCACTGTTGGTTTGACGACCAACCATATTTTCGAATTATTCATGGCGGCCTCCTATCCTAGCCACGGTGTGGTGACGGCAACAAGGATGTGCGCAAGTAACGCAATCACACCGAACACCCGCGTGCCATCAATGAGGTAACTGTGTACCTCTTCAGCCTCCCGGAGCGTTAACCCCGTCGGCCAAACTTTATTGAGATCGCTTTCATTCATAATTTTTCCCTCCAAATGCATGGGCAAAATGTCGTTAGGATAAAAATCGGTTGTGTTGTAATCTCCACCCCCGCTGATCCCATACAGCCAATTGACTGCATCAAACCATCTCTCATAATGTCAATAAAATTAGGCAATAATACTTGTCAAGTAAAATTTACACACTAGGCGGATTTTTTTGTAGCGCGGTGAGGAGACTGGAAGTAGCCTGCGTAGTATGATACGAAGCCCCAAGACAAAGCTTCACGATGTCATAACCCGCAATGTGCCTGGAATTCCCAGAGTTTAGCGAGGAACCTACCCTATGGCCCTTCCAGTAAAGGTTCAGTTGCAATACTGGGGGGGCGTATTCGTTGCACTGACGTTGACCTTGTGGTTTCTGGGTGATGTCCTCATGCCCTTCGTGATTGGCGGGGCTATCGCCTACTTTCTTGATCCCGTAGCAGATCGTCTTGAGGCCATTGGCCTGTCTCGCATTTTGGCAACTGCCTTAATCGCCGTGATCAGCTTAGTAACGTTCGTATTGATTGCGCTAGTGATCATTCCCGCGTTGCTCGCCCAGACAACACAATTATTCGAAGTTACCCCGCAACTCTTCGATAATTTGCAAGCCTTCTTACGGGAACGGTTCCCGTCGCTGTTGGATGAGTCATCCCTGTTTCGACAAACACTGCTTTCTTTGGGCGAAATTATTCAACGACGCGGCGACGCACTTTTAGATCCAATCATTAACTCCGCAGCCTCTTTTCTAAATTTTCTTTTCCTACTCGTTATCGTGCCGGTCGTTGCCGTCTACATGTTGCTTGATTGGGATCGTTTAACGGCGCGAGTCGATGATCTGCTACCTCGCGATCATGCGCCAATCGTGCGACGCCTTGCTGCTGAAATCGATCAAACAATGGCTTCTTTTGTTCGGGGTATGGGTACCGTGTGTTTGATTCTCGGCACCTATTATGCCATCTCCTTAATGCTTGTCGGCTTACAATTCGGGCTCGTGGTGGGGTTTTTCGCCGGACTCATTACCTTTATTCCCTACCTTGGCGCACTACTGGGCGGTGTTTTGGCGATTGGATTGGGCCTATTTCAGTTCTGGGGAGATTGGATATCGCTTGGTCTAGTAGCGGGTATCTTTCTCGTTGGACAAATCATTGAGGGAAATATTCTCACCCCGCGCCTAGTCGGGAGTTCGGTCGGACTGCATCCGGTGTGGCTCTTGGTGGCACTTAGTGTCTTTGGAGCATTATTTGGATTTATTGGTTTACTCGTGGCCGTTCCCGTCGCCGCGGCGCTCGGTGTCATTACCAAATTTGGCCTGTCGCAATATACTGAAAGCCGCCTCTATCGAGGCTTATCGGATCGAGAAGAACCCTAAACTTGTATCAACTAAATTTTGAATTGCCCCACCGAGAGGCCTTAGATCATAGCAACTTTTTTGTCTCACCATCCAATGCTAACGCCGTCACTCACATAAAGAGATTCTCGGAAGAGAACGGGACGAGTTGCGTGTTGACAGGTCCAGCTGGTGCGGGAAAAACGCATCTCGTTCACATGTGGGCAAGGCGAACTAACGGTCAGATACTTAAAGCTCGTGGTCTTCGCACCGATGATGTTCCAAGACTTGCCCGTGGTTCGATAGCCGTTGAGGATGTTCCAGAAATATCAAGAGACCAACCAGTGCTTGCGGCCCTGTTTCATCTCTTTAATCAATTGCAGGCCTCAGGTCATAATTTATTGCTGACTGGCCGCGGCACCGCATTTCACTGGAACCTTTCTTTGCCCGACTTACAAAGTCGAATAAACGCCGCGCAGTCGATTTCGCTTGGTCCGCCAGACGATGCCTTGTTGGCGGCAATTCTCGCCAAACTCTTTCTTGATCGCCAATTAGCGCCAAAACCTGACGTCATTCCTTTCCTACTCACGCGCATGGAGCGCTCTTATGAAGCAGCGCAGAAAATTGTTGCAAAAGTGGACGCTGCGGCTTTGTCGCAACAGCGTACTGTAACGCGCGGTTTCGTACGACAGTTCTTCCCTAGCACCAATACAGAGGAGTGACTACTCCCCGCCTAAATGACAGGCTTCTTGCTTCATCGGCTGCAGCAAGCAATATGCTCGTCTTACGCAAGCCTCCACAAGCAGAGACGGATAGCCGTGCCGCCTTCACTTAATTGGACCTTCAGAGTTGCCACGCCGATTACTTGGTTTTCGTTAATCTGTCGTTTCTACAACACAGCTCGAAAGTCTTTGTACATCGGTATACTTGCCCACTCGCAAATGTCTTAAACATCAAGAACCGCAACAAAAAACATTTCAAACAACATTGCGCCGTATATCCTCGCCCTAAAGAGCGAGTTTTTATGGCTCGTATGGATAACATAAGAGCAAATCATTCGATCAAGGTTGCGGTCAAAACCGATCCACATTTTTCCGTTGTCACAAGATGGTCTCCAAAACAATATGACGCACGCTGATTTCCTAAAATATGGATTTCCAAAGGCACAGGATATTCCGACCTTGGATGCTTCGAGCCATGATCGATTTTATAACCGCGAATTAAGTTGGTTGGGCTTTAACTGGCGCGTGCTTGAAGAAGCAGAGAATCCCCGAGTACCGCTGTTGGAGCGGCTACGGTTTTTGTCAATTTCAGCAACAAATTTGGATGAATTCTTTACCGTCCGCGTCGCCGGGCTTCGTGGGCTCGCCAACTCTGGCAATCCAACTCCGGCAGCAGACGGATTAACTGCTAGTCAACAACTCGCGCTCGTTCGAGAAGATGCTCTCAAGCTGATGTCACAACAGCAAAAGGTGTTAGCGACCTTGCGTGCGGAAATGGAACACGAGGGTATTTCGATAGTGCAGACCAACGCAATCAAGAAGGCTGACCAAGAGTATTTGGATGAGGTATTCTTGCATAAGGTCTTTGGGGTGTTGTCACCGCTAGCGATTGATCCAGCCCATCCTTTTCCATTCTTGCCAAACAACGGCTTTTCGCTGGTCCTTCAGCTCGAACGCACTCGCGACAAGAGACCCCTGCAGGCCTTACTCCCGATACCCAATCAGATTGAGCGCTTCATCGAATTACCGGCAACCATAGGTTATCATCGGTTTCTACCGCTCGAAGATTTACTCTTGCTGAAGATCGAGAATTTGTTTCCTGGCTATCGGGTTAAGTCGCATTTTGCCTTCCGCATTCTGCGCGACAGCGACCTAGAAGTGGAGGAAGAGGCGGAAGACCTCGTGCGTGAATTTGAGGTCGCTCTCAAACGACGGCGTCGAGGAGAAGTTATCAGAATGACCTACTCGGCGGGCGCTCCGAAACGACTTAAAGCACTGATCATGGAGCAGTTGCGAGTAGAACATGATGAACTCGTCGAAATGGATGGGATGATCGGCATTGCCGACCTGAGTGCCCTCGTTCTAGACACCCGTCCGGATTTACTCTGGCCACCATTTTCTCCACGGGTACCAGAAAGAGTGCAAGATCACGACGGCGATATGTTTGCGGCAATCCGACGCAAAGATATGCTCTTGCATCATCCCTATGAGACCTTCGATATGGTTGTTCGCTTCCTCCAACAGGCGGCGCGCGACCCAAGTGTCGTCGCAATCAAACAAACCCTGTATCGCACCTCTAACGAATCACCGATTGTCGAAGCCCTGTGCGAGGCTGCCGAGGACGGTAAATCCGTCACCGCATTCGTCGAACTAAAGGCGCGCTTCGATGAAGCTGCGAATATCCGCCAGTCGCGACGACTAGAGCGAGCGGGTGCCCATGTTGTGTATGGCTTTATGGATCTAAAGACACACGCCAAAATCTCAACGGTCGTAAGAAGAGAAGGGGATAATCTGATAACCTACACCCACTATGGCACTGGTAATTATCATCCAATTACCGCTCGAATCTATACCGACCTGAGTCTGTTCACCTGCGATCAGGCACTCGGACGAGATGCCACTAAAGTCTTCAACTATCTCTCAGGCTATGCCCAACCAGACTCACTTGAAAATCTTTCAATCTCACCACTATCCCTTAAATCAAGCCTGCTCGAAATGATTGCAGGTGAAGTCGCGCACGCCAAGGCCGAAAGACCTGCTGAAATCTGGGCGAAGATGAACTCGCTAGTCGATAGTGAGGTCATCGATTCCTTGTATGCTGCTAGTCAAGCTGGCGTCAAAATTAGTCTGGTCATTCGGGGAATATGTAGTCTACGACCCGGCATCAAAGGTTTAAGTGACAACATTCGAGTAAAATCTGTCATCGGTCGGTTCTTAGAGCATTCCCGTATCGTTTGCTTCGCCAATGGCGCCGGTCTGCCATCGCGCAAAGCCAGAGTTTTGATATCGTCAGCTGACTGGATGGGTCGCAATCTAAACCGAAGAGTAGAAACATTAATTGAGATTCATAACGCAACCGTGAAAGCACAAATTGTCAGTCAAATCTTGGCCGCTAACCTAGCTGATGTTGCCCAAAGCTGGATCATGCAGGCGGACGGTAGTTTTGTTCGAGCGTCAACAGAAGACTCTGGCTTCGCTTTTAACTGCCACCGGTTTTTTATGGAAAATCCCTCTTTATCAGGACGCGGTTCTGCGGGCGCCGCGGATGTGCCGAAGTTAACTCATGCCGAGGGTTAGCGATCGTAATTCTCGCAGCATATTCTGACAGAACGCCGGGTATTAGGGGTATTAAATGACGAAAGCTTCTGACCAAACTCAACCCGACTGGAGCCCGTTTGGGAAGCCGCTTTTTGATGACCCTTCCGTGCGAAGATTAGCCCGCGTTGGGGTTGTCGATGTAGGTTCAAACTCAGTTCGATTGGTCGTGTTCAACGGTGCGGCTCGCAGCCCGGCCTATTTCTTCAACGAAAAAATTATGTGTGCTCTCGGTGAAGGACTAGCCGAAACGGGCATCTTGAACCAAGAAGGACGCGTACGAGCTCTTGCCGCGATCAAACGCTTTCAACTCTTAGCAGAAGGAATGGAGCTACCGGCTTTGACCGCAATCGCAACCGCTGCCATTCGCGATGCGCAAGACGGCGATCAATTCTGCCAGCAGGTGAAGAAAGAGACCGGACTACTCCTACGCGTTGTGAGCGGTGAAGAAGAAGCGCGACTTTCGGCCCAAGGGGTACTGCTCGGCTGGCCTGGATCTTTCGGTCTGGTCTGTGATATCGGCGGCTCGTCAATGGAACTGGCAGAAATCCGCGAAGGTGAAGTTGGGCGACGAGCCACATCCAATCTTGGCCCCTTAAAACTTCGCGACTTGAAGGGCGGAAAAAAAGCCAAGAAGGCGTTTATCAAACAAACGGTTGACGCGCTTGCGGAGCAATTTGGCCTGCAGCGCGATCGACTATTCTTGGTGGGCGGTTCGTGGCGAGCGATTGCCCGAATAGATATGGAGCGCCGACAATATCCGCTTCATGTTCTCCACGAATACCGAATGTCAGCGACGTCAGTTGCGGCCACCGCCAAATACCTCGCATCAAATGATTTGGAAGAGGTCAGAATTACATGCGGCTTATCAAGCGCTCGTATGAGCTTGGTGCCCTACGCTATTGAGGTTCTGCGATACCTGGTTCGAAAGTTTCGCCCAAAAGACATCGCGATCTCAAGTTACGGTATCCGCGAGGGTATGCTTTATGAAATAATGCCGCAGGCAGTGCGCGACCGAGACCCGCTCATTGAAGCGTGTCGCTTCGCTGAGAGCAAAGACGCTCGTATGCCGGGTTTTGGTCGTAGCTTGTTTCAATTCGTTTTGCCGCTTTTTGGGAAATCAACCCCCGCCGAATTACGATTAATCAAGGCCGCTTGTTTACTACACGACGTTAGTTGGAGAGCGCATCCGGTATACAGAGCGGAGACGTGCTTTGACAATGCAACCCGTGCGAATCTGGGCGGGTTGAAACACAGTGAAAGGGTTTATTTGGGACTTGCCCTGCTGCACCGATATCGCAATCGCCGTGAAGGAACGCGCTTTGACGAACTTTCCTACCTTCTGAACGATCGGGAGCAACTGCGAGCAGAGGTTCTCGGTAAGGCCATGCGGTTCGGCGCAATGTTCTCAATGCAGCCCAATATGTCGATCGGACAGCTGCGCTGGAAACCGCGCAAAAAACTACTTGAGTTGCGAATTTCAAAAACTGCAAAACCGCTCTATGGCGAAGTTGCACAGGCACGGCTCTTATCTTTGGCAACAGCGCTCAACGCCAGCGTCAAAGTCAAGAGTTCTTGGTCTACAGATCAATAGCTCCCGGCGGATCGTCAAACCCTTGATCGGCATCATCAGGCGTTTTTGGTATCCTTCTCCGAATAATGATATCGCCGTTTGGCAAGAATTCGGGTAACTGGTAGGCAGACCAATCTTCAACTTGATCAAGAAATTGTTCAATCGCTGGTCCCATTTTTGAAAGAAAATCTTCAAGACCGAGACTGAATCTGTCCGCCCACTCCCTTGGGTTATCACTGTGCACTTGATAGAATTGCAAGCGATTATTGCCATGATCTGAGATTGCCTTGTGGCTTCTCAGCGCGGCATTATTCCCAGTTGATTCAGATTCAGCACTGTCGGCGACCGTGCTGTTGCCAAAGCCAAACACAAGGCAGAGGATCAAAAGGAGTTTTGCAGGATGTATCATTCTCTGGCCTCGTTGCTCTTGATTTCCCAACCCAATTTGAACGGTACAGATACGGCAGCCTTCTAAACTCCAAGTGCGCTATGTTCGTACCCAAGAATTGCAGATGATGCGTCGACGAATGACCACGAACTGCACAATGCGGCATTCTATCAATGTCAATGCACTACTCGCTTTCGCGAAAAACTGCAACCTTTCGAAATACCACTACCGCGTGTCTGCCGTGGGACGAGAACCGACAATCGCATCCCAAGCGTTATTGATGTCAACCATCCGCTTTTCCGCTAATTTGATCGCTTCAATGGGGACACCGCGGGCAATCATCTGGTCGGGATGATTCTCACGCACTAAGCGGCGCCAGATAGATTGAATCTGGTCGAGCGGCATATCAGTGGTAACTCCGAGTACCGTATAGGGATCTGGATCAGTGTCGGGAACAAAACGAGCGCGGATAGACCGAAATACGGGCTCTGGTAAACCAAAGATTCTTGCGACCGTGTGGAGAAAGCCGTCTTCGTTCGGATGGTAAAAGCCGTCCGCCATGGCGATGTGAAACAATCCCTCCATGAGGTCCTGAAGTGAGCGTGGATCATCGCGAAACAAGCGAGCAATTTTAGAGGCGTAATTTTCATAACCAGCAACATCTTGACGGGCGAGATTGAAGACTCTTGCCGCCCCCGCCTCATCCTCGCGCCCGATATGAAATACTTCTCGAAAAGCTCTGACTTCATCGCGGGTAACCTGCCCGTCAGCTTTTGCCATTTTGGCAGCTAACGCAATAATGGCAATCGCAAACCCAACACTGCGTTCTGGCGGTAACCGTAACTTGTCAAAAATCTGCGCAAGGCTCTCACCCTGCGCTAGAGCAGTAAGTGCTTGCGTTATCCGAGACCATAGAGACATAATTTTTTAAGGGACAGAAAAACGAAGCCAATTTGAGGCTATGAGTACCACAATTCCAGAACTTATCTAGCCGTTTGCTCGACATCTTTGCCATGGGGATTTGCAAAATGCCAAAAAACTATCGTTTTGGTCGTGGCCAGTATCATTCTGAATATCAGGCCAATTGGGCGCCCTCCAAACGATTCAAGATCTCCGCGATTCAAAACATATAATACAGTTCACTCAATAACTCATACGTCAATTAAATGTTCACCACCTCACCCCGTGATACGCCGCTCAATACACTACATCATCGGTCGCAGTTCACGAATTAGGCGCAAAATCTCATGAGCAGCATGCGGAATATTGGTACCAGGCCCAAAAATAGCTTTGATCCCCTCGTTCTTCAAAAATTCGTAATCCTGTTGCGGAATAACGCCCCCGCAAATCACAATAATATCCTCAGCACCGGCATCGGATAAAGCCTGTACCAGTTGGGGTGCAAGTGTTTTGTGACCTGCCGCTTGAGATGAAATTCCCACAACATGAACATCATTGTCGATTGCATCTCGTGCCGCTTCCTCTGGCGTTTGAAATAAGGGGCCGACGTCAACATCAAAGCCAATGTCAGCAAAGGCCGTCGCTATAACCTTTGCGCCGCGGTCATGACCATCCTGACCCATCTTCACGACGAGCATTCTTGGACGGCGTCCCTCTTGTTCCGCAAATGCCTCAACTTCGCTCTGGATCGCAGCAAATTCCGAATTACCGTCATTTGCCGCCCCGTAAACCCCCGATAAGGTTTGAACCTCTGCGCGATGACGGCCAAATATTGCTTCCAATGCCGAACTAATCTCTCCAACCGTCGCTCGCACGCGGGCCGCAACAATGGCGGCCGTTAGCAGGTTTCCCCCCTCTGCCGCCTGTCTGCGCAAATCAGCAAGGGCCTCTTCAACTGCCTTCGGATCACGATTGTCGCGAATCGCCTTAAGCCGATCGATTTGCTTCTGCCGCACCTCGTGATTATCAATCTCACGAATATCAATCGGATCCTCATGCTCTTGGTGATATTTGTTGACGCCGACGATAACCTCCACGCCGTTGTCGATCATCGCTTGTCGAGCTGCTGCTGTTTCTTCAATTCTTAGCTTCGGAATGCCAGCTGTGACGGCTGCGGTCATTCCGCCCATCGCTTCAACTTCCTTTATCAGTGCCCACGCCGACTCGGCAATTTGATGCGTGAGATTCTCGACGTAGTAAGAGCCTGCAAGTGGATCAACCACTTGCGTAATTCCGGTTTCTTCCTGCAAAATCAGCTGCGTGTTGCGGGCGATTCGTGCCGAAAAGTCGCTGGGTAGAGCAATCGCTTCATCTAACGCATTGGTGTGCAGTGATTGGGTTCCACCTAAAACGGCTGCCAAGGCTTCGTAGGCTGTGCGAACAACGTTATTGTAGGGATCCTGCTCTTGTAAACTCACTCCCGAAGTCTGGCAATGCGTACGCAGCATCAATGACTTTGGCTTCTTGGGCGAGAACTCGGTCATAATTCGATGCCACAGCAGACGCGCTGCCCGCAGTTTTGCTACTTCCATGAAGAAATTCATTCCAATTGCAAAGAAAAAACTCAGACGCCCCGCGAATTGATCAACATCCATGCCCCGTGCAAGAGCCGTTCGCACATATTCTCGCCCGTCCGCGAGGGTGTAAGCTAGTTCCTGCACAAGATTCGCGCCTGCCTCCTGCATATGATATCCCGAGATCGACACCGAATTGAATTTCGGCATATGAGCGGCTGTGTATTCAATGATATCGGCAACAATGCGCATTGATGGTTCCGGTGGATATACGTAAGTGTTTCGCACCATGAACTCCTTCAAGATATCATTTTGAATCGTCCCCGACAATTTTGACGGATCGTGACCCTGCTCTTCACCCGCGACAATGAAGTTTGCAAGCACGGGAATTACCGCACCGTTCATTGTCATGGAGACCGATATTTTGTCGAGAGGGATGCCGTCAAAAAGGATTTTCATATCCTCAACAGAATCGATCGCTACTCCCGCCTTGCCGACATCACCCTGTACTCTTGGGTGATCGCTATCGTAACCACGGTGAGTTGCTAAATCAAAAGCCACCGACACCCCTTGTTGACCAGCAGCTAAATTTTGCCGATAGAAAGAATTCGACTCTTCGGCCGTAGAGTACCCCGCATACTGCCGTATTGTCCAAGGACGTCCGGCATACATTGTTGCCTTTACGCCGCGGGTGAACGGAGGTTCACCCGGCAGACTGTCAAGGTATGGAATATTCTTCGTGTCTAAACCGGAATAGACGGGCTTTACGGGTATCCCTTCGAGAGTGTGCCAAGTTAAATCTTCTAGCGACTTACCGCGCAGTTCTTGTTTGGCAAGCGATTCCCATTTACTCAAGTCAGAGTTCATAATCGATCCCCTTAGCGTCTCTCAATCTGTTCAGCCGGTTTACAAAGTCGACTAATTCGGCGAATGATGCAGCAGCTTTTCTTGCGCCTTATACCACAGCTATACTGGTCTGCCATGCGTAAAGCTCTACCCCCTGGGTCTATGCGCGAAAGAAAAAGCGGTTGTGATCCAATCGGCAGCTAATACGATATAAGGCACCTTGAACTGACGGTGCTAAGTGTGACAATCTCACAATACCGCCAAATTCGCGAGCCCCATCTTGCGGGTCTACTGGTGCCGGCAGGCGTTAACGGCTAGATTTGCTCTTGGATACAATTCTTGTGGGCACTATGTTGATATTTTGGATTATCACAAACTAAACCTCGCTTAGTGATCTCAGTCGAGCAAAAATTGATGATTCTGAACTTTTGCTTTGTTCCATTAAGGCTTTCTTTATGTGGCATTATTTATTCGTTATATTTGCGACCTTAGTTGCAACGGTTGCCATCGGAACGGACCTACCCGCAACTGCGGAAGAAGATACCATTCGACCAGCAGGTGACTCGGATTTGTCCGAGTTCAAGTGGAACAAACGAGCCCTGGTTGTATTTGCTGACGAGGCTGCTGACCCGCGCTTCTCCGAGCAAATCGATTTGATTGAAGCACAAATCGATGACTTGATTGAGCGCGATGTCGTCGTGCTTACCGACACCAACGCCAGCGCACTTTCCCCTGTGCGCCGAAAATTGCGACCAAGAAGTTTCATGCTAGTATTGGTTGGTAAAGATGGAACAGTATATCTTCGCAAACCTTTTCCTTGGAGTGTAAGGGACCTGTCGCGATCTATCGACAAAATGCCGTTGCGTCAGCAGGAAATTCGTTCGCGTCGCGGCGATCAATAATTTGGCACTGCCTGTTTTTGAACGAGAGTCTCTGAAACCAAGACTGTTCTTGGGTAGAAAAATGGCTCAAAAGCGGTCGATGCTCAGGCTGGCTCGAATTCCATAATGACTTCGTCAACCGCAAGGCTATCGCCAACGGACGAGTTAATCTTGGCCACGATACCCTTGCGCTCCGCCCGCAGAATATTCTCCATCTTCATTGCTTCTACGGTACATAGATTTTGGCCGTCTTGCACTTCTTGCCCGACCGCCACTTCGATACGAGTGATTAATCCAGGCATCGGACAGATGAGCATATTTGACGTATCTGGAGCCTGTTTTTCAGGCATGAGCGCACTGAGTTCCGCTTGTCTCGGCGCCAAAATTTGAATTGGGAAATCTGCACCTTGATAGCGAATACGAAAACCGCAGATCATCTTGTCAACTTTAAGCGCAATACTAAGATCATTAACGCTAGCTTGCGCTAGACTGTCACCTGGCGTCCAGTCGCTGACCACTTCGTATATTTCGCCATCAGCAAAAGTGACCAAGAAAACGTCGTTGTGCTTTTTGATTGAGAGAGCGAATTGCTCTCCTTGAGCCAGCACCACCCAACTATCACCGACTCGCCGTCGATGCCCTCCCAAGCGTCCCGACACCTCGGTTCGACGAACTTCGGCCGTATGGTGCATAGCCAGACAAGCCGCTAGCGTCTGTCGCAAGTCATCTTTCTGCAGGTCTACCCCCGTGAATCCTTCCGCATAATGCTCAGCGATGAACTGCGTGGTTATGTCTCCAGAAATGAAGTCCGGGTGATCAATCACCGCCGAAATAAACGGTAAATTGTGGCCAATTCCCTCAACCTCAAAATTGTCGAGTGCCTCACGCATTGCTGCGAGAGCTGTCGTACGATCATGTGCCCAAGTGCACAACTTTGCGACCATTGGGTCGTAATGCATGCTAATATCGCCCCCTTCATAGACGCCCGTATCATTACGAACGGCAATCTCACCAACTGCGGGAGCATTATGCCAGGTCTTGTTCGCAATCATGGGGCCAGCCGCGACTTCTGTTGGCGGACGATAGCGTTTCAGTCGGCCAATTGACGGCATGAAGTTGCGATAGGGATCTTCCGCGTAAAGACGGCTCTCAATCGCCCATCCTTTGAGCTCCACATCCTCTTGTTTTAGCGGCAAACTCTCGCCAGCCGCTATGCGTATCATTTGCTCCACTAAATCAATGCCGGTAATCAGTTCGGTTACGGGATGTTCGACTTGGAGCCTTGTGTTCATCTCGAGAAAGAAAAAATCGCGGTTTTCGTCCACAATGAATTCGACGGTGCCCGCGCTGGAATAGTTTACCGCCTTCGCGAGCGCGACAGCTTGATTCCCCATCGCCTCCCGAGTGCTTTGATCCAAGAATGGTGACGGCGCTTCCTCGATTACCTTTTGGTTGCGTCTCTGCACCGAACACTCACGCTCACCGAGAAAAATCCCGTTACCATGCTGGTCGAATAGTATTTGAATTTCGATATGGCGGGGTCTTGAAACAAACTTCTCGATAAAGATTCGGTCATCCCCGAAAGCATTTGCCGCTTCGTTACGAGAGGACTCGAACCCTTCGTAGACGTCTTGTCGAGACCGAGCGACCCGCATACCTTTACCACCGCCGCCGGCACTCGCCTTGATCATCACCGGAAATCCAATCCCTTGAGCGATTTCCGCGGCTTCCTCTGCCGTTTCGACCAGGCCAATGTGACCGGGAACCGTGTTGACATTGGCCTCAATTGCGATCTTCTTTGAGGTTATTTTATCGCCCATTGCTTCAATTGCGTTTTGAGGAGGACCAATGAAAGAAATGTCGTGTGCAACCAGAGCTTCCACAAACTTGGCATTCTCGGACAGAAATCCATAGCCGGGATGAACGGCGTCAGCACCGCTATCTAGGGCAGCCTGCACAACGCGCTCAATGTTTATGTAGGATTGGCTGACTGTGGGCGGTCCAACCAGCACCGACTCATCGGCCATCTGAACATGTAGGGCGCGGTGATCCGCCTCTGAGTAGACAGCAACTGTAGGTATCCCCATTTTTTGGGCAGTCTTGATGACTCGACAAGCGATCTCACCTCTATTCGCGATTAGAATTTTTTTAAACATTATACTGCCCATCTACTTCATTTGTAACTACCCCGGTTTAAGGGCAGGTGTTTGCGGTCTATCCTATGTGTTGGAACGTGCAAGATTTTTTTCTGATGCTGATGACGTTATATAGCCGCTTTCTTTATCACCGACCCCACGAGTAATTCGATGAGCTTTTAATTGTGGTGACCAAGCACCGTGAACACGCGTGCGACGGCCCGGCGCAAAGACAGCGTATGGCGAGCAACCAGGTAATGAGGTAGGATTATAGCCCGATACCGTATTGGATCGGACCGGGCATTGTTTCGGGGAATTTCGGTTTCGCGGTCGCCTGGCAGGCGGACCGAAGACTCTGGGCTTGGCCAGCGTCTTGATCGTCACTTACATCGCACCGGTGCTTATCAAGCCAAAGAGGTTAGTGTCATTTTCGATGGAGTGCGTCGGATCAAGAAAGTCGTCAAAGCCCTCTCGTCAACAAGGAGAAGACCAACATCTTGCATACATTTCATACCCTTGAGTATGCGCCGAATACGGTAAAAGAACTCCTTAAAGGTGCGAACAAGCGGAAGTTCCGCTTCGAATAGATCAAGACCCAATTGCTCAAGGGAGGGGTCGAGACGGTGATTGGGGAACCGGCACCGTCTTGGACGTTAACTGAAACCACGACCATCGATAATAGAGGAAAGAGGGTAATGAATACCCATGCAAGCGGATGCGCCGATCCGAAGCTGAATTCGCCGTCCGCAACGTCAGCTGCCGCGGCCTTCTCAAAGGAATGGGAGGACGCGAGCTTTGAGAAAGGTGAGACAACAAACTTCTACCACGCCTACTTCGACGGGTTCGGTGCGCAACAGCGGAACGCAGAATCCCAGCGTATAGACGTGATAAATTCGTGTTTAGATTTGGCTGTGAACAACTCGCGGTTCGCGTACCTACTGGTTAAATCGGCGAGCCTTCAAAGATTTGTGGATATGTCTGTCGTGCGACGCGGAGGTTTATCACGAGCAATGCTCTATAATTTTTTGGATCAAAAGGATCCTCGGCAGGAATCACCTCACGACCGAATAGCCAGCTCAACCGACCTGCATCAAGGTTTCCCCGCTGAAAAGGCTGATCGGAAAAATGCTCCCAAAGAGCCGCCAAGAAGCCGTGGTCAGCACGCACATCCGCTACGCGACGGTCACTAAAGCGCTCACGACTCTTCAATCTTGTAGCACCGTGCGGATTCGCACGACGAATAGTGAATTGGTAATTGGTACCTGCTAAGCGGGACGGAAAGCCCTTATGCTTGATCATACACCAATGATTGACACGTTCTTGTGGAGAATAAACACGGGGGGAGTTTATGCACTCCCCCCGCATGAAAAACTAACCGTGCTTGGTCATTTCCATGGGCTCCTCGGAGATAGGCTCGGGTGCCATTTCTTCCATCGGAGCTTGACACGCGGCAAGAACCGCGAGAAGGCCAGCAACAGTAATCAATTTGATGCTCTTTGACATCTGTATCTCCTGATTAGAATTCAAAAAAGAACGACTCAGATCAGACGTTTTTTTGACGATAAAATAAGGTCAATTTTCCACCTTTGTGAGCCTTCTACCGATAACGAATCAAAAAGGCAACCGATTAGAATACAAGAAGCAAAATTGCTGTTGCTTGCAAACAGCGTATCGACACCGAAACAAATGGCTGCTCTCAAGAGCGTATGCAAATGGCAAAAGGTCACGCTCGCGCCAGCCTAAATGAGAGTAGTGGATTGAACCAAGATACCAATGTTCGACTCGGTGCATCGATAGGGAAAACGCGCAATTACAGCCTCTCTGAATGCGAAAGAGCGAGCACAATAGCACAACTGGCGCTGTTAGTCTGGTTTAGAGCGATAAAACCAGAGCAACGCTAAAATTTGCCAGAGTTCTAAATCAGCAAAGTGAACGGCAGCACTATTTCATCATCATCCATTGGGCAACATCATGACAAAGAATGAAACGGCCGCCGTCCAGAAGACTTCGATGCTCTTCGAAAGGCATTGAGCGACGCGACAGTAACGCGCACAGCGAATTCCAAGGATCAACTGCGTTAACAGCAACAATACTCCCTATCGCTCATTGTCTACTTAGAGAGGAATATTGTCATGCTTTTTCCATGGGGTTTTTGTCTGCTTACTGCGCAAAGTCTCAAATGCCCTTGCCACTCGTTTTCGCGTTGAGTGCGGGCGTATCACGTCGTCAATAAAACCTCGCTCGGCGGCTACAAAGGGATTGGCGAAGCGCTTCTCGTACGCGGCGGTATGTTGCGCAATTCGATCTGGATTTTTGAGATCGGAGCGATGAATAACTTCAGCGGCTCCGCGAGCTCCCATGACGGCAATTTCTGCCATCGGCCAAGCATAATTGACGTCGCCTCGAAGGTGCTTGGACGCCATAACAACATACGCACCGCCGTACGCTTTTCGCACGATGACCGTCACCTTTGGTACAGTAGCCTCTCCGTATGCAAACAGGAGCTTTGCACCATGTTTAATTACACCGTCATACTCTTGGCCTGTTCCGGGCAGAAAGCCGGGCACATCGACCAAGGTCAAGATCGGAATTTCGAAACAATCACAAAAGCGAACAAAACGAGCTGCCTTGCGGGCCGAATCGATATCTAAAACGCCCGCCAATACTCGAGGCTGGTTAGCAACAACGCCAATCGTATGTCCTTCCAGACGAATGAAGCCCGTGATAATATTCTTCGCAAATTCTTCTTGGATCTCAAAGAAATCCGCTTCATCCGCAACCTTTATAATCAGTTCCTTCATATCATAGGGCTGGTTCGGATTATCGGGCAAGAGCGTATCCAGCGACATCTCGTATCGTTCTGGGTCATCAAAAACTGGCCGAGTTGGTGGCTTGGATCGATTGTTGAGCGGCAGAAAATCAAACAGCCGGCGTACTTGCTGTAGAGCCTCGACATCATTTTCAAAAGCGGCATCAGCGACCGAGGACTTGCGTGTATGAGTCTTGGCCCCGCCCAATTCTTCTGCCGTAACCTGCTCATTGGTGACGGTCTTTACCACGTCAGGGCCCGTAACAAACATGTAGGACGAATCTTTAACCATTAGAATAAAGTCGGTCATTGCTGGCGAGTAAACGGCACCACCAGCGCAAGGTCCCATAATGACACTGATTTGAGGAATAACCCCGGATGCTTCAATATTGCGTTGAAAGACTTCGCCATAACCAGCAAGTGAGTCGACCCCCTCTTGAATGCGAGCCCCGCCCGAGTCATTCAGTCCAATAATCGGCGCACCATTTTGAATCGCCATATCCATGACTTTGCAAATTTTTTGTGCGTGGGTTGCTGATACCGACCCACCAAGAACACGAAAATCTTGCGAAAACACATAAACAAGGCGACCGTTTATGGTTCCCCATCCGGTTACGACTCCATCGCCAGAAGGCCGTTGCTTCTCCATGCCAAAGTCAATACAACGATGGACGACAAACATGTCAAACTCTTCAAAACTATCCTCATCAAGCAGCAACTCTAACCGCTCGCGGGCCGTTAGCTTCCCGCGCCCGTGCTGCGCAACGGTTCGCTGCGGTCCACCGCCCTGCCGTGCTGTCTCACGACGCAGTTCTAATTCCGTTAAAATATCATTCATCATTTAAACCTCATGCCACATGGACAGTAGAATTGGATACTCGTTCCCAGCACTTTAACGAGCGGTCTTTAACAATAGTCGGTTGCGACAACGCATGATCATATGCTTCCGGGAATTTTCGAAAGGTAAGAATAGACAAGTTCGTGAGTAATAAATACACAAAACTAATGACAAACATGCAAAGTCCGACCCGATTCTTGGATCGCAGTTCTCCTCCCCATGTCGCAACCTTGATCCTCATTTCGGGGCTATCGGCACTGGCAATGAATATTTTTTTGCCGAGCTTGCCGCAGATGGCTCTCTATTTTGATGCCGACTATCGTATCATACAGCTATCGGTAGCGGTTTATTTCGCAGCAACTGCGATCTTGCAACTCGTAATCGGACCCCTATCAGACAAATATGGACGCAGACCGGTTCTCATGTGGGGGGTCGGCCTTTTTCTGCTCGCGACACTCGGCTGTATTTTTGCCCCGAATGCGACAATTTTTCTACTGTTTCGTATGATGCAGGCCATCGTCTCCGTTACCATGGTCATTAGCCGCGCTGTTGTACGTGACATGTATATGGATGATCAAGCCGCCTCAATGATCGGATATGTCACGATGGGTATGGCTATCGCGCCCATGCTCGGACCTGCTATCGGCGGCTTCCTCGACGAATGGCTGGGCTGGCAAGCAAGTTTCTGGACGCTGTTTCTACTCGGAGTTTTGTGTATCTGGCTTATTCAAGCCGATCTTGGCGAAACCGCGGTTGCCAGTGATCGCTCTCTCATTCAACAATTTCGCGAGTATCCAGAATTGTTTCGCTCGCCGCGGTTCTGGGGGTATGCCGCCGCAGCAGCCCTATCATCGGGAGCATTTTTTGCCTATCTTGGCGGTGCCCCGTTTGTCGGTACTGAGTTATTTGGTCTCTCAAGTTCACAGTTGGGAATATTTTTTGGTGCGCCAGCACTCGGGTATTTTTTCGGTAACTTTCTCTCGGGCCGGTTCTCAATCCGATTTGGGATCAATCAAATGGTTCTCTGGGGCTGTGGTGTGAATGCCGCTGGCCTCATGATATTGCTGCTGATCTTTTTGTACGGACAGGGCAACGTATATATTTTTTTCGGCTTCATGACGTTCGTCGGTATCGGCAATGGTATGACCTTGCCGAATGCGACAGCGGGTATGCTATCGGTGCGCCCTCATCTTGCCGGCACTGCTGCCGGTCTAGGTGGTTCCCTGATGATTGGTGGCGGTGCGGCGCTGAGTGCCCTAGCTGGTATCTTACTGGCCCCGGAGACAGGTGCTATGCCGCTCTTGTGGTTAATGTTCACCACAGCCGCTCTCGGCCTAGCAGCTATTCAATTTGTCCATTGGCGCGAACGGCAATTGATGCGATAGGTTTTTGCGCATACAAATTTGACAAGAGATAGGTGGGCACCACGCGCAAAATCAACTGGTCGCTTATCTCAAGCCATTCGGTCATTTTAGGCAACGATGGCAAGATGACTGTCATCGAAAACAACGCCAGAGCGGCCATGTGAGGCAGATCAACGCGATAGAGACGGGGCGCGCTGGCGTAACATGGTGCGGCATCGTTCTCAACGCCGGCGCAAGAGAATTCAAGTTTACACTGAAAACTGATCGCATTTGCTTGACTTCAAGTCGCGCTTCCAAATTTGTGCGCCGCCTCAAAATGGCGATGGCAAATCGCCCATGCGGACAAATACCGATTTCAACTGCGAATAGTGCTCGATCGCCGCACGGGCATTCTCGCGACCCACGCCAGACAATTTCATACCACCAAATGGCACCTCAACAGGCGCATCGTTATAAGAATTGATAAAACACGTTCCCGCTTCAATTTGGGCGATAATCCGATGCGCTCGTGCCAAATCTCTCGTAAATACACCCGCCGCTAGTCCAAACTCAGTACGATTGGCTCTCTCTAATACTTCCTCCTCGGTTTCAAAATCCAAAACAGACATGACGGGTCCGAAGATCTCTTCTCGTGCAATTGTCATATCGTCCGTGACGTCAGCAAAAACTGTTGGTTGCATAAAGAACCCTTCGCGTTGGCACCGCGAACCTCCCGCAACCAATCTTGCACCCTCATCAATTCCCTTTCTCACAAAGTCTTGAACAATCGCCAATTGCTGCCCGCTGACCAAAGGACCGTAATTCGTCAGCGGATCTTGTGGGTCACCGACAACAACAGACGTCAATCGCTCCTGTAGCCGCTTGAGAAAAATATCTTTGATCTTCCGTTCTACAAAGACACGGGTACCGTTCGAACATACTTGCCCAGACGAATAGAAATTTCCCATAATCGCACCCGAAACGGCATTTTCGATGTCAGCGTCCCCAAAAATGATTAGAGGCGATTTTCCGCCGAGTTCCATAGTGACATGCTTTAAGCTCGCAGCAGCGGCGGCATAGACCTTTGAACCCGTCGGTACTGAACCCGTGAGGGAGACTTTATCGACACGCGGATCTAAGATTAACGCTTCGCCGACGTCCCCGTGACCTTGGATAACGTTAAAAACCCCTCTGGGCAGTCCCGCTTCACAGAGGATTTCAGCGACCTTGAGAGCACACAAAGGCGTCGTCTGTGACGGTTTGAATATCATCGAATTACCACAAGCAAGCGCGGGAGCCGCTTTCCAACATGCGATCTGCGTTGGGTAATTCCAAGCCCCAATCCCAGCGCAGACACCGAGAGGTTCTCGCCGTGTATAGGCCCAATTCCCATCCGCGAGTTGAATATGCTCGCCCGTCAGGGTCGCCGCTATTCCACCGAAATATTCAAGAGCGTCGGCACCCGAGGTTGCGTCTGCAACAGACGTCTCTTGATAGGGTTTGCCAGTGTCAAACGTCTCAAGTACACTTAACTCATGATTGCGTTCTCGCATGATTTCGGCAGCACGTCGCAAAACACGGCCGCGTTCTGTTCCGCTCCATTGCGCCCACTCGGCTTGTGCTGCCGCAGCTGATACCAACGCGCGTTCGATAACTTCCGAAGTCGCCGCATTAATCGTCGCAATGCAAGCCTCAGTGCTGGGATAAATCACCTCAATCGGTTGTCCATCGGTGTCGTCAATATAAGTTCCATTAACGAAGTGACTTGCTGTGGGGTTCGGATTGATCGTCATAACTTTGAACACTTTATGTGATACCCAATCAATTTCCCGTCAACAACGGGGGTAACAATTTCGAAGTCGTTGATGTGAACGGCATCATACGAATCTGATATTGCTCTCGGAAGGGACGAACTCACTTGCTATCCTACCTAACAAAAGGTTGAGAACAAATATGGCGATTGAACGCAAATGGTCATGAGTTCAATCTTATACTTGACGACGGGCTGTGCCTCAACGCCTATTGGTTAGCCGCCCCGTAATTTCGTCTAGAAGAGCCGATCAATTCAAGGCATGGAACATCTGCGCTATCGTAAATCACTTACCTTTTGCCGCGGTACCGAGTTCGCACTTCAAGCGAACAGGTTAGAGCCGAGCAAGAAGTTTGGTAGCGTGCAAACTCTTGACCTTGACGGTTTTAGTTGCACAAGATCCACTTATGCACTCCTCGGTTTGATAATCTCAAGCCTCGGTAACCGCGTCCGTGAGCAATAACAAGGTCATGCGTAACTGCCTGCTCCCACTCCCATTTTGGTGGCGAGTTTTTTGTGCAATCTATCTATTGGGATCTGCAAGCATTTTCTAGACCCTGTCAACACTTTTAGGCACATAACTTGATCCAAATCCAAGCCTATTGCCGTATCTCGGATACCATAAGCTCTTTGGCCGCCCCCAATGGCAAGGCCTTTATCGCCAGTCAGATTGCCTGCATAGGAAACGCCGCTGAAATAATCACCGAAACATCAAGATTAACCGCTTGCTCGCGGCTTCGGTCAGATTACGGTGCCGCTTTGGGAACTTCACTGACGCTTGAGAGCACGCGCAAAAGAATACTACAAGCTGATTGTTGATTGTTCAAAAGGGGCTAAGCTAGTCGAACATTGTTCCCTCGGGCTCCATGTGGGATCAGTGCCTTGAAGTTGCGTCTTGCATCACCATCGGTGATCAATTTCTTGTGCTTATCGGATGACTGATCGCCGCTTTATTAGTCGCTCCTTGGACGACAGCACTCGGCCCGACAAACCTCGGTCAATGCGGCTGTCACCAAAGCCCTCAGGTTTCAAAAAACTCATTAATGTCCTTGGCGTTGATGCGGTTAAGAACTCGGTCTCACTGGCATTAATCTTGTGGCAAGTTTCCAGCCGGAGCGTTGTCATCTCGTCCGCCCAGACATCGCCATTGGCCTCAATGACGAACGCGAGTTCGCGTAAAAAGTGGCTGCCACAGAGCTGATGCGTGCATTGGTCATATGGGAAGTACGATGCCCGCAATCGCTTCGCGTCCACGCTTCGGGTGAAGCACTTTTACCGTCAGCATCCGGTCGGTGACGACAGGCAGCCATTGCGTCTTGCCCGCGACCCAGAAGCCGGTTTCACCGATAGGGAGCGCGGCCGGTACCAAAAGTGAAGGTTTTTTTCCGAATGCAAAAAATCTCTATCCGAATGCCATTACCTCCGGTCTGGCAGCCCGCGAGAAGCAGGACGGTGAGAACCAGGAGGAGTCGGGTTTATCTGCATGTAGCGTTTCTCTTTGTCTGAAGGGTTCAACTGACCCAAACTGATCGGCCAACCAGTTTGGGTCTAAGAAATTTTTGACGGATCGGCGTCTTCATAACTGGGAGGTTTTGATTCGGGAGAGGCGTATGGGTCTCCGCCCTCCTCTTCGGGCGCTTCTTTAAGCGGTGGCTCTGCGGCCAGCTCCGGAAGCGGCAGCGATGAATCGACCCTGCCACGCTCCATAACAAAGGTCGCAAGAGACGGGATCGGACAACGCAGCACATCCACGATGGTACCATCCGCTCGCTCTTCATGAAACTCCTGGAGAAGTCCTTGATGCAGGAGTTCGTTAAAAAAGCTGTTGACACTTACGCCCTCCGTTAAGGTGCAAGACCTCGTCTTATGCAGCACGGCGATGATCTGTTTTACCTCAGAGCGTGTCGGGGTGGATGCGACAACGCGCTGCATGACTCGCGCCGCGAGTTCCCTATGATCCGAAATCATCTCGGACATCCGCCATCCGTGCGCCAGCATCCGCAGACGACGCTCGTGCGTGAAGACGGCCTCGGGATTGACACGCGCGAGTACACCCTTGACGTCCCGACGGATCAATTCCATGGCAAGGGCGCGCATCGCGTTGTGGAGATGCTGGGGCCAGCAATCGGCCCGCTGGGCGAGGGTCGCGGGCCAATCCCGATCGGCACCGCTTTGATCCACCTTAAACCGGTCTAGCATTGCAGTGACCGCGGCCTCGGCTTCGGTGCTGGCGAGCGCTTCCACACCGTGAATGTAGCCACTGACGGGACGCGACACCCCATGGCGCATGATGACGTTCAGGGAATTACCCAATCCCGCATAGATCGGGATGATCGGGAGACCGTGTTTTCCCTGTTGGAGAATATCCATGATATCCTTCGCCTCGGGGTTCATGTTTTGAATCTCATCGACACACAGCAGGATAGGGCGGCGCGGCGATAGGGTTTTGGTAATCTGTTTGAGATGAAAAAACGTCGCTGCGGGAGGATTCTGTACCTGCCCTTTTGTAACTCCGCCGCCGCCGATGACAGGAATATCGGCATTCACGCGGGCATCGGAATGAGTGGTGGTCCGAAAGAGAGAATCCTTGCCGAGGGCTTCGGCGATCTGAAGGATAACATCTTCTTCCCTTCGTAAGGATTGACTGGAGGGGAGATCCACAATAACGGGCGCGGGCGTCCCAAAATTGCCCCGCGCGGCGTGGACATGAAACTCCGTCAAAAGAGATGTTTTTCCCGCCCCACGCGCGCCGTAGAAAAGACGGGTCGCCGAAATGATCTTGCCGCCTTCGGCGATGGTGTGCGCCGCGCCCTCGCAGGCTTTTTTGATATGATCAAGGAAGGCCTCCCGCCCAGCAAAAAAACGCGCCACATCGCGTTCCGGTGTTTCGCTAAACGCGTGCAATCCCGCAATATCCGCCATGATTGTTCTCTCCTTGATCGGTTTCCTTTATAGCCGATCACACGGCTCACAATCAAAAATTGATCCCGGAATTCCAGAGGACGAACGATCCCCACTCGGGATGGGTACATTTGATGGACCAATTCAATGTTTGACAGGATGGGCGTGCCTCTCACATTCCGACGTCGGTTTCGTTGGCGCCATCGTCCTCTTCGGGCGTTTCCTTAAGTATCGGCTCTGCGGCCGGCTCCGGGAGCGGAAGCGGCTGAGGGCCGCGTCCGGACATGATGTCGGCGATGTCTAGACTGTAAACTTGGTCAATGCCATGCACCGGATAGGCGGCGAAGGTGTCCGCGATCGCCTGCGACACCAGTGCTTTCTCCGCGTCGGTGAAGGAGCGGGCGATCACGACATAGTTCACACATCCTCTCCACTCCTTGGAAAAATGCGTTTGCGTGAGCGTACTTCCCACGGAAAGCGGGGCTAGAAACGACGGAATCCGCGTGATGTCCTTTCGGAGCGCGGTCATCGAAGAGTCCTCCGGACGTGTCTTTATTGAGCAGAACGCCCCCGCGGACCGCTTGGCGGAGCCGATCCAGAAGTCTCGTACGCCGTCATAATTCTTCGGAGAGGTGGGATGCTCCTTGTGATGAATGAGGACGATGTCGAGATCACCCGACACATCTGTCCGTTCGAAGCGTGTATAAAGACCCGTTCGTCCCGCTGCGTCTGCGGGAAGAACATCGGCTCCGATCGCAAAGAAATGGTGGAGTGCCTGCGCCGCGAACTGTTCAAGACCGTAGCCCTCAAGATGTTGGAGGGCAGATACTCGCTCGGTGGCGAGAACCTGGTGTGCACTTTCATCCGGGTGGATCCCCTGAGCAAACGGTTCGAGCACCTGCAACTGGAACCGCGCGAAGTTGTCGACCACCGACCATTTGATCGTATCCTCCGAATCGATCGGGGCGCGCCCGCGCAGCAACCCGAGATGGGCACCGGAGAGACGGTTCTCGATCGCGTCATGGACGCGCGTGTGCATGTCCTTGGGATCGGAGACCGCCGTGCTGGGCACCTCGTTTTGCAATGCCGTCTTGATCGCATGAACTGCCGCGCGGTGCGCGGGCGCGTCAAGGTCGGTGGCTAGGTTTCGGCCTTCGGGCTTCTCGGCCAGCCAGCGCACGATCGCGCGGTCAGACTCCCGGAGTTCGATCTCCATCTGCCGATGGAAGGCCCCGTCGCGCGTCTGACGATGGGCCTCTTCGCGCGCTAGGAACTGGCGGGTCCACTCCGCGTCATCAGGGATGCGGGAGAAGTCGCCGAGCGCGGCATCCTCCTCACCGAATCGTTCCCAATGTCCCGGCAACCCGTTGTAGGTCGTCCAGAGCGTAAGGAGTCGGTGGGGATTGCGGTCCCAACCCTGGTCCAGCGCCATCTCCTTGAATTCGGGAAAGATCCAGGGCTGGACATGGAGGGATTTCCTGACACGCTGGTATAGGGGCACGCGCACGTGATTGAGCATCTCCCAGAACCGCTGCTGTTCGGAACCCAGGAGAATCAACCGGCAATGCGGAGATGTCGGGTCGCGATTTCGGCGGCGGAGCCGATCAATCAGATGCTGGAACTGGCTTTGCATGTTCCGATTGCCGGTGTTGCCGATGTTCTGGAATTCGTCTAGGACGACCACACACCCCTGCTGCAGGAGATGCTCCGTCAGATTGCTGAAGCGGTTGTTGTATTCGTATTTGCCCACCGTGAACTCCGTGAGAAGACGTGGGTCGGTCTCCTCTGCGGCTGCGGCGAGCCGGTCGAAGAAGGCGTCGTGCGTCGTGTCGGTATCTTCAAGTTGACACAGAATACCAAGACGGTCGGTCTGGCGATCAAGGAATGTTTGGACGAGATCGCTCTTGCCGACCTGCCGGCGCCCGCGAATGGCGAGGACATCAAACCGTGGATGATTGTCAACGAAGGTCGCCAGCCTCTGGAGTTCCTTCTGCCGTCCGTAAAATCTCCAGGGTGTCTTCTTCATTGTGATGTTTTCCCGTGTTGCTAACTCCAAAGGATGATGCCGTTTCCGGAACGAGCCTATCATATGGGAGTGGAAGGATCAATTTCACCGGGAAAGGGCGGCGATTCCTCCTGCGGTGTCTTTCTCGTATCCACAACCGTGTCGATCCGCATCCTCTTTTGAAACGGTCTTTCCACGTCACGGTCACGATCTTTGATCATCCGCGATCATCGGATCCCGGTCCACGGTGTCGATCGTCGGTACTCGCCCTGCGATAGTGATTCTCGAGCGTATGTGCTCACTGATTATGGCGGCGGTAATGCGCCCTGTTTTCAATCGGTTTTCGGTGGGGTGCTGAACTTTGAGACCCTGGGTTCTTCGCGGTTTTCGTCGGTCTTGTTGACGGCCTTTCTAGGGGTTGCGACCGAGATGGCGGGGATCTCGGCCAAAAGCAGTGGGGAACTCAAGTCGCTCAAGATACGACTCGCGGCTTGGGCACAATAGCCGGTCCGCGGCGAGCAGTTACGGTCATTCTTTCAATCCTTCGCAGCAATCTCAGTTTTCGATCGCTTTGCGCTCTCGTCTGTAGGCATGTAGAATTGGTTCGGTATATCCAGCGGGTTGCTCAACGCCCGCAAAAATCAAATCTTTGGCGGCAGCGAAGGCAAGAGAATTGGACCGTCCCGACAACTTCTCATAAGCTTCGTCGCCAGCGTTTTGCTCATCAACAATTTTGGCCATACGCTGCAAGACCTCAAGAACATCCTCCTCTGTCACAACATGATGATGCAGCCAGTTGGCAACATGCTGAGCAGAAATTCGGCATGTTGCACGGTCTTCCATCAAACCCACATTATTAATGTCTAGTACCGTTGAACATCCAATTCCTTGACCGACCCAGCGGGCCACATATCCCAAAATACCCTGCACATTGTTCTCGACTTCAGAAATAATTTGATCTCGGCGCCACTTGCGAAAAGTCGCAAGCGGAATCTCCAGCAATCCATCCACATGAGCCCGTCGGCCACCAAGTTTGAGGCGATTTTGAACCGCAAACACATCGATTTGATGGTAATGTAGTGCGTGTAGCGTTGCCGCTGTCGGGCTTGGTACCCAAGCACAATTTGCCCCGACCATGGGATGCTCAATCTTTTGCTCAAGCATCGCCGCCATCTGATCAGGCTTTGGCCACATACCTTTGCCAATCTGAGCACGTCCCTGAAATCCACACTCAAGTCCAATATCAACGTTTCGATTCTCATAGGCAGAAATCCAAGACTTGCGCTTAATGAAGTCCTTGCGCGAAAATGGGCCAGCCTTCATTGACGTGTGAATCTCGTCGCCAGTCCGATCCAAAAACCCAGTATTGATGAAAACGGTTCGATGGCGTGCAGCACGAATACACTCCTTAAGGTTAACGCTGGTGCGACGCTCCTCATCCATGATTCCTAACTTCACCGTATATTGCGGCAAGCCCAAAATTTCTTCGACTCGGCAAAATAGCTGATCGGTGAATGCAACTTCTTCAGGGCCATGCAATTTTGGTTTTACGATATAAACCGATCCTGTCAGGGAATTTCCAGATTGCCGTGAAAGATCGTGCATGGCAATCAAGGTAGTGACCAGCGCATCCACCAGTCCCTCGAAAGCTTCCCCGCCGTTGCGGTCCAGAATAGTCGAGGTCGTCATCAAGTTGCCAACATTACGAATCAGCATCAACGCGCACCCCCGCAATGAGAACGCTTGACCATCAGGACGCAAAAATGGACGGTCATCATTGAGCGTACGAAAAACCTCGCGACCAGCCTTGGTAAATTTTGTGGTCAACTCACCAGTCATTAGACCCAGCCAATTCGAGTACGCGAGAATTTTATCATCCGCATCAACGCAAACGACCGAATCCTCACAGTCCATAATGACCGAGAGTGCGCTCTCAATAACAACATCTGCCAATCCACATTGGTCTCTGCTGCCAATTTCATGGGTGCGGTCAAAAACCAGTTCAACGAAAAGCCCGTTATTTTTGAGCAAAACGGCAGAGGGGGCTCTCGGGTGTCCACGATAACCAACAAACTTTTCCGGGTGGACTAAGGGCAAGTCATCAACAAAAAGACTGGCATCTCGAATATGATATCGCCGTGCATCGGCATGGGAACTGCCCACAATCGGAAAAAAAGAATCTAAGAATACGCGCACTCTTGCTACGACACGAGCACCTCGACCCTTATCGTAACCTCCACTTGGAATCGGCGTTCCCATAGCGTCGGTGCCATAGAGACAATCATAGAGACTACCCCAGCGTGCGTTGGCCGCATTCAATGCATATCGAGCATTGGTAATTGGTACGACTAACTGCGGGCCAGCTACTGCCGCTATTTCCAGATCGACATTCTGCGTCTCGATTTCAAAATCATCGCCCTCAGGCAACAAGTAGCCGATCTCCTCTAGAAAATCGCGGTAAGCGCTGTGGTCGTGGGGTTGTCCTTTTCTCGCAATATGCCACTCGTCAATCTGATTTTGCAATTTGGTGCGCACACGCAGGAGATCACGGTTCCTTTCCCCCATCCTATGGATAATGTCAGACATACCAGACCAAAATGTCTGCGAGTTCACTCCCGTTTTCGGTAAAGCTTGCGTTTCAATAAAGTCATAAAATTGGGTTGCAACCGACAGACCCTCAACCGAAGTTCGCTGAGTCATGATCTCTCCTTCTTACCTTTCGATGTCTCTTGTCAGTACGCATATCATCCTCGTCAACTCTCCCTACTCTTAGCACCGCCTCTTTTTGCAAAACCCCCAAGTTCCACAATGGTTGGCGCAACTGCAAAGGAAGAACTTGCTTGCTGACGACGAACCAAGCGTGAGCAATCATCCTGGCCAGTTGGAATCCAGAACCACGTGGCAAAATACATCCCAAAAGACAACAAGTGCCTACTTGAGAACCAACGATTTTGGCTCAAAACACCGCTTGCGCACCATGATGCAAAACCCTAATTTATGCAGTCGCTCAACGCACGCTAATGGCACACGAAAGGCCGAAAAATGCAAAAAACGCCGCCGCAGACTGTCTACCTAAAGGACTATCAGCCGTTTGGCTATTGTTTGGATAAGGTTGAACTGGAGTTTGAGCTAAACCCCCAGCGCACTCTTGTAAAGAATCGAATGGAATTTCGGCCAAACCCGTCGAGCGATGACAGCAGTTTCTTTTTGCATGGTGAAAATTTGAAACTTTTAGGAGCCTCGCTTGATGGAACGTCGATCTCGCCGCTGCTTACCGAGAGCGGCTTGACCTGCGAGGTTCCTAATCAACCATTTTGCCTTGAGACCCTTGTGGAGATTAATCCCGCAGCAAATACTGCCCTTGAAGGGCTATACATGTCTAATGGTATGTACTGCACACAATGTGAGGCGGAAGGATTTCGAAAAATCACCTACTTTCCTGATCGTCCCGACGTAATGACGGCTTTCTCGGTTCGTATCACCGGTGTCGAAGATCACACGCCAATTCTTTTGTCGAATGGCAATCTAATGCATAAGGGTACGGACGCATCAGGACGCAATTTGGCAATTTGGCAAGATCCATGGCCGAAGCCGTGCTATCTCTTCGCCTTGGTCGCCGGCGATTTGGTGGCACATGAAGACAGCTTTGTTACTGCTTCTGGAAGACCGGTTCAGTTGAGAATTTGGGTGCGCCATGGAGACGAGCATAAATGCGCCTTTGCGATGTCATCTCTCAAGGCTGCCATGCGCTGGGATGAAGAGGCTTACGGCCGAGAATACGACCTCAATGAATTTAATATCGTCGCGGTTGATGACTTTAATGCTGGAGCCATGGAAAATAAGGGGCTGAATATCTTTAATGCCGAAGTTGTGCTCGCCACACCAGAAACCGCAACCGATACTGCTTTCGAACAAATTGAAGGTATCATCGCCCATGAGTATTTCCACAATTGGACGGGCAATCGCATTACCTGTCGAGATTGGTTTCAACTCTGCCTAAAGGAAGGCTTGACCGTATTTCGTGATAGTGAATTTACCGCGAGCATGCGATCTCAATCCGTCAAGCGGATCAACGATGCTATATTTATGCGGGGGCGACAGTTTCCCGAGGATCAAGGTCCCCTTGCCCATCCCGTGCGCCCTGAGGCCTATCGTGAGATTAACAATCTCTATACCGCCACCGTTTACGAAAAGGGCGCCGAAGTCATTGGTATGCTCAAACGCCTAGTCGGCAATGACACCTATAGAAAAGCCCTTGACCTCTACTTTTCGCAACATGACAGCGAAGCCTGCACGATAGAGGACTGGTTAGCTGTATTTGAAACCACAACGGGTCGCGATCTCAGCCAGTTCAAGCTTTGGTATTCGCAAGCCGGGACGCCGGTATTGAAGGTGGAAGAAGCGTGGAACGACGGCACCTATACGCTTACCTTCAAGCAACATATTGAGCCAAGCGCGGCAACGCCAAATCCGAAGCCTCATGTCATTCCCATTTTAGTCGGACTGCTTGATCCATCAGGGCAGGAAGTCGTGCCGACGACGCTATTAGCGATCACCGAACAAGAACAGAACTTTGAATTTGGCGATTTATCGGCCAAGCCTATACCCTCGATTCTCCGCAATTTCTCAGCACCGGTCATGATCGAACGAGAGAGTAATCACAAAGAGCGGGCTTTTCTCCTTGCGCACGATACCGATCCCTTCACGCGTTGGGATGCTGGTCGCGCCTTGGCGCAAGACACATTGATTGCGATGATTACACGCGACGCCCACCCGAACCAAGATTATCTCAGCGCTATCCGAGCGATCATGGATGATACTCAAATCGAGCCCGCTTATAAGGCTCTCTTACTAAAGCTTCCAGACTATTCGAATATTTCTAACGCGCTTGCCCGTGCGGGTCTGGTATTGAAGCCGACAAAAATTTGGCAAGCAACGCAAGACCTCAAGCTGGCTTTGGCTCGCCATTGCGAAAACCTGCTTTACCCCCTCCATACCGCCACCAAACTGTCTGAGAGTTATATACCAAACGCTGAACAGTCGGGAAAAAGAGAACTAGGGGCGGTAACGCTCTCGCTGATTTCGTGCCTTGATGGGGGCAAACTTGCAAGTGAGCAGTTTGCTCTCGCTGATAATCTGACGTTACAAATTTATTCGCTCGGTTGTTTAATTGAAGCGGGTTCGGGAGAGAAGCAAGTCGCTGCCTTTTACCACCAGTGGCAGCATGATCGGCTGGTTCGTACGAAGTGGTTCGCGTTGCAAGTTATGAAGGCCACTCCCCAAAACGCTGTCCGCGTTGCGGCGGAACTAACCGTCCATGACGATTTCAATTGGAGAAATCCGAATATCTTCCGCTCAGTCTTTAGCGCGTTAGTCCAAAACGCGCCAGGCTTTCATTCTTCTGACGGAGCGGGATATGACTTCTTAGCACACTGGCTTGGGCGGCTTGATGCAATCAATCCGCAAGTCGCTGCACGAATGTGTTCGGCATTCCAGTCATGGCGAGATTACGATGCGGACCGACAAACAAAGATGCAGGCCGCGATGAATCGTATTCTTTCCCAAAAGGACGTTTCTGTTGACACGCAGGACATGCTGAACCGAATTTTGGCGAATTAATCCTACAACGGATTACCCTCAATGAGGTATGATCGCACATTTTGATCGTCGCCATCGCAATCTAGCCGTGATCCCGCACTTGCTTCTTGGCGCAACCGGAATTGTCTCGAAGCTATCTACAACAAACCCTCACAAACACACAGCATCCTCATCAATTCTATTCGAAGCCGAAACCGTCGTTAAACAGCCGACAAACTTATGTCGCTAGTTCTGTTTCACATGACCTCATAACGCGTCGCATTTACAATAGAATCACTAATCTCACTGCGATAAGATTGCGGGGATATTATTCGATCATCACCAGCAACGGAACGGTATTGATGCTAGATTTAAACCAAAATGCGAAGGCACCGATCATAGCCGGTGCAACAAACAACTGGGAACTTGTTATTGGGATGGAGGTGCACGCGCAGGTCGCCTCGAACGCAAAGCTATTTTCTGGAGCGGCAACGACGGTTGGCGCCGAGCCCAATTCAAATGTTTCGCTCGTCGACGCGGCAATGCCTGGCATGCTACCCGTTCTGAATGAATTCTGCGTGGAGCAAGCCATTCGCACCGGGCTAGGCCTCAACGCCCATATCAATCGCACAAGTGCCTTTGATCGCAAAAACTACTACTATCCCGACTTGCCGCAAGGCTATCAAATCTCGCAACTCTATGCTCCCATCGTCGGCGAAGGGGAAGTATTGGTTGAGTTGGAGAACGACGCCATTCGTCGCGTCCGAATCGAGCGAATCCATCTCGAACAAGATGCTGGTAAATCAATTCACGATATGGATCCCGAACTGTCTTTCGTCGACCTCAATCGCACCGGGGTGGCCTTGATGGAAATCGTCTCACGGCCCGATATTCGTAGTCCCGTTGAGGCCGCTGCGTATCTCAATAAACTCCGTCAGATCATGTTGTATCTCGGAACCTGTGACGGAAATATGCAAAATGGCAACTTACGCGCCGACGTAAATATCTCCATCTGCCAACCAGGTGACTACGAAAAATTTGCCGCCACAGGAGATACGTCCATTCTTGGGACGCGGTGCGAAATCAAGAATATGAACTCTGTCCGTTTCATTCAGCAAGCGATTGAGATTGAGTCGCGACGCCAGATTGCTTTGGTCGAAGGCGGCGAAAGCGTCAAACAAGAAACCCGTCTCTATGACCCCGAAAGGGGCGAAACGCGGTCCATGCGATCAAAAGAAGAAGCTCACGACTATCGCTACTTTCCTGATCCCGATTTACTGCCGCTTGAATTAGATCTCGCTTGGATAGAGGAAATTAAACAAAGCTTACCAGAGTTGCCTGACGAAAAAAAACAGCGCTTTATCAAGAGCTACGGTTTGTCCGATTACGACGCGTCCGTCCTCACAGCCGAGATTGATGCCGCAACCTATTTTGAAGACACCGCTAACGGACGCAACGCCAAACTTGCCGCCAACTGGGTGATTAACGAACTTTTTGGTCGGCTCAAAAAGGAAGGGCATGTGATCGCAAACTCCCCAGTTTCTCCGCACCAAATCGGTGCAATTGTCGATATGATCGACCGCGGGGAAATCTCCGGCAAGATCGCTAAGGATGTTTTTGATATCATTTATCGCGAGGGCGGCGATCCGACTAAAGTGGTAGACGAGCGGGGGATGCGACAAGTCAGCGACACAAAAGCTATCGACCAAATGGTCGAACAAGTGTTTACGGAAAATCCGTCGCAGGTCGAAAAGGCGCGTGAAAATCCAAAGGTGATCGGCTGGCTCGTCGGTCAAGTGATGAAGGGTACCGCGGGCAAGGCAAACCCAAAAGTCGTTAATCAACTGGTGTCCGAAAAACTGAATTCCTCCTAAAATTCAATCGAAGCCTCAATTCTAAATTAAGTGTCGATATCCAATGTTAGAGCGTGAATATTTGCGAGCATTTGTGCACCCAAGGCTTCGTGAACGGCGCGTTGCCTCGCTAGGCGGGATTGTCCGCAAAATGCCTGAGAGCGAATTCGAACTCTGAAGTGCGTTTGTCCGCCTTCTCGATAGCCAGCATGACCCCGATGCCGCTCGCTTTCATCAATAACACTGAGCTCGCTCGGATTAAACGCCCCCTGCAATGAATGTTTGATTTCATCCTCGACACGCATTTTTTCTCCTACCATTTTGGTGACAAATAATCTATCCTGTTTCGCTCTCTTCAATCCTGCGTGCAAATGCATAAACTGCATGGCTCAACAGCATCGCGACAACCTTGTGGTCTTAAAGGATATCCTCCTATGAACAAACCAGACCTATTTGGTTTCGACATGTCGGTATCCTCGGCAAAAAAGAAAAACCCGCGAAGGCGGGGGGGCATAACTGGCGCGTCAGACACATCAACCAGAATTTGTGACCATCAGGGCTGCACGAAAGCTGGACTGTTTCGGGCGCCGAAGGCCCCCGACGATAGCCTTCAATTCTATTGGTTCTGCCAAGAACATGTTCAAGAATATAATAAAAAGTGGAATTTCTTCGACAGTGTAGCCGATGAAGAGGAGCAAACACAAGAAAGTAGAAGCGACTTCGGGAACGGATTTCAGCGCCGCTCATTTGATCCCGAAACCCGCGCCTGGGCGCGTCTCGGTATCGAAGACCCGCATCAGGTCCTGGGCGCCAACGCAACCCGCAACCTAGGTCGCAGCGGTGCTTCTCGAAAACTGTCGGCGGTGGAACGACGAGCCCTAGAGATTCTCGACGCCGAGGGCTGCACTACCAAAGCCGAAGTTCGAAAAGTCTATAATGCTCTGATCAAAGTACTACATCCAGACAGCAATGGCGGCGATCGCAGTCAGGAAGAACAACTACAGCAAGTCGTTTGGGCATGGGATCAGATAAAATCCAGCAGTAGTTTCAGCGACTAACTTCGCCGAACAGACCTGCCTTCCGGAATAATCCCTTATCCTCACGCCGTGCCCTCATCATTCTGCCCAAGTTGAAGAAATTTCTCGCCCCTACCCTTGCACCACTCATGTTTTTGTTGCACGAAAACCCGTTCCTTTGATGCAGGTAGAACCGCACTCGGAAAACTTATCCTCACTATGAAAACTCCAGAAAAACAGGACAGCACCACAGTGAAACCAACCGAGAGTATTTCGATTCGCGATGTCTTTGGCGTTGATAGCGACCTAGTCGTGAACAGTTTTTCGGAGCGAACCGAGCGCGTGCCAGAGATTGATAGTACCTATAAGTTCGACCCCGACACGACTCTTGCAATCATCGCCGGCTTTAGCCGCAATCGTCGGGTTATGATTCAAGGGTATCACGGCACCGGAAAATCAACGCATATTGAGCAAGTCGCCGCCAGGCTGAATTGGCCGATGGTCAGGGTGAATCTAGACAGTCACATCAGCCGAATTGATTTAATCGGCAAAGACGTCATAAAGCTTCGTGAAGGCAAGCAAGTAACCGAATTCCAAGATGGTATATTGCCGTGGGCTCTTCGAAACGCGTGCGCAATTGTATTTGACGAATACGATGCGGGACGCGCTGATGTAATGTTTGTCATTCAGCGGGTACTTGAGCATGACGGCAAATTGACGTTGCTCAACCAAAATGAGATCATAGAGCCGCATCCCTACTTTCGACTGTTTGCAACCTCAAACACGGTCGGCTTAGGCGATACAACGGGACTATATCACGGCGTACAGCAGATCAATCAGGCGCAGATGGATCGTTGGTCGATGGTTGCAACGCTAAACTACCTTAGTCATGACGCTGAGGTGGCGATCGTCTTGGCCAAAGCGCCACACTATAATACGGAAAAGGGTCGGACGACCGTGGGGCAGATGGTGACGTTAGCTGATTTAACTCGCACGGCTTTTGTAAATGGTGAATTATCAACGGTAATGAGTCCCCGTACCGTCATTACCTGGGCGCAAAATGCTGAGATATTCCGTTCGAACGGTTATGCTTTTCGCCTATCTTTCCTCAACAAGTGCGACGAGTTAGAACGACCAACAGTGGCTGAGTTTTATCAGCGGTGCTTTGGGGAGGAACTTCCCGAAAGTGCCGCGGGTGCGGCGTTAGCTTGACGTCAAAATTGGTGTCCAACTGGATCAACCAAAATTGAATTTCGGTTTCATGAGAATGATCCGAAACGTAGTCGCCGGCATAAGTACTTTGTTCGCTCGCTTGCTGTACTGGTTTATGTCGCCGACCGTACGGGTAAGTGATTGATGCCTTTCTGAGAAAAATTTATCAATATCCTTAATACCCGCAAGAAAACTCGCCCCGTCTCGCGGTACCCGAGCAGGTTTATTTTGACCGTGTCGACGTTGGATAAATGCAAGATTTCTTGGTCTGTACCATTCCGAATCTATCGTCAGGACGTATGCGATGAATGAGTACCTTTTCCGAAAAGGCAAACGCTCGGTTGAGGGGTTTTGCCGAACCTGCGTTCAATCTTCTTAGCTCTGACTCCGGTTTGCGCCGAGTTGTCACATCTTGTTTGGCGGAATTCTATACCATTCGAGGTGCGCATATATGAAGCAACCAAGACTCAAAGACCTAGGAGAAACAATCGCCGTTTTCGAATTACAGCCTCTCAACGCACTGTGTACTATATCAGTTGATGCACCTTCAGTACTAAGTCATTGATATAGAATCCATTTTTTGGCATTATGCCTGACGTTCCGTCCCTGCCAAGGGCGGATGGAGGCAAGTGACACTAGGAAAGGCGCGAATCATGACGAGCTACCGAATCTCGGAAGGCGATGTGTTGCGGGTCGAGTAAACCACCTTCGGTGCCCAAGGCATTCTCGAACGCCGGCACTTGCAGAGGATGTTCAGCCGGTCAATCGATCTCCTTGTACCAGACGCCATGGTTCTGGCAGAAGAATACGGAGACTGGGTGGACAACCGCAGAGGAGTGGACCTTCTTTGCCTCGACCGGAGCGCGCGACTCATCGTGGTAGAACTGAAGCGCACGGAGGACGGTGGATACATGGAGCTGCAAGCCGTCCGCTACGCCTCCATGGTGTCCCACATGACCTTTGCCTCGGCATTGCGTGCACATCAGGCATTCATGGACAAGTACGGAATCGAGGAAGATGCCGAGCGGCGCCTGCTGCAGTTCTTGGACTGGGATGAGCCTAGGGAGGACGAGTTCGCGGCGGAAGTAGCGATAGTCCTTGGGTCTGCCGACTTCTCGAAAGAACTCACGACAGCGGTCATGTGGCTATCCGAGTACGACATTGATGTCAGATGCATCAAGCTCAAGCCTTACAGGCTGGGAAAGGAGGTTCACATCGACATCGTGCAGATCTTTCCCCTTCCCGAAGCGGCCGAATATCAGGTTCGCGTCAGGGAAAAGGAGCGCGAAGAGCGCCGCTTGAGAAGCCAGAACCGCGACCTGACGCGATTCCAGCTGACCATCGGGGAGGCAGATCCATAAAGGGCTTCCGAAGCGCCGTCTCGCATTCCTCGTGATTCGAGAGGCCGTGGCCCGAGGGGCTGAAGAATAGCCTATTTTCATAGTGTCACATTGCTGAATATTTCCGAATAAATCAATATGTTAGCGAAAAATTGGCCTGACACCCAGATTCATAGGTGAACATACTTTCGCATGTTCAAAGGTGGGCTAACCGACGGGCCATTTTTGGAAATATCTTGGAAATGTCAGTTTGATTCCTAAAATGCGAAAAGGTGGGCTGAACCGTGAAATACAATGCTCTCACTCAGATGCACGCGAAAAATTTAACCGCAGGCAAATACTCCGATGGCCAAGGTCTTTGGGTAAAGCGGAATAAATCAGTTGGCAAATGGATTCTCAGAACCGTCATGCTGGGTCGCAGACGTGAAGTGGGTCTTGGGCCATGGCCGGATGTCACTATCGCCGAGGCACGCGAACAAGCTGCCAGGGTACGCCGTATCATTCGCGATGACCGTGATCCGATTGAAGAACGACTGAAACGCAAGCAGTACAACAAACGCCTGACACTTATAGAGGCAGTGGCTGGTTGTTTTGAAGCACGGCAGGCTGAACTTAAAGACGATGGCCAGGCCGAACGTTGGCTCTCTCCCCTTGAACTGCATGTGCTACCCAGGATCGGCAAACACGCTGTTGAAGATATTGACCAACATATTATCAAGCAGACCTTGGAACCCATCTGGCATACGAAAGCCGATACCGCACGTAAAGCCTTAAAGCGTCCCAACCTTACCCTTAAGCACGCGGGTGGCCGTGGGTCTGAATGTTGATATGCAAGCCACCATGAAAGCGCGTGTTCTGACGGGCAAGCAGGCAGCGTGATGAAGTCACACATATCCCTTCCATGCCCTACGCAGAACTTCCAGATTTTTATCGCTGGCTGTCCGAACACAATCATATGTCCTGCCTGGCTCTGCGCTTCCTCATTCTTACCATCACCCGCACCCGTGAATTTCGACTTGCAAGCTTCAAAGAAATCGAAGGTGATGTTTGGCATATCCCAGCTTCAACAACCAAAGCAAGTCAGCAACGTCGTGTCCCGCTATGCAGTGAGGCTCAATCTATTATTACGATAGCACAAGAGACTGGCACCAAGAACCACATATTCACTTCACTAACAAGCAACCCCTTGTCCGATGCCGCCATGTCACAGCTGATGATCCGAAAGGGACTGCCCTATGGTCCTCATGGTTTCCGTGCGACCTCCCGTACCTGCGTGGAAGAACAGACAGACATGCCGTTTGAAGTCAAGGAAGCCGCTTTGGGTCACAAGGTGGATAAAGGCGTTATCGCCGCCTATCAACGCTCCGGTCGGATGGAGAAACGACGTGAGCTTCATACTCTCTGTTGGGGTATGCTACTGGTGAGCTATAGTCCGTAGGTGTTGCGTATCATGTCATTAAAGACCCGTAGGGCATCAGCACTCCGCCTTCCTCGTGTGTCACGTACGTCAATGATCCAGATGGTATCGCGCTTTACGGTATACAGTAGTGCAAAGGCGGTGTTACCAATCGGATATTGGCGAACCTGTTCATAATCTTCAAACACCCTTCCACTGAAGGGATGATCCCTCAAGACTGCCTCAGCCTTAATTAAAGATGCTACTGCCTTATCGTAATCAAGTTGCGGGTTTTGATGGTAATAGTTACGCATCCATCGCAAGCCTGGTTCTGATGTTTCAAGATAGGTAATCTCCATCATATCCGATGATATTATTCACCAGGCTTTGGAAACTCGGCTTGTCCATCTCCCTTGAGCCACCGGTGAACCGCTGAAGGCGATATTCCTGGAGCTTCTTGTGATACCAGTTCTAAACCAGTCTCAATCAGTTGACGGGTGGCTTCACGTTCCTCAACAAAAGAGCGGATGGCACGATTGGCGACCCATGAGGCTGAACGATCATCAAACTTGGCAATACGCTCAAGGCTTTGCTTGAGGTCTGTATCAAGGCGGGTGGTGAAGCTGGTGGTAGGCATAGATTGTTCTCGTTTTTGTCTCATAAACAGACAGTGTAAGACAAAGTATGTGAAATTTCAAGTTAAAGATTAGGGGATAACCGCATCGGGTCTCAATTGAGCACTGAAAGCTTTTGTTTGTTTGACTTGGATCATATAATCTTGGTGAACATCCGATAGTTAGGCAGATTGATGAAGCTCTCTGGCTCAATGTTCTCGAGTTGTTTGGCAAGAGCGGGAGCATCCGTTGCGCCAATGCGAAAGATAGATAGATAGGATTGCCCACATTACCAAAGATGGCGTCACGGATTGGGGGTTTGATAGCTGATAGATATTGTCCGGCCAACACAAGACCCATACGGTACTTTCTAAGCTCACTGAGCATCTCAGCCATGGTTGCGGTAGTAAAGCTCGCACATTCATCCACATAGACGAAATAAGGTCGACGCTGCTGCTCAGACAACGCATCACGTGTCAGGGCGCCACTGGTGATCATGGACAGTATGAAGCCGCCTAGAACCGACGAGATATTGCTTCCCAGTCTTCCCTTGGATAGATCAATAACCAGTGGTATACCGTCATCCATAACCTGTAGAAAACGGATGGGTACGGCTGGCTCACACACAACCTTACGCACCACAGGATGGGACAAGAACATTCCCAGTTTATTGGCAATCGGTGCAACCCCATCAAAGGCATTCTTGTAATTGATATTGGGATATTCCTCACGCCAGAATTTCAAAACCTCTTCATCGGTTATATGCTTCAAGACCTGTGTTCGAAAGGAACGCTTGGTAAAGAGTCGGATAGTATCAGCAAGCGATGAGTGAGGCCGGGAAAGTAACGCTAAGATCACAAAGCGAAGACAGTGTTCCATTCGTACGCCCCATGCATCCAACCATTGCGACTTGAGAGCATCAATGATGCCAGAGGTGACCAAGGGACGATACGCTTCGGCCACATAGGTGAGTGGGTTGTAACCATATCACAGAGAGGATCCGCAATGTCCCAATAGATGGCGTGATCGGTCAGATAGTCACGAAGGGATTGAGCAAGATCGTCATGAGGATCAATGAGGCAAAAACCTTCACAGTGTTGAATATCCTGCAGGATCATATTGCGGATCAGAGTCGACTTCCCTGTTCCGGTCTGACCCAAGATGAAGTGATGAAACAACCGACCCGATCGGTAGATGCCAAACACTCGACCAGTCCGTCTCCCAACGGTCTGACTAGGAGTTGTTACCCGTTCAATGAAGGGATTGTGCATCGTACCATTGTCGTGCCTCGGAAAGCTTAACAATAGCTATACTCAATTGAGATTACTGATAACAGAATCGGAGGTGCCGATTGGAAGTACAATCTCAAAAACCAACGTCTAGACGATTATGATTCAGAAAACCTCTCATAGACAGATCCACTTAGGTAGTCATCGAAAAAAGGCTTATCGTGCGATCCTCGGCAAAAGCAAGATTGACACAAATAGCGCCTTTGACCTTTACAGATACAAAATGTAGTTTGAATAACTCTCAATGAATATTGAATACCTCCAGATTTCGAACATCCTAAGTTTCCCGTTTCATCACGAAATCAAAGACACACAAAAGATTGCTTTTGACTCAGGACTCAACATCATCATTGGAGAAAACGGGGCAGGCAAATCTACAGCATTGGAAATTTTGAACTTCCTTTTCAAGAGGGTTATCTATCGTCAGTACAACATGAACCAGGGGCTCTTTGCTCGTCGCCATTCCATTTCCGCTGACGACCGCAGGCTGACACTACAGCCCACCAATCAAGACTCTTTCTCTGGGTTTCGAATGGACCCAAACTGGGACAATGAAAGCGATCCTCAAAAGATTCGTATATGTCTGAGGCTTGATGTATAATTACAGAGTAACTCACACTATTCGACCTGCGAGCAACCGCCGTCACTCTAAAGCTGTTAGGGTTGGCGGTCGGTCATCTTGCAACCGATTTTCTCGCCGCATCACTGAAGTTGAATGACAATGATGAAAAAATCGTCGGATGGTCCCGCTGATCCTTTCAAAAAAGCACTCACAGAGGCCGTCAGGGTTATGTCGGATGATCCAGAAATATCCGTCAACTATACCGTCGAGCCCTCTGGCCTGACCGACAACTCCATGCGTTTGCCGCAAGTCTCGCGACGAATGAAGCGGCAAGAAATTATGCTGGCGCGCGGCACCGCTGACGGCCTTTCAATGCAGCGCAAATATCACGATCAACAGACTCACGCCAAATTCCTCCCGACGGGTGAGATGGCACGCGAAATCTATGACGCTATGGAGATTGCGCGATGCGAAGCCATCGGGGCAAAGGATATGCCTGGGCTTGCGAACAATATCGACGTCCGAATCGCGCACGAGGCCACGCGGCAAGGCTATGATCAAGTCAGAAACCCCTCGGACGTACCCTTATCGGTCGCAGCCGGATATCTTGTACGACACCTAGCAACACATCGCGCCTTACCGAGTAACGCTCAAACTGTCATGGAAATGTGGCGCGGGTTTATCGAAGATCGCGCCGGTTGTGCCCTAGAAGACCTTGAAAATACGCTGACCGATCAAACCGCATTCGCACGTTTCGCACGACGGGTGATTGCTGATCTGGGATATGGCGATCAACTTGGAACCGACCCCGACGGGGCTGAGGAAACACAAGGAGATGATCCAGAAGAGGATATCAGTGAACAAGAACCCGAATCGACTGGCGAGGATGACTCAGGTGAAACCGATAGTGAACCCCATATAGAAGCGCCGCAAGAAGAATCAGAAGATTCCGAGTCGCAAGTTGCGTCAGACGAAATGACGCAACAATTTGGAGAAGAGGAGGAGAACTCGCAAGATGAAATCGAGCAGGAGTATCTCCCGCAGGCTCCTATTTCAGAAGCCGATCCGACTTACAAAGTGTATCAAACGACTCATGACGAAGAATTGACAGCGGAGGAACTCTCTGAACCGTCTGAACTTGAGCGACTTCGGGCTTATCTCGACCAACAATTGGACCCTCTGAAAGGGGCCGTATCTCGGCTTGCCAATCGGCTGCAGCGCCGTCTGCAAGCGCAGCAGAATAGAAGCTGGGAATTTGATCTTGAAGAAGGACTGCTTGATGCTGGGCGATTGGCCCGCGTCGTAGTCAACCCCGCAACGCCCTTAAGTTTTAAGGTGGAAAAGGATACAGAATTTCGCGATACCGTCGTGACTCTGTTATTGGACAACTCAGGTTCGATGCGAGGGCGACCTATTTCAATTGCGGCGATCTGCGCTGATGTTCTCGCTCGAACGCTAGAGCGTTGCGACGTTAAGGTCGAGATTCTTGGCTTCACCACGCGAGCGTGGAAAGGCGGTCGCACACGGGAGGCTTGGGTCAAAGATGGAAGCCCGAAGATGCCAGGTCGGCTCAACGATCTTCGCCACATTATTTATAAACCAGCAGATACCCCATGGCGTCGATCTCGACAAAACTTAGGCCTTATGATGAAAGAGGGATTACTGAAAGAGAATATTGACGGCGAAGCTCTCGAATGGGCGCATCGACGCCTGACCGCCCGTCGCGAGCAAAGGAAAATCTTGATGGTCATTTCTGACGGCGCCCCAGTTGACGACTCAACTTTATCCGTAAACTCGCCCGCTTTCTTGGAAAGTCACTTGCGGAATGTCATCTCAATGGTTGAGCGACGGGGGCAGGTGGAATTGCTCGCAATTGGCATTGGACACGATGTCACCCGATATTACGAGCGAGCTGTAACAATAACCGACGTCGAACAATTGGCGGGCACGATGACCGAGCAACTAGCGGCTTTGTTCGATAAGGGCCGCCGATTGCGACCGCACCTCCGCAGGTCTAAACGGCTAACATAAATCACGAATGTACTGTCCGTGATCCCCACCAAGATGTTATCGTAGTTTTCGACTTCACCGCTATGACTGAACAATCAACAGACCCAGCCCTCAAACCAATAAATTCGGGTGGCTACGTATATCAAAATTTTGATGAATTCTCGTCATCGCAGGATTGCGAGCCTCGGCTCCAACAGTTGCGCACCCTCCTGCGTCAGAAGCAACTCGACGGATTTATCATACCGCGTTCGGACGTCTATCAGGGCGAAATCGTAGCGCCAGGAGATGAAAGACTAGCCTGGATCTCCGGTTTCAGCGGCTCTGCTGGTTTCGCCATTGTCTTAGTTAACTCGGCAGCCTTGTTTGTCGACGGACGATACCGGGCGCAAGCCAAACAACAAGTCAATGAGAAACTATTCTCTATCGTCAACTGGCCAGAGACGTCGCTAGCAACATGGCTAACGGAACATCTAAAAGTTGGTGGTCGCGTCGGGTTCGATCCCTGGCTTATGCCATATTCCAAAATACGTCAGATTAGTGATCGGGTTACCAGCATTCCAATCGACCTCGTTGCGGTCAAGCAAAACTTGATCGACCAGATCTGGGAAGATCAGCCCAAACCAAAAATTACGCTCGCACAACCGCACAACGTTCTTTATGCTGGCGAAACTCATGAAGACAAAAGAGCTCGGCTTGCGCAAGATCTTATAGACAACGGTTTTGCAGCAGCAATCTTAACCGCTCCTGAGTCCGTTGCGTGGCTTCTCAATATTCGCGGTAGCGATGTGCCACGCACACCCGTTGCACATTGTTTCGCGATCTTGCAAGCAAGCGGTAAGGTCGATGTATTTTCCGACCCTAACAAATTTGAGCATCTCTCTACTCACCTCGGCGATGATGTCAAACTATCGTCATCGGATAACTTTCTTACGGCGGTCAAGACCATTGACGGGGCAACTTTGCTTGATCAAGACACGGTGCCATTCGCGATCCATGATGCCTGTCAATCGCCAGTCTTGATACAAGACCCATGCCTTCTTCCTAAAGCATGCAAAAACGATACGGAAATCAAAGGTGCCATTCAGTCTCACCGCCGGGATGCGGTCGCAATGATTGAATTTTTGACCTGGATAGATCGTAAAAAGGCCGGCACAGTAACCGAAATTGATGTTGTTCAACAGCTTGAAGCACAGCGTCGCAAAGACCCAATGCTGCAAGATATCGCCTTTGATACGATCGCTGGTACGGGGGCTAATGGAGCGATCATTCACTACCGAGTAAGTTCATTGAGCAACACGCGGTTACAAGAGGGTCATGTGCTGGTACTGGATAGCGGCGGCCAATATCTGGACGGAACGACTGACGTCACGCGGACCATCGCCATTGGTCGCGTTACTCCAGAAAAAAAAATGGCGTATACTCGGGTGCTAAAGGGTATGATTGCAATGTCGCAGTTGCGCTGGCCCGCCGGGCTAACAGGCCGTGATATTGAGGCCGTTGGAAGGACTTGGCTTTGGGATGGTCATATGGATTTTGACCACGGTCTTGGCCACGGTGTCGGCAGTTTTCTCGGCGTCCATGAGGGGCCACAGGGACTTTCTCGCCGAAACCAAGAGGCCCTAAAGCCAGGGATGATCCTCTCAAATGAACCAGGGTACTATCGAGACGGCGAATTTGGGGTTCGGATCGAAAATTTGCTTGTTGTTGAAACAGCTGAACCCCCACCCGACGGCGATTTGCACCGCGAAATGTTCACGTGGCGAACCCTTACGCTTGTTCCGTTCGAAAGGCGTTTGATCTTAACAGAAATGTTGACCGCAAATGAGCGGAACTGGATCAACAAGTACTATGATGAGATAAAAAACACAGTATTTGATAAACTTAGCCCACCTGCGAAAGAATGGCTGCGCACTGTAACACAGCCATTTTGATCAAGGAGATCAATTAGTGGCAGGTTAAAAAGTAATCCACCAGCAAAGTCGGCGCCAGCTATTTGCAAAAAGAGAGGATCTGATCAAGCCAGCCTCTCGAATGACATGAGAAATACCGGTATTCGCCACATGCGCGGCCAAACTTCGCACAACTAGATTATTGCATCGCTTGATGGCAATAAACCCGTCACTGCCGACCCGCTATCTTGTCACTCGCCTAAAGATCGGAAAATTCCATGCTTCAGCGCTATTCTCGTCCTGAAATGACTCGGATTTGGACCCCAGAAGCCAAATATCGAATTTGGTACGAGATTGAAACTCACGCCTGCGATGCAATGGCCGAACTTGGCGTTATTCCAATTGAGAATGCAAAGGCACTTCACAAACTCAAAAATCACGAGTTCGATCATCACCGAATTACCGCGATCGAAAGGGAAACCAAACATGATGTGATCGCTTTCTTGACATATTTGGCGGAACTGATCGGGGCCGAGGATTCAAGATTCATCCATCAAGGCATGACCAGTTCTGATGTCGTCGACACTGGCTTCAACATTCAGCTGCTTCGTGCTTGTGATATTCTGATCGAGGACTTGAGGGCACTAAAGACGGCTCTCAAACAACGAGCGGTCGAACATAAGTATACGCCGCGGGTTGGCCGCAGCCACGGGATCCATGCCGAACCCATCACCATGGGGCTCACTTTTGCTCGATTTTTTGCCGAGATGGACCGAAATCTCTGTCGGTTGCATGCCGCCCGCGCCAATATCGCGACCGGTGCGATATCGGGTGCGGTGGGAACATTCGCAAATATCGACCCTAGAGTGGAAGAGTATGTTTGCAAACAATTTGGCCTCTCTCCTGAACCAATCAGCACCCAAATCATTCCGCGTGACCGACACGCGCAACTTTTTTCGACATTCGGCATCATCGCTGGATCAATAGAAAACATCGCGATTGAGATTCGCCATATGCAGCGCACAGAAGTGTTTGAGGCCGAAGAATTTTTTTCGTCGGGCCAAAAGGGATCAAGTGCGATGCCACACAAACGAAATCCCATTCTGTCCGAAAATCTCACCGGACTTGCTCGCCTCATACGCATGACGGTAGCGCCCGCAATGGAAAATATTGCGCTTTGGCACGAACGCGACATTTCACACTCGAGTGTTGAGCGAAATATCGGACCAGACGCGACAATAACGCTCGACTTTGCGTTGACGAGGTTGACACGCGTCATTTCCAATCTGGTACTCTACCCAGACAGAATGCAGGCAAACCTTGATCGCCTCGGCGGCCTCGTTATGAGCCAACGGGTGCTGTTAGCGTTAACGCAGGCCGGAATGAGTCGCGAACGGGCCTACGAACTCGTACAGCACCATGCTACGAATGTCTGGAATCACGGGCGAGACTTCAAGTCTGAACTTCTGAAGGACGCCAACATCATAGAGTTCCTTAGTCCAGAAACATTGGAAGATTCATTTTCGATGGACTATCATCTCCGACAGGTCGACACAATTTTCGAACGAGTCTTTCCCTCACAGGACGCTAGCCAAGACGAATAATAGTACTAGACTACAAAGACTCACCATTCTCAATAATTGTCTTGAGGCCAACACATCGTCAGACGATCGTGAAGTTCCTTGCAATCAAGGGTCATTTTGGCTAGCTGCTATCCTGCGCCTTTCTTGACCACTGACTGGGTTTGTTGACTTGGATCAGATTTGGCAAATTTATCAATAGCAGTTTTGCGAGTCGTATCTGAGTCCTGCTAGAGGGGTTCACCGATCATGCCTGCCGAACCCTCAAGTCTATCGCCCCTGCAACGTGTTGGTTACTTCGCGATCAATCTGGTCATTCAGGGCGTCATTCAAACGGCCCTCGCCTTACCACATCGCATTCGTGTCCCCTTAATGGGGAGTCTGATGACCCGCGTGGTCGGACCCGTAACTGGAGCGACGAAGCGCATTCGTAATAATCTCAAACTCACTTGCCCCGATATGTCAGACGAAGAAATTCGCAATATGTGCCATGCGGTGCCAAACAATGTTGGTCGAACACTGATTGAAACCTACGCGGGGCGTGACTTCGTACGCCACGCAAATGCTAACCCTCCAAGAGGCGATGGCGTTAGCGCTCTTGAGCAATCCCGTGAAGAGGGCAAACCCGTATTCTTGGCGACTGCTCACTTCGGCAACTATTTTGCGATACGCGCAAATCTGTCCGAGCGCGGATTGCGCATGGGCTCACTCTATCGACGGATGAAGAATCCCTACTTCAACGCCCATTACGTTCGGTCAATTTCGTTCGATAACCAACTCATGTTCGAGCAGGGCCCGTCTGGTATGCGGCTATTGGTCAAGCACTTACGACAGGGCGGGATCATCGGAATTTTGCACGACGTGCATGTGGCAGACGGGGAACAGCTTACTTTTTTCGGGCAGCCCTGCACAACGTCGTTAGCAATCGCGACGATGGCACTAAAATATGACGCTGCGATTATTCCTAGTTATGGTATTCGGGCAGCAAATGGCCTTAATTTTGACATTGTGCTCAATGATCCAATCCCCCACACGGACCCACGCACGATGATGCAAGCCCTGAATGATGACCTCGAAAGTATGGTGCGCAATAATATGGAGCAATGGTTCTGGGTTCATCGGCGGTGGAAATAGCCGACACGTTCAGTGCAAGCAGAAGCCTAATTCAACTTTGCGGCGGCAAGAATTGGGCCGAAATTATCCTGCTGTAACAACACAACGACCCCCTCAGGCCCTTGAATGGGAACTTGCAGGCTTAGATCCTCCTGACCGCCCCACTTCGCGATATTCTCCCACGACGTCACAACGTTCGTGTAGGTCAAATTGCGACCCGCATTCTCTCCAGCTCGAATCGAAATCATTCGATCAGGGGCAAAGCGCACAAGCTGTACAATGATGTCTTGGTCAATTCCTTGTAGCAGTGTTGCATCAATTGATAAGAGATCATTCTTGCGATTAATTTTTACTGCCGCGATTGGCGGCTGAGAAGCTTGTTTCTCAACATTCCGCACAACCTTCGTTGTGTGCGAGCCGACGACACTCTGTCTGCCGTTGATAATCATTTCCGGCGTGAAAATCGTTCGTCGCCCGTATGCTTTGGCGTAGGCCCGTTGCCTTATGGCATTTGACGCCAGTGCAAATTCATCTTTCCAACCAATATAGTCCCAATAGTCAACATGGAGGGAGAGCGCCACGACCTCGTCCCTTTTCGCAATCTGGCGAATGAGTCGGTCGGCGGGAGGACAGGACGAGCAACCCTGCGACGTATAAAGTTCGACCACAACTAAGCTGTTTTGCGCCGTGGCTGTCACGGTGACGAGGAGATATAACGCCGACGCTGCAAAAAGGCGCACGATGGTATCTAGATTACCGAGCCTTTTCATCAATCGCACTACGCCTAATACGAATTGTATTATACGTTCCATTTTACTGTATTTCTTGCCTCGCTATTTTCCAAAGCACCCCTGTCACCAGCATCACGCCGCTTAGACAGCTCCATTTTGGTTTTGCGGTTCAGCAGCCGTGGATTTTGGTTTTAACCTCTGTTGTCTGCTCACGCGAACTCTGGATGACGAATGGAATTGGGGTTGATTCTCTCAGACCTATGTGCAAAACAATGCACCTCGTGTCAATTCACTGTTTCGGGAGTACGATAATGACAATCACTGTTGGACAAAATAGTCTAAACACTCGTCGCGCACTGACGGTGGACGACACCGAGTATTCATATTTCTCAATGCCAGCAGCTAATGCTACGGGGCTAGGTGATTTTTCAAACTTACCGTCGGTGCTCAAGGTTGTTCTGGAGAATCTGCTGCGTTACGAAGACGGGAAAACAGTCACCGTTGATGACATACAAGCATTCGCAGAATGGGCAGCCAAAGGTGGTAAGAATCCGCGTGAGATCGCTTATCGTCCCGCACGGGTCTTGATGCAAGACTTCACGGGTGTGCCAGCGGTCGTTGATCTCGCGGCAATGCGCGATGGCATTGTTGCATTAGGCGGAGATCCCGAAAAAATCAATCCGCTTAACCCCGTCGATCTGGTCATTGACCATTCTGTGATGATTGATGAATTTGGCAATCCTCGCGCTTTTCAAATGAATGTCGAACGTGAATATGCTCGAAATTTGGAACGTTACACCTTCTTAAAATGGGGACAATCTGCCTTCAATAATTTCCGCGTCGTGCCGCCGGGTACCGGAATCTGTCATCAGGTCAACTTGGAGTATCTTGCGCAAACCGTTTGGACTGACACTGATCCGGAGGGTAATCAGATCGCCTATCCAGATACGCTAGTGGGCACTGACTCCCATACCACAATGGTAAACGGAGCCGCCGTGCTTGGCTGGGGGGTCGGAGGTATTGAGGCCGAGGCAGCGATGCTTGGTCAACCGATTTCAATGCTGATTCCTGAAGTCATTGGATTCAAGCTTACTGGACAAATGGTTGAAGGCACAACCGGGACTGATCTTGTCCTAAAGGTCGTTGAAATGCTCCGGAAAAAGGGAGTGGTCGGGAAATTTGTCGAATTCTACGGACCGGGACTTGATGCCTTGCCGCTCGCAGATCGGGCAACTATTGCGAATATGGCACCCGAGTACGGCGCTACCTGCGGATTTTTTCCAATTGATGGTGAAACGATTCGCTACCTAAGTGCAACCGGTCGTAACTCTCACCGGGTGAGACTTGTTGAAGCTTATGCCAAAGCTAACGGGCTTTGGCGCGAACCGGATTATGCTCCCATTTATACCGATTGCTTAGAGCTTGACATGGGAACTATTGTGCCCGCGATATCGGGTCCGAAACGTCCACAAGACTATGTAGCCTTAACCGACTCAAAGGCCGCTTTCTCAAAAGAAATGGAACAAACCTTTAAGCGCCCACTCAATAAAGAGGTGGCCGTTGCTGGCGAGGATTACACACTTTCATCTGGCGACGTCGTCATTGCCTCAATTACCTCATGCACGAACACCTCTAATCCCTATGTAATGATTGCTGCTGGCTTAGTCGCTCGCAACGCAGTCGCGCTCGGCCTCAAACGCAAACCTTGGGTGAAGACCTCTCTCGCGCCTGGCAGTCAAGTGGTCAGCGCTTATTTGGAGGCCGCGGGACTGCAAGAAGATCTTGATAGACTTGATTTTCATCTTGTCGGATACGGTTGCACAACCTGCATTGGAAATTCTGGACCACTGCAGGCTGAAATTTCGTCGGCCATCGCCGCGGGTGATTTGGTCGCGACCTCCGTCCTCTCTGGGAATCGAAATTTCGAAGGTCGTATTTCTCCCGACGTGCGAGCGAATTATCTTGCCTCCCCGCCGCTGGTGGTTGCTTATGCGCTTGCGGGCACGATGAATATTGACTTAACGAGCGAACCGCTGGGACAAACGCCAGAGGGTCGCGATGTCTACCTGAAGGATATCTGGCCGTCACAACAAGAAGTCAGTGAACTGGTAGAGAAAACGGTAACGCGAGAGGCTTTCCTCGAAAAATACGCGTCGGTATTCGCTGGGGACGGGAAGTGGCAGAGCGTCGAAACGACAGATAGTCAAACCTACGACTGGCCGCCTCAATCAACTTATGTTCAAAATCCGCCGTATTTCCAAGACATTACAATGGAAACCAAAGAGATTGAGAATATTGAAGGCGCACGCATTTTAGCTTTGCTTGGCGATATGATTACCACCGATCACATCTCACCGGCTGGTGCCTTTAAGGATACAACTCCAGCAGGACAATATCTAATTGAACGACAAGTACCGGTAAGAGAATTTAATTCTTACGGATCACGCCGTGGAAACCATGAGGTTATGATGCGCGGGACATTTGCCAATATTCGCATCAAGAATGAGATGCTCACCGATGTCGAGGGCGGTTTCTCCATTGGGCCCGACGGGCAACAGACCTCAATTTTTGCAGCGGCGATGGCTTATCAGGATCAAGGAATCCCGCTCGTCGTATTCGGGGGTGAACAGTATGGCGCCGGTTCTTCTCGAGACTGGGCGGCGAAAGGCACAGCCTTACTGGGCGTGAAGGCGGTAATCGCCGAGAGTTTTGAGCGCATTCACCGCTCCAACCTGGTTGGAATGGGGGTTATTCCCTTTGAATTTACGAACGGAATTACGCGCAAGTCGCTTGGCCTGACGGGGCAAGAGACGGTCTCAATACGCGGTTTAGAGGACATCCGTCCTTTGGCCGAGGTTCCGAGTGAGATCGTATTTCTTGACGGTTCCCAAAAAACGATCACTCTGAAATGCCGAATTGATACCGAAGTCGAGATTGAGTATATTCAGAACGGCGGCGTCCTGCACTACGTCTTGCGTAACCTTGCGAAAGCGGCCTAGAAGAATTGGCAGTAGTGCTTTTGGTTTGATTTGATTTCCGTACGTGATTTTTCTTCTTGATTCATCTTACGGTGTAAGTTATATTATCCACGATTGGGGAGAGATCAGACGGGAATCGGGCGTGTCGCGGACAAGGTGTTTCCGGAACTCGCTGAGGACGAAGTCGAGAACGTCTCGCGGATGATGGAGTACGTCACGGGGGAGACGATCAGGCCCGTCATTGACCTTACTAGGAAATGGGTGAAGCCGGAAATTGAACCTGCGACGGGGAAGAACCTATGTCCCGCGAACTGGCGATCACTTACAGGGGCTTGATCCCCAAACGTTCACGCGGGTGACATCAGTGCCTTTTGACTACACGAGCCAAATAAAGGAGTCAGTTATGAAACGGAGGGCCGACTTCCTTTCCCCTTAGTCTCGCTGTGGTGAACGGCAGGGACGGAAACACCGATTACACGACGAATTTCAGCGGGGCTATAACTTCGTCCAGTCAGAACTTCTCCGGCGGTGTAAGCCCTGTGCTACAGAACCTTACCGCAACGACGCCGCCCCGCATACGCTGGTGATGTACACGACGGCAGGAGGCTTCGGGAGCAGCGCTCAGGACCCGCTGTTCCGCCGCTGCTTCATGACGGGCGGAACCTACACGCCGACAAATACCGTTTATGGGACAGGCACCACGACGGGATGCTTCTCAATCAGCCCACGCACGCCCCAAGACGTGCGCAACTGCCTGTGCGGGCGGGGCAATACCGGAACCGTCAGCAGCTCTAGTTATAACTACACCTCACTGCGACCCGCGTGGGGCTGCGCCAACTGACGATATCAAAGGCCAGTCAGTCCACCAAGCGCTCGTTGCCCGCGATCCGCTCGTGGGCAAGGTTGCGGTAGGCTTCGGACAGTTCCAACCCGATCCCAGGAACGGGTCAAGTACTGTGCGGCCGGTGGTGGACTCTACGCAGCGTTATGCGAGCTCAACCGGGAACGGCGCGGGGTGCGGGTTTTTCGATTCCGGCGGTATCTGCCAGACGCACCCGAGCGCGTTGAATGGCACAACCTGAGCATACGGACGCACAACCGCCGTCCACCATTAATTCGGCAATCGCTTGGCACCTCGCGCTCCTTACGTTGCTGGGGCGTGTTACCCCCGAAGTCACGGCGTTACCGATGTTTGAGGAGTCAGATATAGCGGTCTTGCTTGATTATGCTGATGATATGAAATTTTCTATTTCGCACGAATGGTGCGCTGAAAAAAGAAAGCAAGAAGCCGGCGCCGAAATCGGCGCTGGAGCGCTTGGAATTGATCCGTTGCACCCGAGCGACGAAGGCCACGTTGTTGCAGTGCTCAATGAGTCACGTATCGCATTCGGCCGTTTCGTTAACCACAATAGACGCAGGCTTAAACTGTCATTGGAAGCCATGGCCAAAACTGCGGATATTGAAATCGTAAAGCTCATGAATATTGAGCATGATGCGAACTACGAACCCAAACCGATAACCATTTATCAATTGGCGACCGTGTTTCGAGTCGATCAAGAAAAACTGAGGGAATTGTCGGGCTTAGCGAAACCAAAAGGCACCTGTCATATAGAAGATGCTGTGCGCTATGCTGCACGCTCAGAATCGACTGAAGATTCATGAGCGAACAAAAATTAGTGCCCGTGCGCCCCCCCGTTTTTCGCCAAGATCACAAAATCTTTTTTTGGCGAAAAATCTACCGCCGTTACAAATTACAAACCATCAATTCAATAATTTCCAGATGCTGGCCCATCTTTCGAACAGAATCCAGAGAGACACACATTTGACAGCGTCAAATTAACAACCCTGTTTTGTGTGAAATGAGTCAGTGCGGGGGTGGTTTCGCTTGCTTACTGCTGTACAGAATTTCGAGCACTCTCAAGTGCTGGATAGATTTTTTCTGCCATTACACTTTCGGTTAACGGACCAGCAAAGCGAAGGATGACCGTCCCATCGCCAGCCAGCACGAAGGTCTCTGGAACGCCGTAGAGCCCCCAGTCTAGGCCCATTCTTCCCTTCGTATCAGCTCCCACAGCGACGAACGGATTTCCCAATTCATTGAGAAAACCGAGCGCCTTTGCTGCGTCGTCTTTGTAATTCACGCCATAGATATCAAGACCCTCTTTCGCGAGGTCCTTCAGTTGCGGGTGTTCAACTCGACACGGGGCACACCAACTTGCCCAAAAATTTACAAGTTTCGGTTCCCCATCCCGCAGGGCAGCATCGTCAAAAGTTGACTGACCTACTAGTTCATCAAGCTGCACTGGTGGCGCGGCTTGACCTATTCGCGCCGATGGCAGTGCTTCGGGATCGTCTCTTTGCATGCCCCAAAAAAATAGCCCGGTGAGCGCTACGAAGACGAGCGGCGGTAAGATGACGAGCGGTCTGAATTTAGCCATTTTCTTCTTGTTTGATTTCGAGTTCTCTAAGGTTTGATCGTACTCTTTTTCCACGCACAAGTGTGACGAGCACAATCACTGCCATGATCGTTGCTGTTACTGCATAGGCTGACAGTACAACATCAGCATACTTTCCGAGATCAGGAAACATTACTACCGCTATATCTTGCCAATAATTCGTTTCTTAGATGAGCCCTTAGTTTCTTACTCATGCGGCAAACGGGAATTCGAAACCAGCGTATCCCGTACGCCCCGAAACTTCGGCCTGTTGAGCACGATCATGATTTTCTCGAAGAGAGGCGTAAGTTCGTGACCGAGCGCTTGAACAACTTTATTTCCAGCGCTCAGGACAGTTCCAAGTAAATTCAACATCGTATGAATAACTCTTCGTCCCCATGAATTGTGAAGCTATTGCAACAGCCAAATTCGCGACAATGACACACGCTTTCGGGTTTCAGGAAACATGCTCACCACCCTGTCTTGCCAATAATGCGCTCGTTTGACGGAGTCTAATTTCCGTACCAGTGCGATAGAGAATGAGCGCGATACATAGGAATACGAACCCGGCGATGCAGACCAAAAGCGGAAAATAAAACACATCCGCGATATTCTCCTCCTTATCCAGACTAAGCGTCGCGCCTTGGTGCAGACCTTGACTCCAAAAGAGCGCCGCATAACGGCTCAACAATGCGAAGACTGAACCAACCAGGCAGAGAAAAGCGGTCAAGTCAGCAGCAACGTCGGTATTTTCGATTGCCTCCCATAGCGCGACATATCCAAGATAAAAGAGAAATAAGATCAAAAACGACGTGAGACGCGGTTCCCATGCCCACCATGCGCCCCACATGGGTTGCCCCCATAACGCTCCTGTTACTAGCGCGATTATCGTCATTGCTATCCCAACCGGAGCTGCCGCTCTGGCTGCAAGTGCGCTGACGTGATGACGACGAATAATCCATATCAATGATGCCACCAACATCATAAGCCAGCAATTAATGGCCATCAAAGCTGCGGGAACATGTAGATATATGATTTTGACGGTCGATCCCTGTCGGTAATCGTCTGGCGTAAGAAAAAATCCCCATATCAGACCAACGAATAAACTACCACCAGCGAGTATCCACAGCGAAGGCAGCACCCGCTCGGATAGGGAAATAAACTTAGTCGGATTAGAAAATTCCCAAAGCGACGAGAACTTCATTACAGCGGACCTTCCCAATTTTCTCGATGCTAATGGACTACCGCCAAGCGAATCCAGCGGCATAGCTTGCGGGACGAAGCTCTAAACATCCTTCCCGAAAGTTGCTCACAAAAAGCGTGACTTTTCTCGTAACTGTGCTTTCCCAATCGTGATTAGCAAAATCTCATTCTAGATAAATCGACTGATATACGCCTTGCAACCTGAAGATATCGAATTGCACCGAGTTCTAGCACTTAATTTGGTACCTCTATTCGACTGAAAGGGTCAGTTCAAACGGTTTGAGGACCTCAATCCCTTCGTTTACTCCGTAAATCATTAATCTACAAATGCAGTATCCTAATGGCCGAATCGACCGGCGTTCCGGCTTTGCTACCTCGCAGAAATTCTCTTCTCGTGTCGGGAAAGGCATGGATAGACTTGCGACCGCAATCGCTAGCGCAAATTTGCGCGCAGTACAGCAGCACTCGCAAAAGGTAGCAGCGAAATCACCCCGATACTAATCCCCGAAAGTAGCAGAAGCGGCGTCATGACATTTAGATCTTGTGAACCCCGACGCGCAACCTCAGCACCGTATATGAGGGTTGGGATATAAAGGGGCAACACCAACAGCGAAAGCAGCAGCCCTCCCCGCTTCACTCCCAAGACCAGTGCCGCACCAAAAACGCCGATAACTGACAAGGCTGGAGTCCCCAAACCCAGAGAGGCAATCAGCCACAAAAATCCTTGCGGCTCAAGGTTTAACAACACGCCGACTATCGGAGTACAGGCAATCAATGGTAGCCCAGTGGTTAACCAATGCGTGAAGGCCTTGATTAGTGCGACCGCCTCCAACGGTAATGGAGCCGTGGCCAGTAACTCGAGCGAACCATCTTCCCAATCAATTGATAGTATCCGCTCTAAAGACAATAAGCACGATAGAAGTGCGGCTAACCACAACAGGCCCGGTGCCACGGCCCTTAGTAAGTCTGACTGAGACCCGATGCTGAACGGTACGAATATTACGAAAATCAAAAAGAAAGCGACGCCCAATCCCAACCCACTGCCAGTTCGCAATGCGAGCCGCAGATCTCGCACCAATAAAGCAATCATTTCGCACCACTGGCAAAGATTGGAAATATCTCGGTTTTTTTGGGTCTAAAGGCATCAAGCTGGAGCGTCTCGGCCTCCCATTCCAATTGATCATGGGTCGCGACCAAAAGCGAACCACCGCCTCGCTTGTGGGTTTTGATTATTGATAGCAGTGTCTTGACCGTGTCTTGATCAAGATTGCCGGTGGGTTCATCGAGCACCCATATTGATCGTTCGGTCAAAAGTAGACGGGCAAGAGCCACTCGTTTTCTTTGTCCGGCTGACAGGGTTCCCGCAAGTCGATTGCGAAGATTTTCTAGGCCAAAAGCCTCAAGCGCAAATTGAGTACGTCGGCAACCAAAAATTTGGGACCAAAAGGTTAAGTTTTCATGAACTGTCAGTGTTAATTTGACTCCATCGGCGTGGCCAGCAAATGCGATTCGATCTTCACAACCGGAAATCTCGCCAGCCCAAGCTGGTTGCAACCCACAAATTGTCCGTAAGAGCGAAGTCTTGCCGATACCATTGCGACCTCTCACGATCAGTGCATCGCCAGACGCCAAGGTAAAGTTCACTCCCTGCAAAATGATTGCGCCCCCCCGTGAGACGGTCAAATCACGAACGCTTAAGGGCATAATAAATCAACAGCACCCAGATGAGTGCAGTCAGCGAGATCAGATGGCGATTGCGGCAAGAGCAACACGGCGACCCTCTGCAACCAATACATTGTACGTTCTCGCCGCTGAGGGCGAGGTCATAACGTCAAACCTTAGACTGGCCTCTTCAATGACTCTTCGAAATTCCTCTGGAACGGCTGTGACTATTGAACCAGTGCCAAGTAAGATAACATCAACGGTATCGGCCAATTCAAGTAACGGCTGTGGATCATCATAACCTTGCCATTTATGCGTAGCCTTGACGCTTGTAACTAACCCACCTTCTATAACTTGGTCGCCGATGCGAAAAAAGCCCGGGCCATAGCTATCAACGGGTCTAACGCCCTCGAAGATTACTGAACTCAACTTCAACTTGCCCTCCCGATATCCGCCTTATGAGTTACCGGCACTCACCCCGTCAAGCAGGTGTTTGTTCGGATTGTGATTGACGTCGCAATGCAGGACTGTCGCACAATACCGTCATGTTGCTTCTATCGTACGAGCAATGGAGCCTTTATCCTTGACTGCGATGGTTTCAAAAATCAACCACTCCAAGTATTCTTTGAGGGAGTTGGGGAAGACACAAAACTTGTCGGAATAGGGAAGGTGGTTAAATCCGCACTCGTCGAGGAAATATCAATGATTTCCGCAAAGTATTAGTTGCCAAAAAGGTGCCGCCGAGATGACGAGGCGTCGGCTCGTAGTGTAGATAGAACTCTCGACCATCGTTGAAACGTATTTCGACCATCATTGAATATCAAGATGGCAAAGAGTAGTGACTATGTTGCAATTTTTCTTTAATGAAAGCTCGTGTTAGCGATTGGAAGTCATAAGCTCTGCGAGCGCATGACGCATTATCAATGCGTCATCGCATAAAACCGGGCTGTCAATTAGCAAGCTAATCCTCGCCACCGCAATTCAGCAGCCCCATTCCCTCTGGCTTCACCCAGAATCCGCCTACCACTTCCACCAAATGCCTATAATCATACGAATTAAATGATGACGAAGCTAAACCATCCCTCTTCAACCAACCATGACGATTGGTACGAGGTCGCTCATATACAATTGAAAAAAAAGCCCGGGGTGCGAGTGAGGCTGATATCGAACAGGTATTGATCCGTCCAGTTTTGGAAAAAGTACTGGGATATCGGATAGAAGACATTGATAGCAACACGGTCATATCCGTGGAGAGGAGTATACCAACCTATGGAAATTTAAGGCCAGACTTCACGTGCCGAAGAAATGGGGAAGTTTCCCTTATCTTGGAAGTCAAGAGATTCGGCGTAGATTTGCTAAAGAGGGCAGGAAAAGGATGGGAAACGGCACCTCTAGGACAACTCCAAAGGTATTTGAAACGCATGAGGGGTATAAAAAACACGACTTGGGGGATAGTCACCAATGGCGATGAATGGATTGTCGTTCCGCAAAATAATGGTATTGTCGAAGAGTTCATCACCCGAGATGCTATCCGTTGTGTCAGAACCCTCTCCGATCTTCGAAGTACGCTGTACGATGTCATCTCAAGTGTCCAAGATTCACCTGTTACCTCAACGCAAAAAGAGGAATCGAACAAGGGTGATTGGCTAGAAATTGCGAGTGAATGTGCCTCCGCTAAGGATTTCATTCGCAAAGTTGCGGGGTACAACAACGTTGACATACGATCAAGTCAAACCGACGCATGGTTAAGGTTGGAAGGAAGAGAATATATCACGGATAGTTTGTTCCCTGTTCAAAGTCACATAGCGGCTTTAGAATTCAATTTTCCCGATAGATTCATAGCACCCGCTGACATATCGCACCGTCTTTCGGAAATAGAAGATTTAAGCTGTTCGGACGTTATTGGTGTGGCTTTTGTCGGCATAGAAAATAAGGAAGCACCGCGCCAGTGTCGAGCTTTTGTTCTGTCGAAGCAAATACTTCATACTACAGCCTTAATTGAACCGAATTTACCGGGACCAAGAGCGGAAGATCAATTCATCAAAATATCCAACACTTGGTCAAAAGAGTCCTGGCAACCAGCGACAATCGCTTTATCAACCGCTCCCCTACAAAAACAGTTCCACGAGGAGATTGCGAGATGGTTTGAAGGCACGGACAGCAGCGAGAACACTCTTCGTCATTTGATACAAGTGATGTTTGTATGGCTGCTATGTCAACGGGGAATTGTTTTGGACAATGCCCTCTGGGAACAAACGCGCAAACCCTCTTGTGAACACGAGGTTCACAACCATATTCTGTGGTTGTTTACAGAGGTTTTGGCTAATCCCAAGAAAAAACGTCGCAAGACAGACGACGAATGGAAAAACGATCTCGTTGCACGCACGCCTTTCCTAAATGGTTCATTGTTCGCGGCGTTATCGCAAGAGCAAGAACCGCAACGACTGAAGAATTGCCATTATTTGAATAGCGACGGGCTGTTTGCAATTCTGGGGCGGTACGACTGGACACTTCACGATTGCACGGGTTATGCTTCTGAGACAGCCTTAGATCCGAAAATGCTTGGCGATATGTTCGAGCAACTGATGCTACATATTGAGGGGCCGAGGATTGAAGGCAAGAACCTAAAGATGCCCCACGGAACATATTACACGCCCCAAGACATCGCTGAGGAAATGGTTGTAGACGCTCTAGCAACTTGGCTCAGTGCGCAATTCCCCAGCGTGGGTTACTTTCAGCTTCGCCGAGTACTTCATCCTTCTCCATCCGAAAAGGTCTGGCATGAGTGGGATTCCGAAACTGTCGGTAAGTTGCTAAGTGCCCTATCAAAGACAACGATACTAGACCCATGTTGTGGAAGCGGAGTGTTCGCGGTCGCTACCCTGCAAAGTCTTTGTCGCGCACGGTGCCGTCTTGCCGAAACTAGCAATGAGACGTTAGATCAAGCCGAAATCTTTGAGGAGATTATCGAAAAGCAAATCAATGCAGTAGATATCCACCCATTGGCGATCCTCATTACTCGCCTAAGGCTTTTCATAACCTTAATCGACTCACGCTCGCGCGGTTCAGGTAACGACCGAATCAAACCTTTGCCGAACCTAGAAACTCGCTGTTTGACGGCCAATACTCTATGCGTTGAACTAGGCAGGCGGAATTTTGGCGAATTAAACTTAGACAATTTGCGGGCGGCAAAGGAAATGTGGACGGTTGCCCACGACCCTGATCAAAAGGATTGGGCAAGGGAATTGGAGAAAGAGGCGCGCCTTGAAATTCTGCAACAGGCGAAAGCAGATGCTTGGGATACAGACGAAGACATACAGTGGCTCAATATCAATTTTTTGTCGAACCATTCCAAACCAGCACAATATGATATTCGGAAACTGTTTCCTGCGCCCGCCAAGGGATATGACATCGTCATTGGGAATCCCCCGTATCAAAAACCCGATAAGCTAGACGGCGAACGCGGCGAACGCTTAGGCTACGCGGGTGGTCGAACGAATACTTATTTGATGTTCATTGAGGCCGCTCTTGAATTAATAGGCAGTGCTGGCGTCGTGACATTTGTCGTGCCGCATTCAATTGTTTTTGGGCGCCAAAAAGCGTTCCGTGATGTACGAAGTAAGATAAAGGAAATTGCCTGCGAGGTTGCTCTGAGAACTTATGATAACCGCTTGAAGCCTTTGTTCCCTTCTCTAGATTGGCTAAAGTCCAATCAACAGGGCAAAGAAAATCGTCAAAGAGCGACTGTTTTGACGGTATTAAAGGCGAAAAACTTAAGCACCTCGAACCCAACAAGTCCTAGAGGTATGGTTCTAAGAAGTGCTGGATTGATTCGACTGAACGCCAGTGACAGGCACGAGATTCTGCGGCATGCTGTCCGCGGCGTCAAGCAACCAGATATCCAACAGCAGTGGAGTCAAGCACCGACCGTTGAACTCAGAACGCTACTCACAGCCATGCTTAGAGGTGCGCCGGCTATGTTGACACGAACAAGAATAGTGACGTTTCCTCCGACTGCTATGTACTTCATTTCGTGCCTTCCACAAGACTGTCTAGCGGTTCCATGGACAGTTCGGAACAATCTTGGCAGAAAACCATACCAATTGAATGACGATGAAACTTCATGGCCATGGATTGGATTATTTAACTCCCATTTATTTCATGCTTATTGGCTGATGATTGGCGATGCATTCCATGTCACGACAGAAGAAATCAAAACAATCAACGCACCCGACGGGTGGAGCAAAGAAACTCTGAGAGCTGAAATTGAAAAGGTTGCGAAAAGCCTTCTACACAGGGACACACTCTCATCCTGCGAAGTTACTTTTAGGGGGAAAAACAATACTGAGTGGGGCAACATAAATTTCCACAAAGAGGGATCTCTAGGCCCTCCAATTATCGAAAAACTAGATATTTTGCTCCTTGAAGCCTATGGACTAGAACTAGAAGCCGACCCGCTGATGGAACAAATGCGAACCATAAGAACGGGCAGTGCTCATTCCGTCTGGAACACATAAACCAAAATGCGATTGCATTGAATGAAGAGTCTGACCGAGGAAGCTGATCGCAGTTAGAAAGACGGGTATCATAAGATACCTTATGTTGAAAATGTGATCGTTTCTGCAGCTAAGGGCTGATTTAATAACAAACGCTACATTTGAGGCACTACGGAAGCAACGCATAATTCCATTCGCCACGAAAAGAATTGCGAACAACTTCGTCTTCCGCACGCTCCTCTTGTCGGCATTCGGACATATCGACCGGCTATTTTTGCCTCAAACCGGTGGCTTAAACCACTTCTTCAGAAGGTATCATTAACGCTAAGCCCCGATCATCGTAACCGATCGCTTGCAAGACGAAAGAGAAGATGCTGTCGACATCAAAACATGGTCGAAAGTCGTAACAGGATCCCTATTTAGTATCTCACACATACAAGGTTTGACCCGCGCTCAATCCAATCACACCACTTCTGGCTCACGAGCAAAGGAACCTCTAGTGCAGACGTGACGATCCTACTATATCGGATTCAACGCCAAACATCTGACGACGCTGCATTTCGATTACGGGTGACCAAGACTAGGATATATACCAACCTATTGGATGCTGCGTTAAAAAACTGCAGACGGGTGGTTTTGCCGAGGTTTTAACAGCAACTAGAGCAGTCTTCTCCTGCCTCAGCAACTAGGGCCCGTTGACATCTATCGTGCAGCGATACCCCCCGCAACCAGATGAATTCCCGCCGCGAAGCTGGACGCGGTCTTGTCGTACCGGGTCGCAATCGCCCGGAACTCCTTGATTTTACAGAAGAAATTCTCAATTCGGTGCCGTTCCCGATAGGTGTCTCGGTCAAAGCTGCGCGGAAGCGTTCGGTTTTTCTTCGGCGGCATCACCGCCGCCGCTCCGCGTTTGGCGAGTGTATCCATTAAGGCGTCCGAGTCAAAGGCCTTGTCGCCGATCAATGTTACCACGGCAATGTCCTGAAGAAGGTCGGGCATCGCCACCAGATCGTGCCTCTGGCCGGGGAGGACGACAAAACGGATCAACTTCCCGATGGCATCGGTCAGCGCGACGATCTTGCTCGTCAGACCGCCTTTCGAGCGTCCGATACCTTCGCAGGAGCCCCTTTTTCGGATCCCGAAGCCTTGGCATGGGCTTGCATGATCGTGCCGTCGACCGATACGACCGACAGATCAAAATCGTCGGAAGACACGTTTCCCGTTACCAAAATACGCGGGAAGATCCCGCCATGGCGATCTCGTGCGGAAGCGCCACAACACGGCTTCAAGAAACAACCGATTATCCGCCGTCCGTCCGGGGTCCGTTGCCTTTCCCGACAAAAGCGGTTCAATCCGCTCCCAAATGTCATCCGTCAAAACGGTTCGATCTCTTTTCATGATTCTGCTCTCTTAATCGTGTACGTCGCCTCTTTTCCGCACAACTCTGAGAGTAAATTTAACAGAAATACAGAAACGTTCGAGAGTAGATGTCAACAGGCCCTAATCTAGGATTAGGCGTCAACATTGGCAAATTGATTACCCGTTGTATCTGTCGGCTTCGACCAATCGCGCTTCACGCCAAGATAGAGCAATATTGAGGCTGCAACAAAAACAGAGGAATAAGTTCCCACTACCACACCCCAAATCATCGCAAAGACAAAACCTCTAATGACATCTCCACCAAGCACGAAGAGCGCAATAAGTGCCAATAAGGTCGTTACCGAGGTCATCAAAGTGCGACTGAGGGTTTCGTTTATTGAGATATTCAGCACTTCGGCGAGCGGCTTTTTTTTGTATTTTCGAAGATTTTCGCGCACCCGATCAAAAACAACAACGGTGTCGTTGAGCGAGTAGCCTACGATCGTAAGCAAAGCCGCAATGATCGCTAAATCGAATTTTATCTGTAACTCAGAGAAAATACCAATCGTCAAAATCACGTCATGTATAAGAGCGGCAACGGCTCCAAGCGCAAATTGCCATTCGAAGCGTAACCAAATATAAATCAACACCGCACCAATGGCCAAGAGCACCGCAAGGACTGCCTTGCGGATGAGTTCACCAGAGACTTTCGGTCCGACACTCTCTACCGAAACAAATCGGATATCAGGAATACGGGAAGCTAGCGCTGCCCGAGTCGCTTCCACAACGGCTGCAGTAACACTTTCCTGGCCTTCTTGAGCTTGAATACGAATCAAGGCGACATTTTGGTTCGCAGCAAAGGTCGGGTCAAATACCTCAGTAATCGTCACATCCCCTAAGCCTAAGGTGGAGATCGCCGCACGATACTCACCAATATCAATTACCTGCTCGCTCTCAGTTCGAATCGTCGTACCGCCGCGAAAATCAATACCAAAGTTCAACCCTTGGAAAAAAAAGGAAACAAGAGCCAACACCATAAGGGCTCCCGAAATCCCGAACCACAATTTCCATCGACCGAAAAAATCGAAGTTCGTTCCCTGCTGAACCAATCGAAGGCGCATTTTTCAGACCTCTATTTGTTTCGGACGGCGACGCTCAAACCACACAATAATCATTACCCGCGTAACAAAAATCGCGGTGAAGACCGAGGTTAATATTCCGAGGCCTAGCGTGATCGCAAACCCACGGACTGGCCCTGAACCCATCGCGTATAAGATAACAGCGGTGATGAAGGTGGTTATATTGGCATCAAGTATGGCCGAAAGTGCTTTCTCGTACCCGAGTTCAATGGCTCGGGCAGGTCCCTTTGCGGACTTTAATTCCTCTCTGATTCGCTCAAATACCAAGACATTAGCGTCGACCGCCATACCGACCGTAAGCACAATTCCTGCGATACCCGGAAGTGTTAGCGTCGCTCCTACAATACTGAGCATGCCAAAAATTAATGCGAGATTCAGAACTAAGGCAATGTTGGCAAATAGTCCAAATAGGCCGTAACTCAACCCCATGAAAATCAGCACAGCAACAAAAGCAGCGCTGGTAGCTATTTGACCGGCATCAATCGAATCTTGTCCAAGCTCTGGTCCAATCGTGCGTTCCTCAAGAAATTCCAACCCAGCCGGTAGCGCTCCTGCACGGAGGAGAACCGCGAGGTTCGTGGATTCCTCAATAGTGAAATTACCAGTAATGATTCCTGCCCCACCGGGAATATGTGATTGTATCACGGGGGCTGAGATGACCTCATCGTCCAGAACGATTGCAAACGGATTGCCGACATTTTCGGCAGTATAATCGCCAAATTTTCGTGCGCCCGAGGGATTAAAGCGGAAATTAACCGCTGGTCGACCATTTTGATCGAACGATGGCTGAGCATCAACGAGTTCCTCGCCCGTCACAACGGCCGCCGCCTCAAGGGTATACACGACAGTAGGGTCTTCAATTGACGGAAACAACCGATTACCAACCCCGGGGGGTGACGCGTCAGCAGCCCCTTGGCCGACAACGGGATGAAAGGTCAGTTGCGCGGTCGTACCAATGATTTCTTTCAATTCTGAGGCACTACCGATCCCCGGTACTTGTATCAGAATCCTTTGCGATCCTTGCCGTTGGATCGTTGGTTCGCGGGTACCGAGTTCATCAATTCTGCGACGAATAATTTCTAGTGCTTGCCGTACTGTTCGATCGTCGGACGCTTGTCGCTCCTCTTCCGTCATTGTGACAATTAGAATGTCATCGTCGGCACGGGCCTCAAGATCCTCGGCGCCAATCCCGCTCAGCGTTTGGATGGGGCGGGCGAGACTTTGTGCAACTTCAAGGGCTCTCGGCATTCCTTCCTGATTGCCGATCAACACCCGTAGTTCGTCGGGCGGTGATGGTTGTAGTCGGATGGTGCCAATGGTTCCGCGTTCAGGGCGGAGCCTATCGCGAAGACTTGGCCACAAACCTTGCATCCGTGTCTCATAGACGTCTTCAACCTGTACCTCCGCAAGGATGTGCGCACCTCCCCGCAAGTCGAGACCTAAATTGACGAGCCTCGTGGGCAACCAGTTTGGCCAAGTATTTGCGGTTGCAGAGAGTTCGTCCGTTTCACCGTATAATTCGATTGCGCTACGGGCATCGTTCGCCGTCTCTACCCGAGAGTAGAATGCGTTTGGGGAAGCGAATACAAGTCCGGTCAAGCAAGTTAACCAGATGAGGCAACGCTTCCATAAAGAAATTTGCAGCATTTTATTCGTCAGAAAACCGATTTACAAACGACGTCAATTCTTTGCGGGCTCGGTCTTGTTCATGACCTGAGCGATCGTGTTGCGTATCACGCGAACTTTAATCCCCTCAGCCAACTCAACTTCAACTTCGTTGTCGTCTTTGACCTTACTAACCTTGACAATGAGACCTCCCTGAGTCACGACCTGATCCCCTCGCCGCAAGGCCGCAATCATCGCTCGATGCTCTTTGGCCTTTTTTTGCTGCGGTCGGATCAATAAAAAGTACATGATCACGAAGATAAGGATTAATGGTAAAAATTGGGCAATTGCGCTGCCACCGTCCATTGCAGTTTCCTTCTTTCCAGTTTCGGATTCGCGATTTTAGAGCATATGGTTTTGTGGCTCTCTACGCAAGGCGTTGCCTGATGCGTTCTTATGTTGGCTTCTGCACGGATTGCGGCAATTTGGCAAACGAGCAATCAAACTCCTTTGGCACAACTGTTGTCAACGTTGCCCGATTTTAGCATTAATGACGGTGACGCAATATTCAATGACAGATTCGACATTGTCCTTGCGTCACCACTGTGTGATTGAGGCGAAATTAATTTTCGGCATTTTTTCACAAATGTTAAGGATCAAAACGCATGCATGATATCCGTGCAATTCGCGAAAACCCCGAGGCGTTTGATGCAGCACTTGTCCGTCGTGGTGATGATCCAATCGCGGCGGAACTCTTGGCAATTGATCAGGAGCGCCGGGAAAAAATTACTGAAAGCGAGAATGTGCAAGCTAGGCAGAACCAGCTTGCTCGGGAGATTGGTCAAGCGAAAGGGCGCGGTGATCAGGCGACTTACGAGAACCTCTTGCAACAGGTTACTGAAACAAAAACTGTTGCGATTGAGTTGCAAAAGCGAGCAAAGGACCTAGATCGCGCACTCAGTGATAGGCTAGCGAGAATTGCCAACCTACCGGCAGATGATGTTCCGACCGGGATTTCCGAAGCTGACAATGTTGAAGTGCGAAAGTGGGGTGAGACGCGTTGGCGTTCTGACTTCAAACCACGTGAGCATTTTGAGATACTTGGCGCTGCCGCTGCAATGGACTTTGAGAAAGCCGCGAGAATCTCGGGGTCTCGATTTGTCCTTCTTTCAGGTTCGATAGCTCGAATTCATCGCGCCCTCGCTCAATTTATGCTTGATCTGCATATCAACGAACACGGCTTTACCGAGATTAATCCGCCGGTTCTTGTACGAGATGAGGCAATGTATGGAACTGATAAACTCCCAAAATTTGGTGGCGATAGCTACCAAACAACGAATGGCTGGTGGCTAGTTCCAACGTCGGAAGTGCCGTTGACATACATGGTTGCTGGCCAAATTCTGGAGGAGCAAGATTTACCGCTTCGTTATACGGCGCATACACTTTGCTTTCGTTCTGAGGCGGGCGCTGCGGGAAAAGATACAACGGGAATGCTGCGACAGCATCAGTTTGAAAAAGTAGAAATGGTTGCAATTACGCTTCCTTCGGACAGTGACGCCGAGCAGGAGCGCTTGCTGGCGATTGCCGAGAGCATGATGCAGCGATTAGACATTCCCTTTCGGACTGTGATCTTGTGCAGTGGGGACATGGGATTTGGTGCCCGCCGTACATTTGACATTGAGGCTTGGCTACCGGGTCAAAACGACTATCGAGAGATTTCAAGCATCTCCACAACTGGGGATTTTCAAGCGCGCCGCATGAACGCTCGCTATCGAGCAAGAGACGGCGGCCGACCGCAATTTGTTCATACATTAAATGGGTCGGGACTTGCTGTTGGACGATGCTTAATTGCGGTCCTTGAAAACGGACAGCGGGCGGATGGCTCCGTACAGCTTCCTTCTGCCCTCAAAAAGTACCTTGATGGTAAACTCCGATTATGCGCCGACGGTACCTTAATCTAGCTTCGTCGCAACGTCGACTCTGAATTTAAGTGGGAGCCGTGGGAGACCACGCTTCCGCAACAGTCCGTCTTTTGGATCATGGAAATAAATGCAAGTCGGCTCCCGTGGAGTGAAGCGGGATGATCCGCTTTCCTCATCAGGAAGGAGTATATTGCGGGGAATCCACCTTTCGCCGATGTGCGGACAAGGCGAAACGACCGATTTTGCTCAGATTTTGCAGTTAGTGTCTGACGAAAAACCCCGAATTTCTCCTCAAAACGCTGAAAAACCTTTCGGGGAGTCTTCGTTGGTGACCATTCCTGATATATGGTAGCGAACCATCGAAATCTAGCAAGATTTGCACCAAATCAGCGAATCTTCGCCGAAACCGGAGGATAAACTTATGCGAAAGGCCTTCGATCGGCAACCCCGTCTTGGCACCACGCATATCTAACCGTTTCAGGTTTCGGCCTGACAGCCGTTCGCGGGTCACCCGCCATTGTCACGGAGAAGTGTACCCCGCACAATGGACTTCGTAACCGTAGTCATCAGTTGAACCGAGATTTCTCGCGCTCACGCAACGATAACACAACCATCGCCATGTCAACGTCCAAGTGCCTGCGGATTTACGAGCCGACGCAATAGGCTGGCGCGAGTTACTCTGCCGAGGGGTTCTTTACCTCGCACCACTGCACAGTCTTCGTGATCAGAATTTAGCAACGCGATGAGGTCAGCTAGGTTAGCGTCAAAATCAACGCTCGGACCTGACGCGGTACCTGGTTCCAAAACATCACCAGCAGTTAGAACTTCAAGCGGATTCATGTTTGCAACGAAGTCTGCAACATATTCATTTACCGGTGCCGAAAAAATTTCTCTTGGTGAACCGCACTGAACAATCCGTCCTCCTTCCATTATCGCGATGCGGTTTCCGATCTTAAACGCTTCGTCAAGATCGTGGCTGACGAAAATAATGGTGCGTTTGAGCCGCTCTTGAATTTCTAGCAGTTCGTCCTGCAAGCGGTTTCGGATTAGAGGATCGAGTGCCGAAAAAGGTTCATCCATCAGCAATACGGGAGCTTGTGTGACGAAAGCTCTGGCCAGACCGACACGCTGTTGCATGCCGCCCGAGAGTTCATTCACTTTGCGACCGCCCCATTCATCAAGGCCGACCAGAGCTAACTGCTCGTCGACTTTTTGATCTCGTTCTTGCTGAGACTGACCAGCAAGTTCCAACCCCAACCCAACATTTTCTCGCACACTCCGCCAAGGAAGTAGGCCGAATTGTTGAAAGACCATTGCCACACATTCTCGTCGAACTTTCCGTAACTGTGCGGGCTGAGCCATTGTTACATCGCAAGACCAGTCATCCACAAAAATGGTCACTTTCCCGCGCACGACCTTGTTGAGACCATTTATTGCCCGCAGCAAAGTTGACTTTCCTGAGCCCGAAAGCCCCATCAAAACGAGGATTTCGCCTTTGGCGACTTCAAGGGAGCAATTGTGTACCCCTAAGACTTGTGCTGTTGCTGATTGAATCTCTGCCCGACTCTGACCAGCATCCATCAACGGGAGCGCCTTTTCTGGCGCGGGACCAAATACAATTGAGACATTATCAATTGCGACTGCAGTCACGACTTGTTACCGCCGATATTCAAAACACGGTCGAGCATGATCGCGACGACGACAATGACAAAACCTGACTCAAATCCCAAAGAAGTGTTAACTTGGTTCAGTGCCCGTACCACGGGAACACCGAGGCCATCAGCCCCGACCAAGGCAGCAATCACAACCATTGATAATGAAAGCATAATCGTCTGATTCAGGCCGGTCATGATTTGTGGAAAGGCGTAGGGAAGTTCAACTTTGTAGAGCGTCTGCCAGTCAGTTGCACCAAATGCATGGGCAGCTTCAATGAGTTCTTTCGGCGTCGATGATACTCCAAGATAGGTGAGCCGAATTGGCGCTGGTAAAACAAAAATTACCGTTGCGATCAGACCTGGAACCATACCGATTCCGAAGAACACGATTGCTGGGATCAGATATACGAATGTGGGCAGTGTCTGCATTAAATCGAGAACCGGTCGCAGCCCAGCATAGAGTTTGGGTCGATGGGCTGCGGCAATGCCGATCGGCATGCCAATGCCCATACACACGACGCAAGCCGATAATATCAGCGTTAGACTTTCAGTCGTCTCCTCCCAGTAATCTTGGTTCAAGATAAACAAAAAGCCGAGAGCGACAAACAGGCATATCTTCCAGTTGCGTTGCAGAAGCCACGCGAGCGCTACAAACACAGAGATGATGACCAGCGGGTGCGGAGTCTGAAGGAGCCACAAGATTGCGTCAATCAGCGACTCCATGACCTTGGAGCAAGCGTCAAGCAGTGGGTCCGCATTTTCCCGAACCCAGTCAAATGCGGCCTCAGCCCAATCCCCTACCGGGATTTTATACTGCGTTAACCAGTCTACCACCACAAAACCGATATTGGCTCGGCAAATGTCGCGACAAGACTGGAATTCAGAATGTTTATCTTCGGCGGACAGCGGCGCCTATAAGCAAGAAATTGATGTCGAAATAAATGGTTGATTTGCTTTACTTTCCGAGTGCTGTGTTCACAGCCATTATTGCATCGCCACCACCGAACGTCGAAACACCTTCCAACCACTTTTCGAGCACACCGCTATTCTCGACCAACCATGCTTGGGCTGCATCATCAGGATCTTCACCATCATTCAGTATGGCCGCCATGATTTCATTTTCCATGGCGAGAGTAAACTCAAGGTTATTGAGAAACTGACCCAAATTCTTGCAGTCATCGACAAGTCCCGACCGCGTGTTCGTGTAGACGGTTGCGCCGCCAAAATTGGGGCCGAAATAATCATCGCCGCCAGTTAAGTATGTCAAATTGAAATTGGCGTTCATCGGATGAGGTTCCCAAGCCAAGAATATGATCGCTTCATCGTCGCCAGTTAATCGGTCGACTTGCGCTAGCATCCCTTGCTCCGAACTTTCCTTTACTTCGAAGCCAGCACCACCTAACTCGAACGCGTTCGCTTCAATCATATCAATGATCAATCGATTGCCGTCATTACCAGGCTCAATTCCGTATATTGCCTGCTCTAGTTTTTCGGCGTGCTGCGCGATATCTGCGAAATCCGTAATCCCGAGAGCGGCGCCTGCGGCATTTGTCGCCAGTGTGTACTTGGCACCTTCTAAGTTTGCCCGAACAGTATCGATCGTTCCCGCTTCGCGATACGATGCGATGTCGGCTTCCATAGTTGGCATCCAGTTGCCTAAAAATACATCAATGCTACCTTCGGCTAAAGCCGTATAGGTCACGGGAACCGATAAGATTCGAGTCTCAGTTTCGTAGCCCAACGCCTCAAGCACCAAGGATGCTGTTGCGGTGGTGGCCGTGATATCCGTCCATCCGACATCCGAAAAAGTCACACTCTTACACGCTGCATGATTATCAGCGTGGGCAGCACTTGCCGAGAATAGGGCAGCAGCCAACAGAAAATTCGCTAGCTTCATGAAATTCACCTCCTCATCCTTTGACTAATTGTGTCCGCCAAAAAACACCGAATCTATTCTCAAGATCTCTGAAAAAACGCAATTTATGCAATTTTTTGGTTAGCTTTAGCCGGCAAGTACTCCTGATAAATGGCGCAAAACTACTATAGTACACCGAGATTTGCCCTAAATCACTGAAGCTTCCGCCCCGTTAGCGCACGGACAACTTTATGCGACAAACCTTTAAGCCGCAACCCTTTCTTAACTCAAAATCAATCGAAACATTGACTTTCGCCCCCAAGTGCTCGGATAATACCGATGTCCCCGCGCGTGGCGGGCTGCAAACGGTTGGGGTGCGTTGTGGAAACCGGCGATTACATTTGAGTTCGTTGTGATCTCAGTTCTGATAACTTTGCACCGGGTTTGTGATACCAAATCTAATAGAACTAAATGTCCCAACCCCTCCGCAATTTACCAAAGTGGCAGCTACTTCTTCGTGCCCGTCCAGGCGAGAGTAGGAATCGCTCAAACGCAGGATTGCCAGTTCGCTGAGCAAAGGTTTGCTACCCATGGATGCCGCCCAAAACTGATTAAGAACGAGTTGTCAGAAAATTCTCAAATCGCTGCTGTCAAAAAAGCAAAGTTCCCGAAGAAAAGCCAAGCCTATGCTGCCTCTGCTGTTGGAGCCAAAATCAGCTCCATACGGCTTTGTCGGCGCTGTTGATAAAGGCCTAAAGCGTGAAGCGGGAAATACTGCCGGTACAAAACATAGTCCAGAAGTGCCGTGCGGAAAAATACCCCCACCATATCTTGCTTTGGCCATGCCCCCGCAGAATCCTGAGTGTCAAGAAGGAATTTAGCACCCCGTGTGATTGCTGCCCAGTCGGGCTCCCCAGCTTCCAGCAGCCCCATTAGCGCCCAAGCCGTTTGAATCACTTGGCTCTGCTCATGTTCAACATATTTTCCAGTAAGGCAGCCGCTATGGTGTTCACCCCAGCCGCCATCATGACGCTGACGATCAAGTAACCAACGGCAGGCGGAGCGCAAAGCAGAGTCTCCGGGACAAGCACCCGCCATAACAAGCCCGCGAATGCCAAACATGGTGCCGTAAATGAACTGTACTCCCCACACCCCACGCCAAGCACCGTCGCTCTCCTGCGTCTGACGGAGCCAATCTTCTGCCCGCAAAATAGAACGATCTGCTGCTGCATTTGCAATTTCAGGAAACTGATCACGGCAAGCAGTCAACGCCGCGAGACATGACGCTGTACACTCAACAAAAGAATGTTCCGTCATCGAATCGCCAAACATTTCAGCGGGGTTTAACCACTCAAGCCCGAACATTGATCGTCGGGATTCATAACTGCCAAAACCGCCGTCCCTGTTTTGGCTGCGCAGTATGAAGCCCAAGGCATCAACTAAGGCCGGGCGATGAGCATCACGCCCATTGGCTGCGATTAACCCAGCTACGGCTTCTGCTGTACAATCACTTACTGGCCAACCATGCCACCCGCCAGCAAAACACCACCCACCCATTGGGTCAGAACGATAAGCCTCTCGAAAACCCTCAAAACTATGATCAATGCGCTCTTGCATAAGAAATTCAGTGCCCCGCGACAGGGCCTTGCGCACTTCTATCGTCTTCGGAAGGGTCGCAAGAGCTTGCAGAGCAAACCCGGTATCCCAAGAAGCACTGCGAGCACCGCAGACTCGCGCACCATCTTCCTCGTCCTCCCATATCCAGTCGTTCAGCTTGGCGAGGGCGGCGGCACTGTCCTCGTCATTGGGGTCATGCAACCAACGTGCCAAAATATTGAGAATGCCACTGACTGGTGAAATACTTGTATGATTGGTGGTTCGTAGTTCCCACTTGATCTGTTCCAAAATTGCTTCTTCGCAGCGCTGACGGAGAGATACTCGATGAATTCGCTCAAATAATCGTGCCACACGATAGCCGAATTTGAGCCAAATTGATGGGGCTGCAAAAAGGTCGCCTTCACGAAGTCGGGTACGAGATCCAACAAAATCCGCCTGATTGAACCCGCGCGGGAACAACTCTTCTCGAAGCGAAACAACTAGCGGGCTATTTGGGATTTGAAATTGTTTTGCGTAGATTGAAGACATTGCCATGTAGATCAGTCGAGTATGACAATACCAGTTGGAAGGATGAAGCGGAAGCCAGCGTGGTAGGGCCCATAACTCCGGCAAAATCGCATTGACGCCCTGCCACTCATATAAGTTGAGAACAGCCAACCAGAATTTTCCCCAACTCGGAATCCGTAAAATGTCTTCGGAACGGATAAAATCTCTAGCACGGGAAATCATCGGGTCGTCAGAAGCAATGCCGAGGCTCCGCGACGCAATATAAACAAGGGTTGTAACAAACAAACTCGGCGGTGCGTGGTCATGCATTCCCCAGACTCCGCCCTCTAACTGCGTTCGCTCAAATGATCTCAACGCCCGTCGCCGACGGCCCTCCTCCATCGGTTGTCCAATAACATGATGCAGCAAAACATACTGAGCCGTGAGCATCGGGCACCACACCATCTCTCCTTCCCAGGCACCGTCTGGGCGTTGCAATGCCAATAGCTTCTTGGTCGCACTTCGAAGGGCGTGTTCGGCATCCGGGGATTGAACATCTTTATGCGGGACAGTTAGCGGTCCCTCACCGCCATTTGGAATTGAATGTAGCAAGGCGCGGCTTAAATTTTGGCGAGCACGCTGGTCTTCCTCCCGCCCCTCACGACACGCCCGACGAAGTTGTAGAAAGCCTCGCTGCAACCACCAGAGACGGACGATTAGCGCCCGAAAGACGTCGAACGATCGCTGTCTTGCCGCTGAGCCACGAAAGAAAGTCGGGATAACCCGTCGCATCGCCCGCACCACAATACCGGCGCCAGCTATCGCTATTCCCGTCGTCGAACGATCCTCACAGGCGAGTATTCGCGTGGTGAGCTCGCGGTATCCGGGAGCGGTACGCCATCCCTGATAGACTGCCTCACGCAAAACCACGGCTTCAGCGCGATGGTCGGCAAAGACCTCATATAGCCCCATAGCTAGAAATTCTGGGACGCGTACGGCGCGCAGACGTTCCGACACATAATCCTTAAAGTTTTGGCTTTCCGCCAATTCAACAGCATCCCCAAACCCAAGCGTCATGCCCACTGCCGTCATCGGATGGTAATGACCAGCCGCATCTCCGATCAGAACCCGTTGCGAACTACCGTAGATCACGCGGGGTCGGAGTTGGTTAACAGCGGCATGAAAGTTGCCCGCTCGGAGCGAGTCGACAAATGCTGTTCCAATCGGATCTGGGAGTAAACCCGCATACGATTCAGATAGAAATCCCAGCCTATCTTTTGGCGGCCATCGATCAACGGGGACATCAACAATGATGCGTACACAGCCGTCTTCTAAACTGTATACAAACAAGGGACCGGGGCCACCCAAAAAGACATGACCGAAACCGTCAAAGGGTAGTTCGGCCTCTGGGATTGAAACAGATAGCATCCGCGAGCAAAGCATCGGACGGGTCGATAGACCCAAAGATTGCCGCACTACTGAGGCGCGGCCATCAGCGCCAACAATTCGCGAAGCGGAGAGTGATCGCTCTTCTCCCTTCATCGCGTAAGTCAAACAATTATCTGAAACATCCTTCACGCGCGCCGGTGCGATTAACTCAATGTCTTTGACAGCGTCTACAGCCTCCCCGATTGACGCTACGAGTTGCGAATGATCACAAACGATCCCCCGTGAGCCATCTGGATAAGGGAGCAAAATAGGTTCGGAGCCATCTTCGGGATAGACAACAAAGCCTAAGCCAATTTTACTGTTTGGCAAACGGTCAGGATCAATCCCCATTTTACGCAGAAGTTTCACAGCCGGTGGGTGTAACCACTCGCCCGCAAGGCGTCCAGAAGCCTTGGGATTTGCCTCAATCAGACCGACGTGCGCTCCTTGCTTTGCGTGAGCCAAAGCACAAAGGCTACCAACCGGCCCAGCGCCAACAACCGCAACGTCAAAACTAGCGTTCGGTTCGGTCAACATGAAATACCTCCCAGCTGAACATGGCAAACTCTCAATGAAAAGATAGACCGAGCCCAAAAAAGGCAATCGTTCAGATATCCACGATGTCCATGCCTCACTGAGCCGCTAAGAAATCTCTCGGTGACAGAATAATACATGCAGTCAGTGAATAAAAGGAACCATTGCGAAACGCGCCTTTTGACAATAGCGCTTCCAAAGTTCGCCGTATTTTTCCCGATAACGCCGTTCATCCCGAAGTGACCGGTGAAAGAGCAGCGAGGCCAACCATAGCGGCAACAGATAGGGGCCAATAGAGGCAACCCCCGTCGTTAAGGCAAAAGCGCAGTAGATGCAAATCTCACCCGTATAGTTTAGATGGCGGCCGATCCCCCAAAATCCCGATATCAACAGACGACCATCTAGGGTCTGCGCTGGCCGCCCCCAAATAAGCGCCTTTGGGTTCTACTTGAAACGGTGCTTTTGTTCGTTGGCTCCGCGAAAAAGCCAGAAACCAAAGACAAAAAACGCAGAAACGGCGGCGGCGGCGACAGGCGATAAGGTTTGGGGCACATACAAAAGCCACCAAGCGGGAAGACAGTAGAAGAACGGAACAAGAACATAATCTCCCCAAACCAACATCCAACCAAAATGCTCACTAATAATGTCCCAGGTATATATCATTCCGTGCTCAAAGTGAAAATAATTCAATAGATACAGGAACGTAAAAGCTTGGAACAGCATCATTCAAAGGGTTAATTCCCCAGTAGTTTCAAACTGAACGACCGCAAAGGAGACATTAAAAAGTGCTAGTCCAATTAGAGAAGGACGGTAGCTGAAAAACTTGGTATCGACCCCAAACAAAACGGGGCCAGCGTCAACGCCGTAGAAATAACCGCGAATGAGACTTAAATCTTGACGGGCCTGTCGGTTGCCACGGAATACCAAATAACCAGAGTAAGCGAAGGCTAAGACGTTGATAACGATAAACAGCGCCAGAAAGTGCGAATGCAAGACTGATAGAGAGAACCAGCCAAACCCCTGTCCGATACCAACAATCAGTAAGGTAAGCACGAAAAGCGCGAGACCATTCATTTTGTAAACGCGCTGCTCACCCTCCAAATCGGGACCTGTGAGCTCTTTACCAGGCAAGAAAATTGAGCCCAGAAATAGCGGTGCAATAGAGCCAACGACGATCGCGGTGGCTTCAAGGAGCATTGTTGGGGTGACGGCCATGGAGGGCAATAAGGCTTCAGGCACAACATAACCCATGCTTCAGACGTCGCTGCGACGATCGCAACGAGCGGCCAATTTTAGTGCTAAACTGACTGCGTAACGCTTGGTTTATCGCCTTCGCGCTCGTCGGACTGGAGATATATGCGGTTGTCGGTCAAATGATAAAACAAGATTTCTTGGTTCAACTGCGGCTTTAACGCATCCTCGACTGCGGTTGATTGGTATAGCTATCTTGCGACGATCTAGAACTAATATTTCGAATAAATGTGCTCCGATGCGAGGCATGCTCATATTTTTCACCAGTATCACTCAACCCGTTATTTGAAGGATATCACAGTATCTGGAAAATCAAACTGTTTTTTGCCTCACCGATCTGAACAGGGTCCCTTCGTTGACTGAAAGAAGTATCGATTGATCATTTGCGAAACAATAACAGCGGGATTGTGAGCCATATGAAGACCTAGACAGAAGACGCAGCCGATTATGTGCTATTGAGCACCCCTTTTGATAATTTCAAGCGATCCTGGTAAGCAACCGACCGCCCAATCGCATCAACCTAAATGCCTAAAAGCCGTCAGATGTTGCGTTTTCCGCGCTTCTGGGCGCAACTGAGTCCCAAGCAAACTTACCCGGGCACCACTCCGCACACTGCCGAGCAAGAAGCAACAAACAACATTCCTGTCTTGTAATCCACAACTCAAGGTCAGAGGTCTGAACAAACACATCCCCAGAGTAATTTAATGTTCAATGGTTAGGAATGGCCTTAGCCAGCGAAGCCATCAATCTGTTGCTACGCCACCTGCTGCTGTTTCAACCGCGGCGGTTTCGCTTGCGAGTTAGTGATTGAGTTTCGGCCGTAATGAAAAGCGTAGGCTTCATTCATGGCGTCGCGGATGGTCGTCGGTTTAAAGCCCAATTCCGTCTTTGCTTTATTGGTATTGGCGTGAAGACACTTCTTGAGTAACCGAATCGCTCCTGGCGTAAAGCGTTGCGGGAAATCGGGATGAAAATGGCTCAGATAAGCACTAGCTACTGTCGAAAACGCAAGCATTGCATCGCTCGGAATCCGTCGCTTCGGTCGGGGCAAACCTGTTACCTCCTCGTACAAATCAAGTATTTCTGAAATCGTTTTGTACTCACTGCTAAAAATATACTTCTCACCGATGCGTCCGCGCTCCATGCACAGAATATGGCCTTCGACGATATCACGAGCAGCAACGAACTCGAAGCCACCATCGACATACGCTCGCAGCTTACCGTTGGCATAATCGCACATGGTTCGCCCAAGGCGAGAAGGAAAATAATCGGCGGGGCCAACAACAGCACAACATGTCGCGACCATCACTTCCTGACCGTAGGCTGCAGCGGCTCGCCAGCATTCTTGCTCGACGAGCGACTTACTGCGCTCATACGGCATGCTTGGTTCCATTGGAAAAAAACACATGGTTTCGTCGCTTGGGCGAGACGGGTCAGATGGATCATACCCGACGGCGCTGAATGATCCAGTCACCACAACTCGTCCAGCATCTGCTTCTCGGGCAGCGATAAGCAGGTGGCGCGTACCGATCACATTGGAGTCGAAAATTTCGCGGCGATGCTCGCGATTTCCCTCAATTGTTGAGATTTTCGCTGCAACGTGATACACTCCCTAGCATCCTGCAATAGCTTTGCGGATTTGGTCCAAATTTCGAAGATCACCGTATACTTTTTCGACTTTTAAGCCTTCAACACTCTCGTTGTTTTCTCCTTCACGCAATAGGACTCGAACCTTGACCCCATCGTCAAGAAGCCGACGCACAAGGTTCGCGCCAACGTGACCGGCAGCACCCGTGAGAAAAACGGGCGGCGCATGTGGGTCTGGAACTGACTTATTGTCTTGTGACGCTGTTTTGTTCCCTGCCGCCGTTACGCTGGCAGAGTGAACTTCTGCCCGAGGCTCCGGCGCGTTGTCATTCATCGGTGTACTCCTACCCTCCATCTAACGGCGGCGGCTCTTGTCTCTTTTTCGGCTGTCAATTTCCGCGCCGTCCGTGTTTTCAAGCACTTAATGTTTGCAGCCGTTGCCGACAAGTCCTGCGCTTGATTTCCGTATCTTGTGCTTCGCGATCAGGCCAAAAAGCAGCGCATATTAATGCGACACTGTGACATAACGCGAAAACCACGAGGGTCTAACCGACTACGGTTGGCATGATGAGTATCGTCCTCAGAATAGCGGCTATTTCACAACAGCATCGTGATTGCAATCTAAGTTTGGACGTCACCTGCGAATTAACTCAAACAGCGCAGCGCCGGAATTTCCAATCGTCACCAACGAGTTGTAACCGATCAGATCTCCCGTAATTCTCTCGCCACGCGCTACCAATACAAGGGTACGCTGGAGCCGGAGCCGCTCCTTTAACATCTCTTACGCAAAGCGCCGTTTTTTTGTGTGCTTGACGGTTGATGGCACAAGCCTTAAGCGACCATGTCGCTGCTACCAAAACGCGTACCGCATTAACGCGACCTCCACTCAATCGCGACAACCGTCAACCACGGTTGTCACGTTTGCTTGGCGATCACCATTTTGACTTTGGCTACCCCGAAACGGACCTGCCAGAGTCGACCGAAGCCGAAACGGATTCACAAACTCAAATATCTGTGTTTTGGGATTCAATTATTGTTCCGAGCAAGACTTAGTTGCTACTAATGCTAATGCTGCGACTGCGGGAATAGGAATAACAGCGTGATTAGCAACCTGCCAAAACAGATTTCATTCCGTACAACCTAGAAAATCAAGGCGAGAATGGCGGGGTTCGGCGCAGACGCTGAAAGTAAGCTGGTCACTTGGAGGTGAATCGCGACTATGCGACATATATTTCGCGTGATCACAGCTAGCCGCAGAATAATTGAAAAATTGCCGATGAAGACTTGGATTGTCGCGTTTCAAGCGATACACTCAAATCCTGATGGCGGCAAAATCTGCCTTTGATAAATGATGCAATTCAAGGCCCTACGGCATGAGCAATACTGACAGCTTTATTAATGAGGTTACAGAAGAAGTCCGGCGCGACCGGCTCTTTGCCTATTTTCGAAAATACGGTTGGATCGGACTTTTACTGGTGGTCGCCGTTGTGGGCGGAACCGCTTGGTCCGAATGGAATGACGCAAGAACGAGTGCGGCGGCGCAAGAATTTGGCGATGCGCTATCGGCTGCGATCACGAACACCGACACCGTGGCTCGAATTGAAGCCCTTGCAGCTATTGATACGTTTGGCGCGAGCAAAGGGGTGGTCAGAGACCTCTTGATCGCTGGTGACCAGGCGCAGATCGGACGCCAGAATGAAGCAATTGAAATACTTGACCGAATATCATCAAATGGTGACCTACCGGAAATCTATCGACAAATTGCTGCCTTCAAATCCCTAATGTTACAATCCGAATCCATGTCTGTTGAGGAGAGACGGCTTTCCTTTGAACGTTTGGCTGCCAGTAGTACCGGCTTAAGGACCTTAGCTGCAGAGCAACTGATACTGATTGATATTGAACTGGATGAAATCGACAGCGCCATTGAGCGGTTACAAGATTTGCGGGCAGCTCCCGATGCTGGCCCAAACCTGCAGCAACGCGCTGGGCAAGCGATCTTGGCTCTGGGCGGCAAACTTGATGTGGAACCTTGATCATCGGAATTGCAGGAATTAGGCGAATGCGGTCAGAACTCTTGCAGAACGGGCAAGTCAGGGCGGGTAAGTAATGGAAATTAGGCCAAGGACAATTTTGCGCCTCTTAAGTGTGCTTGCCGCTGTCATCACCTTGGTTGGTTGCGCCGAGCGAGAAGAAATTCTCGTCGGCAAGCGAGAGAATATTCGCGCTCAAGATGCGGCAGTTGAGCCGCAAGTTCCGCTCGAAGGATCAAGACCAATTGCGCTCCCAACGCCGATTAGTAACCGAGATTGGACTCAGTACTTCAGAACGCCAGAACTCCCAGCACTGCACCCAGCGCTTGGCGACTCCCTCGAACTCCTGTGGCGTGTGAATATTGGCTCTGGCGATAGCCGTAAGCAACGAATCACAGCTGACCCAATTGTTGTTGACGGTAGAATATTTTCCCTCGACGCCGATGCACGCGTAACCGCAGTTACGCAAGATGGGGCAATCTTGTGGAGCCAAGATTTTCGACCACCGCGAGACCGTAGCGGCGAAGCGACCGGCGGTGGTCTGGCTTATCTCAACGGGGTACTATTTATTTCATTGGGTTACGGCGAAGTCATTGCGGCAGAAGCCGCTACTGGGGAACTGCGCTGGCGACAACAACTCAACGCTACGGCATCAGGCAGTCCGCTCATTGCTGACGGTCTTGTATATGTTGTGGCTGGCGATAACACGGGATGGGCAATCGACGCCGAAAACGGGCGTGTTGCTTGGCAGGTATCGGCCGCACCCTCCGTCGCCAATGTCTTGGGCGCACCGATGCCAGTTCACACGGGTGGGTTGATTGTCTTCGCCTTTGGATCGGGCGACCTCATTGCCGCACTTCCGAAGGGCGGATTGCGCCGTTGGGCCGCGTCAGTAGCCGGCTCACGAATCGGAAAATCCGCCTCCAGTATCGTCGACATTACCGGATCCCCAGTTCTTTTTGGCGATAAAATTGTTGTTGGAAACCACTCCGGTCAGATCGTCGCATTTGATGCCATCAGCGGTGACCTCGAATGGACCGTTCGCGAAGGGGCTCTTGATCCGATATGGCCGACCGCAGACAGTATATTCGCGATATCCGATCAAAATCATCTTTTACGAATTGATGTTCGCAACGGCCAGTTGATCTGGCGAACAGACCTACCGCGATATGTGCGTGATCGCCCAAACCGTCGAGATCAGATTTACGCAAATCACGGCCCGGTTTTGGCTGGGAACAAAATAGTGGTCGCTTCTAATGACGGCTTTATTCGTTTCTTTTCCCCAGAAAACGGGACGCTGCTATCAAGACTCGCTATCCCCCATGGCGCGACAACCGCACCTGTCATCGCGAATAAGACGCTATTTGTCGTTTCAACACGCGGCATTCTTCATGCCTTTCGTTGATTGTTTCATGATCGTCGTGCAACTGCAGTAAGGGGATCGTTTTGGGCAACAGGCTATGAGCTTTTCTGTTGCAATCGTCGGTCGCCCCAACGTCGGCAAATCGACACTGTTTAATCGCTTAGTTGGCAAGAAGTTAGCTTTGATCGATGATCGGCCGGGGGTTACGCGAGACTTGCGAGAGGGGTTTGCAACCTTGCACGGGCTGCAATTTGTTGTTTTCGATACTGCCGGCCTTGAGGATGGCGACAAAAGTAGTCTGCAAGCCCGAATGAGCGATCTGACAAGATTGGCTATCGACAATACTGACGTCACCCTGTTCTTGCTTGATGCACGCAGCAGCGTAACCGCCGCCGACGAGCGGCTTGCTGAATTCCTGCGAAAACGCGCCAAACATGTTGTCGTCGCTGCGAACAAGTCCGAAACATCGGCAGCAGATGTGGGCATCATTGATGCCTTCAGTCTTGGTCTAGGTGAACCTATTCGGTTGTCAGCAGAGCACGGTATTGGTTTCTCCGAATTGCACGAATCACTCCGAGGCCTTGCTGAAGAACTTGACGCCGTTGGCACTTCACGAGGTGAGTCAACCTATGAGTTTGCTTCCAACTTCAATGCTAACATCGACGCATCTAACACTTCTCATACCGAAGAGAAAGCTATTCAGGTTGCAGTCGTTGGTCGACCCAATGCCGGCAAATCAACCCTCATTAATCGCATATTTGGTCAAGACCGGCTATTAACTGGTCCCGAATCCGGAATTACTCGCGACGCAATTGCACTTCGCGTAAACTGGGCTGGAACCGACGGGACCACTATAGCAATCAAGATTTTTGATACGGCGGGAATGCGTCGCAAACCCAAAGTGCAAGAGAAACTTGAGCAAATTTCAGTGAGCGATGGTTTGCGGGCGGTTATGTTTGCCGAAGTCGTAATCTTACTCTTGGACGCTAACAATCCCCTTGAACAGCAAGACCTGCGCCTTGCCGACCTCGCCGAGCGCGAAGGGCGAGCTGCAGTGATCGCTGTCAACAAGTGGGATTTGCAGCGTGATCGACAGCAACAACTCTCTCAAATCAAAGAAAAGTTTGAGCGTCTATTGCCGCAGTGGCAGGGAGCCGCAGTGGTGCCGGTCTCAGCCAAAACTGGTGAAGGTCTCGAAAATCTGCAGAAAGCGGTTGTTCAATGTCACCAAGTGTGGAACCAACGCGTTGCAACGAATATACTCAATAGCTGGTTGTCAGAAATGGTTGCCCACCATCCGCCACCAGCACCGAATGGGAATCGCATAAAACTAAGGTACATTACTCAGATCAAGTCTCGACCACCAACTTTCATTATCATGTGTTCGCATCCTCGACAGCTTCCTGCGAGTTATCGTCGCTATCTAAAGAATGGGCTACGCGATGATTTCTCATTGTACGGAACCCCAATACGAATAGCCTTGCGAGATCAAGGTGACAAAAATCCCTTCAAGGGAAGAAAAAGCAATCGTCAGCGAGGTTAAGCGGAAAAATCAAGCAAGAGATTGATGGTAAGAACGAAGTTCGCGAATTATTGCGTTGTCGGATTTTTTTGAATAGGTGGTCCAATAACAACTGTCACGAAGGCATGTTTGGCTTTTGCTACGTACTGTTTCTGTTTCGGGAGATTAAGGAAATTTTAGAGAGGCTATTACTCCTGGTTGGCGCCCTATTGTGGCTGCCTCTAAGTCTCGTTGCCGTTGGGGTATATACCCATGGTTCGCGGGTGATTCTACCGTCGGTTGAGTACGAAACGAATTGGAATGACTTGTTCGTCATGCTATTGCCGGTTGCGCCCGCCGGCTTATTTCTCGCCCTACCAGTGTACCTCATGTTTGCCGTAAAGCGCCCGCAAATCGCCTCACTGACTGCCTTGGTAATAGGGCTGCTTACCGTCTTTGTAACGATGGTAATGGGATTGCTCGGACCAATTGCAATGATTCTTGCCGCAGCAATATTATCTACGCCGGCATGGTATTTCGCGCATGTCATGAGAAAATTTGCGAAGCGCGAGCAAGATAACAACTGAGCGCGAAAATCTCATCAATAGAGTATTGCTGTCGCAAACATACAGTCGCATTGGAAAAATTCCAATCACGCCGATAGAACCTTGGTGAGAGATTCATTCGATGAAACAGCCGGAGCCACGAAACAGAGACACTCGCCATATTCACAAGAGTTCCATAAAGGGACCTGCTGGACACGCTCTAGAGGGCAAAGTACCGTGTTTGCGATTCTCAGATACCGCACTGTCCGCAAGCTAGTTATGCGCTCACAGTTTTGCGAGTAGAGTTTTTGCAGAGAAATTTGACAAGCGGTATTATTGACTGATTCCTTGGTGGTTGCAATTATGATCATTCTGAAAGTGACGCATTGCCAGCCCTATCAGAGTGCCAAAACCGAAAAATAGCTGCTGGTTTGTCGTGAAGCAAAACATTTTTCAAGCCCCCGAAGGAAGGCACGGTGCGCGGTCATCAGCAAAGGTCGTACAAACTCAGGCAACCGCCGCTCGCCTGCGCGAATATACCCGCCAGTATTGCAATAGAGACAATCGCATTGCTTCAGCGAGTTACTTCGGAACTTTTGCCGTCTATTTCTCCTCACTCTATGTAGCGATTGCATTCCGTGAGTACGATCTAGTGATGTTGCTCGCCGGGGTTGCCCACGCCTTTGCGTCGGTGCGTTTATATGTCTTGCAACACGACACCGGGCATGGATCTTTGTTTGAAACCCGCAAACAAAACCAGTGGGCAGGCGTTTGCTTGTCCCCCTTTACGCTCGCGCCATTTGAGGTCATGCGACAGAACCACAACCTACATCATGCGGGTACGGGTAACCTTGATGATCGTGATACGGGCGAGATTTATACGATGACCCTGCGTGAATGGCAGGACGCACCGTTTATGATCCGATTGCGATATCGCCTCTATCGCAACCCCCTCATTTTAATCCCATTGGGAGGGCTGTTTACTTACTTTATCCGTTATCGTTGGCCTAAAAATACGCGCCGCTTTGGCGTTCACCAAGTTCTCATTCATAACGCTCTGATTATTGTGTGGATATCCCTACTTTACGCTTTATCAGGCTTGAGCGGACTGGCAATCTATTTTGGTTTTGCTTTTCTCGGCGGGATGATCGGCGTTTTTTTGGTTTATCTACAACATAACTTTGAAGATACCTACTGGGACCGAGGTGACGATTATGTAGGAACTCTTGCCGCTTTGCAGGGAGCGTCAACCCTTGATTTCGGGCACTGGTTTGATGTCTGCGTTGCGAATATTACCTGCCACGATCTGCACCACTTCAACACCAACATCCCAAGCTATCGTCTGCGCCAAGCTCGCCACAACTTGCCAGAAGAGTTCACTATTCGTAGGATCGGTTTAGTTGAAGCACTTCGTTCACTTCGTCTGAAACTTTGGGATGAGGAACGCCGCTGCTTGGTACCCTATCCTAGCAATAATCGGGGCAATAAACTGAACCCACATCAGTCAGGCTCTCGAACGGCAAGTTGATTGTGCCCTGTTCGCTGTGGCGATGAAGATTCTTCCCCGACAAGATCAAAACGCACGGGTCGGAATGCTATAGGCCTTGCGTGATAAGGCCTTGGTTACTCACCAGATCAATATTCTCAAAGTTCGGTGTCGTGTCCGATATCGTAGGTTTGGCAACAGGAACGGTCAAGTGTCGCAGTTAGACGCCAATCGGTTCTCTATCGCTGTCGCTCCTGCCAGTGCGGATGTTGCCACGGAAACGCATTTGACGGCGGCAAGGGATCACGATTGAGAATTAAATCTGCGGCTCGCTCGCCGACCATCATTGTCGGGGCATTAATATTGCCATTCGTAATTCGTGGGAAAATTGAACTGTCAACCACCCGAAGCCGATCAACGCCAATAACGCGTGTCTTCGAATCAACGACTGCCATAGGGTCATCAATTTGCCCCATTCGACAAGTCCCACATGGATGGTAGGCGGACTCTACGTGATCGCGTACAAATGCATCAAGCTCTTCATCCGACCGCGCTTCATCACCCGGCTGGATCTCATGGCCCCGATAAGGGTCAAATGCCCGTTGAGCAAGAATTTCGCGCGTTAGCCGAATGCACCGGCGAAAATCTATCCAGTCGCTTTCACAGGACATGTAATTGAATATAATCCGCGGTGCTTGTGAAGGGTTGGCACTAGCCAGAAGGACTTCTCCCCGCGACTCTGATCGCATCGGGCCAACGTGGGCTTGGAAGCCGTGCCCATCCGGCGGTACTTGACCGTCATATCGAACGGCAATCGGCAAAAAATGGAACTGAATGTCAGGATAATCAATTCCGGGGCGACTACGGATAAAACCACAGCTTTCAAATTGGTTCGATGCTCCTGGCCCTCGCCGCGCTAACAGCCAAAGCGCACCAACATAAGCTTTCCCGAATAAGTTCCAGTATTTGTATAAGCTAACTGGTTTGGTAGCAGCTTGCTGAATATAGACCTCAAGATGATCTTGCAGATTTTGTCCGACTCCAGCGCGATCAGCGACCACAGGGATACCGTGCTCAGCCAAATGTCGTGACGGTCCGATACCCGATAGCATCAGCAGTTGGGGAGAATTGATTGCCGAAGCCGCCAGTATCACCTCGCGATTGGCAGCGATAAACTGGCTGTTTTGGTGTCTTTCAATCTCAACACCGACCGCTCGTTTTCCGTCAAGGCGCACGCACGACGCTCGTCCCCGAACCAGATTGACTAACTTGGTCGCGAGCGCGGGTCGCAAATAGGCTTTGGCAGCAGACCATCGCTGCCCCTTCCACACCGTCATTTCAAACGGACCGAAGCCTTCTTGTTGCCTACCGTTGTAATCTTGGGTGATAGGGTACCCCGCTTGCTGTCCCGCTTCTGTAAATGCCCGAATTAGAGGGTTTTTTCGAACCCCCCTGCTAACATGGACGGGACCACTTTGACCACGCCAACTCTCATCGCCGCCATGGCCGCCATCGTGCCAATTCTCCAGCCGCATGAAGTAAGGATGCACATCAGAAAATGACCAACCGTCAGCGCCGCTAGCGGCCCAGTAATCGAAATCTTTGGCATGACCCCGCACATAGACCATACCGTTTATTGAAGAAGAGCCACCAATGACTTTCCCACGCGGCACGACCAAACGACGACCACCCAGATGCGGCTCGGGTTCGCTACGATACCCCCAATCGTAGCGCCGCATATTCATCGGGAGGCTAAGGGCACCCGGCATATTGATCAAGGGCGAGCGGTCAGAGCCACCATATTCAATAATGGTTACCGAGTGTCCAGCCTCGGCGAGTCGGTATGCCACCGCACAGCCAGCACTGCCAGCACCGACAATAACATAGTCAGATTGCATGCTTGTGCTTCAAAAATACTGAGCCGTTGTAAAATATTTTCCCAACAGCGTTTCGGAAAAGGATTGAATTTTGGATACGATGGTACAAAGGGATTGGACCTCACACCATCGCTTAAGCTTTCAAAAAGTAAGCGAATACTGTCGGGTTGTCAATTGATTGAACGTCACCAAACCAAAAGATCTCTCAAGGAACTTGGTCTGAGGGCCTCGGTCATAATGGTTTTTGTGAACAATCGTTTCCATCGCGACCCAAGCTCTCAAATTGAGCGTTGCCCATCGGGATCTCGTTCCTCCGAAAATCCGTTGTCTGCGCTCATATTTAACCCGAACACAATGCGATGAGTTTCATCGCTTCAAATCGACGGCAAGCACGGCACAGATTAACTGACCGTTCTATCCTATAACGCGCGGCATGACTTGATACCGTGATCCACCAAAAGACGGGCATGAACAGGCCAGCGATCATCGTCTATCAAAAGCGATATCGCCGTTGACACGAACCATGCCGATGCGAGCGGTTATCGCATCTCAAGTCGCTATCGTCCAACTCGTCGACTGCACGGTCAAAGCAATCGAAACAATAGTTACAAGCCCATTTGTTGTTTCATGCCACCGATAAAGGTAGCATCATCGTAGGATTTACGATTTGTTAGTAAAGTTTCAGCATCAGCACCAGCACGGTATCTAAGTGTATCGGTGCCATCTGTAACCGCGCTCCAAATTATCTCCGCGACAAGTTCGGGGGATGATGGCTGCATAGCATCATTACCAAACCCGCCCAAAAACTTGTTGACAATTCCTTCGTAGTCTTCAATTGCTGGATCATTCGCAAAATCAAAACTGCGACCACTAAAGTCGGTCGCGATCATTCCGGGTTCGATGATCTTAACTTTTATTCCGACAGTTTCGAGTTCGTAGTGCAACGATTCCGATAGTCCTTCTACCGCAAATTTTGTGCCGTGATATAGAGTGCCGAGAGGGAAAGTCATTTGGCCGCCGATTGAACTGATGTTTACAATCGTTCCCGATTTATTTGCTCTCATATGCGGCAATATAGCTTTCGTAACAACCAACAAACCAATCACATTCGTGTCGAATTGACGACGTATTCGCGCAATGTCGAAACTCTCAAGCGGACCATAAGCGCCGTAGCCAGCATTATTTAGCAACACATCAATTTGACCAAATCGATCGACGGCTGATTCAGCCGCAGCGGCAATGGATTTTTCGTCCGTGACATCAAGTTGCGCGATCAAGACATTATCAAGTTCTGATAATGCTTTGCCATTTTGCGGGTTCCGCATTGTTGCGACAATATTCCAACCCTTAGACTGGAAGTGCCGGGCGGTGGCTTCTCCGATTCCTGATGAAGCACCCGTGATGAAAATAGTTTGATTCATTATTTCCCTTTCAAAAAGCATATGTAAGGCTGTCTCTCAGTCTAAGCAAGAATCGCGCGTCTTGCATCTTCATATAAGCAGAATTGATATTATTTTAAGTATTAACGCGTCGCACCTTAAAAAACTCTGCTGTCTTGTGAAATTAACCCAAACTTCTTTGGGCCTTTCACAACGAATTTGTGGACAAAGAGTTCTCTTCTCCAATGGCAGTCGGCTCAGCACAAAGACTTCCCGCTTCGCCAAAAATAATTTGTCATGCCATAAAGTGACCTATAACAGAACTGTAAGGTGGCCAAGAAGTTTCCAGGACGTTAGAGTCAACCCAGTGCTGTAGAAAGATTGGTAAAGAAAGCGCCGAAATCCATGATCCGTGTATTTCCGATACTGACGTCGGTCGTCGCGGTCGTTATACTATACCTTATCGTGTTCGAACGAGAACTCCTATTCGGAGACGCTGTCGATTCCGAAGAACAATCGACACCTGCCACTTTGGCGCAAGCGGCTGAACAAGCAGCGGCATCGCCGATCACAGTGGTCGCGCTGCGCTCAGAGCAACAAACCATTGAGCAATTTGTCCAAATCAGTGGCGTTACCGCAGCCAATCGACAAGTTGAAATCCGCTCTGAAACAGCAGGAATCGTCGTTTCGGAACCCTTGCGAAAAGGGTCTTCTGTGGCTGATGATACAATCTTATGTCGCATTGACCCCGGTACCCGCCAGATCGCACTGCGTGAAGCCGAAGCAGAATTGAGAGAGGCTCAGTCACGACTTCCCGAAGCCGAAGCGCGACTTACAGAAGCCGAGGCCCGCCTCGCCGAAGCATCGTTGCTGCTGACGGCGACCAAAAAGTTAGCAAAAGATGGCTTTGCGTCCGAAACACGCTTAGCGGCTACCCAAGCGGCTGATGACGCCGCTAAAGCGGGCCTAAAATCTGCGCAATCCGCTCTCGCAGGAGCTAAAGCGGGAGTTCAAAAATCCCAAACAACCGTAGCGTCGGCGACACGAGAGATTGAGAAACTCGAAATCCGTGCGCCATTCTCAGGTCAACTCGAATCTGATACGGCTGAAATCGGCTCCCTTCTCCGGGCAGGGGAACTCTGTGCCACGATCATCCAACTCAATCCGATCAAACTTGTTGGCTTTGTGCTTGAAACTGACGTCGACAAAATGACCGTCGGTGCGCCAGCGCGCGGGCGTTTAGCAACCGGAGGGGTGATTGAGGGTATTGTGACCTTCTTAGCAAAAGCAGCCGACCCAAGTGCGCGTACGTTCCGCGTTGAAGCAACGGTTCCCAACCCAAACCTCACTGTCAGAGACGGACAAACCGCAGAAATTTTTGTCTCGGCTGGTGATATAGCCGTCCATTTTATTCCGCAATCGGCATTGACTCTCGGAGACGATGGCATTCTTGGCGTCCGCGTAATTACCAAGGAAAGCACCGCCAGATTCCGCCCCGTTACCGTCGTTCGCGATAGCGTCGATGGCGTATTTGTCAGCGGACTCGCAGAGTCAGTTGACCTCATTATCGTCGGTCAGGAATTTGTTGGCGAAGATGTCGCCGTTTCGGCCACCTATCGGGAGATACAACCTTGACAAACATCATTGATTGGGTCGCCAAACGTGCAAGGATGGTGCTGGCCTTCATCATTATCTCCTTGATTGCCGGCGGTGCCGCCTACAGCTTGCTACCGAAAGAAGGGGAGCCCGAAATCGACATTCCTGTACTTTTTGTCTCGGTCCCATTTCCAGGAATCTCAGCCGAAGATAGTGAGCGGTTGCTCGTGAAATCAATGGAAACTGAACTGGCGGATCTCGACGGGCTAACAAGTATGTGGGGCACCGCCTCCGAGGGGTATGCGGGCCTTGCGCTCGAATTCGAATTTGGTTGGGATAAAGCACAAACCATCGCGGATATCCGAGACGGTATGAAGAATGCCGAGGAAAACTTTCCGGACGGTGCCGAGCAATACTCAATCAACGAGATTGATGAATACGACGTCCCGATAATGATTATTAACTCGGGCGGGGCACCAGAACGCACACTCCGTCGTGCCGTCGATGAAATGAAGGAGGAGCTTGAGAGTCTGGAGCCAGTACGCGAAGTGATTATCGTCGGACAACGCGAGGAGATTCTTGAAGTCATTGTCAATCCGGTACTTCTGGAAGCCTATGACATCCCAGTTGGCCAACTACTGCAAACAGTCGCTGGCAATAATCAGACGATAGCGGCCGGCGAGATCGAAACGGGGCAAGGTGCCTTCGCGCTTAGGGTTCCGTCCGGCTACAATGATTTCCGAGATGTATACGATTTACCTATTAAGGTCAGTGGCGACAGCGTAATTACCCTCGGCGACCTCGCTGACGTCCGATTGACCTTTACAGACCGCACGGGAACCGCCCGCTTCAATGGTACTGACGCGATTGGACTGTATGTATTCAAACGCCCTGGTTACAGCGTCATTGAGACGTCCCGACTGACCCGAGAAAAAGCTGCCGCTGTTTACGCAGCGTGGCCCGAGCCCTTGCAGCAGGCTATAACCATCGGCACCTCCAACCGCAGTTTGGTCATAGTCTCAATGATCGACCAACTTGAGGGCTCCGTGTTGACCGCCATTGCGCTCGTCATGATCGTCGTTTTGGCGGCACTCGGTCCACGCGCTTCCTTGCTGGTCGGATTTGCGATCCCTACATCATTTTTGCTTTGTTTCGCTTTCTTGGCAGTCATGAGCATTTCGATTTCAAACATGGTCCTGTTCGGATTGATTCTCGCAGTTGGGATGTTGGTCGATGGCGCCGTTGTCGTTGTTGAATATGCAGATCGCCGAATCCACGAAGGCTCAGGGCCGATGCACGCCTATGTCGAAGCAGCAAAACGCATGTTCTGGCCAATTGTCAGTTCTACGGCAACAACGCTATGTGCCTTCTTGCCGATGCTATTTTGGCCGGGTGTCACTGGAGAATTCATGGGCACACTGCCCGTAACTATGATCTTCGTGCTATCAGCCTCTTTGGTTGTGGCACTAATTTATATTCCCGTCATTGGCGGAATTGCCGGACGCCTCAATCGCCGCATTGATGGCCTCTCAATCGCCCTGCAGAATATCGTGCCCTATCGAAGTGCTCGTTTTGGGCTTGTGCTCATAATGATCTATATCGTTTTTCTCGGCGCGATGCAGCTTCTCTCTCCCGACTATTTGTTTGGCAGCGCTCTTGCCGACTCAACTAGCCCCTTGCGGCATCTGCCCGGCATCATTTTGTTCCTACTCGGAGCCGTCTTAACAGGGATAACCCTAGGATCATTGCGGTCATCAGTCGTACCAAAAGAACTGACGATTGGCCGCAGTCGCACGCTCTTTGGCAAATTCACGCAACTGATCGCAGGCAATCCGGTAATGCCGATTGTCTCAATTGTCGCGATCATCAGTATCATTGTTGGCGTCTTCATCTACTACGGCAGAAATAACTTAGGCGTTGAATTTTTTGTTGAGACCGAACCCGAAGAAGCACTGATCTTTGTTCGAGCCCGCGGCAATCTCTCCTTGACGGAAAAAGATGCAATTATCCGCAGAGTGGAGCAAACTGTTCTCAACACGCCTGGAATTGATAGTGTCTTCGCAACTGCGGGAAGTAACGCGTTGCAACAAGACAGCCCAACCGTTGAGGCCCCAGAAGATACCGTCGGTCAACTCCGCATCGAACTCACGCCTTGGGATGATCGCCCTCGTCAAAAAGGATATCCCCTCCTCGGGGGTTTGATCGAAACCGAGAGCGTTCTCGAAAATTACTACGGTTCTCAAATTCTTAATGGCCTCGAACGAGACCTCGCGAGAATTCCCGGAATCAAAATCGAAATCGCCGGGGTCGTTGGTGGGCCACCCTCAGGTAAACCCCTCCATCTTCGGTTGCGTGGCGATAATTTCGATGAATTGCTGACTGCTGGTCACATCGCTCGCACTAAATTCGAGAATACCGTCGGTCTAATTGATATTGAAGATACCTTTCCTCTGCCGGGGATAGATTGGCGAATTGATGTCGATGTCGAGAAAGCTGGTCAATTCGGCGTCGATGTAGCCACCGTAGGCTCCATTGTTCAAATGGTTACTAAAGGTATCTTTCTTGATACCATGCGGATCGATTCATCTGACGAAGAAATCGAAATCCGAGTCCGCCTTGCGGAGGAATATCGCGTTCTATCAACCCTTGATACCCTAAAGATTCGCACCAACGAGGGTCAAGTGCCGCTGTCAAACTTCATTACCCGGACGCCAACAAAAAAACTCGGGAAAATCGAGCGCTTCAAGCAAAGGCGCTACGTTGAGGTGAAGGCAAATGTCGCTGATGATATCCAAAAGATAGTCGACAATCGCTCTGAAGCTGTCGTCGGGTACCAGTCGATGCCAACCGAAACCAGCCCCGCCCGATTAATCTCGTCAAGCAGTGGGATTTCGGAGCAGGCGATCCTTGATGGCCTTGCGGACGGATCATTTCGACTCGTGCCAGTCAATGCGACTGAGCGAATCAATACCTTAAACCAATGGTTAGATACACAACCGTTTGCACACGGTATTGACACTGCATGGGGAGGTGATCGTGAGAGACAAGCCGAAAGTGAGGCCTTTTTGTTTAGTGCCTTTGCCGGGGCTCTCGGACTTATGTTTATCATTCTACTCGCGCAGTTCAACAGCTTCTATAATGCGACACTGGTGTTGCTCGCGATCGTGTTGTCAACGACCGGCGTAATGCTCGGCATGTTGATTATGCAACAACCTTTCTCGGTCATCATGACGGGTATTGGCATCGTTGCGTTGGCTGGAATAGTCGTCAATAACAATATCGTCTTGATTGACACCTATCAGGAATACACGCGCTTCATGCCAAAGATTGAGGCTATTGTTCGAACAGCAGAAGTGCGCATTCGACCGGTTTTGATGACCTCAATCACCACCATGGCTGGACTCACGCCAATGATGTTCGGTGTTTCTCTTGACTTTATCGACGGCGGCTATTCCGTCGATTCGCCAACAGCGATTTGGTGGAAGCAGCTAGCAACGGCGGTGGTTTTTGGTTTAGGAACGGCAACGATTCTAACCCTTGTGTTTACGCCCTCTATGTTGGCTCTTCGCGTTTGGGTCGCAACTTACGCAGAAGCTCTTGCCCGCTTCTTTAGTTGGCTTTCAATGCCGCGTAGCAGCGCCGTCGCACGAGACTGGGCCTTGCGTAAAGCCATGCGCCAAGCATCAGTGCCAGAAATCATCTGGGACGGCGGTCTTGAAAACAAGATATTGCCACGACCGAGCACTCAACCACGCGCCTTACCGCCAGCAATCAGCCCGGCGGAATAATACCAACCGATTCCGCCTTGCTGCGTTAGGGTGCACTTCTCGCCGACTCCAACATCTCCCAAACTTTGCTCGGTGTGAACGGCATATCTGCTTGCCGGATACCTTTGTCCCACAAGGCGTCTTGTACAGCATTCGCAACCGCCGCAAGAGCACCAACTGTTCCCGCTTCACCGCAGCCCTTTACCCCCATAGCATTGGCCGTTGAAGGTACGGGTTCCGAAAAGAATTTGATGGGCGGCATATGATCGGCGCGGGGCATCGCGTAATCCATGAACGTCGCAGACAGCAACTGTCCATCGGAGTCGTACACGGTGTTCTCTGTTAGCGCCTGTCCAATGGCTTGCGCCACGCCCCCGTGCACTTGCCCCTGCACAAGTAATGGATTCATGATATTGCCAAAATCATCCACTACGATGTAGCGATCTACCGAGGTTGATCCTGTTTCGGGATCGATTTCAACCTCGGCAATATGGGCCCCATTGGGAAAACTTCGTCCGTCAATTTGGTACCGAGCCTCATAGCTCAATAAATCGTCACGGCCCTCACTGCGGATCCATTCGGCGACCTGCATAACGCTCGCACTAACGTTGGAAGTCTTCGTCCGAAAGGTCTCGTCATCAAATGTAACTTCATCAACGTGAACATCCATTTTCTGAGCAAAAAATTCTCGAAAGCTTGCCACGATTTGCTCAATCGTAAGTAAAAAGGCGTTGCTCTGTAAGGTAACGGATCGAGAGCCTCCAGTGCCACCCCCGTATGTAATTCGATCACTATCCCCTTGAATAATGCGGATAGCTGAAGGCGAGATCCCAGTCTGATCAGAAATAAACTGGGTATAAACGGTTTCGTGACCCTGCCCATTAGACTGGGTGCCAACAAAAACTGACAGTGTGCCATCTTCCTCAAACACCAGTCTTGCGTTCTCTGTCGGCTCGCCAAGAATACATTCAATATAGTAGCACAGACCGTAGCCGCGTAAACGGCCGTTGGCGCTACTCGCTGCCTTTCGCTCGACATAGCCCGCGAGATCAAACTCAGTCGCGGCTCGGGTCAAGACGCGATCAAAGTCACCAATATCATATGTTTCTCCTGTCGCTGACTTATAGGGAAATCGGTCCCGAGCGATGAAGTTGCGTTTTCGTAATTCCCACGGATCGACTTCGAGTTCGCGGGCTGCTCGATCCATTACCCGTTCCAGAACATAGATTGCTTCGGGTCGACCAGCCCCGCGGTAGGCATCAATTTGCACGGTGTTAGTGTAGTACCCTTCCACCTGCATCCAGAAGGTCTGAATATCGTAAGGCCCTGTTAAAACTCGACTGAAGAGTTCTGTCTGAATTGGTTGACCATATTGAGAGTTATAGGCGCCCAGATTGCACTGAGTTCTAACCCGATAGGCCGTGATTTTATGGGAATCGTCAAATGCCATTTCGGCAAAGGAAGTTAGGCATCGCCCACCATTATCCGTGAGCATAGCTTCTGAACGTTCCGAGGCCCAGCGCACGGGACGCCGCAAAACCAGAGCGGCATACGCGACGGAATAATATTCCGGATACACCATAACCTTCATCCCGAACCCCCCGCCGACATCTGGCGTGGTCACTCGCACATGATCGGCATCAAGGCCGAAGGCGTGAATGAGGCGATTTTTAAAACCCCAAACACCTTGGCTCGAAAAACAAAAATGGAGCTTCTTGCCGTCCATTTCTGCATAGCAGGTGCGTGGCTCCATCGAATTGACGATAACTCGATTGTTCGCTACTTGCAGAGAAACCACCTGATGAGCGTTCGCGAAAGCCTGTTCGGTCGCAAACTCATCTCCAAGCCCCCAATCAAACGCTCGGTTCTGGCGAATATCGGGGTAAATTGTGATATTATTCGGACTGAAAGCCAGATTTGCGGGCAATTCATCAATTTCGAGCGCAATTGCCTCAAGGGCGTCGCGCCCGAGTTCGATTGTGTCTGATACAACCATTGCAATCGGCTCTCCGACAAATCGCACATAGTCTTTTGCCAATATATTCCGCTCTGGACTTGCGGCGCTACTGCCGTCGCGATTCTTGATTAGCGCGGCGTCAATCTTGAGCTTGACGCCAGCGGCCTCCAGATCTTTGGCTGTTGCAACCAGATGTATACCGTTCATCTGCCGTGCTTGCGTCAGATCAATACTGGTTATTTTTCCATGCGCGACGGGGCTGCGAAGAAAACTCACAAACAAACTTTTATCAGGCACAATGTCATCAACATATCTGCCGCTTCCCGTTAAGAACCGCTGGTCCTCTATCCGAGTTATTGATTGGCCTTTGCCAAATTTTTCCATGACTTTTCTCACTTCAACGGGACTGCCGAAACCTATAGATTGGATGGCAGCACCCCTCAACTCTGTTGTTATGCACTGCTGATCCGATTGATGTCGCGCCACTTTTGTCTGATCATGGTCGTCTATCGTGAAGTCCTAAACATGCCATCCGCTACGATTCGAGCCCTTCAATTCTTAGCAAGCAAATTACTCGCTTCGAAATAACGAGAGCCTTCGCCGGCAATCAAGTTCTCGTAACCCCTCTACCGCGTTACAACCACCGGCCCAAGAAGAGAATTTACCCGAACGCACGAAGTTGCAAAACCCTACGCACGGGTTTTCAAACAACATAACATCCACCGAATTCTGTCAGAATTTCACTCACTTTTGTATCAGTTTTGTTTCAGTTTAATGCTAGATTATCGGCAGCATTCGTGAAGCAACTTGCAATAAAGGGCAAGTCGTTTCCAAGTATCAGGGTATGACTGGGTCTATTGCTGATCAAGCGCGGTCACGTTCCATTTTTCGGCCATTCCCAAAAGCCACAGAATCCAATAATAATTCCGCTGCATCATCGCTGCATCACTTCAAACCTCGAAATTATCCCGCTATGAGTATCGTATGTGAATTTTGGATAATGCGATGACACTTAAAAAGACATTTGATCCAAGCGAGGTTGAGGCAAGAATCTACGCTGAATGGCAACAAACGGGCGCATTTAAAGCGGGTGTAAATGCAGCTGCCGACGCTTCAACCTACGCAATAATGATTCCACCGCCGAACGTTACGGGCTCACTGCATATGGGCCATGCCTTCAATAATACGCTGCAGGATATTCTTGTTCGTTGGCACCGTATGCGAGGTTTCGATACCCTCTGGCAACCTGGGACCGACCATGCGGGTATCGCAACGCAGATGGTGACCGAGCGCGAAATGGAAAAAAATGGTGAACCGTCACGCATCCAGATGGGACGAAAGGCTTTCGAGCGCCGCGTTTGGCAGCAAAAGATCGAATCTCGTGAACAAATTGTCGGACAGTTAAAGCGGCTAGGTGCATCCTGTGATTGGTCGCGCGAAGCCTTTACCATGTCGGGTGCGGAGACCGCTCCCGCCGGGGAAGAAGGAAACTTTCACGACGCGGTAATCAAAGTCTTCGTCGAGATGTATCGGAAAGGCCTAATTTATCGCGGCAAGCGATTGGTCAATTGGGATCCTAAATTTGCAACTGCGATCTCGGATCTCGAAGTGGAGAATATTGAGATCGCTGGAAATATGTGGCACTTTAAGTATCGCCTCGAAGGCGGTGCGACTTACTCATATGTTGAAAGGGATGAACACGGTCAGATTTGTTTTGAAGAGGAACGAGACTACATTGCGATTGCAACAACGCGGCCGGAAACTATGCTCGGGGACGGTGCGGTTGCGGTCCACCCAACCGATGAACGGTACGCCCCCATTGTCGGCAAGTTCTGTGAGATTCCTGTTGGCCCGCGAGCGTATCGACGATTGATACCCATCATCACTGACGAATATCCCGATCCCAATTTTGGCTCAGGTGCCGTGAAGATTACGGGTGCCCATGACTTTAATGACTATCAAGTTGCGCGGCGAAACAAAATACCGTGTTATCGCCTCATGGATAACTTCGGCGCAATGCGATCAGACGGGGTACCTTATGCCGAGGCTGCGAACATCACACAACAGGTTGCGCGTGAAGAGAGAAAACTCAACGACGTAGAAATCGATGGCCTCAATTTAGTTCCAGACGATTTGAGGGGATCAGATCGCTTTGAAGCCCGCACTCAAATTGTTCAGCAGATCATTGCCGATAACTTAGCGGTCATGACAACCGCAACTGACCCACGGTTGGGATCCATGGATCAAAAGGCGGCATCTGATAACTCTGAAAGTTTTGTCCCACTAATTGAAGCTAAGACGATTACGCAGCCGTTTGGCGATCGATCCAAGGTTGTAATTGAACCGATGCTAACGGATCAGTGGTTTGTCGATACTGCAAAAATTGTTGACCTTGCGCTCGACGCTGTTCGATCTGGCGCCGTTTCAGTGGTTCCAGAAAGCGGCGAAAAAACTTACTTTCATTGGCTTGAGAACATTGAGCCCTGGTGTATTTCTCGTCAGCTGTGGTGGGGTCATCAAATTCCGATTTGGTACGGGCCGCAAGTGGTGGCCGGATCTGACGCGCCACTACCGCAGCGCTTTTCAATTGATCCCGCGCACTGTCCGTCGACAAGCGATGACCTTTACGATCACTGCTGTCATGCGTCCGAGCAAGAAGCCGTTGCTGAATTCCAAGCGAGGTTTGGCGTCAATGTCGTTGTCGTACCGGATGAGGACGCCTTCAGAGCGGCGATGCTTGAGTTCGCACAGGGAAAGCGAGACACGGTGCCGATTTTCCGCGATCCTGATGTTCTCGATACTTGGTTTTCGTCTGGGTTATGGCCAATTGGAACCTTAGGTTGGCCGGCGCAAACTCCAGAACTGCAGCGATATTTTCCAACCTCTGTTCTGATCACGGGACAGGATATATTGTTCTTTTGGGTCGCTCGTATGATTATGATGCAGCTTGCCGTTGTGGGAGAGGTTCCCTTTCGACAAGTTTATCTTCATGGATTGGTACGCGATGCTAACGGACGCAAGATGTCCAAATCTCTTGGCAACGTGGTTGACCCCTTGAGTGTCATTGATGAGTTTGGGGCCGACGCCCTGCGGCTAACCTCAGCAGCGATGGCCTCTCTAGGTGGAATGCTGAAGTTGGACCGGGGGCGATTTGCTGGTTATCGAAACTTTATCACAAAGCTCTGGAACTTCGCTCGCTTTGCTGAGATGTACGGGGTGTTTGACGCCGAAGCGCCCGCCCTACCCGCGCCAAACCACACGCTAAATCGTTGGATTGTCGGCGAAACAGCCAAGACCCTTGAGCGTGTTAATAGTGCGCTCGAAGATTTCCGATTTGATGATTTGGCGCGTATTCTACACGCTTTTATTTGGGGCACGGTTTGCGATTGGTATGTGGAGTTTTCGAAACCGCTGCTACAAGATGTTGATAACGAGGCGGGACCTGAAACTCGAACAACAATGAAGTGGGTGCTTGACCAATGTCTAACGCTGCTCCATCCGCTCGCGCCGTTCGTCACCGAGGAGCTTTGGAGGCTGTCTGGTAACCGCCGGAATTTGTTGATGCTGTCAAATTGGCCGTCCTATAAGTCGAATGACCTTTTGGAAGCAGCGGCTGATCACGAGATGAACTGGGTCATTAATCTCATTGAGAACATACGATCCGCTCGCGCACAAGTTTCCGTTCCTGCCGCCGCCCGCATTCCGATTTTAGCCGTAGAGATGGATTCCCGTGCCCAAAGCATTTGGGATCAAAATGAACCTTTGATCATGCGCCTAGCGCGGGTTGAGGAATTAGTTTCGGTTACTTCATTCCCGAAAGGTATTTTGACGCTTGCAGCCGAGGGCGCGGAATTTGGCCTACATGTTGCTGATCTGATTAACATTGATGCCGAGAAACAGCGGCTGCAAAAGTCGCTCCAAAAGCTTGGCCACGAACTTCAGCAAGCCCGTGATCGTCTGAATAACCCGAACTTTATCACCTCTGCCCCAGAAAATGTCGTCACCGAAACGCGGTTAAATCTCGTAAAACGCGAGGAGCAGGAGAGTCGATTAAGTGATGCGTTAGCGCGTCTTGAAAGCTTGCAGTAAAACAGTCATGGCTTGGAAGACCCTATTATTGGGGATTATAACTAATACTTGACAAAACGCCCTCCAGTTCTTATATCAGAATCAACAAGAATTGGAGATTCGATATGGCGCACCCCGCGCTCTGAAAAGCGCACCGCAAGGGCATCACACTTGTTGAAATGATGGATATGTTTCCGACGAATGAATCGGCGGTTGAGTGGTTTGAAGATTGCATCTGGCCAGAGGGTCAACGCTGTTGCGGACATTGCGGCAGCACAAACACCAAAGAAGTTCCGAATGCCAAACCGATGCCTTACTGGTGCACAGATTGCCGTTCGTATTTCAGTGTGCGGACAGGAACGCTGATGGCGCGGTCCAATATCCCGATGCGGAAATGGGCGATTGCGATTTATCTCTGCCTGACGAGCCTCAAATCCGTGTCCAGTATGAAACTGCATCGGGAGTTGGGGATTAGCCAGAAGGCGGCTTGGTTCATGATGCACCGCATCCGCGAGGCGTGGGCGTGTGATGACCAGGACGGCCCGTTTGATGGCCCTGTCGAGTTTGACGAAGCCTATGTTGGTGGCAAACGCAAGAACAAGTCGAATGCACGACGCAAGGATGCCGAAGGACGTGGGCCTGTGGATATGACCGCGGTTGTCGGAGTCAAAGACCGCGAGACCAATCAGGTCAGTGCAAAGGTCGTTTCCTCGACTGATAGGATCACGCTGTAAGACTTCGTGGCTGACAAGGCGGGTGATGATGCGGTTGTCTATACCGAGACGCGCCCGCGTATGAGGGCATCCCGAACCCGCATGAGACGGTCAAGCACTCGGTCAGCGAGTATGTGAACGGGATGGCGCATACCAGCGGGATCGAGTCTTTCTGGTAGATGCTGAAACGGGCGCACAAGGGAACCTTCCACAAGATGAGTCCCAAACAGCTGCAACGGTATATCAACGAGTTCGCGGGCAAGCATAACGTGAGCGACTCAGACACGCTCAACCAGATGTGGGACACCGTCGCCCGGCTTGTTGGCCGCAACCTCCTGCTCCGTGACCTCGTTGCTTGCAACGGGTTTTCCAACTCGGCGCGGCAGGTTCCTGTTGCGCAGGAGGGCGCGGGCCAGGGTTTCCGGAGTGGCTCCCTTCAGGTCAACGTCCGGGTCTATCATCGGTACGCCTCGGGTCATGTCCGTATTCCCTCTCTGCTAAGTTTCGCGATGAATTGTTCCTGAGAACGCGTGCCCTTCGTGGAGTTGCACGCGGCGCAAAGGAGCTGGAGGTTGTCGATATGGTCGCTTCCACCTTTCGACTGCGGAATGATGTGATCCACCGTCATGTTGCGGAACGGGAACAGCACCCGGCACCCAGCGCATATCCCTTCCTGCTTTCCGTAAAG
>JAPORY010000095.1 GCA_026709985.1 Aestuariivita sp. | reverse complement strand
TCTGTCGCAATTTTTTTCCCATGACTCCAATACCATTGTTTTTGCAAGCGGCTCAGCCTAATTATTTTTTCTGATTTAGATTTTTTTGTTATTACTTAGCCTACTACACGACAAACGAATAATTTTTCACGACAGCAGTATGCTGTCATGATGATGTCGTGCCGATTATTGAATTTTCCGCCGAACATCTTGATTTAGCGGCTATGATGGACGCATTCATTGCGGCTTCATCCTTTCGAAATGCTCAATTGACGCATACTTTTTCAACTTTTGGAAAAAATGGTTGACCTTTTTCGAGTGAAAGAATATGCTCAAAGTAGAGCGGGCGTAGCTCAGTGGTAGAGCATTACCTTGCCAAGGTAAGGGTCAAGAGTTCGATCCTCTTCGCCCGCTCCAGCATTTCTTGCCGCCATTATCTCTGAACGTTGCGAACATGTTTTCCTTGTTCGTTGCTCGCCTTGAATTGCTCCGAAACTCCAGTGCATACTGACATTTCCATCAGTGTCTCGGCATCTGTTTGATTACGATCAATCCGAGGTTCTTATCGGTGAACTTGACGTGGGAAAAACCATCCCATTTTAGGTCCGCGAGAGCAACGACCAGGCCTGTGCGTCGCTCCAACCACCGTGACACATCATAAAGTACAGCGAAAATTTGCCTTTGATAATCGTACGGAAGTACTCACGACTATTCTTGTCCCTAAGCTAGCCGCAATTGTCTGTAGCACCAGCTGTATCTTTCCAGCACTTTCGGTCACAATCTAAAACGCGTTGTACGCACGACGGCATCTCCTGTCATTTCATCAGCTATCATTACCCGTGTTCTCATTGCTCCTAAGAGTCTTTCTAGAGTCCTCCCGTCCCTTTGGTTCGCTCTCGTTCCTGTGATTGTTTTCAACTATGCAAATTTTAAGACTGCATTGACGGACGAATAAACCGCACCTTGAAATGAATTGTCTGTCTACAAGTCTGCAAATTTATTTTCGCCGCCAGTTTGAAGTCAAGAGTTGCAAAACAAAACAGGTGATGAATGGGGAACTAACCTAAATTCGAGCCTGCGGGCGCGGTTTTTGATATCTTTTGTGGCTTAGGCGCACTTTGCTACCGTTTGAGACAAACAAGCTTCTGGATAAAATCTGGTTACGATATTAACGCTTGCTGCAAGTTTACCTTTGAAGAAAATAATTGAGCAAAATTTTTTCGAAATATCGCCAAGTTAACCGCCAAAGCAGAATAGAGTGATTCTAACGGCAACAATTCATCAGTATCATCAGTACTAGCTGGATGCGCCCCACGTTTACCCCTTTTTAACATTTATACGCCACTATGATGAGTATCCACAGTGGAGTCTAATTGAGAAACTCGCTGACCTCGCGTCACAAATTTCGTCTGATTGCATAACAAATACTGGTAGAATTTGAACTGCGGGCCGAGGAATGAAGTGTCTCATTGACCTGTATCTAATTGTCGCAGCCGCAACCCTATCCCAGAGGAATTAGAATCGCTCGAATCAACATATTTGCTGATCTTTTCTGTGGATTGGCGGTTTCTATTGTGCTGCCCGTGATCGTGTGTCCTGCGGGTATGTTATCGACCGTTGCACAAGTTATCGTGTTACAAACTAATTCGTCTCTATCAGAAGGTTGCCTGAATCCCACAGTAAACAGTTGCATGTCCAAGTCCAAGAATATCGGGCAGCCTTGGTAATGGTGAGAGGCCGCTTTCTGTCGAATCAATTGACCGAATCACTACTCCACGGTGCTAGGATTTTACTGACGGCCTCATTCAATCGACTATAGAAACCGACCTCAGTGAGATGATTTCTAATCCGATTCGACTTTCCGACCTGGGACCTAATTGAACAAAACTCAGTTTTAGAATGACCCAGAAATTTAATAGCGACCAGTTGTTCCGCTTCATGACAGAGATCGACAAGTTCAGCATGATCCGATTGCGTCGGTGAAAATTTGGGGATTCCTATACGAAGCCAGTGATGGGTTTGAAAGTCTCGACCACTTCTTCGAGCCGCGACGAAAGCTTTCATCAGACACGGCGCATTCAAAATAGAGACAAGATATGCAGCCTCATCTGCGGTCTCAAAAGTCGAATAATATAAACTAGAATCGAGAACGCTCTTCCTGGCTTGCGATCTGCAAGCCCTCATCACGTCGCCAGACCCAGGATAGATTACGCAATTCATGATCGCATCGTTATCCCACCGTTCCAGAGGTAATTGACACTCTGCCTTTCTGCGATAATTGATTTGTGATAAAAGATCCCTCGGTGTCGAAGTGCCTTTCCCCCTGTATTCATCATAGACGGATTCAAGGAACCACCAAGCTGAGTGATCTATCTTCTTGCCATCTAGCAAGGCCCCCTTTTCATCCACAGGAACAACCGCATAATCCCCATCAACTCGGCAAAATGGAAGAAGATGCTCGGAACGCATAATTGGCAGCAGCCATTTGCTGGGTACCACCAACTCTTGAGCGTTGATAGCACTCCAAGGCGTTTGTTTGGACCGTCGTGTTTTTACGCGATATGTGTCGCCGCTATCCGGCAACATCTCATCTATAAGTAGGAGAACATGGGGCACTACTGTTGCCCCTTGGCGAAAGAAATCAACATAATCTGATCCCTTATCTGTAAAGAGCTTAATTTTGCCCTGCCACTCCATCATTGCCTTCGCTTCATTCCAAGTAGAACCTGCATTTGGGCGACTGCCCTTGCACTCTGCATCCAGTTGATGATGCTTTTCCCCCGCTAGAAAACTGCTCTGGAAATTATCTAGCAAAACGCAAGCTTTGCGTGCATCGCCGCCGCCAAAAACTTGTACCTTCTCAAAGTTCAGGGTCTGTTTGAGGTCAAAGTTTTTGCGAAAATCGCGCAACCGGTCCCACTGACCGGACTGTATGGCTGACGATTTAACAACCCATGCAGCAATATCAGTCTTTGGAGATTGCAAGAAAAGGTCCCTACAGTGCGTGAGGAATAGTTGCGCTATGTCGGCATGTGGAGCCTGTTTACCACCAACCCAAACCTCTACTTTTTTTGCTAAGTCTTTCAGGCTTCGCTTTCGCTCTTCATGCTGAATAGTAGCCATCTTGACCCACGGAGGATTCGAAATGATACGATCAACCTTTTTTTGCGAAAGAAGGAATGGACCGACTGACTGACAGATAAACCAGGCCCAGACTGAATTACCTTCTTCCGCGACAATACGGTTTAAGTTCATTTGGCTTTCAAGGAGATCTTGTTTTTCCTCTGGTGTCACCAGATTAGCAATACGATTAGGTAATTCCGCATTTTCTATAGCAGCTTCCGTCATTGCATGGACCAAACTTGGGAAATCAGGGCGTGCGACAAAGGTACTTGGTAGAGCCATCTTATTGCCTTTGGGAGACCTCAGGACGTACTCGCCATTCCTAAAAGCAAATAAGGGATCCTCGGTTTCGCTCTTCAATAGCAAAGCATCTCCATTATATACTTGCAGTGCGAGAGCATCGTCAGAAGGTTGGGCTGGCAGCGCCCGCAAAATAGTCGCTCGGGCAAACTCACAGGCCACAGGGTGAATATCAATGCCGTAGACAAGTTGTGTCACGATATCAGCTATTTTACCCTTGCCTCTCGCAGAGTTGGCAGCGAATGCGGATAATCTGCGGACAGCGTGATATAAAAAAGTGCCTGAGCCACAGCACGGATCAAGTATACCGACCCCACGACTGCTTTTCGTGGATTTAGCAACTATTTGTTCTGCGTATTCAATTGCGGAATTGCACCAGTCCGCATCAAGTACTTGCTCCACTAGCATTTCTGCTAACCAGTCTGGTGTATAAACCTCACCAAAATCTTTACGATCTTCTTTAGATACAAAGGCTTCATACAGTGGTCTAAGCACATCACCTTGCCGCTGTCGCCAATCGAAAGCAAAGATTTGGCCCAATATTTCGCTTGCCCATTGACGACCTTTTGTTGTCTGGAGAATCCATGACACGAAGCCGTCGCTAAGAAGCTTATCAGGCTCGGGACTAGAGTCCGGATTTTCAAGCGTAGCAATGACCCCACGGGCAAGCGCAATCAAGAATGAGTGAGTAACAAACAATCGATCCTGAGCCGCGGCAGAAGACGGCTCCATGCCCGCAGAGCGAAGCATATCCCGCCATAGCGCCAGTTTAGTATTGGTCTCATTGCGCACATTTGCCGACAAATCGATATATATCTCGCTGAGTGCTGTAGCTTTCGCCCCGAACGCCTCAATCGGATTGCTCGGCACCCATGGTTTTCCTACCAAATAAACATTGGCGATCTGCGATGTTAGCCAGTCAACCAGTTGTTTGCCGTTGGACGGTGTAAAGGACGAAGTTTCTGGCTGCGCGACAGGATTGTTACGATGCGCATATGACCAGCTTTTCCACTCCGCACCATTCGTTAGGATTCCCAACCATTTCTGTTGTGGCTTTTCGTTAGCAAACAGCGAACTCCGAATTGAGTCAATTTCGGTTTTCACATACTGATCAAGTTGTTCAAATCCCTTTTGCGTTGCTGAATTACTATACAAGTGACCGCCACTTGCTGGTGCCTTAGTTTCGATAATTATGCGGTGTCGAGGTAGGTATAAGTCGGCCCATCCGGAGCCGACTCGATATTCAAGGATAAACTCATCAACACCGAGTTGACCCAAGAGCTCGCCGATGTTTTGCCGTAAATTGGCCTCATTTCCGCGTTGCTTCATAATTCTATCGGCTACCGCGGAAGCAGTCATGCGAACAGTCTCGCTCGGCCTTCGAATTGCAGCAAATACGATAGTGCCTCCGAAAATCTTGAAAACACCGCACTTTGGTAATTCTCGCCCCCAGACTCGTTACTGCAACTATTATGAACAGGCCGTGGCAATAGGGTCACAATGCCAGCAGATTGCAGGAGAGCGAAATAATCCAGATAAACTCGACCCACACTTGTGCCGCGCGTTACGTCAATACTGACGTCAAAATAAATTATGTGGTTGGAGACTTTGCGGTTGGTCATTTTGGGCTCTGCAAAAAGTGGAGCGGACAGCGGATTTTCCGCACGAAACAACAAACGACTAGCAAACAGCGGCAAAAACCAGAGTTCTGGATTGGAATTTTGTAGACTGTCAGAAATCCGTCCTCACGTGTAATTGCATAACTTCATGGTGGCACACTAAACCGTCGCCAACGCAAGTCCACGAAGACTCGCAAAGCCTGCTACGAAGTCAAGAGCAAAAATTCATATTGATCTCGTCCATTGCCGACGCCAATTCAATTTTCGCTTTGGGCCTACCTCGAAGCGTGTGAGGAAATACGACAGGCAGCAAACCTGTTCGCAATCTAACCCACGTGAAACAGTGTATCAAAGAGTCTCGGATCTAAACTCTGCTGGGAAAAAGTTGCCCCGCGCGTCAAAATAGCAATCGCATCGTGGCTATGCAGACTTTCTTGATGACTCACCATCACCCGATAGTCGCCGATGCGCACATCTTTTTCAAATGCCTGACAAAAAAGCCGACCAGCATCCTCGACGAACATTGGATTGGCCGCATTCAGTTCAGCAAAGGCTTGCTCATCTTCGCGCATAACCATAACTTGGGTTTCCGTCGGAACAGCGTTTCGGCAAATCTCTATCAGATCCTCGAACCACATGAGATCACCGTCAGAATTTGTCTCAATAGATATTCGTGCGACAGATCGCTGGGAGTGAGGCGTCGCAAGTTGGCCCCTAACCGTCCTTGCATGTTCTGAGAGTTCCAATGAGCACGGGCAAGTTGAAGAATAGACATAGTCAAGATGGATGATTTTTGTGGCGACACCGCCGTTCTCAACAACCTCAAGCGCCATATCATAATATTGATAACCAAACAGTCCTGAGCGCAAACTTTCGACACGAACGGGAAACGCAAATCGCATCTGAAGCCGAGCATCAACGCTCTCAAGGTCAGACTTGTAGTCTGCGAGCACTGCTTCAATCACTTCTAGGCTAAAGGCTTGATCAGCATGGCGGTAAAATGAGCGCATGATGCGCGACATGTTGATTCCCTTTTTTAGCGCATCAAGGCTTACACTTCCCGTGACAGATGTTTGCAATCTCACCTCACCGCCGTCTCGCAATCGGTAACGGACAGGCAGCCGAAAATTCGATACCCCAACATGCTCTATTCTCTTCTTCGCACCGCAAATCAAACTTGCCGGTCCGTTTTGCAGATCTGGAAGTCCGGCCTTGTAATCCTCTGTGCTTCTAAAGTCTTTCGGGTACTCTCGTGACAGGTCAGAATTCTCGCACGCAAGATTGCGGGCAAGACCGGGCGCTAGTTGCGAGCGTAGTGCTTCAAGTTCCTCGGACGAAGCTTGTCCCACCCAAGAATTGATTGTGTTTATGGACGCCCGTAGGAGATCTTGTTGCGCGTCAGGTGAATTTGACTTTTGGGGTTCGGTCATCAAATTTTGCTCTCTGGATTTAGCGTGGTTCCGCGATAGTCAGTGACCCGTCAATAAAACACTTAGAGAAATTTAGTAGGATTCGTGTTTAGTGGGAATTTAGTCATGGTCGCAGAATCTGGTCAGTTTGGCGTATAAGGCAATATGATGCCACGAGCAGAGATTGCAAATGCACATTCTTCTTCGTTGCCCAAAATTCCTGCTACCTCGTTATTCTTGAGAACTAACGACCAAATAGACTTCTCTCTGATAATGAACAAGGTAACGCTGAGCAAATTCACCACCGATCAGGTGACCATTTAGGATTTTAATTCAATGGTGCCGAAAGCAAGTGTCCCCTCGTTGCTCAAGCGGCCGCGCTCTTACCAAATGTTTGCTGTTCTATTGATCAGACGACAGTTGATCCTCAATCAATTCGGATCTCAACACGTAAATTTGCCAGCCTAAGAAGGTGATCAGAAATACCGGAAAGCCGAAAGTTTCAATCTTTACCCAAGCATCCGTCGAAAGCGTTCGCCAGACGATTTCATTCGCCACCGCCAACAATACAAAACCAAGAATAACGCGGCGGGTAAATTTCATCCAGCCGGTGTGAGTCATCGGAATCGCTTCCGCTAGAAGCCACTCCAAGTATGATTTTTTCTGAAGTAAGCCCAACGCCAGAACCGCAGCAATCCCGCCGTACACAACTGTGGTCTTGATTTTAAAGAAACGTTCATCATTGAACCAAGCCGTAAGGGCACCAAACAGAATCACCAGCACCGCTGTGAAGACTTGCATCCGAGATAATTGCCCCGTTAACCACCAGAGTAGGCCGATCGCGAACAAAAGAAGCGGGACGAAAGCGACCGTAGCCACGATAAATCCAGAGTATTCGATACCACCGATATCGAACGTCTGATCCCGCAGCCATAGGTACAAAACAAAAAACGCGATTGGCGGGCCAAACTCCAGAATTTGGCACAATATCGGATTTGCCGATGCTTTCGGTCTCATCATATTCTTTTACTACGAACCTTTTTCTACCAACACTGCTCCGAGAGCGATGAGGCTCATGAGAGCCAATCTTCTAGGGCCAACGACCTCACGCAAGAAAATCCATCCGATCAGGGCTGCAAAAACTGTCGATGTCTCTCGTAAAATTGCGGCCTCGCCCACCTTATCGAGACGCGTGGCGAGCATAATTGATCCGAAGCTGAAGAACGCAATAAGCCCTCCCAATACGCCCCGCAACGCCAAAGGTCCGAATGCGGGACGAACCAGCATCGTTCGGTATCTGCGGACAGCTATGACAGGCATTAGCATCCCGTCAATCATAAAGAACCATGCCAGAAACGTGAAGGGATCTGCGGTTTCACGAATGCCATAGGCATCATAATTTGTATATAACGCGACAAATAAACCTGTTGCGAGCGCAAAACACAAGGCGGGGATCAAGGTTTCGCGCTCTTTCACGAGAAAAACTAAATTATAGATTCCCAGTCCGAATATTCCAGATAGCAAAACACCCAACCCGAACCATTGCTGCGGCGAAAAAGTCTCGGAAAAAATTAATCCAGCACCGACTACAGAAAATAGCGCCCCCATCCCGCGAACGATGGGATAAACAACGGTGAAGGCACCTCTGCTATAAGCCTGTGCCTGCAGAATTTTGTAGCACGAGTGAATGACAAATGCTCCGGCAAAAATCGGCCACATTTTTGGTTCAGGCCACGGCACAATAAACAGAGCAAACGGGGCTGCCATCAGACCGTAAGAGGCGTCAATTGCACCACGCGATAACCAAGGGTCGTGCTGTCCCTTCTGCAAGGCGCCAAAGACCGCATGGAGGAAAGCCGCCGACACCGCAAGAACCAGTGCCAAGGTTTGACCGGCCTGAGTACCCTCTAGTGAAACGATTAAATCGCCCATTCTGGGAGATTGTCACTCCAATCCAACTAATGCGGCCGCGAATTCCTCAGGATCAAAGGGGGAGAGATCATCAATCTGTTCACCGACCCCAATCGCATGAATGGGCAAGTTGAATCGATCTGCTAATGCAACCAGTATACCACCTTTCGCTGTACCGTCTAATTTGGTCATCACCAGCCCAGTAACATTAGCAATCTTTTGGAATATCTCGACCTGCTCTAGCGCATTTTGACCGGTCGTCGCATCCAGCACTAACAGGGTGTTATGCGGTGCCTCATTATCGCACTTACGGATGACCCGAACAATTTTGGCCAACTCCTCCATCAAGTCTTGGCGGTTCTGAAGTCGGCCAGCAGTATCAATCATCAGCAAGTCAGTGTCGTCAGCACTGGCCCTTGTTATCGCGTCAAACGCCAATGAGGCTGGATCGGATCCGTGCGGAGCAACCATGACGGGCACGTCAGATCGCTCGCCCCATATTTGCAATTGCTCCACAGCTGCCGCTCTAAAAGTGTCAGCGGCGGCGATGGCCACAGTTTTATTGGCCGCCTTGAATTGAGCCGCTAACTTGCCGATCGTCGTTGTTTTGCCGGAACCATTTACCCCAACAACCAATATGACCTGCGGGTGCTTAGCAAAAATCGGCATCGGTTTCGCAACGTTCTCTAGGACCCGAATCACTTCTTCGGCAAGGCATGTTTTTATGTCTTCGAGGGTGAACTTGCGGCCAATGCGGCCCTCGGCAATGTTAGCGACCACCCGACTTGCTGTATCAACTCCCATGTCGGATGCGATCAATAAATCTTCAAGTTGCTCCAACATGTCCTCATCAAGCGGACGCCGCGACAAGGTTCCAGTTTTTCGCCAAGCGCGAAGACGACCGAGTATGCCGGTTTTTGGTACTTCCTCAATCGAGGATTGACTATCCTCATAAGCTGCGGGTTCCGCCGCTTTGTCGAGCTGAATTGCCGGGGCATCCATCTCGGCAACGCGTTCAACGTCTGTGGGATCAACGTCGAGAGTATCAAGTGACTCAGAATCCTCAATTATGGCTGTCAGTTCCTCATCCAATCGGGATGCGGACTTAAACATACGATCTCTTAGCTTTTGAAAGAAGGCCATGACGTCTCAGTGCAAATTTGTCGCTCGCGAAACCGGTCCTTGGCGGAGTTCAAGGCATAATCTTCGAAAGATCGCCTTGCCACAAGAGCGTTATTCGAGGCAAAATGATGGTTATTGGGCAGGGCTTAGCACCGCTTGAATAATGACGTTTGACCCGAGGTTATCTTCTCTTTTTTGTTCGGATTTTTTTCGACCCGCAGGTCGTGAAAAATAGCGGTCACAAGAGTCACAACAAAGCAGAGGTTTGAGTCGTTATAGCGGAGCCTAAATCAGCATCCAAGAATGCGCAAGAGAGTTGCGCGAGTCGCGAGTCGCAGTCTACGAGCGTATCAGAATACCACCGGCGCCAAGCCAGTTTTGAATGAATCAGTAATATGTAAGTCAACCTCTCTTGCCTATGACCCATAATTCGGATAGCTGACAAGACTGTCGGCAACCTTAAACAAGTTGCCAACTTTGTCGTCTCCGAACACATCAATTCCCATCATTCCTCTTAACTCATCTGAATGTGTAATCTCGGCACATTTTCCTGCTGGTTTTCAACATTGGATCAACCTTGGCGTGGTTTTCTGTCGACTTAGTCTTGGTAGTTTGGTCAAGAAACTCATCGACAGCAAGACAGCCCTGTCAGCAAGACGAAATCAATCACAAAACAGTCATTCGTAGTACCGCACTCGCCTAACCCAGAGAAGTCTCAAACAGTTCTACTGAAATGGTGTTAACGAACCCAAATATCACTCTTGCCGGTTCCATAGGCTCTGGAAAATCCACGGTCGGTCAAATTTTGGCCGAGCGCCTCAAATGCGAGTTTATCAGCATTGGCAAGATCTTCCGCTCAATTGGCAAAAGCTCTAATTTAGATACTCTACAAACCAACCTTGCGGCGGAAAGCAATGCCGATATTGATCGTAAAGTTGATGACTTCATCGTTCAACGAGCACAATCCGATACCCCATTCATAATGGACTCGCGTATGGCATGGCACTTTGTGCCGAAATCCCTCAAGGTCTACCTTTACGCCAGCCCAAAAACAGCGGTGAACCGGGTTTACACGGATAAATCGCGCGAGACCGAAAAGTACTCGTCTAGGGGAATTGCCCTTGATCACATTCTTGACCGAAGGAAAAGTGAACTTGCACGTTACCGCCGACTCTATGATGTCGATATTGACGACATTGATAACTACGATCTTTTTGTTGTCACGGATGGCGCTAAACCAACTGAAATTGCACAACTGATTTTGCGTTGTCTGTCTCCTTCAACAAGCAGCAAATCTTGGATAAAACCTAGTCAGCTGGTGCCGATGATGACTGCTGCGACAATTGATAAGCCGCCAGTTAATGAAGACTCTGTCCAGCGCAACACACTAGCGGCTTTGATATTGCAGCTTTTTGACGGTTATGGATTCGTATTCCATGGGGGCAGCCAACTCGCAACAATTCTTAAGGATGAAGATTTTTTTGTCCCCTTTATTGATCAAGAGTCGGAAGAAGCTTCTTTTGAACAAAACCTGATTAAGCAGGCCGCCCTTCTCGGCGACGAGCATTTTGCCGATTGGGAACATTTGGTTGGTCCAAAAATTGCTCTGAAGCGAGAAATCTTCGGAGACGAATCCCATCTGCTCAATCAAGGTGATCTCTGATATATTGAAGCGGCTCACTTTCCATTCCTCGAACAATCCGTTGATTATGTCAGCGACGTCTCTTTTGCCATGATCAGACTATTGACAAGCAGCTTTCGTGTCACTTATACTGGGGTGTGTGGCGTGAGAAGAGAATGTTTTTTCATTTTCTGGTTCCTTTCGATTTTCTCGTGTCCGCGTCCCGCTTCGGACGGGAATTAAATGGCGAAGGGATGGTACTTCCATCCCTTCGCTTTTTGGACAACCTACTTGCTATAACCGCCGCGATCGTCGGCATAGCAGTTATTGTTTTTGTTCAGCGCGGTAATGGATTTCGTTTAGACGAGGTTTGACAGCCGGCACCGGCGACGTGCTGTGACTGGAAGTGTCAACAGTTTCCAAAAAAATTCCGGCACGGTCCAACAAATAGGCCGCGAAAAAACTCGCTCTCCAAAAGTAGACGAGCAGTTGCGATAAATTTTGGGGATTAAAAACCGCTAAGCCTTCTTGAAGAAGCATACGACGCTTGTCGTAGAAAACACACTATCAATTTGAAAGCTTGGGTTTTCAAAGTGGCAGACAACAAGATCCATCAACTCTGGCGCAACGACTACAAACTTCGCGAGAGCGACGAGAGGTCGGTGGATAGCCATCCTGCCTCAAGTCAAATGAGTGGTGAGGAAAGACGAGACTAGGCTGCGCACGTTCTGCTTAGCGACTCGGCACGGGAACCTTTGCTGGAACATAAGGATTTAAGCTCGATCAAAAATCTGGGTAAGTCATCCCGATACCAAGTAACAATTTCGGTTTTACCGATCACTTTAGCAAGCGCACAACAAACATGGCTTTCTGCACTATCAACGCAACCCTGAGCCAAGCCACCGATCTGGCGACAGCGGCGATTCATCGAAAGTTCCGATGATGACAGTCAACAGAGATAAGCCGGACCGGTGGAAATAGGACATTGCAAAGTCGGTAGACATGTACAATGCCTGGTTTATGGAATTTGCGCCAGAGGCTTACCGGACAACACGAGGCCAGACCACCAAGGATGTTGCGGTGACAATCAAATCGACGAACAACCTAACGAATGTTGGGATTGACCTGTTGAGAGCAAGGCCTTCGGTGTTACCTTCTTTGCGGATGTCTACCTGCCCACCTTTAGCCGTGGACCGGTTAATCGGACTCGCAGGGGTTTCTGGAAACTTGGTTCGCGTAATGGAGAAGGCCAATAGACTTCCTCTAAAAATGCCCCGTCACGAGATTGACAGAGATCGTGAAAAGGTCGGTAAAAATTATCGCAAAGATGGCGGATCGAGATGTCTTTGTCTGGTTGGATCGTGGGGATGAACCGTCTGAACAGGAACTATATCGGGCCGCAACGATTGTGGCAGATCGCTTATGCGGGGCCGTTGCAAACCCCATCATCCGGAACGCACAGGAAAAACGGCAACTTACCGCAATCGGTAACTGGCTAACGACTCGGGGATACGAAAAACAGCCAGCGGACGAGCGGACGAAATACGATAAGATGAGACCGGGAACGTACTCGTACAGGCTCAACGTCCCAGTTGAACAGGAAGGAACCGCAAGAACTGTCAATATCCCGGTAGACACTGTGGTAATGCCTAGGGGGGCAAAGGCAGGTGATTTACCTTTGCTGATTGAAGCAAAGTCCGCAGGCGATTTCACTAATGTCAACAAGCGTCGCAAGGAAGAAGCGGCGAAAATGAATCAATTGCGAAGAACCTATGGCGATAATATGCGCTACATCATGTTCTTGTGTGGATATTTCGACAGTAGTTACCTCGGTTACGAAGCTGCGGAAAGCATTGACTGGGTTTGGGAGCATCGCATTGACGACTTCAGTGAGTTTGGATTGTAGAAAATGCGTAAAGGTGCTCTACAATTCGAGGCGGAGCGGCTGACTCTGCAGCAAGGACTCGACAAGCAACTAGACGCTGCTTCCCGAAACCGGATGGGACAGTTTGCAACGCCGACCAGCCTAGCTGTCGACATTCAACGCTACGCTAAAAGGTGTCTCGGACAAGCTGAGAAAGTGTGTTTCCTCGATCCGGCCATAGGAACTGGATCGTTCTATTCTGCATTGCTAAATGTCTGAGCCGCTTGCAAAAACAATGGTATTGGAGTCATGGGAAAAAAATTGCGACAGAA
>JAPORY010000073.1 GCA_026709985.1 Aestuariivita sp. | reverse complement strand
TGGCTTTTTGGTGCGTCGGATCCGGCGTCACCGTGATGGTATCGTGTGGCGCGACGCTGGCGTTTTGGCTCTGCAGCTGACCAATCTTACGCTGCACATATGCCAGGTTCTTGCGTGTCCGCGGTTTGGAGAGATTCGCTCGCAACGCCGGTAATTTGGTCTCAAAGCGGGTCTGCCCCCGTGAGACGACCAGAAAAATATAGCCTTGTGCCCGCAGCCAAGTGCGATTCTCGTCGGTGGCAATCGCGCGATCCATGACCACAATGCCGCCGGTCGGAACCGCCAAAGCAATCAACATCGTCGCCAGCGTGCGTGCCGCAACGACATTGCCAGCAAAGACCTCACTCCGCCGCACGAAACCACTGCTGTCAATGACCAGACCCAGCGTTAGCAGCGGCGCGTCCGAATGCCGCTCTTTCCAATGACCGCATTTGGCCTTGGGTTGGCGCGTCGCCGCACCCTCAAAGTACGTATTGCTCAGATCAGATAACGTCACCAGCGGCCGCAACTGAAACAGCGTCTCCGCCGCCCGAAACATCTGGTCCTCAAGGGCCGTCTTATGTCGCATGAGTAGATCTGATGCCCGATAGAGGGCCATCTCATAAGGGCCCCGAAATCAATACCGAGCAGCTCACCGGTGGCACTAACCAGGCGTCACCAGGCGTTGGTTTCCCGTTCGGAGCCCTGTGCCGCCATGTGGCCGATAATGTTCACCAAGGCACACCCCACCTGCCGTTTATTCAGACCGAGGGTTCGCAATTTGTTAGGAATATCCAACAGTTTCAAGGCCGCAAGTGCCGCGTGCTCAACCCCCACTGATCGAACATCACTGTCCGATGCCGAGCGAACATTCACGGTCTCCCAGTCCGATGGTTCCGGCGTTTGCTGCCGTCGCTCCAGCAGCCGTTTGGCAATCCGCCGCGCCCAGGTCTCAATAGCGGTCGGCAGGGTCATAAACCCCAGTGTCGCTTGGCCTTCAAGCAATTCGGTTACCCGTTGGCACAACAACTGCCAATCGTCTTTGGCAATGGGGAAGGCGCGACCAAGATTGAGCAGCACTTTCTGCCGCACCTTGTCACCCTCTCGCTGACTGGCAACCAGGCGGTGGGTGACATACGGCGAGCCGTCCTTAGCCGAATTGGTTTACGTTCGAACAATAAACATACGGTTGCGGCTAACAGTCATTGCCGTCGCGCTCAACCCCTGCCAATACTTTTATGGCACTACTTTCGCGGTTTGCAATTGTCCGAGTCGCTAACTGATTGTTTTTACAAAAAAAATTGGCACCGCCAAAAAATCACGGATTCTGGCAATTTTGCGGTAACTAATGTTAAACTTGGGTTAGGACGACTTTGTCGCGATCTGTAATCATCGCCTGGTTTCAAATCGCATTCATCAATGTTCAATTTCGTCGATTGTGATCTCAAGATCGGGAAACGCATCCTGTATCGCTTGTGCTGCGGGCAGTGTTTCGGTACCCCACTGGTTGCTCAGGACATAAGTGTTTCCGTTAAAACAGAAAAACTCACCCTTCTCGTGAAAATAGCGTCTGGGATCCTGCCTTGGCTCTTTGCGTTCGAGGGCGTGGATTACTTCTTCTTTTTCGGTCAGTTCACCGTCCAGAATTTTGAAGAGTTTTGTCCTGTCCGCCTTGGGGACGGCATCCCTGACCGCCTCGGGTGTCTTGCCTGTGCTGATAATCTCTGAGACCAAATGAAGCATCATGTGGCGTTTGCTCAGATTTTCATAAGATTTACGGGCGACGATGATGTTAAACTTCGGGCGTCTCCGCGCCTCTTGGACTTCCTGCCGCTTTTCCCGGATCTGGATCTGGTGATCGGCAATTTCGGGGAGTGGAATGACCGTCTGGACCTCGATTAACAGCTGATTGCCGTCGGCGTACGGGCGCATTCTCACGCAGCGGATGTCGAGGCCGAAATCATTCAGCCATATTACCGCGGTGGTTACTTCTTTTGAGAAGTCGGCGGATGCGAGCACGATCTTGACCTCCTGCCCGAATTGTTCTTCTTTGGGTTCGGTCCACTCCAGAAAACTCAGGACGGATCCCATGGCATCCAGGTCGCAGTCCTGTTTTCTCAGATAGCGGTCATAAATCTCAATCAGCTTTTCAAAGGTCAGGGTCGAGATCATCGCGGCGTAGCGGATGGCCTGGAGCTCCATGTGTCCGCCATCCTCGGTGCGCTTGAGTTCGATCACGACCAGATTGGCGTCCTTGTCGATACACAGGAGATCGATGCTCCGGTTGCTGTCCTCCCAGCCGCCAAATTCCTCGGCGACGACCAGGGTGTCAGGTGCAATGACACCGATGTTCGATTTTAACAGGGCTTGCAGATCCCGGCGTTCTTGAAGTCCTTGTTCCTGGAAGGATGTGTGTTCGATCGCGGTGATCTTTTTGTCGTGAATCTTGAAAATGGGCATGGTGGCTTTTATATCGTGTCCTTGTAAAGAAGTAATCCCCCCAATTTTGAGGTCAATAGCAGCTACGATGTTAGGCTTCTCGGGGTAACAAAACTAAACACTTCGCCAGAGTTTGGCGTGATATCCGACCATTTCTCGCGATCAAAGTCGACAACAAGTGTGGCACCGGTCGGATAAGCGCGGAACCGATCATGCGAGACTGGTCGGTTGACCAGTGACGACGCAAAGTCGGCGATACCAGGATTATGACCGATCATCAGTACCGATTGCGCAGTTGCGGTGGACAAAATGTGCATCATCTGAAACGAACTCGCGTGATAAAGACCAGCGATGAGCTTGGGTTCAATGGATAGTTGTAGTCCTTCGAAGGTTTGTATCGTTCGCAACGACGGCGAAACTAGGGCGACTTTTGGCGACAATATTTCTTGACGCAGCCATATTCCAAGGGCTGCAGCCGATTCATATCCACGCGTGTTTAATGGCCGGTCAAAATCCGACAGATTGGCGTTTCCCCAGCTCGACTTTGCGTGGCGCATCAATATTAGCCTTAAGGGCATGTGGGTCTAAGTCCTATTATCTTATTCGGCACCAAGAGCGAAAAACGATCAAATGACCGTTAAAAACTTGCGGCTGGTCACCGGTCTAGACATCAGTCTACAACAAACTCTTGGAAATGGTATCCCCTTTTACAGGCGATTCAAAAGTCCTGACCAAACGACTACATTGCGGCATTATTTTGTGCCCACGTTAGCAAGTCGCTCGAAGCACGCCGCTTGGTCACGTCGCAAAGTTCGTCATACCGTTGCCGAACTCACGCGAAAGGTGATCGGTCAAACATTCGCCACAAAAACGTGATCTAACTCCGAACGATTGTACGGACAGTCAGTCACGAGATTTGTTGATCAAGCGGGATGTCAATCAGCCATACCGGTGATCACCACTATCGGCCGAGTTGAGTTCAAGGGCTAACTTGCGGGAAGTTATTGTCGAGCAAGTTTTCGCGCATATTTGACACCGTCCGTACAATAGATTGATTAAAGAGGTTTTGCTGCATATTATGGCTATCGTCTTCATCTTTAGACATAGTGAGCACGGAACCGTCTCTAGGGAGGGTTTCTCAAGGAAGATCATGACCCGACAACGTTTGCCTATCGGTATTCAGGACTTCGCCCGCCTCAGGGAGACCAACAGCTATTATGTTGATAAGACGCCGTTGATCAAGGATTTGATTGACCGCGGCGATTACTGGTTTTTGTCGCGACCACGGCGGTTTGGAAAGAGTTTATTATTGGACACGATGCAAACCTTGTTTGAGGGGCGACAATCGTTGTTTGAGGGGCTGGCCATTTATAATCACTGGGACTGGTCGGTTACCTATCCGGTGGTGCGGCTGAGCTTCGATGCAAAGTATGATCAGCCAGAGGACATTGAGCGTAACTTCCTCACACAGTTAAGAGTGATCGAACGCGATGCCGAACTCTCCGCTTCACCGTGTGAATCCGCCTCGGAGTACTTGTTGGATTTACTCAACCGTCTAAACCGGAAGACCGGACAGCGGGTCGTGATCCTCGTCGATGAGTATGACAAACCGATCCTTGACGCGCTTGCAGACCCCCAACAAGCGCGAGCCAATCAGGATTATCTGCGTGGGATCTACGGCACCATTAAGAGCAGTGCGAAGTATGTCCGTTTTGTCTTTGTTACCGGCGTGAGTATGTTTTCTAAGGTGAGTTTGTTCTCGGACCCGAACAATCTGAAGGATATCAGCCTTGACCCGCGTTTCGCTTCGATTTGCGGATATACCGACGCCGATATTGACGAAGTATTTGCTCCTGAACTGGCAGGGTTAGATCGTGACACGATCCGCACTTGGTACAACGGATATAATTGGCGCGGTGATATGCGCCTATATAATCCTTTTGATGTGCTCTTGCTGTTCGACAACCGCGAGTTTCGTCCCTATTGGTTCGAGACCGGTTCGCCGCGTTTTATTTTCGACACGCTCAAAGACAAGTCGATCAGTCTGCTGGACCTAGAGGGTCGCTTTGCAACCGAGGCGTTGGTCGCAAAATTTGAGATCGAAGACATTAGCGCTGAAGCATTGATGTTTCAAACCGGCTATCTAACCATCACCGAAGAAGCCAACGAAGGTCATCGAATCGCCTACCGGCTGGACTATCCTAATCGGGAGGTCAAACTCAGCTTAAATGATCAACTTTTGGCTTCCCTCGTTCCTAATAACCGATTTCCCCTCGAAGAGGGAAAAACACTTAAAGACTTGCTTGTCGCAAATGACTTCGAGGGATTTGCCAACCAATTTAGGGCTTGGGTCGCAGGCATTCCTTACCTGTGGCGCAAGGATAGCTTGTCTCGCTATGAGGCTTGGTATGCTGGACTTTTGTATATGTGTTTTCGTGCGATCGGGGTGGAAGTGCAATCTGAAGCAGCCTCAAGCCGTGGTCGTGCTGATATGGTTGTATTGACCGGTGGGCAGGTTTTTTTCCTCGAGTTCAAGATGGTGCAATCCGTCGCGCAAATCGAACCGGTGTTGACTGCAGCCATCGCCCAAATACGGAATCAAGGTTACGCCAAGAAATACCAAGACCGCAAAGATCCCATTCATTGCGTGGCAGTCGCGTGTGGGGGCGAAGATCCTAAGTTGTTAGCGGTGCGGGTCGAGCCCGCCCGTATAGCAAGCAATGACGCCCATTCAATCTGATGATTAACAGCATTTTTTAACTGCAGGAGAAAAACTTGTCGGGAGATATTCGCCCCTTTCGTTCGGTTCTGTACATTCCTTGTTCGCGTGAGCGGGCTATAGAAAAAGCACGAACCCTAGCCGCCGATGCCCTCATTTTTGACCTTGAAGATGCGGTCTCTCCGAACGAGAAGGATCGGGCTCGTACGAATTTAATCGCGGCGCTCAGCCACGGAGAATTCAGAGCCGGAACAAAAATCGTTCGGATCAACGACCTCAAAACTATTTGGGTCGAGGCGGATATTGCCGCTGTCAATAAAATGAATATTGATGCCGTGTTATTACCAAAAGTTGGAAGTGCCTCCGATATCACCACGCTTGCGAGCGCCTTAGCACGGATGCCATTATGGGCAATGATGGAAACACCGCTAGCAATTCTAAACGCGCAACAAATTGCCTCACATTCGCATCTTCGGGGTATGGTCATGGGGACAAACGATTTGCAAAAGGAGCTTCGAGCCAAAGACCTCCCCGCCCGCCTGGCATTGCATACTTCGCTACAGTTATGTATCCTTGCGGCACGAGCGCATGGCAAAACAATTGTGGACGGGGTTTACAATGCCTTCAAGAATACCGAGGGTCTGCACACTGAATGTGTGCAAGGCCGCGATTTTGGGATGGATGGAAAAACCTTGATACACCCAGCACAAATCGCTGTCGCTAATGAGGTTTTTGCACCTTCAGCGGATGAGATTGCCTTGGCGCTTCGTCATATCGAAGCCCATGAAGCGGCCGACGCCGCCGGCGAGGGCGTTGCAGTTGTTGATGATAGAATTGTTGAAAGTCTGCATGTCGCGACGGCTCGCTCGGTTCTGGCTCGCGCCAAAGTTATTGCGGCAATGGCCGCGGAGGACGGTCAATGAGTTGGGTAATTCTAGGAGCGGGGCTAGTCATTTGGTGGCTCGCGCACTTATTCAAGCGCATTGCGCCGCAGCTCCGAGCAGCTGTTGGGAACACTGGAAAATCTGCTATTGCGATAGCGCTGCTTCTCGCCGTTGTGTTGATGGTGCTCGGGTACCGGGAAACGCCGGTGATTGTGGTTTGGTCACCGCCCGCGTTTCTCATCACAGTTAACAACGTGTTGATGATGATTGCGGTCTATTTTTATACTCCGGCAGCAAAGTACGGCGTGGTGATCTCTGGCGTCCGACATCCAATGCTGCTTGGCTTTAAGACGTGGGCATTGGCACATCTGCTGGTCAATGGTGATCTCGCGTCAATCGTCTTGTTTTCGGCGTTGCTGTTCTGGGCGGTCGCTGAGATGGTTGTGATAAACCGAGCCGAGCCAGACTGGGATAAAGCTAGCGCCGCAAGTCGGCGCCGCTCTCTAGGTAATGACGCCCTCTTCATGGTGGCATCAGGCGTAATAGTGGCAGCGCTCGGCTATGTACATTATTGGCTCGGTGTGTGGCCGTTTCCGTCTTGACCGAATAGGGTGTTCACTGCCTCTAGCTGAACTGCCGTTGTTATCAGGTGCATTTGTATAGAGCGGCTGCTCGTTTACAGGGTCTAAGAGTTTAGCCTTGCCAATCAAGTCGCAACGGGTGTGAATCCCATAGATACCGTCGCATGGGGAGATCAACTGGTGAGCAAGACCCACTCTGGCCGTTTTTTTGAAGATTACCATCTCGGGCAGATCATTCCTCATCCAGTACCCCGCACCGTGTCCGGTGGTGAACGTGCCCTCTATCATGCCCTTTACCCAGCCCGGCACGCGCTGCATTCGTCAGATCAGTTCGCTAAGTCATGCGGGCTCCAAGCGGCACCGCTTGATGACCTTGCCGTTTTTCATATCGCCTTTGGCAAAAGCGTCCCTGATATCTCCCTAAATGCGGTCGCCAATCTGGGTTACGCTGAGGGCCGCTGGTTAAATCTAGTTTGGCCAGGCGATACGTTGCGGTCAATTTCTCAAGTGATCGGTTTGAAGGAGAACTCGAACGGCAAGACTGGGGTGGTATGGGTTCGCACGCGCACGTTCAATCAATCAGAGCAGTTGGTCTTGGAATTCGTTCGTTGGGTAATGATTCGCAAACGCGACGCTCAAAGTGAGGCACCGCCGACCACTCTACCCGAATTAGCAACGGCAATTACCGCCGAGGAACTCGTGATACCGTCGGGTCTGCACTTCTCAGATTACGATTTTGCGCTCGCCGGTGAGGGCTATCGATGGAGCGACTATGATGTGGGAGAACAGATTGATCATGTTGATCGTGTGACCATTGAAGAGGCCGATCACCTCTTTGCGACGCGCTTGTGGCAAAACACCGCTAAGGTGCACTTTGATGTGACATTGCGGGATGACGGTCGGCGTTTGATCTATGGCGGCCATATCATTTCGCTGGCTCGCTCCCTAAGCTTCAATGGCCTAGCTAACGCTCAGATGATAATCGGTCTCAATTCGGGCGTGCACGCTAACCCGTGTTTCGCAGGGGATACCGTAAGTGCTTGGTCAGAGATTCTAGACGCCGTTGAAACCCCTATCCCGAGCGTCGGTGCGCTGCGGATAAGATTGGTGGCAACGAAAGGAGACAAACCCTTCCTTTACAAGTCTGAGAACGGAAAATACTTGCCAGATACTCTGCTGGACCTTGACTATTGGGCGTTGCTACCACAATAAAAAACTTGGGAGAATGGAAAATTAGCTTGAAGACAAAGATCTCTCCGATGCTTTGTTTCCGACTCTTTGTGATGCTCGCAGTGTTTATGGGCGGCGGGGCTCTATCTGCACGAGCCTGTGAGATGGCTCTCCTCCTCGCAGTCGATGTTTCTGGATCAGTTGATGCAGCAGAATACAATACTCAGATGGTTGGTTTGGCTGAGGCTTTGCGCGATCCGATTGTATCGGAAGCTATCGTCATTGGACAAAGTGAACTCATGCTGATCCAATGGACGGGATCTTCGCGACAAGTAGCGGCCCTTACATGGACCCGAATTTCTGATTTTGCCGCCCTGAATCAATTTGCTGAGCGAGTGGAGAGTGAGCCTCGTGCTTGGCGAAATTATTCGACAGCCATCGGCGAGGCGTTAGCGTATTCATTGGAATTTTTTGAGGATGTGCAACACTGCAGGCGACGCTTGATTGACCTTTCGGGTGACGGACCCTCAAATGAAGGCGCTCCTCCTGAAACAAAACATTCCGCCTTGCTGAGCGCCGGTATCACGGTCAATGCTCTAGCCATAGAGGAGAGCGAGCCTAATTTAACGGATTACTTTCGTGAAAAGGTTATCGTTGGCACCGGAGCGTTCGTCGAGACTGCGGTAACATTTGCTGATTATCCTGAAAAGATACGAAGAAAGTTGCGGCGGGAAGTTGCACAACTAACGGCCGCTTTACCCATGAAAGATCGAGTTGAGAAATTTGCTCGTCAGTCAATGAGCCAGTGATACGTAATGACTCTGTTGAGCCCGTTTTTCGCAGCAAGGGACTGACGGCAAATCGATACTTTTTCTTGGGAAGATATCGTGTTAGATGTTCGTAGGGCTTTTGTTTGCTTGTACGAAAAGGAGAGGGAGTGCCAATATGGCTGACGTAAATCGAGGTGACCGCCCATTGTCGCCGCATTTGTCGATTTATCGACCGCAGCTTACGTCGATCACATCGATTCTCACCCGCATTACGGGCAACGCTTTGATCGTTTCAGTATTGTTGATTGTCTGGTGGCTGTTCGCGGCTTCGACATCAGAGGCCTATTTTGATATTGCGAATGCGGTGATCACCAGTTGGATGGGCGATGTGGTCTTGAGCCTTTCGGTATTCGCACTATGGTATCATTTGCTTGCTGGTGTGCGGCATATGATTTGGGATCAAGCTCTGATGTTAGAACTCAAGTCCGCAGAGGCCCTCGGGTGGATTGTCGTGATCCTCTCGATTGCCCTTTCGGCGTTGACGATTTTGGTGCTTTAAGGAGACAGGGTCATGCGGTTCATTACAGATCGAAAACGTGCCATTGGAATGGGGTCGGCAAAGTCGGGAACCGATCACTTTTGGCGAGTCAAGATTCAGAGCTTCGCACTGTTGCTTTTGATACCTTTGTTTATCTTTACGGTTGGGCCGCAGTTGGGTAACTCTCATGCCGAGGTGATAGCATATTTTCAAAAGCCGTTTCCGGCACTTGTAGCAGCCTTAACTATTGCGGTCGGTATGTTTCATTTTCGCGACGGAGCACAAGTCTTGATTGAAGACTATGTTCACGGTCTGGCACAAAAGATCACGCTCATGATTATGATCGTATTCAGCTATGCAGTCGCGGCGATTGGTCTATTTGCCATCGCTCGATTGGCTCTTTAATTTTGCCAGCGAGGGTTGATGATGGCTGCATACGATTTTGAACGACACGAGTACGATGTCATCGTCGTAGGTGCTGGCGGTGCTGGGTTACGCGCCACGCTTGGTATGGCTGAACAAGGATTCAGAACCGCGTGCATCACAAAAGTATTTCCGACAAGGTCGCATACCGTTGCGGCGCAAGGGGGTATTGCCGCTTCTTTGGGAAACATGGGGCCTGATAATTGGCAGTGGCATATGTATGACACCGTTAAAGGGTCCGATTGGTTGGGCGATACCGACGCGATGGAATACCTCGCTCGAGAGGCTCCCAAGGCTGTCTATGAACTTGAACACTATGGGGTGCCGTTCTCTCGCACAGAAGCGGGGAAGATTTATCAGCGACCATTTGGGGGCCATACGACTGAGTTCGGAGAGGGTCCGCCGGTGCAGCGCACCTGTGCTGCCGCTGACCGCACTGGTCATGCCATTCTACACACGCTGTATGGGCAATCACTCAAAAATAATGCCGAGTTCTTCATTGAGTATTTCGCCCTTGACCTTGTCATGTCGGATGATGGTCAATGTCAGGGGGTCGTCTGCTGGAAGTTGGAAGACGGCTCCATGCATCTCTTTTCAAGTAAAATGGTGGTTCTTGCCACTGGCGGGTATGGCCGAGCTTACTTCTCGGCAACCTCGGCGCACACCTGCACTGGCGACGGTGGAGGCATGATTGCACGGGCGGGATTGCCACTGCAAGATATGGAGTTTGTTCAGTTCCATCCAACTGGAATCTATGGTTCGGGTTGCTTAATCACCGAGGGTGCTCGCGGCGAGGGCGGGTACTTGACCAACTCCGAGGGCGAGCGTTTTATGGAACGCTATGCGCCTACCTACAAGGATTTGGCGTCTCGTGATGTTGTTTCGCGCTGTATGACATTGGAAATTCGGGAGGGCCGCGGCGTTGGCACCGAGGGTGATCATATTCATTTGCACTTGAACCATCTGCCGCCCGAGACCTTGGCAGAACGGTTGCCGGGCATATCGGAAAGTGCCCGAATTTTCGCCGGCGTTGACGTAACCCGCGAACCAATTCCGGTTCTCCCTACGGTTCATTATAATATGGGTGGTATTCCAACGAATTATTGGGGAGAGGTACTAGCACCGACCGACGAGGATGATCACGCAATTGCACCGGGCCTCATGGCCGTTGGCGAGGCGGGCTGTGCAAGCGTCCATGGAGCCAATCGTCTTGGCTCGAACTCTTTGATTGATCTGGTGGTGTTTGGTCGCGCTGCTGCTATTCGTGCATCATCGGTGGTGGATCTTGAGGCGCCAGTCCCGCCTCCGAATCTCGCGTCGGTTGACGCGGCGTTTGATCGGTTCGATAAATTTCGTCATGCCAAAGGACCGGTAGCAACTGCTGAGTTGCGGCTAGAGATGCAAAAAACCATGCAGGCTGACGCCGCTGTTTTCCGCACCAATGAGACTTTGCAGCAGGGGCAGGAAAAAATGGAGGCTGTCGCTGCAAAACTTGAGGACATCGACGTGAGTGATCGTTCGCTGGTGTGGAACTCTGACTTAATGGAAACCTTAGAACTCTCAAACCTAATGCCGAACGCCCTTGCCACAATTACCGCAGCAGCCAACCGAAAGGAGAGCCGAGGGGCTCACGCGCACGAAGATTGCCCTGATCGTGATGACGAAAATTGGCGTAAACACAGTTTGGTATGGTTTTCTGAGGCGCAGACGCGTCTCGGATACCGAGATATTGTCCGTGAGCCGCTCACTAGTCAGAGTGAGGGTGGCATTGATTTAGAAAAAATTGCACCTAAAGCTCGCGTTTATTGAAGCGTATGGATTAATCGAAATGTCCGAAGCGACCGACTTCTGACCAGAACTAATCGCAGGATACTAATTTGATTGAGAGTCTTTTTTGGAAACTCTGCCAACCTATCACATACGGTGACTGTCGTCGGTCTATTATGAACTGAGACTCGTCGAAAGAGGACAAATAATTATGGTACAACTCACGCTTCCCAAGAATTCGCGTTGCCAAAAGGGCAAAACTTGGCCCAAGTCGAATGGCGCAACAGAATTGAGGGAGTTTCAAATTTATCGCTGGAGCCCTGACGACGATGATAATCCCCGCATTGATACCTATTTTGTTGATATGTCGACCTGCGGGCCTATGGTGCTTGATGCGCTGATAAAGATTAAAGGTGAAATTGACCCGACGCTGACATTCAGACGATCTTGTCGGGAGGGTATTTGCGGCTCCTGTGCCATGAATATTGACGGCACCAATACGCTCGCATGCATTCACGGTACTGAGGAAGTAAAGGGCAAGATAAAGATCTATCCTTTGCCGCATATGCCAGTGATCAAAGATTTGATACCCGACTTAACGCATTTCTACGCTCAGCATGCTGCGATTATGCCGTGGTTGGAAACCAAGACCAACTTGCCAGCGAAAGAGTGGCAGCAGTCAATTGAGGATCGAAAGAAGCTTGACGGTTTATATGAGTGCGTCATGTGTGCTTCCTGCTCAACAGCATGCCCGTCATATTGGTGGAACGGTGATCGCTATTTGGGCCCGGCCGCGTTGTTACACGCCTACCGCTGGCTGATTGATTCTCGGGATGAAGCGACTGGCGAGCGTTTGGACGATCTTGAGGATCCGTTCAAACTCTATCGCTGCCATACAATTATGAATTGTGCCAAGACCTGTCCCAAGGGATTGAATCCGGCTAAGGCCATTGCTGAAATCAAGAAAATGATGCTTGAACGCACAATATAGAATCGTGCCAATTGGTGCGTGTTGACCGATTGATTTGCTTTTGAAGTATCTCCCGCCGATTCTCGCCGTGCGGGGTATTGGGTCGGTTGATTCACGGCAGTGATGTCGATTGTTTTCCGCTGGTGTTAGGCGATGGCCGCATTTAGGGCGATTTCAAACATGCTTCCGAGACTGTTTTCGCGCTCTTCCGAGGTGAGTTCATCGCTCGTGTCGAGGTGATCTGATACGGTCAGTATCGCGAGTGCCTTACGACCGTAGCGCGCGGCTAAGGTATAGAGTTCGGCGGTTTCCATTTCGACGGCGAGCACGCCGTGCCGAACCAATTGCTCTTTTAGGTCGCTTCGTTCAGAGTAGAAGACATCGGAAGAATAAATTCCGCCGACAAGGGGCACGATACCAAGTTTGTCACAAGCGGTTTCAGCCTTTCGCAGCAGCTGATAATTAGCTGTCGGGGCAAAATTGAGTTCCCGAAAGGTTTCTCGCGAAGGCGTATTGACGGAGCTCGCTGTCATTGCCAAGATGATGTCACGCAGTTTTACGTGCTTTTGCATACCGCCACATGATCCAACGCGAATGAGCTGCTTTACACCGTAGTCCCTTATGAGTTCATTGGCATAAATTGCCATTGATGCCATTCCCATTCCCGATCCCTGTATGGTCAAACGATGGCCTCGCCAGGTGCCCGTAAATCCGAGCATGCCGCGGACGCTATTGACCTGCTCAGCGTTGTCTAAATAGGTTTCGGCAGCCCATCGAGCGCGATAAGGGTCTCCTGGCATTAAGACGGTATCTGCTATATCTTCTTTTTTTGCACCAATATGGACTGTCACAATTCTCTCTCGCCAATTTGATTTAACCGAAGTTTTTCGTAGTTGGTAATAACCTATCATGCTGTTACAGGTGATTGGTGTGATTGCCAACTAGAAAGTACCCATCGTCGTGGGGTTTCATACAAACCCATTGGGTTATGTTGCGTTTATTTTGACCAGGGCTGCTCAACATTGGGAACTGTCGGGATCGGATGTTTTCTAAGCTGGTTGCCGCGCCTAGAACAACAACTCTCGCCACAGTCAAATCCACTCTGGGTCTGCCTTGTTGGTCGTTGACATCTGCAGCGACATAGACTAGCGGCAAACGCTATGACGAACCCTGCATTTTTTGTCGGCATCTATGATTATGCCTCTTGTTGCTTAGGAGTTGGGTGTTTCAAGATCGGGAGGGTGATCGTCATGTGCGACTTTATGGCAACGAGGCGATTATGG
>JAPORY010000117.1 GCA_026709985.1 Aestuariivita sp. | reverse complement strand
ATTACAGCATCTTACCAAATCCATAATGTTCATGTTATTGTTGCGAGCGCCATAACCTGCTTGCAGCCTCTTACTGAGCTTGTCTGATTTTTCTCATTATAGTACGCCCGTTCAATTCTGAAGTGCAACACTACGATGTTGTGGTTTAAAGGATTGTGGCTCATAGATGTTGTATTGAGGTCACTAGGTGATCCCTGATGTCTAAGCTACAAACTAAGTCTGCAACGCCGAGCAGTTTCTATAGCTTCAGACCGTCCGATAGCGACGAAAGTGCAAGCAATGCCCAACAATCAGCGAGACGCTAAAGTTGTTACGCTACCCAGATGAAAATCCAACAGTGATCAAACTACCGAAATATCACACAATGTTAACGATTGTTCAATCCTAACTTGACGCACTTAATAGCGACCGAATAGATTGAGATCACGTAACAAGTCTTGGAGCAGTCACGTAGAAAAAAATGAAATTAATGCCATTGCCCCCTAAATTTGGAGGGACAGCTATAGATCTCTAGCGACGTTCGCGGCCGCGCTGGTCTTTGTCGCGTTCACATTTCCGATTGAAACACGAGCCAACCCGGCAAGCGGGATGATTGACGGCAACTATGCCGTTTATTTGACAGACAGACATATTCGTAGCGATCAGCAGAACTGCGGTTTCGCGTTCGGCATTCCCTGTGTGCCGAACTCAACCTACAGGCAAGCCTGCATAGAGATTTCGGAAAGCGGGCGCACGGCGACCGGAACCATAAAGCTTCAAAACCGCCGCAACGGGAACTGGGAAACCAAACAGTCGGGGGTGACCCTTCGGTTGCGTAGCGGATCAGGAACGCATAGCGTTAATGAGGGAGGGACGTGGGTAACTGTGTGGCACGGTCCGAGAGAAAGTGGCTGGAACGGCGGGTGCCAAGCCGGTACCGGAGGGGAAGGTGAGCCAGAGTGTAACTCCTCCACCCCGACAAACTGGGGTAGCAGAAACCGACAGTTCAACCAACACGGCTGGAAAGGTCACCTGAATTCTGGAAACCAGTTGCGCGTTGCCGTTGACAATCACGTTCTGAAAATGACTGGAGAGGGCAGGGTTACCACGGATCATGGGCGGATCTGTCCCTAAGGACAGACAATAACAGTTGAAAGCGGACCCCGGCGGCCGTCGAACCGTCGGATTTTTTGTCACGCCCCATACGATCTTCCCACCTTCAATCAGTTGCTCATGCGTCAACTGCTTGCCGACCATGCGTCGCGCCACCTCTATCATCATCCTGTCAGTGTCCTTCTTCCAAAGATTGTGCCACGTCGCGAACTCGCCGATTTAACGGTTAAGGTGCTTTCTCTAGATGTGATAGAAGGTGCCATGATAGCCGCGTTTCAGTGCGGCCCAAAACGATTCTATCCCATTCGTGTGCGCCATGTCTTTCACGTACTGGGCCACGGAGTGATTGACTGCTTCGTGATCGTAACCTTCCATGTTCTGGTAGGCTCTGAGCTCGTCCGTGTAGATTGTCGCGCCTTCCTCAACGCTGTCCCGGATGAAACCCTGAAGGGATCCCTTCGTCGTATCCGGGATAAACTTCGCGGTGATCCCGCCAGTCTTCCGGTCCCTCGCGCCGAATCACGGCCGTCTCTCCGACTGGCCCACGTCCGTTCCTGAGCCGCTTCTTCGTGTGCTTGTTCTTCCCTTTGCCGCCGATGACGTGTCGTCCACCTCAACCGGACCAAAGAACAGATCGCCGTCAAAGACCCGTGCTTCCAGGCCTTGCGAAGCCGCTACGCCATGAACCAGGTGGTCTTCTTTGTCACCCCCCGACGTCCCGGTGCAGCTTCACGCTGGACAAGCCCTTAAAAAGTCGTCCACAGGAAGATGGCGATCGCCCACTTGTCAAACGGTACCTGAAAGGACTGCATGAAGGTTCCAAAGCGAACGCTGAAATATGACCAGCAGTGTCCGCAGCAGCACGGAGCGGGCTTGCGGTTCTCCCTTGCGGATATCCTGCCGGACGTTGACGGCGGCGAGAAAGCGCGGAAAATTGGCGGTAATGTGCGCTTTGACTTATTGCCCCGGACCTGCCCCTAAGGACAGACAATATCAGTTGAGTAACTTACTAACTTACCGAGACCAGCATTCCCAACAACAAAACTTCACTACTATCGACGTCAATTTCCTGTGCGTGAGGCACAGTCCTCGCGGGACATGCACCATACATCTTGACCGCATGATACAAGTCTGGGTGAACTGGGCCAAAATGCCATGCCTGAAATTGACCTTGGACCAACGGCTCGGCGTCATACCGTCTAAGGTAAAACATATGAGCGATGTAGATAGTTTCCTGGTTCGAAAAGGTTCCAAACTATCAGATTGACAAACATCGTTACGATTGCCATCATCACAATCACTCTTCTCTTGCAGTCTCAAAATCTTGATCGCCGTGAGCGTACAATCCTAAGGAGGCCTAGTTATGAATTTTGGTTTTGCTCGTCTCGCCACCGCTATCATTCTAACGATGTGTCTATCAATCAATAGCTTAAAAGCGCAACCGACAAGCATTACCATTGGAATGCAACTTGAACCGCCGCATCTAGACCCGACAAGTGCGGCCGCACAAGCTATCGACTCGGTGCTCTACTCAAATGTCTTTGAGGGATTGACCAAATTTCGCCGCGACGGCTCTATCGTCGCCGGACTCGTGAAGAGCTGGGAAATCAGCTCGGATGGTACCGAATATACCTTTAGCCTGCAGGAAAATGTTTCGTTCCATGACGGGACAGCTATGGACGCAGACGACGTCAAGTTCTCCCTAGACCGCGCTCGCGCTGATGACAGCACCAATGCCCAAAAAGCCCTTTTTTCGGGGATCGCCGATGTCACAGTTATTGATCCGCAGACGGTAAAGCTTACCCTAACGCAACCCGATGGTAACCTCTTGTTTAATCTGGCATGGGGCGACGCGGTCATTGTCGCGCCCGAAAGTATTGAGAATATTAAGCAAAAACCTGTGGGAACTGGGCCCTACCAGTTTTCTGAATGGATTCAAGGTGATCGCATTAGCCTCACCAGATATCCGCAGTACTGGGGTGATCAGCCCGAACTCGAAAGCGGCACCTTTAAGTTTATCTCTGATCCAACCGCAGCTTTTGCCGCCATGATGGCCGAAGACATCGACGCTTTCTCGGTGTTTCCAGCCCCCGAAAATCTTCCACAGTTTGAGGCCGACCCACGATTTCAAGTTCTTGTCGGCTCCACCGAAGGCGAAACCATATTGAGTATCAATAATCGTCGGCCGCCGCTCAATAATCTCAAGGTTCGACAAGCGATTGCACACGCTATTGATCGACAAGCAATTATCGAAGGCGCGATGTTTGGCTATGGTACCCCAATTGGTAGCCATTTTGCCCCGCATCACCCAGCGTACGTCGATCTAACTAGTCTCAGCGCGTACGACCCTGACAAAGCCAAAGCTCTGCTGGCAGAGGCTGGTTTTGCAGACGGTTTCGAAACCACCCTTCACCTGCCGCCACCCTCTTACGCTAGACGAGGGGGTGAAATTGTCGCTGCACAATTGGCTGAAGTCGGCATTAAAGCAAAAATCATGAACGTCGAGTGGGCTCAATGGTTGGAGACGGTATTTCGTGGCAAAGACTTCGGCTTAACAATTGTTAGCCATACAGAGCCGCTTGACATCGGCATCTATGCTCGGCCAGAATATTATTTTCAGTATGATAACTCTGAATTTCGGGAATTGATTGCCACATTGAACTCGACCGCCGACCCCGATCAACGTCAAACCCTCTTGCAAGACGCTCAACGGATTCTGGCGTCCGATTACGTGAACGGATATCTATTTCAATTGGCGTCCCTGAGCGTTGCTAAATCCGAAATAAAAGGTCTTTGGGAAGATTTGCCGACAGCGGCAATCCCGCTTAATGAAATAAGCTGGGCAAACTGACTGTCCGAATTTCTCGAATAAAAAGGTGGATCTTTCTGACGGAGGAGGGGTTCGACTGCAAGCGATAGGTTACGAATTCCCGTTCCTTACTCAACAAACCGGGGGAGCAACTTTCCACAAACCGCGGGTCTTGATGATTTTTTCGGCCTCGTCCAACGACTGCCATGCCCGACTCATCACGATGTCAATTTCCTCTGGGGTGATGATTAAAGACGGGGAAATGACCATCCGATCCCCGACATGACGCATCACGAGATTATTCGCAAAACAACGGTCGCGGACGATCTCCCCACTCGTACCGGTCGCCGCGGCGAACTTTGCTCGGGTCTCCTTATCCGGTGTCAAAGCGATTGAGGCGATCAGTCCAATAATTCTCGCCTCGCCAACCATCGGATGAGCCTCTAACTCCTCCCACTTTTCCTTAAGGTACGGCGCTACCACGTTCGCGGCGCGACCAATAATATTCTCCTCCTCAAGCAGGCGAATGTTTTCCAAAGCAACGGCGGCGGCGACTGGATGACCCGAATAGGTGTAACCATGATAAAATTCCTGTTGTCCAAGAACTTCGGCGATATCATCCGATATTACACAACCGCCAATCGGCTGGTAACCAGACGACAGACCCTTCGCTATCGTCATGACATCAGGCTTGATCTTGAAGGTCTCAGATCCAAACCAGTTTCCAGTTCGACCAAAGCCGCAGATCACCTCGTCAGCGATGAGAAGGATTTCGTAGGCATCGCAAATGCGTTGTATCTCAGGCCAATAGGTTTCTGGCGGTATGATTGCGCCACCTGCACCCTGAATTGGTTCAGCAACAAACGCAGCAATTCGATCTTCACCCAGTTCATTGATAGTCCGTTCCAGCTCCTGCGCTCGTGCCCAGCCGAATTCGGCGGGAGATAGATCGCCCCCCTCAGACCACCAGTCGGGTTGATTAATGTGGTGAACGTTTGGGATCGGCAGATCCCCCTGCTCATGCATTGAGGTCATCCCGCCAAGTGACGCGGCACCCACTGTGGAACCGTGATACGCGTTCTTACGCGAAATTATCGCTTTTTTTTCGGAATACCCCCTTATGGCCCAATAGGTACGGACCATTCGAATACTTGTATCGATCGCCTCTGAACCGGATCCAACGAAGAAGACATGGTTCAAGTTTTGAGGGGTTTTCTCACAGACTTTCTCGGCTAGCGAGATTGCCGGCAGATGAGTGGTTTGGAAAAAAGTATTGTAGAATGGTAATTCCCGCATCTGACGGGCCGCAATATCTGCAAGTTCCTCTCGTCCGTATCCGATGTTCACACACCAAAGTCCGGCCATGCCATCAATGATCTTCTGCCCGTCGCTATCGGTTAACCAAACCCCTTGAGCGCGAGTGATGACTCTAACACCCTTTTCTGCTAAGCGTCTCTCAGCCGTAAACGGATGCAGGTGGTGAGCCGCGTCCAAAGCTTGCAACTCTGCTGTCGGCAAATGATTACTTATGTGAGACATGAGCGCCCCTTGTGATGTTATCAAATGACAAAATGTTTGCTGGACTCACCAGCAACAAAAGAATTCTCTGTGGTTCGGATAATGCACAAACTGACTTTTGGATCTTAAAGATCTGCGCGTTCTTCATTCACTCTAATCACACTTAGTGAGAGGCATCACGAACTGTTGCGATATTTTCGTTTAACGATAAAAGTAGCGAGGAATCAGTCGGCAGACAAGAAAGGAAGCAAAATATGAACTTTCAAGTATTCTCCCTAACCGTTTGTGTGGCAATGGCCGCATCAATCGTTTCAGCACAAGAAGTGCGTGTTTATAACTGGTCGGATTATATCGACGAGGAACTCCTGACGAAATTTGAGCAAGAAACGGGCCTAGATTTGATCTACGATGTATTTGATTCAAATGAACTCTTAGAAACCAAGTTACTCGCTGGTCAATCCGGCTACGATGTCGTGGTCCCAACCGGAACATTCCTGCAGCGTCAGATTCAAGCGGGGGCCTTTCAAAAGCTCGACTATTCGAAGTTACCGAACTCAACAAATCTCTGGGATGTCGTGGCCGAAAGAACCGCACAATATGACCCGGGTAACCAATATTCCATAAACTATATGTGGGGAACGACAGGAATCGGCGTCAATGTCACCAAGGTCACCGAACTACTGGGCGGAAACGCATCAATTGGCTCTCTTTCTCTGGTCTTCGATCCCTCAAACATGGAAAAACTTGCGACCTGCGGTGTTCACATGGTTGACGCCCCTACAGAAATGATCCCAGCGGCATTGCAATATCTCGGAGAAGATCCAAACAGCCACGACCCCGAAGTGATTGCCAAGGCCGAAGCTGTTTTCGCCGCGGTTCGACCCTATATTCAGAAATTTCATAGCGCCGAGTATATCAATTCTTTGGCTAACGGCGAAATCTGCGTTGCCTTCGGTTTTTCTGGCGACATTCTGCAAGCGCGCGACCGAGCTGCGGAAGCAGGAAACGACTTTGAGATTGCCTATAACCCACCAAGTGAAGGCGCCTTGATGTGGTTCGATCAAATGGCCATTCCTGCAGATGCGCCGAACCCCGAGGGAGCTCACCAGTTTTTGAATTTCGTCATGGATCCCGAGAATATCGCTCAAGCCTCCAATTACGTCTACTACGCAAACGGTAATCTGGCTTCGCAAGAGTTCCTTATTGAGGATGTGATTAGCGATACAGCCATTTATCCCGATGCAACGACGCTGGATAATCTTTACACAACGACGCCCTATCCAACGCGGACGCAGCGCGTGGTTACGCGGCTTTGGACAAAAATTAAGTCGGGTACCTGACGTTCGAAATCGGTTCGGCTGACGCCAATGCCATGGTTTCGGCAATTGCCGAAACCATGGCATTGCGGCGTTATCCACTCTCTTGGCTCCGGTTGTGCAATTGAATCTAGAAATGAGGCTGACATCAGAACGCGCTGATTGGAACCAAATGCCAAAGGCCAGAAAACGATAGGGATTTCATGGTTGACCCTTGGAACGATCCAGATGCAAAACCCCTGATTAGTTTTCAGAACGTCACCAAGAGCTTCGGCAGTTTTTTGGCTGTCGATAATTTGTCACTCGACATTTTCGAGAAAGAATTTTTTGCACTCCTTGGTCCGTCGGGCTGCGGCAAAACGACGTTGCTGCGGATGCTTGCCGGTTTTGAGGCCCCGACCTCTGGTTCGATATTGCTCGCTAATCGCGATATCACCCCCATTCCGCCAAACAAGCGCACGGTCAACATGATGTTTCAATCGTACGCCCTGTTCCCGCATCTCAGCGTTTATGACAACATTGCCTTCGGACTTCGCCGCCAAAAAATGCCCAAAGCTCAATTGGCGAGTCGGGTAGATGAGATGCTGACCTTAACCCGACTTGAACGGTTTGCAAACCGCCGCCCCCATCAGATTTCTGGAGGACAACGGCAACGTGTTGCGCTTGCTCGATCACTCGCAAAAGCACCTAAATTACTCTTGCTTGATGAACCAATGGGGGCCCTAGATAAAAAACTGCGGCAAGAGACACAATTTGAGCTCGTTGATATTCAGGAAAAAACTGGCACAACATTTGTCATTGTCACCCATGATCAAGAGGAAGCCATGACGGTTGCGACTCGTGTTGGCGTTATGAATGAAGGCCAGCTTGTTCAAGTTGAGGCGCCAGATGTCATCTACGAAAATCCAAATTCGACCTATGTCGCCAGCTTTCTTGGACAGATCAACTTGATTGAAGGGCGTGCCACGCCGACTGCATCGGGCATTGATCTGGTCTGGGCCGAGGGTCAGCCGCGTCTGCATTGCAAAACCGATGTCGTGTTTTCCTCGGGACAGAGATGCCATCTTGCCATTCGCCCTGAGAAAATCATGATCCATGCCGAAGAGCCAGAGTCTCGCAATAAGGTGTGCGGAACAGTATTGGATATCGCCTATCTCGGAAATATCTCTACCTATCACGTAGAACTAATCTCTGGTCATGTGATCAAGGCCCAAACCACTAATGATCGTCGAATTTCAAGGCGATCATTCACTTGGGACGATTCCGTCTGGCTCTCTTGGACAGATACCGCTGCCGTTGCCTTGGCAAACTGATGGGCCGCTTTTTTCTGATAGCAACCCCTTATTTTTGGCTGCTGGCACTGTTTTTGGTTCCGTTTTTCATTGTTTTTAAGATATCGCTCAGCGATCCCGATATTGCGATTCCACCCTATGTTCCTAATCTAAATTGGAATGAGGGATGGCCGGGACTGAGCGATTTCTTAACGCAACTCGACTTCGAGAATTTCGGATTCCTTTTGACGGATGATCTGTATTGGAAAGCGTACCTCTCTAGCCTTCGAATCGCAGTGCTCTCAACCTTTTTGACCCTGCTCGTAGGTTTTCCCATAGCCTACGGCATGGCGCGGGCCGAACCCCGGTGGCGACCAACGCTACTCTTGCTCATCATTCTACCGTTTTGGACGAGTTTCTTGATCCGTGTTTACGCATGGATCGGTATTCTATCGACCGAGGGTTACCTCAACCAAGTCTTGCAATTTACCAGAATAATTGAATCGCCTCTGACCGTCCTCAATACGCCAACAGCTGTCTATATCGGCATAATCTATACCTATCTCCCCTTCATGGTACTGCCGATCTATGCGTCGTTAGAGAGAATGGATCTTTCCCTACTTGAGGCCGCTGAGGATTTGGGTTGCTCCCGTATATCCGCATTTTGGCTCATCACTGTGCCGCTTGCTCGCGCTGGAATAATTGCTGGATGCTTCTTGGTATTTATTCCGGTACTTGGTGAGATCGTGATTCCCTCGCTCTTGGGTGGTTCCGATACGCTGATGATTGGCAAAGTTTTATGGGAAGAGTTTTTCAATAACCGAGATTGGCCGCTAGCCTCGGCAGTAGCAGTTGTCTTGCTGATAGTTTTGATCATCCCGATTATTCTATTTCAGCGTAACGAACTCAAACAACGCGAGGCAGAAGGGTCTTGAGCCTCATTCAAGCCCCTCTCCGTGTGAGCGAACCTTGGCTTGTTGCTCTGCAAAGGTAGGTTGAGTGTCATGCGTCGCCTTACTTGGTTCAATACTACGGCTCTAACTTTTGGATTCGCATTTCTATACTTACCAGTCGTCATTCTGGTCGTCTATTCGTTCAACTCAAGCCGTTTGGTGACAGTCTGGGCTGGTTTTTCGACCAAGTGGTATTTCGAACTTCTACAAAACCAGCTCTTTATTGATGCGGCATGGGTCACTTTACGAGTTGCGGCGATTTCTTCTACCATTGCGACGATTTTAGGTACGATGGCCGCATATGTTTTGGTGCGGAGTGCTCGCTTCTATGGGCGGACACTGTTTTCTGGCATGATTTATGCCCCCTTGGTGATGCCCGAAGTTATCACTGGACTGTCACTACTGCTGCTGTTTATTGGCATCGGCTTAGATCGGGGCTTAGTAACGATCATCTTGGCCCATACCACTTTCTCAATGTGTTTTGTCAGTGTTGTTGTATCTTCGAGACTCGCCAATTTTGATCGTTCACTGGAGGAAGCTGCGCTTGATCTTGGTTGCACACCGTTCCACGCATTTTGTCTCGTGACGCTACCGAACATTGCTCCCGCCGTGATTGCGGGCTGGCTCCTAGCTTTTTCGTTGTCCCTCGACGACTTAGTGATCGCTTCCTTCACGGCTGGACCATCCGCAACCACTTTACCGATTCGAATATGGTCTTCGGTTCGTCTTGGAGTCAGCCCTGAGATTAACGCCTTGTCGACCCTCTTGATTGCGATGGTTTCTATTGGCGTTATTACTGCGGCACTCATTTCCAAACGAAACCTACTTCGCCAAAATTGAGTGCCTCTCCGCCAGACTCGGCGTATTCTCAGGTCTGCGCACTTTCAGTCAATACTTGATTCTCGGTAGATTGATTCGCGCCTCAACAACTGACGCAGTAGGCGGCTGAGTTTGCGTGTGCGGTAAGCTGCCATGTGGTGTCGACCGCACTTGCGAAATGAACGAGCCGCTATTGCGGTGCGAGATATACGCATTAGCCAGTCGTTCCATTGCTATCAATTCGCCTGCTCTACTGCGACAAATCGGTCTTGATGCCTCTTGGGCGGTAAGAGAGTTTTGATAAACTGTTTTGCCGGTTCGTCCGAAACGGCTGTGCGGATCATTTGGTTTTCCGCAAAGTCTCCGAGCTGACCATCGTTAGTTTGTATTGCTTCTAAGATTTGCGCTTGATACCTGGCGTTTCACAAATGTTTGCCTGATTCAGATACAAGGTTTTGGGCACTGATTGCCAGTCTGCACCCATTGAATAACAGCCCCGCTCACGATGCTACTGAGTGATCGGCGCCCATAAAATCATGCAAATTTTAGCGAAAGTCAGGAAAGAACAGAAAAATGTCACGCGTCAATATGTGGTTTGACATGTCGCAGGCCGAACTGAGCACGCTGATGAGCGCCTCCTGGTCGGTGTTGGACTCAAACTACCATTGGAGGGAGACTACTATCTCCTACAGTTTCGTGACAGAAGGACGATCCGTGCTGGCCAACTTTTCGACCATGACGAGGGGGAACTCTACGTCCTTGAAGAGGAATGGCAAGATTACTTCCGGTTCCTAGCTGAATATGTCTCAGAATTTACAGAACTCAATCTGTACGAAACCCAGCGATTTTCGGCCGCCGACCTTATAGTTGGGGCTCAAGAAATGAATATCGGCGGGTACGCCTTCTATCCCTTTTTCGACGGCTCTTCCCAATAGTCGGCAATCTGGATGTCAGTCGATTTTTCCGACCGATCGGACATAGTAGGGGGCTTTCCAGTAAGACAGATAATCATCTGGCAACGGGCGGGCGGCATCAACTTCAACCCCGGCTACTTCCTGCCGAACTATGAGGTCATCTACCTGATCTGCAAACCACGGTTCAGGCTGGCGAAAAAAGCGAACGCGATCGGGTGCGTCTGGAAGATACCGCCGGAATCCAAGAACCCGCACCCCGCGCCGTTTCCGGTGGAACTGGCGCAACGCTGCATAGAGTCAACCACCGGCCGGATCGTGCTGGATCCATTCATGGGAGCGGGAACGACGGCGCTCGCCGCGAACGCCGTCGGAAGGCAGTGGATCGGAGTGGAACTGTCCGAAGCCTACCGCAACCTTGCCCGTGAGCGGAGCGCGTCAAGCTTCCGTGCTGGTGGAGAGTGGGGTGCCCGCACGCGCAGATGGCCTAAAGGCAGCCCACACGGCAGCGAAAGGACACCGACCGCGTTGTCAGTGTCCTGGTCCCTGATAGGGCGAATCTGGGCAATAGCGTGAAGAATCTCGGCTTGACCGCAATGAGCGGTTGCCGTTGATCGTGACATAATAATCATCAAGAGTATGATTCCAGTCCTGACCGTTGGCCTGCTTGACCGATCCCGGATACAGTTCCGCCGCTACCGCACGGGTTCGACAAACACAGGTATTATTCATATTGCCGTTTACCGGTACGTAGACCGTGCGGTCGCCCGGATTGGCGCAGTCGTCGTCCTCGGTTATGGTGAATGTGACGCTGTTGGCTGTCGGGTCCGGCTGGTAGCCCACGCCGCCGACGATGACGACCTCGACCACGCTGTCTCCGGTGTCGAGGTGGTCGTTTCGCCAGCAGATCTCCCTGGTCGGATAATAAGTGCTATCATTGGCCCGTATGGTTATAGTTTCGCTGGAGCGGATCGTCCGCGTGTCCGTCTCGTCCATATAGACCGGCACCCCGTAATCCCGCAGCCGGTTATGGCCGGAGCGCGGCACAGCGATGAGCCGCACCTGCGTGGCGATCCGCGGGGCCGGGATCAATCGGACGCTGATCTGCCCCGGACAGCCCGTGATGTTTTCCGCGCAGGTGCCTCCGTCGCAATCGCCGAATAAAAAACTCCTCAGATCCGCTTTCGGGACCTGCGCGGCCACCGGCGCGGCTATCACCAGCGCGGCAAGCGCGATACCTGTGCGTTTAGTCCATCGTCCGAGAATCTCTAGGGGGGGGGGGGGGTATAGGAATTTCATTTATTTCTCCGTGATTGATCTAAGACTTGCAACCTGGTCGCATGTCTATTCAGTCGCTATTGAACCTGTCAAGTTAGAACTGAACAATCGTTAAACATTGTGTGATCTTTCGCTAGTTTGATCACTGTTAGATTGTCATCGGGGTCGCTTATCAACTTGCAGCGTCTCGCCGATTGTTGGGCGTTGTTTGCACTTTCGTCGCTGCCGGACGGTCTGAAGCTAAAGAAACGGCGCGGCGGTGCCGACTTAGCTTGTGGCTTAGACATCAAGGATCGCCTGGTGACCCCCAACGGCTATAGAATTGTCCTGTTCCGGCGTGCAACACACCAAGACATGAATTTAATGCTGTTCTGTGTGCTTCCGAACGGCTGTCGCTTCTGACCGAGACGCCATCCCTGACCGTCTTAATCAATCTATGCATTCACATTAATGTCTGTACACCGCACAAAGCGATATGTCCAAATTACTGGCTTACTCGGATGCCGACCTTGTTGGACTTCGGGTCAGACAGCAAGTGCGAGAGATCTGGCTTCGAAATACTTGAGAAATGCCTCGAACATGACGAATGCGTTCTGCAATGCCTTGCAGCAGTTCGGCAGATATGTTCTTGATTTTTTCGATATCTTGCTTGGTTAGGTCTTCATGTTGGGTGAGAAGATCAAGAATTGGCGTTTGTTCGGCCGTCGATCCTAGTATCCCGCAATCATTACATTGCTGGGTATAATGATTTTAGTTTGATTGAGGTGCGTCTTCTCGGTTGCGAACCGCCAGTCGACGGATTTTGTCGCTTCGTTCCGCCGATTCTGCCAAGCCGTCACCGCACGGATCATCGTCTCTCGGTCAGGAATCCGACGAGCAAGACATTGTTTCGTGAGCACATTGATTTCGATCTCGGCGATGTTCAACCAAGAGCCAGGTTTCGGCGTCTAGTGTACCTCAATTTGTCGGGCAATGCGAGCCGCCTCCGCCGGTTCATAGCGATCATACAAGACCGAGAGTTTGTGGGTATTAAGATTATCCATAACCAAGACAATCTGCTAGTTCGGAAAGTCATCATCCACCAGATCTTGCAACAACTCGGCAAAATCTTGCCGCGTTCGCCGGTCCGTGACCTTCACCGGCCGTCAGCCGGCAAGGGGTGCGCAAACCATAAACCGATTGGCGGTACCGTTCCGCTCGTATTCAAAGTCATCTATTGCCGGTTGCCCAGAACGCACGGCGAGCGGCGTTCGAGTTTCCTTCGTTTGTTGCTTCGAGGTCTCATCCATACCGACCAGGACCGTGTCAGCGGCAAAATCCCGTTGGTAAACCGACAGCACATCCTCCATGGCATAGACGAAATCCGCATTGGCCTTGGGCGGAAGGCACCAAATCTGCTGCAACCACGGTTTGATGTAGTTTTTTTTAACGTGCGCCGGACGGTTTCTTTCGAAATCGTGTCGACCACGTTGCGTTCTACCAACCGGTCGCCAAGCAACGCCAGTGTCCAACTGGTGGTTGTGAACACGCCAACATTGTTAGTGTGGCCTCACCTTCCCCATCAAGCAATCGTGGCCGTGGATTCGGATGCGGCTTGCGGTCCAATG
>JAPORY010000029.1 GCA_026709985.1 Aestuariivita sp. | reverse complement strand
TCTGTCGCAATTTTTTTCCCATGACTCCAATACCATTGTTTTTGCAAGCGGCTCTTTAGAAAACAATTAACGGCAGCGTCTTTCGTTGGTGTACTATATGTTGTGCTTCTACGCGGCCAGCGCAACGCGGATCGCGCGATTGTCGTTTGCGTGCGATTCTTGCGCCCAGTCGCCTTGGCGATTGAAGCGTGGTACCAAGTCCTTATCGCAGTACGAAACTGGGTTTCCCCTGTCCCCCCGCACAAATCCGTACGTGCACGTCTAGTGCATACGGCTGCTGCCTCGAGTCAATCAGCAGGTTATGCACCAAAAGATGATCTGCCACCACCTCTGCAGGATTTGTCCTGCAAATCGGCGATGTCAAGCGGTCGTTTCCCACCTTCCCTGTTGGGAATTACTACCCTTCGTGCCGGTGGCACTTGATACATCCTATATACGAACGCAGTAAAGTGAACTCGCCAGTCGGCATAGCAGACCTTCTTTGTGCCTGTATCAAGAGTGCCGTCAGACTCTCCTTGGTTCATCTAAATTTTCCTTACCGTAACCAGCCAACCGCTTGTAACACTGCTCCCCGCCTCTGAGTGCGGGCAGTGCTTTGGCCTTCCAGTTTCCTCGCCACTCCACCCCTTTGCTCCCCATCCGCCGCCGAGCCCGAAGACTCTTTGTTCGGTTGTTTCAACACACTATAGGCGGATCTGACTTTTCTAAACCGTACATCTCCACTTCAGAATTCCTCCTTTGTTTTGCGACCCCGACGACTTAAGGGTGGCTTAGAGACGTCCCAGTTCCCGAAAATGGTTTAGTACATTCCAAAGCTCTTCGACCCTGGGATGTCCTCCTTCTCCTCACCGTAACGGTTAAGAGATGTTGCCTTCAACCATCTGAAAGTCTCGGCGCATCTGATAAGGCCATTTCGTGGCTCCATCACTCGGACCGCACATACCGCTACCGACGCTTCGCTGAGGGCCTCACGACCCACGCCGCACGTCTTGAGGCGAAAGTTGGTGGTTAGCCTTTCCTTTCCGCAGGACTTGCACCCGCTACCCATTGCCAGTTAGACTGCCGTACCCAAACAAGGTCATCGCGTCGCCGACCGTGACATCAACCTGGTGATACGATTTATCGTCAACCGTCAGTGTTGGTCTTTGGTCATCAAGAGCCGCAAACGCCGGCTTCAGCACCGAGCGAGAGAAGCCAGAAACCATCGCTTGAAACTTGGGTTCAGCTTCGAATGCGTCCGGTCGATACCGTTCCGCGACAACCGCCGATAAATCAATTTCTTCGGCATCATCGAAAGCCCGTTGCTGCCATTCCTCAAGGTGTTGTGCCGGCGAGCGGTCGACGTATTTCGGCTCTTTTGACTTCCATACATCGGTTTTCGTGTCGCATAATATCCCTGTGAGTGTTCCGTTCTTGTCTCCCATTGGAGACAGTTATTACGGCACTATTGGAACACGCTACCACATTCTCAAGGCAAGCAAATAGCAGCGGCGACAAGTGCCAGATCGGGAAAAATTTGGCTCGGCAGGGTGAAGTTTCGCCAAAAAAGGCGAATCTTGCGGGATGAGTAAAATCCGATAAAAATTATCGCGCAATATCAATGACTTAAAAAATTTGCCCCGCACCATATGAGAACCGCACCCATGTACAACGTCGTTTCTTGCCATTGAGAAACTTTAAGACCTTCGATATCCATTCTAGCTGTTCTCGCTCATCTGTAACCGTTCCCGCCAATGTCTAGGCTTGCCACCTCGTGCAGACGATCCTTTGTCAGTTGTGACGCATGAATGAGAGCATTGATCACAGACACAAGATAGTATTCAAGGTTTTGAGGCCTCCCTCGCGTCTTGAATTATGCATTTTGGGAATAGATACAGCATGCGTGTAATGGGCGTAACCGTTTTGATGAGGTGGCAAGTATTCAACAGTTTTTTTTGGGGAGGTTAGACTCTGTCTCCCCATCGGCTATTATCATATTTTTTCGGAATTAAGGAAACTCTCTTTGTAGGTATTTCGTAAAATATTTTTTTGAACTTTCCCCATCGCGTTACGCGGTAATTCATCTATAATTCGAATTTTGCGTGGATGTTTGAATTTTGCTAGCGTTTTCGCTAGTGCGGATTTGATTTCCTCAATATTAGGTGTTTTTCCTTTTTTTGGTACAATCAAACCAACGACAGTTTCGCCTAAGTCCACATCTGGAACACCGATAACTGCGCTTTCCATGACACTAGGCTGAGAGTCCAGAACGCACTCAATTTCCTTCGGGTAAATATTGTATCCGCCCGAAATTATCAAATCTCTACTTCGACCAATTATATGGACGTATCCGTCTTCGTCTATCCTGCCAAGATCACCAGTGATAAAGAAACCATCATCACGAAACTCGGCAGCCGTTTTTTCAGGCATTTGCCAATAGCCTTTGAAGACATTAGGACCACGAACTTCGATCTGACCGATCTCGCCGGTTGTTATGGTCGTGTTAGAGTTTGGCTTCGTAATTTTCACCTCAACTCCAGGAAGCGGTAGACCGACCGTTCCAGCCCGTCGCTCGCCATCATACGGGTTTGACGTGTTCATATTGGTTTCAGTCATGCCGTATCGTTCTAAAATCCGATGCCCAGTGCGAACTTCGAAATTGACAAATGTCTCTAGCAACAAAGGTGCCGAGCCTGAAACAAACAACCGTATATGTTTTGTTAAGTCGCGCGTTAACCGCTCGTCGTGCAATAGCCGGGTATAAAAGGTAGGAACCCCCATTATGCTACTGACATTCGGTAATTCATCAATGATTTGTTCCAAATCGAATTTAGGCAAAAAGACAATGCTTCCGCCGGAAATTAGCATTACGTTAATCGCAACAAATAACCCATGCAAATGGAAAATAGGCAGAGCGTGAAGCAGAACATCGGTTTTCGTGAAGCGCCATTCTCTAGCCAGTGTTTTGGCATTTGAAAGTAGGTTATTGTGCGTTAACATCGCGCCTTTGGAACGACCGGTTGTACCGGAAGTATACAGCAATGCGGCTAAGTCATCGGGGCTACGCTCAATCGTCATAGAGATGGCTGGCAGTGTGCGTGCAACGTCGAGCAGTGTTCCGCTCCCGTCTGCATTCAATGTCACAACTCTTGAACCCAATGTTTTTGCGAGTTTTGCCAGTTCGAACTCATTTGCTTCGTCACATACAATGAGACGAGCGCCGCTGTCTTCAATAAAATAGGCGAGTTCTTCTACCGTGTAAGCAGTGTTCAGCGGGACAAAAACAATTCCTGCTTGAACGCAAGCGGCGAATAACGCAAGCGCTTCCGGCGATTTCGTTACCTGAATTGCTATCCGATCACCGGCGACTAACCCGTATTGAACTAAAGCGTTCGCAACTTGAGTGGAAACTTCCAAAAATTTACCGTGCGAGATCACTTCCTGATTGGTTAATCTCAAGAACGGTGTATTTTTGCCAGAATGAATTCCCCACAAGCTGTCAAACAGCGGATTTGCCATCATTATTACCTTTTTCATTTTCGATAAGAATTAGAGATTCCAATCGGCGGCTTATTTTTATGTTTAGGACTCATATAACAATAAATAATACATGTTGGGCAGACGCTCCACGCTAATTCTCCGTCAAGTGTGACTAGATTTTTCGTCGAGTATACCCGATTCAGCAAAATTGTTTCTAAGACCAGAATAAACTCGTATACACACTTCTCAATCACGATATTTTCCATTGCACAAAATATCACAGGCCATGATTATATTTTGGCGACATTCGATCCCCCCATACTTATAGAGATACCTTTTTGGGTGCGTTTAATGTTGCGGGAGCCCCTCGTCAAAATTATCATTGTTTTGCTCAATATGGTCAAGTTCATGGTAGGCGGTCCATCTTTAGGCGATGGATTAGGTGAAAGCGCACACGTAGAATATTGCGCGTTCCACTTTTTAAATTTGCCATCGAATCAAAACAGATAGCAAAGGCACTTGAAAAAGGTTGCCATAATACGATTTGTTAAAGTCTTGGAAAAATTCAAAAAGCAAGAAGCGACATGTAGTATTTCTTCATATATGAAAACTGAAAATACCACATATAAGGGAACACACGATATGTTATCACGTATTTTACATTTCTGGAGCCGACTTCATTGGTAATAATGCCTGACACCAAAACGACCTAGCGCTCTTTCGATGAAAAGATGGCTGAACGCCGAATTGATGTAATCAATTCGTTGAGAGTGGCCGGCCAAAACCGATCCAAAAAAACAAAAGGTCATTTTGGCACTCCCATTATTGTATCCGGTAGCCATGTCGCGATGCTTGGGAAAAGACACAAAAGTACTATTGCAACCGCCATGCAGGCAACAAAAGGCAACGATCCAGTGAGGATGGTTTTTAGAGAAATATCTGGCGCAATTCCATTGATGACATATAGATTCAAACCGACTGGTGGAGAAATCAGGCCGATTTCCATATTGATGGTTAAGACAACGGCAAACCAGATTGGATCAAAACCAGCCGTTGTGATGATCGGCAGTAGGATGGGCGCAGCCATCAATATAACGGCGACCGGCGGCAGGAAGAACCCTGCAATCAGCAAAAATACGTTAATCGCAGCCATTAAAATCCAGCGATTTACCTCCAAAGTGCCGATCCACTCAGCAATGGCCTGCGTAATAAATAAAGACGATAACATGTAGCTGAACACGCCAGCCGTCGCAATAATGAATAGGATCATCACGCTTTCTTTTGTGCTATCGCGAAGAACGACCCACAGATCGCTAGGTGTCCAAAGTCTGTAAATTAGCATAGCGACCATAAGGCATAGGAGAGCACCAACCGCAGCCGTTTCCGATGGTGTCGCCACGCCACCATACATCGCATATAATACCCCGATAATAATCGCGACGAAGGGAATCACACGTGGAAGAATTTCAATCTTCTGCAGCCAAGTATAGCGTATTGGACTTAAGACCGCAGAGTTACCTGATCGCCAAGTCGCATAGAGCGACCAAGCCATGAATAATGACATCAACAATAGTCCGGGAAAAACGCCTGCAAGAAAAAGTCGTCCAATTGAAGTCTCTGTCGCAATCCCGTAGACAATCATGGTAATCGACGGCGGAATTAAAATACCCAGGGTCCCGCCTGCTGCAATTGATCCCGATGCAATTGCGTCAGGATAACCTCGCTTACGCATCTCGGGAATACCCATCTTACCAATTGCCGCACAGGTGGCAGGTGACGATCCCGACATCGCCGAAAATAGTGCGCAAGCTCCAAGATTGGATATAACAAGCCCGCCGGGAACCCGCGTCAACCAACGCTCTAGAGCTTCGTAGAGGTCAGCACCAGCACGCGTAGAGGCTATTGATGCACCCATAATGATAAACATCGGAATTGAAAGAAGTGCAAAGTTATCAAGTTTACCAAATAGTATTTCTGGCATTAACTCTAACGATCTCACACCATCAAATACGATCAAAAAACCTGCAGAAACGATAAGCAATCCAAGAGCAACTGACACACCAGAGAATAAGACAACAATTGTCGCAATTGCTACAATTGCCCCAAGCAAAAGCGGTTCCATCAAACGTCCTCTATGCCAAAGGGTTCTTCGGCACCAATAATCACGGCGACAAGGTCAGCAATTAATTGCAGAAAGAGAAGTCCAAAACCGACCGGAATCGAAAGGTATGGGATCCAGAGCTTAATGCCCCACACAGTATCAGAGCGCCAACCTCTTTCCCAAGCAAATTGCCAGAATTTGTATCCATAAAATAGCATGATGGCTACAATCAAAAGGGAAACCGAAAGGGTCACAAATACCAAAATCATCCTTGCTTTCTTTGGCAAAGCCAGAGGAATGAGATCTACGTTAACATGGCCGCGAAGCCGTTGAACATAAGACAAACCGATCAATGTGGCAGCAACCATAAGATAAACAACTGCTTCTGTCTGCCAAACTGTTGAACCGTTCAATACAAACCGAATAAAAATCATTTGACAGGTTATACCGACGGCGGCGACAATCATAGCCGCCGAGCACCATCCTGCGAGCATCGAAATTGTAGAAACCAGACGTAAAAAAGGGGAGCTGCTAACGTAAACAGCAGTTACATTTCTTTGGCCAGCCATTACGGCTTCCTCAACCTTTCAACTCGACACAGTTGTATATGAGATTTTAGTTGATTTCTAATTGACTTGATCTCTGTTGCCGATGGCATCCCGCACTTCGACAGCCCAATTGAGGCGTTCCAATCCACGCGTCACGCGCCGGCATTCTATGGGCAGTCGAGCCGAATCCGATCCCCAAGTATTCCTTGCCGTGCGCCCTACTCCAATTGATTCGCCGACAAAGTTCTCAAGCCAACCCAGGACGAGTCCTCTCGCCAGAACGGAGAGCAGCGGTAAACCAACCAAGTGTATGCGGATCAAAATGACGAAGTCTTATATAGTAGTGTATCGGGCTGAAAGCTCTGAACACTTGAGTTCTTTGTATTGAGGCGGCAAACACCGCCCCAATCAGCCAATCATTCTACAGAAAGAGCAAGATCCAATAAATCCTGTCCGCCCGGCGTATCTTCAACGAAGGCTTTATAGGAAGTCACTTGAGCGAGATCACGCCAGGCTTCAAACTCTTCCCTGCTCATCTGAGCAATCTGAACCCCATTATCAGAAAATACCTTTGCCGAAGCCGCATCTTGTTTCTTGGCTTCTTCGAGATAAAAGGCCTCTGCTTTGTCGGCAGCAGCTAACAACGCAGCTTGTTGTTCTTCAGTCAAACCGTCAAACTTAGATTTGTTCATTAGCAAAGGCTGATACATGAACCAGAGCGCATAGTCACCGGCCGGTGTATAACACGCAACCTGCTCATAGATACGATAGCTAACAAAAGAAGAAGAAGACGTATTGGCCGCCGTTAGAACTCCGGTCTGCATTGCATTATAAATTTCAGACGAGGCCATTGATGCAATTGAGGCACCGGCACCTGCTAGCATTTGTTCAAACGCCTTACCGGCTGCACGGGTTTGCAGGCCCTTTACATCTTCTGGTGCAGTGATACACTGATCTTTACCCGCAAAGCCGCCTGCAAGATATCCGTGCACCAAAACCTTAACGTCGTCGCGGGCCATAATCTCTTCGATCTTGCCCATAAATTCGCTTTCGTTCAAGCGTGCGGCATGGTCATGGTTTTTCACCAGACCTGGCATCAGCGTTAGGTTATATGCTGGCTGCTGTCCACCGGCGTAGCTTAACGGAAATACTGACATGTCCAGTTGACCGCGGCTGAGCGGTTTGTATTGCTCACGCGGCTTAAACAACGATCTCGACGGAAAGATCTTTATTTCCAAATCGACATTTGCTGCAGCGACTTCATCCGCGACCATCTGTGCAACCTGATGCCGCACATCGGTATTTGACCACTGGTGTGAGAGCCGAAGTTCTTCGGCACTTGCCGCAACCAAACCCGTAACAAGTATGATTGATGCCATGGCTGTGGTGAATTTTAGATACATTATTTTCTCCCTCAATGTTTCTGTCGGCTATTGGTTGATATTCTAGCCATATTTTTCGTATCACGTCAATTTTTTCGGTGCGAATAACGACCTTGAATTCTCCTGCTACGCTGATAAGGCTATCGTTGAGAATCACACCCGGCTGAGTTTGTTGGCATACATACATTATTTCACAGATTGTTGAAACCACCTTATTTGCAAAAATACCGTTATATCAGTTACTTACCGAAACCCACGACAAACCAAAACCTATTGAGTTGTCTAAACAATTGAATTTATTCGACTTTTAAGCGGAACACAGTGATATTATCTCCACCCCATTTCAGTCAGCTAATGACTTCTGACTTGTCGATTTTGATAGGAAACGTCGCTTTCTACTATAAGAATCTGGATTTTGAACCACCGTCGACACATTTCACTTACCTTGAAGTAACATTTCCATTTTTGTGCCGGTCCTTTCTGCTGCATTAGCAACATCTTTGTCGGCAACATGAGCATAGCGCAGCGTCATGGAGCACTGACTATGTGCCATAGGTCCGCGATACCACAGGTAATGGAACCCCAGCCATTACGCATTGGCTTGCGTAGGAATGGCGCAAATAATGCAAACGCACGTCCTCGATTCCGATCTCTCGTCGGATCTAATACCAGAGACTCAGTCCCCCGCAAAATGTCGCTCCGGGTTTATCGGCGAGAGAAACACATACTCGTTTTTCATTCCCGGTGCGGCCAAACGTCTTTCTATAACGGCCCACGCCTCTGGGCTCCGACAGACTGCGCTAGGGCCGATATTACTATCTTTGAGACGAAGGTGGCGGTCGGCCACCTCTCGTCGTTTCAGTCTCACAATTTCCATTTTACGGCAGCCCGTGGGTAATAGAAGTCGAATAATGTCAGCTTGCATGCCTAGACACCCACTGACATATTGCATGTTGATCCAACGCTGCGTTCAATCGTCCGATCTCGTCTCTTGATAGGAACCGAGTTAGCTTCGGTCGGCGATTCGGACGCACAGAACTTGCTGGATTGACGTCGATCAAACCGCACTCTATCGCATGATTTAAGCTTTGCTATAGTATCTGTAATGCACTATTTGCTCGGCCCGGTGTGAAAACACTGTAGGCTTCAAACCAGTCTTCAATCACATCCCGCGTGATTCGATTTAATAGTAGAGTCCCGAAATTTGGCAACAGTTGATGAGTTAAAGCAGAGTCAAGCGTCTTGATAGTTCTCGGTTCGCAGCGTGTTGACTAAGTTGGGCGCCACGTATCCAAAACAAACGTCCAATATAAGGGGTCAGCTAGACATGCTGCAATGCCGTCTAATTGATATTGAAGACAAGCAGATCGGGCATCTTCGAGTGACATCACAATGCTCTTTCCAAGAGATGTCATGCGTCCGCCTATGGTGCAGACTCAGGTCTAGAACCAGGTCTTTGTGCCTGACGGATAGACGCGTACGCTCAAGGACGACACCACTGTATCCGAAACTGAATACTCTCGTGTTGCCGGTTTGAGTCGTTTCACACGGGACGTTGTCAACCGCACCCCGCTCATGACGGTGTCTACCCAAGAACAGCATCCATCGCAGTAGCCGCCCGTTCCACGTCGATTTCGGCGTGGCGTGCATATTTGAAGTTGTCTCTGGCTGGTTGTGCCCACGAAGCTTCCCGACTGTAAGGACAGTTTTGCCACTTGAGATAGCTACGCTCGCATAGAAATGGCGCAAATCGTGAATACGAACATCAATTAGGCCAGCGTCGGCTCGAATCCGCTTCCAAACAGAATTGGGCATCTGCGCTGAAAAGGGTGCACTAGTTCTCAAGGCAGGAAAAACCCATGACGATGATCTTGTATGTTCGTCAAAAAGCTTTCAAGCTGGATCAGATAACCACGCCATATGTGGCCCGGTCTTGCAGTCACGTAAGAACAGATGTCCGTCTCAAAGTCCGTCCAGAGCAAAGTTCGAATTTCGCTTGATCGACATCCTGTCAATGTAAGTAACCAGAGGATCGTGACTACTGCAGAAGATTCAGCCCGACGGAATGCCGCAACAAGATGTGCCAGTTCAGTCTTTGAAAGAAACCGCTCCCTATTTTGTCTCCCATTACGTTTGATGCCCCTACAGGGATTCGATCCTTCAGGGCGCAAACCATCTACCGCCGCTTCCTTCATGATAATTGACAGCACAGGCATTGATCGATCCGCCGTCCTGCAAAATTGGACAGGATATACCTACGGAAATATTTCTCGTTCACCGCACGCGTGCTCGATTTCCACTGACGATCATAACGGCGAAACGTTTCTGCCGCTATTGTATCGAACAAAACTTCTTTATCAGATTGTCCCAATTGGAGTGTGGTCAACAAGTCTATGGTTTGCTGCCGAGCTTCGCTAACTATCATATTGGCGGGGTCACCAATAATTTTCCAAAAGCGCTGGCCATCATGTTGACTATGAAAAAAGTATCACTTCTTCCCACTCGGCAGAACTCGGAAACCAAAGCCCTTTAGCGCAATATCCCGAGTATTCTGCGTCGTCTTTTTTGCATGCAGAGCGTGCATTCTTGTATCCGTTAATTTGGGCATGATTCTTACTCTTCTTCTAGTTGCAATTCCGAATAAAATCGCATTGGATTCCATCCGAGTTTTCGTAGAAGAAAATAAGTATGTATTTCAATGCTTTAGAATCGAAGGTGCGGCGTGCGGTGTCGCAAGATAATCTTGCCACTCAATATTCCAGGCAGCAGTGACATCGCGGGCATGCTCGGCGCCACAGATCGAAAAACCCATGGCTGGACAGACCGGTACAAGCTTCCGATTTTTGAACCGCAACAGGAACAGGCCTTTCTAGACGCATACAATTGGTTGATCAAGACCAGATGCTTGCTTGATCCGGCAGCCTTGTAGAACAGTTTGCGGGCCAACTCGCTCCACGCCACATCGGCAATATGTTTGTCGAACTTTCGGTTTTTGAGCGTGTTTTTACTGACGGCGTCTCTAAGCAAGTCGCTTGGTTTTGGTCAATCAGTCGTCGCGACATCGGGTCCTGAAAGTTGTTGCGTTTGTTCACTGCTTTTCGTGCGACTTGGAAGCAAGCAAACGCGCCCAATTGCGATTGGCTAGTCCTTTTTGTCGCGATTGCAGCTTTTGCACCGCAAGTTCGCAGCCATCGCCGCAGGACGCAGGTTTTTTTGCTTTTCTTCAGTGCTGGCAACCACCAGATGACACCGGCCAATACTCAGTCCGGTGATCTTATCGTCCGCAACCGTGCTAATTGGTGCTCGGAGGAACTTGATCCATTACCGCACCGGATCAAGGCATATTATTTCCCCGTTTGCGTGCGTAAGGCGGTCACCGTCTTGATGTTGTTAACAAAGGCACGGTTCATTAGTATCGTTCTAAGCGCGCCAAATTTGGGCAAGTGCCAGGTATTACTGTCGAAGACTCTCACTCCCTACCGGTAGGATAGTCCTTGCTTATCGCGCAGAATCCTAAAGCGGATAGCGCCCTTGCGACTTAACAACCTCTGAATCCCGATGGGTCACGGATTGCTGCACAGCCTAGTGGGGTCTTTAAGCCACAGGGTTTCCTTTGCCGCCGGCAACGCCGAAGATGATCCAACATCATTCTCTTACCGCTGCATTGGCCCTTTTTCTGACTATGTATCTTGCCGCCAGTCCAAGACAAAATTATAGACCCGCCACACCGCTCCAAACTGAAACGTTAGCGATTGACACTATTTGGGGGTGGGATACAATCGGACTTTGCTTAATAAGGTTCACTTGATATTTGTCGATAAATGCCGATTGAATGTGTGTTCTAATCTTGCCATACTGGATCTGCGAAATATTTTTGACCATGTCTGTAACACCTTCGAAGCGCAACTGATCGCGTGTAATGGTGAAGATGATCAAGTCTATCTACTGGTCAACTATTCCCTTAAAATCTGTCGCTCCCAACTGGTCAGCAGCATGAAAGGCGTATCCTGCCAGCGTTTTTTGGACGTTTCGACCTGAAGTCACAGGTCGTTATCGCCCGGCTATTCTGTGGTCACCTCCCGACTTTGCATTCGCTTATGCTCAAGCGCTCCCTGAGGTCATTCGCAAATGTGTCGAAGGTCAACGCTCTACTCAAGAACCGCACGAAAGAGGTTGAGCCTTATATCCCCGCCTTAGAGAACGAGGTTTTACGGTGCGAGGGATAACGTGTAACAGCGTTTGCGCACATGAAACTTTGATCGCAAAGAGTCATTGACTATCAAGAGTGCCGCCGATCAAAGTTACTCAACCACTGATGGAAATCTTTACTGTATTTCGGACCGTAGAAGACACGGTTTATCGCCAAAGGTGAACGTAAAGTTCTCGGGAGAAACTATTGACTTGGAAAACGATTAATCAAGCTAAACTTCAAGGAAAACGGGTCCTAGTGCGGGTTGACCTAAATGTTCCGATTGACGGGAAGCAGGTTCGTGACGATACGCGCATTCGGCGTCTGCGACCAACCATCCGTGCAATCCAAGAAGCAGCAGGGCTGCCGATCCTCGCTAGTCATTTAGGGCGTCCAAACGGGAAATTTACCTCAGATTTATCGCTGCAAGCTATAATCCCTAGTATCGAAACTAGTCTTCATCAGCAGGTGACATTCATTCGCGATTGGCGCACTCCATCCGCACAAGAGATAATTAAGGCAACGGCAAGAGACAGTGTAATCCTTCTTGAGAACTTACGCTTTTACTATGAAGAGGAACAAAACGACCCAAAATTTGCGGCAGAGTTAGCTCGTTTAGCCGATATATTCTGTAACGATGCTTTTTCTTGCTCGCATCGTGCGCACGCGTCGACAACAGGTGTTGCAAAACATCTCCCCGCCTTTGCGGGTTTGCTTATGCAAAAGGAATTGAACGCTTTAGAAGTAACCCTCAATAAACCAAAAAGGCCAGCCGTTGCTATCGTCGGCGGATCGAAAATTTCCACCAAAATTACCCTACTACTCAATCTCGTTAACAAAGTTGATTATCTTGTTATAGGTGGCGCAATGGCAAACACCTTCCTAGCGGCAAGAGATAACGCCGTGGGCATTTCGTTAGCCGAGTTTGATAGGCTCAATACGGCTCAGGATATTCTGCGCCACGCTGACGAGGTAAACTGTCAAGTGATCCTGCCGACCGATATCGTCATTGCTGCTGAATGCAAACCAAACGCGGCATGGCAAGTTGCAAGTTTTCAAAACTGCCCCGATGACAAGATGATCCTTGATGTCGGACCAGAGACTGTCGCGCAAATTTGCGAAATTCTAATCGCCGCAAAGACGCTCTTATGGAATGGTCCGATCGGAGCTTTTGAAGTCCCGCCTTTTGATCGTGCAACTACGCGCCTAGCACAATTCATCGCCGAATTCACTCGTGCCGGCGAGTTGGTAAGTGTTGCGGGCGGTGGTGACACGATCGCAGCCCTCAATCATGCCAATGTAATCAACGATCTAACTTTCGTATCGACGGCTGGTGGTGCTTTTTTGGAATGGCTTGAAGGTAAGTCTCTACCGGGCGTTCTCGCCCTCAATCAATAGCATCGTTTAGGGGATTATTGAGATAATTTGACGTGACGCATTATGTTGTGTTTAGATAGCAGTACAAAATTATCATATTGTATGCGGTCACGTTATCTTAGTAATCCCCATCGTTTACCGCCGTCGAGTAATGAGGTCGCCAAAATTTCTCTATCAAGGTCATCCTCGGCATACCAACCCGATCAAGGATGGAAGCAGGCAATTACGCGCCGGCGGATAAATATCTTTGGAACTGCCTTTGGACAACGGTGTGCCGATCTATCAATACCAGATTGAAAAGTATCCGTCTTTGCATAAAACTCTGAGGACCAGTTGTGTCCGTTTGGAGAGATATGTGCGCACGGTGAAATTTGGAGCGGGGATCAGCCCATCACTATCCCCAGTGGAAAACTACATATCATCAGGAAGAAGGGACAACGAAGAGTCCCTTGTCCCGAATAACTATTTACCTAGAGAGCCTCTTGCAAAATTCATCTGGCGAGCGATTTTTTCCTGAAAACAAGCGATTTTTTTT
>JAPORY010000113.1 GCA_026709985.1 Aestuariivita sp. | reverse complement strand
GTTTGCAGTGAACTGGATACGAGTAACCCGCAATTTGCCATTTTCGGGATACTAGTTCGACGCAGGACATGTTTAACCAGAGTTACTCGCTATGTTACATGCGATTGAGATTGATTTCCTTGTTCATCAAAATATCATAATGAGTTTGGTTCGCCATGCGGATTATTCAGCCAGTGCCCGAAATGAGCGAACGGCGATCTCGAGGGGGAAGATTGTCTCTATGCTGCATCTGATGTCATCGTGATCTGAGTGTTGTGTATATTTTCGGATTGCCTAATTCAGTCATTAGAGAATCTCAATCTTGTTGGATCAAAAAAGTGCAAGCCAATTCTGTTAAATTCGCCGATCCCTTTGTTACTGCCGCTGGCAAGGAACGGGCTTATTCGTCGTTAAGAAATCCAACCACGCTTTGGTTCAATACCGGCACACTGTGCAATATTGAATGCGTAAACTGTTACATCAAGTCGAGCCCCGAGAATGATTCGCTCGTTTACCTGACGGCAGAAGAAGTCGAACGCTACTTACGGCAGATTTCTCATCGGGGATGGCCGGTTCGTGAGATCGGCTTCACGGGCGGGGAACCCTTCATGAATCCTCAGTTTCTCGCCATGGTGACGGCCGCGCTGATAAGCAATTTTGACGTTTTGATCCTTACGAATGCAATGCGGCCGATGATGCGCAAACCGGTGCAGTGGAAGCTACTTCAGTTGCGCGAGAGATTTGATCGGCGGCTCACATTGCGCGTTTCACTCGATCATTATTCACAGGCGGTGCACGATGCTGAACGCGGTGCTGATGGATTTGCTAAAACACTTGATGGATTAATTTGGTTGAAGGAACATGGTTTTCGGCTGGCGGTGGCGGGAAGAGGTTCGCCAACGGAGAGTGAGTCTGATCTTCGAAATGGCTTTCGCGGCTTGTTTGAGCGCTATGAGATTCCGGTTAATGCAAGCGATCCTTCGCAGTTGGTAATTTTCCCCGAACTTGAGGCGGATGCTGAGGTTCCTGAGATTTCGACAGAATGCTGGGGCCTGTTGAAAAAATCACCTAATACCGTGATGTGTTCATCCTCACGAATGGTTATTAAGCGCAAAGGTGCTACGAGCCCCAGTGTTGTCGCCTGTACGCTTCTTCCTTATCAACGGGAGTTTGAACTCGGCGAGTCGTTGGCCGAGGCTGAGGGTGATGTGAGGCTAAATCACCCGAATTGTGCAGCGTTTTGTGTACTTGGCGGCGCGAGCTGCTCGCCCGCATAGGAGCCTTTTGACTAAAGCTGCCCGGAAAAGCTTTGAATATGGGCTCTGCTTCGGCAACTACGAGCAAATTATCACTGTACAAGTGTTTTGATCGTCCAAACCAATCCATTACACGAAATTGTTTGTCAGCAATCAACGGTGTCGGACCAGTGTCGTCCGAACACTGTGTCGTGCAGACCATGACAAAGACGCTTCACCCTCGAAAGCCTGTTGCAACAACATATTTCTCGGAACTGTCGCTGCGTGAAGCTGCCGGCTTAAAATTTGCGACTGTGCGAAACTTTTGCTTGAGCAGTCGCTGTAAGTTCCCTTCAGCCCCTCCCGCCAAAACCTTGGCAACAAAACTGCCATTTGGTTTGAGAACCTCAAAGGCGAACATACCCGCTAACTCACACAGATCTAGGATACGGAGGTGATCCGTTTTCTTATGACCAGTTGCGGCTGGCGCCATATCAGAGATGACCGCATCGACAAGTCTGTCCACACTTGAACGAATAGCTTCAACTGCGTGACTTTCACGAAAGTCTAACTTCAAGAATTCGATCCCTTCCAATTTTTCCATATTTTGACAATCAATTCCAATGATGCGGCCGCTCGGTTGGTTCAAAATTTGGCCGAGGGCATTGACTCGCGTGATCGCAACTTGGGACCAGCCACCTGGTGCACATCCTAAATCAACAACCTGTGCCCCTGGCCAGAATAGTTTAAATTTGTCATCAATTTCCAATATTTTATAGGCAGCACGACCTCTGTATCCCTCGGCTTTCGCGCGTTTGACGTAAGGGTCATTTAGCTGACGCTGCAACCATCGGGTTGATGAAATTTTTCGACCCCGTGCGGTCTTGACCTTGACTGCCAACTCCCGGTGGCCACGACCCGATGAGTGTTGCTTTGAAAATTTCTTGGTCATCATGTCACTATTCAATTGTTGCTCTATTTGCGGGTTTGGATATTCTGAACATGAGTCTGTTATACGAGGGCGCTTACGCCTTTGAATTGCTGCTCAAGGCTTGCAATTATGGCGAGTGTAGGTTGGAAAACAAATGACTTTGGTTCATTGACACAAGCTAAATTAGCCGCAAATCCATCTTACGGATTTAGAGAGACAAGAGTAGAAAAATAAAACGTTGTTTAATTGCATCCCTTTCTCTTTCATGTCAGTGCGAGCGTAATTACAAAACCCAGCAATGTAATGGAGAGCAATCGAAGAGTTCTCAGTTTAAGTTGCTACCTAACCGAGCCTTTATTGCGTCGTTGACAAAATCCACGTGGTCGGATTTTGACCAATTGACGGCGGCTTTCGTAGTAGATTGGAAATATAGAGAAATATGGCACAGGTCACCATCGTATACTGGCGAGACATTCCAGCGCAAGTAATTGTGGGAAGCGGTCGCAAGGGTGCTAAGCGCACACTAGATGAACGGTTCGAGCAAACTATTGACCACATCGCGATGAAGGCGAAAGTGCATGATGCCGATTCGTACCTTGAAGACTGGCGGCGGGTTCATGCCCATGATAGGGACGGCGATCAAGCGGCGATTGCGGACGCAGAAAAAGCACGACTTGAACGCGTATTCGACGAAAATCGTCTAAAGGAACTTATTGCAAATGACGGTTGGGAACCTGACTGAGGTCAAAAAAGTTTTCAATCAAGGAGGTTAGGGGCAGTAATGGTGTTATTAAATTTTCGTAAGCCAGTTCGACCGGAACGGTATCAGCACCCGCTGGATACCCTTCTGGAAAATTATTCTATTGAGGTGATGCCGCGCACTGCTGACAAGATTCGTGACTTTCGTAACGTTTTGCCGAGGGGTACGCGGGTCTACATTGCGCATATTGAGGGCACAACGATAGAAGACATGGTCGCAACTGCGGGACGAATTGCTGCCCAAGGTCTTACGGTCATGCCGCATTTTCCAGCACGGATAATTCCGACCGTAAAGGTGCTTGAAGAATGGATTGATCGCTATCAATCAGCAGCCAACATAACTGAAGCTTTGTTGATCGCTGGGGGTGTCTCTAAGCCGCGGGGCGATTTTGAAGACTCAATGCAACTTATGCAAAGCGGGCTTTTCCAGCGAGCCGGCTTCCGTCGCCTGCATGTCGCTGGTCATCCCGAAGGCAATCGAGATATCGATCTCAAAGGATCGTATCGCGCAACGAATAGTGCCCTAAAGTTCAAACAAGATTTTGCCAAGATTAATAATATCAGTATGGCTATTGTCACTCAATTTGCATTTGATGCACAACCCATCATTGATTGGAGCACGTTCCTGCAAAGCGAAGGTATTTCCCTGCCAATCCATGTTGGAGTGGCAGGTCCGGCAAAACTACAGACGCTGATTAAGTTTGCGATTGCATGTGGCGTCGGGAACTCTCTCAATGTCTTGCAAAAACGAGCGCGCGATGTGAGTAAATTACTAACACCATTACAACCAACGGATTTGCTGAACGATCTGGCGCGATACCGATCACAACATCCCGCTTCGAAAATCGAGAACATACACTTTTTTCCGCTTGGCGGTATCGCCGCGGCTTCGGAATGGGTAGCATCACACGCGGGTGCCGCGGCACATCCCGTTTGTGCTGTTTGATTGGGCTGCGATGGTACAGACAGTTATAGAGAGCCGATCTCGGACGGCAATTATTGGATTTGACCAACCCTTTTGCGTTATCGGTGAGCGTATAAATCCAACAGGTCGGAAGGTCTTAGCTGCGGCACTTGAAGCGGGCGACTTTTCGGGGGTGACTAAAGATGCGGTCGCCCAAGTTGAAGCAGGCGCCGCCGTGCTTGATATTAATGCGGGCGTTGTCTATAATTCTAATCCCGACCCTAATCAAACCGAGCCCCCGTTGATGCGAGAAATGATTGATCTCGTACAGGGGGTAGTGGACGTACCGCTTTGCATTGATAGTTCAGTCCCAGACGCGCTCAAAGCTGGGTTGGAGACGTGCGAAGGGCGACCATTGGTGAACTCTGTCACCGGAGAGGCTGAACGACTAGAGCAAATCCTGCCGCTCATTAAGAAGTTCAACGTTCCCGTTGTCGCTATTTCTAATGACGATACCGGTATCTCGGAAGATCCAAATGTGCGTTTTGCAGTGGCAAAAAAGATTGTTGAGCACGCGGCCGATCTGGGCATTCCTGCGCACGATATTGTCGTTGATCCGCTGGTAATGCCAATCGGCGCTATGGCGACCGCAGGCAGACAGGTCTTTTCATTGGTTCGACGACTAAGGGAGGAACTTAGCGTGAACACCACCTGTGGTGCATCGAACATCTCCTTCGGCCTCCCTAATCGACATGGCGTTAATAATGCCTTTTTGCCGATGGCAATAGTAGCTGGAATGACTTCGGCCATTATGAATCCAGTTGCCTTACCGGTTGCTCAGTCTCGCATCAAAGCTAAACGAACTGAGGTCGCTGAAGCCGGGATAGCTATACCACCGGAAATGGATGATGAGAGCTTTGTAAGATTATTCGGTATGGGAAGTACGCAATACCGAAGTGGTTCAGAGATGGAGGCAATCCGTGCAGCCAACTTGCTTATCGATCGCGACCCACATGGGAGCGAATGGATTCGTACGAACAAGTCTTCCGCACCTCAGTCAAGTGGTGAGCGGCAAGGCCGAAGTCGTCGGCGTCGGCGCAACTCATGACAAAATTGAAAATCAACGCCCCTTAGCGACACAGGTTCGACAGCGTTTAAAGTGACAATTAGCTATTGTTTAACGTCGTCGTTACTGGCCCGGAAAAATGGAATGCTATAGGCATGCCAGAACTCGTTCGACTCAAGGTGAGTTAAGCGGCGTTACAGAGCACGTCGATTTCGACGAATGAGTACGTTCTCAGCGTTAGTCCGCCACCGGAAAAAGAGGCAACGCTGCTGAATTGGACTAAACGAAAGATTAGAGGAGAGAGGTTGCCCTTTATTGCTAAAGCGGGCTGATATTTGGCGGAGAGACAAGGTAAAACCTTACGATGTAAGTATATGTTCTAATTATCTTTTTCCAAATTGGTGTGGCTGGATGTCACAAAAGATGTTACAGTGGGTTTCGGCTCTTTTCCCAGCCGCCGCGATCATTCCCTCTTTCCCCTTTCTTATCGCGCTCGGCCCAAAGGTTGGCGATAGCTTCCGCGAACGTTGCCTTCGTCCACGCGCTGCCTTGTTCTTGAACTTCTTCTCAGGTGCTTTCGGGTGGTGCGGTTCGCCTTGCTCTCGGTAAGCGTTTCGCCGTCAGGAATCGACTAGCCGAGCGAAAACCACAAGCAAAAGCCGCAAGTAAAGCTTTAGCGGAACAGGAACAAGCACTTAAGGCGCAACTAGCGGCCGTTTTACCGCAGAACGCCAAAATAATCCCAAACAGGTTACCGTTGGGGGAACTGAACGAGGAGGACAAGATTAACGCCCTTGCCACCAATGAAAAATTCTTCCTCAATATCATCCGAATGATCGGTTACCGCACCGAAACACAGATGATGCCGATTATTGCTTCAGCATCCGAAGGCAACGATCTTTCACGCCATCTTTTCAAGGCGCTCTTTTCTGCCGATGCGGATGCGGAGATAATCTCAGAACCTGACAACGGGGTTCTACGCGTTCGGATTTTGGCAATAGAAAATAACCGAAATGATGTCAAAGTTGCGACATTGTTTGCGGAACTGAAAAAAACCAAAACGATCTATCAGGGTACCACTCTCCGAGTGGTCTATGAACTCCCGAATAATTCTTACAATCTCGGAGAACCAGCGTCACTTCCAATTTCACAAAAAAAAATCCGATGTCAGGAAGTCTGATCCTTAACTGGGAGGCCAGTTTTCGGGTCGGTGCTATCGGCGGTGGAGGTGAGAATGACCTTCGCTTCCTTCGTCTTGGCTGACCCGTCGGCCTGTTTGCCCGTCAAAGGTATTATCTAAATGTCATTGGTGGGGGCTTTCCTTTCGGCATAGCTTATCTTGGATGTAACAATAGATGTCACACGTTATTGGCTCTTGGATCAGATATGAACTCCAGATTCCGATTTAAAAGCCATTCTTTACAGTGGTTTACAGATTTTTCTAAAGAGCGAGGTGGAGTATAAAATCAATGGTTGGCGGAGAGACAGGGATTCGAACCCTGGGTCCCTGTGAGGGGACAACGGTTTTCGAGACCGCCCCGTTCGACCACTCCGGCACCTCTCCATTCTCGCGAAACCTTATTATTCGTTGACAGCAAGTATATGCAAGCCCCGACTAATTGGAAAAATTTTGCAATCAATAATCGGCAACAGAACCCTTAATTCAAAGAACCGCGGGAATTGAGAAGCTAGAAGCAGGCTTGTAGATCTAGATTAAAACCCGCGCGGTTTGGTCGATAAGTGGAATATAATCGCAAAGAGGTCCGAACAAATGTCTCAACTTTACAAAGAGTTGATCAGCGAAATTTGTTTCCTTGGCTTGGAACTCGACACCAATTGACGAAACCTATTGCTGATACTATTTGACGTTTAAGCAAAAACTGTGCAATGGCATCAAACCTAGTTGTCTACACAAGCTGAAGCAATTGCGAATCAATCATTAAGAGGCAGATAATAATGGCAGAAGTGGCAGAAGACCTATCATCGGAAGAAAAAGTCTCAAACTCGAACCAATTCGCAATTGTCAAGACCGGAGGCAAGCAATATCGCGTCGAATGCGGTGATGTGCTGGTAATCGAAAAAATTTCGGTTGAGCCCGGTGAAAAAATTCAATTCAATGAAATTCTAACCATCGGCGGCACAAAGCCGACCTTTGGACGCCCATTCATCAAAGGTGCTGGCGTTCAGGCCGAAGTGCTTGAACAAGTCAAAGGGCCAAAGGTGATTAATTTTGTTCGCCGTCGGCGTAAGCACTCGTCGAAGCGAACGAAAGGCCATCGACAACAATATACGGTGGTTCGAATAACGGAAATTGTGCCTAAACAAGCAGTAAATTCATCGCATAGTGCTGGTGCTGGCGTTACTCGAATTTAAGCAAATATTTTGGCGATGGGTTGGTAACACTCGTACCAGAGTTGCCAAAATATCGTCGCAAGCAAACCGCGTGTTATCGATTGACTGGTTTGAGAAAAGGAGAATTTAACTATGGCTCATAAGAAAGCAGGCGGGTCGTCACGGAACGGCCGTGACTCAATCGGACGGCGGCTCGGCGTCAAGAAGTATGGCGGACAGGTGGTTCGGCCCGGAAACATCATTGTTCGTCAAAGAGGAACAAAGTTTTGGCCTGGACAAGGCGTCGGCATGGGCAAAGATCATACAATTTTTGCAACCATAGCGGGTGCGGTTAACTTCCATAAGGGGAGAAAAGGCCGTCAGTTTATTTCGATCGTTCCGTCGGTTCAGGCTGCAGAGTAAGGCATACCTGTAATGTTAATTGCCAAGAAGCTCCGTCACTTTTGGCGCTAAGGCCAAAATGACTATTAAGTCGACCCTTGAGCACAGCTTCAATTAACGGATCGTGCGAAAATTCACGGCTAATCGCAGCTTAACACGGTTGATCACCAAACTATTGTGATGCGGCAGGTCGTATTCCACGAAGGCAAGGTGCATCGGATATCAGCCGCAGTGCTTATCTTTTCTTGACAGCGTTGCCATGATCGTCTAACCCCATGAAATTCAACGAGGCGGGGTTCATGGCATTTGTTGAAAACGCTTGGTACGTTGCGGGTTGGTCAAGGGACTTTAGCCAAGAACTCGTAACGCGGACAATCGTCGACCAAGACATCGTGCTGTTTCGCAAAAGCAGCAGTGAAATTGTGGCTCTTGCGGACTGTTGCCCCCATCGGCTGTTACCACTCTCTAAAGGCAAGCGCGTCGGCGATACCGTGCAATGCGGCTATCACGGTATGACGTTCGACGGGACAGGGCAGTGCGTACGCGTACCGGGCCAAGATAATCTTCCAAGTAACGCTAAGGTCAGAACTTTTGCGGTTGTCGAACAAAACGGTATTGTCTGGGTCTGGATGGGAGATAAGACCCAAGCCGATCCAACAACTATTTTTTCTCTCCCTCAATTTGCCGATCCGAATTGGCACGCCCATTTTGGCGACGCATTAAAAATCGATGCCTATTACTTGAATGTCGCCGAAAATCTTGTCGATCCAGCGCACGTCAGCTTCGTGCACCCGACTACCCTCGGTAATGCCGCCTCAGAAGATGTTCCGGTCGAAGTTTCGACAGACGGCGACGTCATTACGGCTTGGCGTTGGATTCGTAATGCGCCTCCTGTCGGATTTTTTCAACAGTTCGGTAACTTTAGCGGTCACGTTGATCGCTGGCATTATTATCATCTGCATTTGCCATCGACAGCGGTTATCGACTTTGGTAGCGCAAACTCGGCAGACAGCATCCGCGAACAGGATCGTGATAGCGGGGTAAGAATTTTTGCGATCCACTTTGTGACTCCGGTAGATTCGGATCGGACGATCGACTATTGGATGCATGTTCGAAACACGGCAACAAATGATGATTCTGCCTCTGAATTAATGGACACACTGCTGCGCAAGGCGTTTCACGAAGACGTCGAAATCCTAGAGGCAATCCATCGGTCTGAAAAGCGCTCAACACATCGCCAGCAGGTCAGAATTGCAATCGATAAAGGCCCGAATGCTTATCGAAAACGCATAAATGATCTGTTGCAAGTCGAGGCAACGGCCGCGTAAAGGCTTGTAAACACACACCATCAAACAACAACCATTTATAATGACGGGGGATAGAATGGTAAGGCATATTGTAGCAAGATTATTTATTACTTGTATCACACTGATTTTACTACCGTTTTCAGTGTTTTCTCAGGAGCCGATTAAGATTGGGGAAATTAACCATTACAAAAGAATGGCTGCGTTCGCTGGTCCCTACAAGCTTGGTTTGGAGTTGGCCGCAGAGGAAGTCAACGCTGCTGGGGGCGTTTTAGGTCGTCCTTTGGAATTCATTTTTCGCGATGACCAGGGGGAACCTGGTGAGGCCATCAAGATTGCCGAAGAACTCATCACCAGTGAAGGCGTTGTGATGATCACTGGCACCATTCTTTCCAATATCGGTCTTGCAATATCTTCGCATGCCGCCGAAAAACAGTATGTTTATCTCGCTGCTGAACCACTCGCTGATAGCATCGTTTGGGCAAGTGGAAACAAGTATACTTTTCGACTCCGGGCGTCAACGTACATGCAAGCTGCGATGCTCGCCGAGCAGGCGGCTCAATCAGGTGCCGTGACTTACGCGACAATCGCGCCGAACTACGCTTATGGGAAGGACGCTGTCGCAGCCTTTAAGAAAAATCTGTTAAGCTTGCAGCCGGAAGCCAAATTTGTGGCAGAACAGTGGCCAGCACTTTTCAAGATAGATGCCGGGGCAGAGGTACAAGCTCTCGAACGAGCGAAGCCTGACGCAATCTACAATGTTACCTTTGGCCCTGATTTAGCAAAATTCGTCCGCGAAGGAACCGATCGGGGGCTTTTTGTTAATCGTACCGTGCTTGGTCTTCTATCTGGAGAGCCAGAGTATCTTGATCCACTTGGCGATGAAGCGCCAGAGGGGTGGATCGTGACTGGCTATCCTTGGTATGATATCACCGCTACTGCCGGGAAGGCTTTTGTTGATGCCTATCAAGCGCGATGGGACGATTATCCTCGGATTGGCTCACTCGTAGGATATATGACTGTCCAATCAATTGCCGCAGCGCTTGAACGCGCAGGATCAACCGAAACGGAAGCCTTACGCGACGCGTTCGAAGATTTGATACTTGATACGCCGGTCGGGTCAATAACGTTCCGTTCAATTGATCATCAGTCGACCGCCGGTGCCTATGTGGGGCGCACTGCCTTACAAGATGGGCGGGGGATTATGGTTGATTGGTCCTATAAAGATGGTGCCGATTATTTGCCGAGTGACGCTGAGGTCATGAAGCTACGACCCGCAGGGCAATAGGCAACTAACGTGATGTTCCGGGGCATTAAGCCTCGGAACGAACCCGCATGAGCGGATTTCTTCTTGCGCAGGTGCTAACTGGCCTCGCGAATGCGGGTGCCTTGTTTATGGTGGCTTCGGGCCTCTCGCTTATTTTTGGCGTTACGCGCATCGTCAATCTGGCGCATGGCAGTTTTTATATGATCGGCGCCTATATTGGCTATTCGCTGATACAGGTGCTACCCGGTATCGTCGGCTTCTGGCTTGCCATTCTTCTCGCAGGAATTGTCGTTGGTCTTGTAGGTTTATTGGTCGAACTCATCGTCCTGCGACCGGTGTATAAAGCCCCAGAATTATTCCAATTAGTTGCCACCTTTGGCGTTATCCTTGTCTTTCAGGATTTAACTTTGATGATCTGGGGACCTGAGGATTTATTAGGGCCAAGAGCCCCGGGTTTGCGCGGTGTGATATTTATTCTTGGCGAGCCAATTCCCAAGTATGATATCGCACTACTTATCATTACCCCGATCGTTGCTTTTCTTTTGTGGTATCTCATTTCTCGCACACGGGTGGGTATCCTCGTGCGAGCCGCAACACAGGATCGTGAGATGGTCGGTGCGCTCGGAGTCAACCAAGCATGGTTGTTTTCTGGGGTATTCGCGCTCGGTACTGCATTGGCGGGGCTAGGGGGTGCTCTACAGTTGCCGAAAGGCGGCGCCGATCTATTGATGGACTTCAACATCTTAACGTCGGTATTTGTGGTCGTCGTGATCGGCGGTATGGGAAGTTTACCGGGTGCTTACTTGGCTGCCGTTATAATCTCCGTCGTCAATGTCTTTGGCGTCACCTTTTTGCCGCAATCGACCTTAGTAATGATTTTTGTTGTGATGGTCTTGGTACTCATGATTCGGCCATACGGATTATTGGGTCGTGAAGAAGGAGCGGGAGAACATGGACAGGTTGGCGAGCCAGAACTTCCGTTTCGCCCGGCAACACCAAAAACCAAGATATGGGTTACTCTCGGCCTCATTCTGTTGGCCATGCTTCCACTCTACGGATCTAACTTCACTCAAATTCTTGCCATTGATATTTTGGTTTTCTGCCTATTTGCTGCCTCCTTGCATTTTTTGTTGGGAATTTGCGGACTCGTTAGCTTTGGACACGCGGCCTACTTCGGGGGCGGTGCTTACGCCGCTGCTCTCTTGCTGACGCATACGGGTGCGCCGATGGAAATTGCATTCATCTTAGCGCCGATTGGGGCGGCACTCGCGGCTCTTGTCGTCGGACTGATTTGTTTGAGATTGACTGGCGTTTACTTTGCGATGCTAACGTTAGCTTTCTCACAATTGCTCTGGAGTTTGGTGTTTCAGTGGGGTGAAGTTACCGGCGGCGACGATGGCCTCGTGAATATCTGGCCGGCAGAGTGGCTAAAGCCGACGGAAATTTACTTTTACTTTGCGTTTATCCTTTGCGTCGGGGGAATTTTGTTCCTACGCCATGTTGCGCATTCACCTTTTGGTTATGCGCTTCGCGGGGCACGCGATAACGAAGTACGTGCGGAGTCGACAGGTATTCACGCGCAACGGCTCCGCTGGCTCGCATTCATCTTGGCGGGAACGATGGCCGGGTTGGCTGGCGGGTTGTTTGTTTTTTCCAAAGGAAGTGTTTTTCCGAACGAATTGGAAATTGCCCGCAGTTTTGACGCCTTGATTGTTGTTTTTCTTGGCGGGGTAAAAACCCTCACCGGGGGCGTTGTGGGCGGTGCTTTCTTCAAAGGGGTTGAAGAGATCTTAACGCGTTTTGAATATTGGCGTCTGGCTTTTGGTTGCTTGATCATCATTGTGGTTATTTTTGCACCACAGGGCATCGTCGGAACATTACGCAAGGTGTATGATGATCGTGTGAGACATCGCGCATGACTCCAGTACTTGAGGCAGTCGGGCTAACAAAGGCATTTGGCGGCTTAGTTGCGGTAGACAATGTGTCTCTCGCAGTGCGAGCGGGTGAATTCTTAGCATTGATTGGGCCAAATGGTGCTGGAAAAAGCACCTGCTTTAACATGTTGATGGGCCAGTTGAAGCCAACGCAAGGGCGCATCCGATTAAGTGGCGAAGACATTACAAATTTAGCGCCCAGACAAATTTGGGCCAAAGGCGTCGGGCGAACTTTCCAAATTACGGCTACTTACCCGTCGATGACGGTTATTGAGAATGTGCAGACAGCGCTTCTCTCGCATTACAAGCGGCTACTCGCGGTCGTTCCATACGCGCACTATCTATACCGTGATGAAGCAATGGCTTTATTGGAGATGGTCAGCCTAGCTGAGCAGGCCGATAGACATTGCGCTGTTCTCGCTTATGGGGACCTTAAGCGTCTCGAACTCGCGATCGCATTGGCTCATGAACCAAAAATCTTGCTAATGGACGAACCGACCGCAGGAATGGCACCGTCGGAACGAGTTGACTTAATGAGACTAACCGCCGACATTGTTGCCTCGCGTGGTGTTAGCGTTTTATTTACTGAACACGATATGGATGTTGTTTTTTCTCATGCACAGCGCCTGATGGTATTGAACCGTGGGCAATTGATAGCAGAAGGTTCAGTTGAAGACATTCGACAAAATGCATTAGTACAGGAAGTATATTTAGGCGGCGGTGCAACTTTCAAAGAATAGGAATGTTGGAAGTTAGTCAAATCAATAGTTTTTATGGTAAAGCTCATGTGTTGAGTGATTTATCTTTTGTTGTCAATCAAGGTTCGGTTGTCGCGTTGCTCGGACGCAATGGCGCCGGAAAGACGACAACTTTAAAGTCGATTATGCAACTCGTGGTACCGGCGTCTGGCAGCATCACGTTTCAAGGCCAAAATGTTGTAAAGCTTCCGCCTCACGTCGTTGCAAGACTGGGTATCGGTTATGTTCCAGAGGAGCGTCGAATTTTTTCCGATTTGACGGTTATGGAGAATCTGGTGGTTGGCCGGCAGACACCTCGCTCCGGGGCTGTAACGTGGACAATTGATATGGTTTTTGATCTCTTTCCCAATCTGGCCGAACGTCGGGACAATCGTGGTAAAGCGTTATCGGGCGGCGAGCAACAGATGCTAACCATCGCACGAACATTGATGGGTAATCCCCTCTGTATTCTCCTTGATGAGCCGTCGGAGGGAATTGCGCCAGTGATCGTTGAACAGATGGTTAACTTTATTCGGCGAATAAAGGAACAGGAGGTCACCGTGCTGTTGTCAGAACAAAACCTTCATTTTGCGCGAGCCGTTGCTGATGAAGTTATGATCATTGAGCGCGGCGAGAAAAAGTTCTTTGGTACGCTGGCGGAATTGAATTCACGGACAGAGATTCGTGATGCTTACCTTGCTGTCTAGACTAACCTTACAGTGATATCTTCGGTGGTAGGGGCCAGCTGCCCGAATTCGCAAGTTTCCGAGATGATTCTTGGCAGCTATCGGCACTGGCTGCA
>JAPORY010000087.1 GCA_026709985.1 Aestuariivita sp. | reverse complement strand
TGGATAATCTCAACACCCACAAACTCTCGGTCTTGTATGACCGCTATGAACCGGCAGAGGCGGCTCGTATCGCGCGACAAATTGAGGTGCACTATACGCCGAAACATGGCTCTTGGCTGAACATCGCCGAGATCGAAATCAATGTCCTCACGAAACAATGTCTTGCTCGTCGGATCCCGGACCGAGAGACGATGATCAGCGAGGTGACGGCTTGGCAGAACCGGCGGAACGAAGCGACAAAATCCATCGACTGGCGCTTCACAACCGAGAAGGCGCGAATCAAACTAAAGTCACTATACCCCGCAATATAATGATTTCGGGATACTAGGTCATTGTTGTCGATCATAATCATAAAATTCGACAGCTTACGATGAGCGGCAAACATGAAGGCCTCCCAAACACTACCCTCATGCAGTTCACCGTCGGACAGCAGACAATAGATGCGCTTGTCGGATCCTCTCTTGCGTTCACCCAATGCAATCCCGGCCGCCTGACTGACACCGGTTCCCAAGGACCCAGAGGTAATCTCAAATCCAGGGGCACCCTCAATCGGACTCTGGTCAATGGGAGATCCATCCGCGCCCATGGTGCGCAGTTCATCCATGGTATAGACGCCCAGTTCTGCCATCGCTGCAAAGTTTATAATCGTGTCATGCCCATTCGAATTGATGAAACGGTCATAATACCTGCCGTTTCCATCCTTTCGCATTTCGTCGAAGAAAAGGCAGGCGCCAAGATCCGAGAGCGCGACCCCCTGCCCCGCATAACCGCCGCGCTGCATGCAGACATCGACCACATTGCGCCGCATCTTAGCCGCCCAGAGTTCCAGCATCTTGAGACGTTTTTTGGACTTGTCGGTCATTGCGCCACCGCTTTGATTCGCTCGGCTAATGACAGCGCGTCGAGCCCAAACACACTCCGAATATGTTTGATTGATCCGCCAGGGGCCCAAGTGTTTGGCAGTCCGAACCGAGTGATCCGAGGACCGCCACCGATAGATGTCACGATTTCGGCGATGAGGCCGCCTAGCCCTGTTGAAATTTGATGATTCTCGACGGTGACAATCTGATTATGGGCGAAGCAAAAATCGATAATCTCGTCTTCGTTGACCGGTTTTAACGTCGGCACATGCAGTAGTGAATGCTCGAAACCCTCATCTGTCAGAATATCAGAAGCCTCAACGGCCCATTGCGATGCATGGCCACACGAAATGATTCCGACCCCAGTGCCCGTACGAAGAAGATAGGTTTTGCCGAACTGAAACTTGAATGACTGCGGGTCTAACCATCTAGGGGTTGTTCCTCTGTGCCCACGCATGTAAATCAGACCGGGACGATCACAGGCCGCGTCCAGTGCTTGCGCGAAATCGGTTACATCCATAGGGTCAACCACGGTGGCGTGCGCGATCGCACGGGTCATGCCTAGATCTTCGGTGGATTGATGATGAATAGGCGCAGGGCTGGAAATACCGGGTGTAAATCCCAAGCAAATTCCTGTGTTCTTGCTGGTACCCATACAAATGACCATCTGATCAAAGGCCCGCCTTGAGGCATAACTAGCAAATGTGGAGGTGATGGGGATGAATCCGGTCTTGGCCAACCCTGCCGCCACACCAACCTGATTCTGCTCGGCCATACCGGCCTCAACGTATTGATCGGGGAGTTGCTTCGTCACTTTGTAAAGATCGACATATTGGCTAAGATCGGCACTCATCATAATGACATTTTTGCGCCGCGTACAAAGGTTGAAGCTGATGTCATCAAAGGCAGACGGCACCATTTTTCTGCCGCTTCGTTCTAGAAGCATCGGCCAGAATCCCCGCGTAAATTGGGCACAACACGATTGCCGACAAGCCGCGTTTCTCGTTTAAATAGAGCCTGCCACATTGAAACCTCCCCCACTGGCATCGACCAAAGCCCCCGTGACCAGTGAAGCGGATTCCGATGACAGCCAAACGGCAATATCAGCGATCTCATCACAGGTTCCAAGGCGCCCCATAGGGATCGAAGCTTCAACAGACTTCTTTAGTTCTGGGTTCAACTCAAGAGCGGCGGTCATCGGGCTCGCGATAGCGCCTGGACGAATGGTATTGACGCGGATACCTTGCCGCGCAACCTCCTTCGCAAATCCTTTGGTAAAAACGTCAACGGCTCCTTTGGTCGCCGCATAAGCACAGGCACCGGGACGGCCACCAATGGTCGCTGCCATTGAGGTGATATTTACGATTGAGCCGCCTGTGCCGCCTCTATCGGTGGACATGTGCCTTGCGGCTTCCCGACAACAGATCATCAGCCCGGTGAGATTAACGGCAATCATGTGCGCCGTCGCTTCAACGTCCATATCAAGGATTGTGCCGCTGACAAAAAGGCCTGCAGCATGTACAGCAGCCGTTGGGATACCGAACTCTCTCACCGCCGCATCATAAGCCAAGACCACTTCGCTCTCCAAAGCTACGTCGACCGGGAAAAAGGATGCCTTTCCGCCAATATCGCTGATTTCTTTGATGAGCGCTTCGCCCGCCGCCCGATCTCTCTCCAATGAAAGCATTGAGACCGAAAAGCCGTTCTTGGCAGCCAATCGGGCAGTCGATGCTCCCATACCGCTTGCACCGCCTGTTACGACGCAATGCTGACTCACAGCAGGTTTTCCATAATGTCCTCCCGATTTTCCTGAGAAATTGAACTCCTCTATTCAATTTACACAGGTAAGAGGTCTGACCTCTACTAAGCGTATAGACTACATACTCTTAGCCGTCAACAGAATAAAGTTGATAGTTTGGTAAAATTATCAGCGCGAATTTGAGGCGTTGATATTTCCGAGAGCGCTCAGATGAGAACTGACCAGCATTGCTGGCAGCGGCACCCGGTTGGTTTTGCGTTCGGAAAATTGGATCGACCGTCTAACTGGTCGTTCGGCTGTAAAGCGAACATCGACGCGTGCGGTATTGTACCATGTGACTGAGTAGCTCAGAGGTGTCTCTCGGTCCAAGCAAGTGCTGTACTCCACCAGCAGTACTGGATCTTCGTCCCTTAACCGCAAATGTTTGGCAGTGTCCGGCGGTGCTGGTACGACAGTTAGTCGCCCATCGGACCGCATTATGCGACGCTGCAGTTGGCTTTCATACATGGCAACCAGTGTGTTGTCATTGACATCAAACCCGCGTGCGTCAAATTCTACGCCATCAATGCGTGTGGGTACGGCGTCAATGGTTCGCTGGATCGGAATATCGTCTGCACATAATACCCGATCAACTAGCCAATAAGTGCTGCCACAGCGGATACTCAGGAGATCAGCAATAGTGTCATCTGCCCGGTTTCGTTCAATCGACAAATCTGTAACCGATGCTGTTTGCCCACTCTCGCGAATTAGTGTTGGGGCACTGCGAATCTCCCATAAGGGCACAACAACTGCTGGCTGGTCATGAGGTTTGCGCACAATGGTGCCGACGCCCCATTTTTTCTCAATTAATCCTGCTTGCCATAAAACGCCAAATGACTCGCGCAGTTTCGCACGGCTCACACCCATTTTCTCTGACAGTTTGACTTCGGAGGGTAAGCGGTCACCGTCACCAAAATCATTCTCAATCATCCGGCGTAGTCGAGCCGTAATTTCATTGGGATCGGCCAACTTCGTACCTCAAACAAATCGTGGAGAGCGACAATCTATCTCAGTGCCTTGTGGCCAACTGATATAATGGCTGCCGATTTCAAACAAGACACCGACACCCTAAAATCTTTATTCGTCATTAAGTCACCGATTTCGTCATCCGTGCGTACAACATAGGTTCGACACTCGCTTTCCTTTTCTAGTCCAACCGTCGATCGCCGCCATCTGGCCTCAGTCTTGTGCGAAAGAATCGCAATAGTCGTTACGGGCTTTGAGGTGATGGTGGGAATTAGGCAAGCCGCAGGTATGGCAAGCCAGGTTACGCCTAGCCCTTGCCCCGCGCTACCGACGGCGTCAAGAACCGCTTACCGTCAAGTATCTCCTGAACAGTCAGTAGTTGCATTCGCGGATATTTCACTCTCGCATGCTTGCTTGTTCGGATTGTTACCATTGTGCCTATTTCCCTTGCGCGGCTTAGCAGCAACACAGGTCCCATTGGCCCCAACTATGTCACGTAGAATTTCGCTTTCTTTGTCAGCATGGCGGCGCGGATACATTGCTGCACGTACCAAGCGGTTTTCTGGTTAAGGTTGCGGCCGCGTGAAAGCTGGTAACTGGACAGACCTTTCTCGGCGTTAACCATTAGATTGATCGCCAGAAACCATTTCTGCAACGGTACCTTGGTCTTCTCAAATATCGAACCCGACAGAACGTCGCAACTGGAATTGCACGAATGGCAGTTCTATCAGCCCACGCGATGTTTCCCTACTTTCGCACGACATAGGTTGCTCTACAATGCGGGCAATAGGCCCCGCGAGCCTTTCCAAGATAGGCGATACAAGCCGCATGATCTGGATAGCGAATGAAAACGGTTTGCCAGTTCATGGCTTGGCTTCCGTTGGTTGATTCGGGGATTCGAGTAGATGGTGACGAAGGGCAAGCCCGTAACTATTCATTGCGAATACGCTTCATAATCGTTATTGACCACGATACGCTATATTTATTGCGAGTTGGCGATTGAATGACGAATGACTAACCGAACTTTGCTGCTTGATTACTTGGAGAGGAAAACGAATTGGAACTCCATCTAAGAGGTAAAAACGCCGTCATCGCTGGGGCAACGCGCGGGATTGGCAGGGCAATTGCACAACTTATGGCCGTGGAAGGGTGCAATCTATCAATCTGCGCTCGCAACCAGGCGAATGTGAACACCGTCGTTTCAGAACTTGGTATGCAAGGGATTCAGGCGATGGGTGCCTCGGTTGATGCAGCAGATCGCGATGCGCAAGCCGAATGGATCAATGATAGTGCACAACAGCTGGGTGGTATTGATATATTTGTCGCTAATGTCAGTGCCCTGAATCAAGACATCGGCGAAGAGGCGTGGCGCCAAAGTTTCGAGGTTGATATGATGGCGACCTTTTACGGCGTCGACGCCGCAACGCCGTTCCTCAAATCAGCCGAAGCGGGTTCGATGGTTCTGATTTCGTCAATCGCTGCGTTGCACACGCCCGGCGGGCCAAAACCATATGGGGCGATGAAAGCAGCAGTGATTAACTATACCAAAGGTCTTGCCCGTGCGCTCGCTCCCGATGGTATTCGCGTCAACGCCGTATCCCCCGGAAATATCTATTTTGAAGACGGTATTTGGGATCAAACAAAACGGAATAATCCCGTGCTTTTCCAAAAACAGGTGGAGGCCAACCCAATGGGACGAATGGGCACGCCGGCGGAGGTGGCAAACGCCGTGGTGTATTTGGCAAGTCCAGCAGCGAGCTTCATCTCGGGAGCGAACTTGATCGTCGATGGTGCACTCACTTTGGGCGTGCAATATTAACCCAAGTTAACTTGCCTCACGAAGAAGATCTGCAGCGGATCACACGATTAGCGATAAGGAGGTCGGCTAAGGAGGGGGTCGGTTAAGTGCGCTATCGTTTCGGCTATTTGCGCTTGCGAGCCCAAAGAAACTCTTTGGTTCAAGTATGGTACGAATTGAAGCAGACTCATCGCTTTTGAATCGAACCCCTGATTGAACAAATCTCAAAGTACTCCAACGAATGGTTGAGAGGTCTGCCGTCGTGCCCACGACTGTCGCGGCGTTTGGACTCTGAACGAAAACTTTTTGTTGGATTGAACCTACCGAGATCCGCCGTTACTACATTACGAAATAGAGTCATGAGCGGCAGATCATGGCTGTATGCATTTATTGTTTTGAACTCAAATTCGACATAGCTTGATGTCGCTCGGTATCACACGTCTTGCGGACCATTCGGTTTTGGTCGGACACGCAGAGCAAGAACCTAAGGAATAAGCTTTGACCACGCAAAATCCGCAGCTTTTTTGGATCTTCAACTTTATCTGGAGATCAACAATAGACCCGAGTTACTCTCTTGGGTGCAATCACCACTCTTGCTCCTAAGTCGACTTCGCCGCGAAAAATATGAGCAGGAGAGCTTGTTATTAATTCTGATCCCGTAAATTCGAAGAAAGGAATTGCTCAATGTTGAATGACACCCCGGTTTGCAACTTTGGGTGGAAAGCACCGGATTTTGAGTTGGCTACGCCTGATGGAAGTCGGCATCGCATGTCCGACCACATCAAAAACGCATTGCTGATCGCCTTCATTTGTAATCACTGCCCGTACGTGATTCGCATTGCTGCTCGACTCGCGGAAGACGCACACGTTCTTAAGCAAAATGGTGTCAACGTGCTCGCGATTATGTCGAATGACTATCAGAACTATCCGGCGGATGCTCCGAAATATATGCTCCAATTTGCCTCTCGCTATGGATTCAATTTTCCCTATCTCGTAGACGAGGATCAATCCGTCGCACGTTCTTATGACGCCGTGTGCACGCCAGATTTTTTCGGCCTGAACGCAAATGGCGAGTTGCAGTACCGAGGACGACTCGACGATGCCGGCATGGGGGATCCCAATAATCGGAAGCCAGACCTGCTCGACGCAATGCTTCAGATTGCTCAAACTGGCGTAGGCCCTAAAGAGCAGGTTGCGTCGATGGGGTGTTCTATAAAATGGCGATAGTCGTTTACCAAAGCTTTGACGCCGTAGTCGAAGGGTTTGGAAACTAAAACTGCCGCTCCATCACAATAAGCAGCAGAGAAAACCATCATTGGCACAGCGCCTCGATCGTCATTTGACCAGCGAAACTAAACTTATTCTTAGATTCTCATCACTCGACACTTAACCCATAGAAAGCATCGGCAACCAAAGCACTAATATCGGAAACGCTACCAACAGTGAAATTGTAACCGCATCGGCAACAAAAAACGGCGTTACCCCCTTAAATACATCTTGCACACTCAAATCATCCCTCACGCCGGCAACAACGAAGCAGTTGAGTCCAATCGGCGGCGTAATGAGGCAAAACTCTGCCATCTTAACAACCAGAATGCCGAACCAAACGGCGCACATCGTACCAGACATTCCAAAAGTACTCGCCTCGGCTGTGACATATTCGCCCCCGTTTAGGGCCATCACCGCAGGATAAACGACCGGCAATGTCAAGAGCAACATGCCAATCGCATCCATAAACATGCCTAAAATTGCGTACGCCAATAAAATCAAGATCAAGATAAGCAGCGGCGATACTTCGAGCGATGTAATCCAGTTCGAAAATGCGTCCGGCAAACCAGCAAACCCCAAAAAGCGAACGTAAATCAACACACCCCAGATGATCGTGAAAATCATCACCGTAAGTTTGGCTGTCTCCAAGAGAGCTGATTTTAACTCGGCAAGTCCCATTCCGCGGTAAAGTGCCATACAAAATACGACAAACGCACCGAGTGCCCCACCCTCAGTCGGAGTTCCAATGCTATCTCCAAATGGATTGTATACGAAAGAAATAATGATCGCGATTACCGCAACGATTGGCAGAGCCGCCGGGAGACTCGCTAATCTCTCGCCCCAAGTAAAACCGCCAACGGGTGGCCCGATTTGTCGAAAAAAGGTTGCGATACCGACGATCAACAGACCATAAATCAAAGCCGAAAAAGCCCCCGGAATAAAACCCGCAAGCAACAATAGCCCAACATCTTGCTCGACAATAATGGCGTAAATGACAAGAATTGCGGACGGTGGAATAAGGGAAGCCAACGTCCCGCCAGCGGCTACAACACCCGCTGCGAATGGCTTATTGTAGCCAATCTTTAGCATCTCGGGAATTGCGATTCTGGCAAAAACCGCAGCCGTCGCCACTGATGCACCGGACACAGCCGCGAAACCAGCAGTCGAAAAAACGGTCGCAACTGCGAGCCCCCCTGGCACCCATGCAACCCAACGCTTGGCCGCCTCAAACAACGCCCGCGTTAGTCCAGCGTAATACGCCAAATATCCGATTAGAATAAAAGTCGGAATCAGACTCAAGGCTTGCGAAGCGATTTTGGAGTGAGGAACTTGACCGGCAGTTTTTACCGCAACTGTTATCGCCCACAAAAGTTCCTCGCTATTGAAATCCTTCTTCATCCAAAAAATCAGGACGAGCCCAATCAACCCCGCCAATCCGGCAGCAAATGCAACGCGCATGCCGAGGACAACGAGTGCGAGAAGTCCCGCTGTGACCCATAATCCAAGGGTAATCGGCTCCAAGATCTTCAGACCCTATCACGAAGCTGTTCGGCTTCCGACATCGCTTGAGCCGCCGCATCTTGAACTAAGGGAACAGCTATGGGTCTCGCTGAACCGCGCAATAGAGCCGAACTGTAACCCCAGATTTGAAGTATTGATCGTAAACAAAGTAAAGAAAATGCGATCGGTACGAGTAGCTTTGCCGGCCAAAGCGGGATGCCAATGTCAATGGAACTGTCGCGGCTCCATAGAGGCGCGTTCCAATCGAACGAGCGAGCAAAGTGTGCCCATGAACCCCACACGAGGGCCGACATTAACAGGAAAATGAAGACAACGCCGAGGAATTCCGTGAACCAAAGCATTCGGCCCTTGAGGAAGCGAGGCACGATGTCCATTCGAATATGATTGCCGGATCGTTGCACGTACGCAATGCCCATGAAGGCAATGAGTGGCATCGCGGCCTCAACCCAATCTACATAGCCCGGCAGAGGCCGATTAAACAAACTACGACCGGACACGGACACCACAGCCATGATCATCAGGCTAAATACTGCAATACCACTGATGAGTGCGAAGAAACTTTCCAAGCGCAACAGCGCCCGATCAAGGGCGCTGAGAAGGGAACGATCTTCAAGAACAGCGGCTGATTGACTCATTTGTTTAGGAAATTATTGTCGCCATTTTTCTTGGTATCGCTCTTGCTAACAAAGTCGCGCAAACGCGTTGGCTCAATTAATCGCCACACAATTGTTGGAGATGCCAAGCCCGCGAAATAATCTCGCGGGCTCATTAAGCAATTGCGTGCAGTGCAGGTATCACCCGTTAACTACCGCCCCGAACTTGCTCGAGGGTCTCCGCCACGAGCTCAACCAACTCTTGCGCTGGTAGCCCTTGCGCCGACATTTCGTCGATCCACTGGGCGCGAATCGGATCGGCGGCCTTTTCGCGAAATTCCGCAAGCGTCGCCTCTGCGATCTCCACTTTCTCGACACCTTTTTCTGCGAGCACAGCGTCCCAGCGCTTAAGCAAATCCGAATAGTTGGCAAGATAATGCTCTATGGACTCCGATACCGCTGCATCAAGAGCCTGTCGATGATCATCAGGAAGCGCAGCATAGGCGTCTGAATTGACCACAACTGGACAGTTGACGGTCCCAGGGTTGAGGTTTGCTGTCCACCAATCCGCCTGATTGATGGTGCCAAAACTCAAGTGAGCATGTTGGGCAAAAGCAACCGTATCAACCACGCCTGACTCCATCGCCTGGTAGGCCTCAGGGGCGGCGACTGAGGTCGGTACAGCGCCAACCGCCTCGAAAGCCTTACCAAGTCCCCCGGTAGCGCGGACCCGCATACCGTTCATCGCTTCAAGCGTATCTCGAGGTTCACCAGTTCCGACAATGTTGTATTGTGGCATCGGCGAGGTCATTAGCAATCTGGCATTCCATTGATCCATCTCAGCTTGGACGGCAGGATGTCCATACACTGCATGGCTCACGGCAACTTCCTCATCAAGATTGGCTACGCCCAAGAACGGTAGTTCAAGAACGGTAATGGCTCGATTTTTGTCACGATGATAACCGGCACAAAATTGTGCCATTTCAAAGGCGCCGATGGAAATTCCATCAAGGTTTTCTCTCGGTTTTGACAAACCGCCATAGCTGATGTTGATGGTGAAGGCCCCGTCGGTCTTTTGATCAACTAATTCAGCGAGTTTCTCCACATGTTCAGTAAAGGCACGACGCTTTCCCCAGAGCGAAGCATTCCACTCGGTGGCTACTGCTTCGCTAACGAGAGCCACCGTGCATAGCGTGGCAACCGCAAAAGCCATTGACTTATGCATTTTCTCCCTCCCAAAATGGTTATAATGCCAAAGGTTTGAGCAATACATGATGTGGCACCATAAAGTAAACCCAAAAAATCACCTTGCCAATGATCAGGGATCGGCCTCAATTAACACTGGTGCTCAAGCACCCGTGAGGACTGTGCTTGCTTCCATGATTCTCAAATTCGTTTGGCGGGCCTTTATTGACGCTGGGATTAATCCAACCGGATCAGAGTTTATGGGATTGAAATGCGAATGTTGCAACAGCCAGATGTCGCGCTCCTGCGCTGATATATAAACTTTTTTGATAGGTTAACCAGTTGGTGCAGTCTTGCGAGTTGGTGTTTTCCGCCGCAGTTGCCAGAAGCAACATCATTGCACAGCGTTGGTTTGAAATAATGTTGCTTTCTCGTCAAGACATACACGCAGCCCATTCGAAGATTGAAAAAATATTACCCCTTCCAAACTTTCGATAAGGTAATTTTTCTCCCCGCCGGAACGAACAAACAGAACGACGTGAAAGACTGGGGTCTCAAAGCCCGCGGGCGCATTTTGACTGGCGTCGGCAATGCCCTACTTGCAGCATCTGTACCTCACGGGCTTACTTGCAATCTTAACAGAAATTTGAACGCGACATTAACGCGCAATACAAAGACTCCTGCGTTTCAGTCTCCGCAAATGATGCAGTCACCCCGATACCCGCAAACTCCGATGGTCAAGACTTTAATCTGAGGCTTGCAATTTGATGCTTGTTTCATCATAGCAGATTTCAGTCTATTTTTGTGGGGACGATATCGGGAGGAAATACACACAGACTCCAACTCACGATGCATGTAGTTCTCAATTCGGCAGGCGTTAAGCACGCCGTGAGAGTTTTTTGAAATCCGTTCAGATAACGGCCGGATGTTCCGATGCGGACTTCACGGCCGCGTCAGTAAGCGAGCAATGCACTGTGATCGGATCGTCGGGCACATAAGTGCACCACAATCTTTAACGTTCAGACAGTCTGCAAGGTTTGCTTAAATCTTGCTCAAGGAGGGGAAACCGAATGAACAACTCGACGCAATCAGATAATTCGTATGTCGACGCTCATCCACCAGCAGCAGATGTCGTAGCCCGCGCCCATATCGGTGCAACGAAGTATGAAGAAATGTACGCGGCCTCAATTGCCGATCCCAAGAGTTTTTGGGGTGAGCACGGCAAGCGTATCAATTGGATCAAACCATACTCGCAGGTGGATGACGTCACTTTTGACCTCGGTGAAGTCTCAATAAACTGGTTTGCAGATGGAACACTAAATGTGTCGGCCAATTGCATTGATCGCCATCTTGAAAGCCGCGGTGACCAAACTGCTATAATTTTTGAGCCTGATGACCCACAAGAACCGGCAAAACACATTACCTATAAGGAATTGCACGTTGCCGTATGCAAAATGGCAAATGTCCTCGAGTCCCTCGGTGTTCGAAAAGGCGACCGGGTTGTAATCTATCTGCCCATGATCCCAGAGGCGGCCTATGCGATGCTAGCCTGTGCAAGAATTGGCGCGATCCACTCAATCGTATTCGCAGGCTTCTCCCCCGATGCTTTGGCGGCCCGCATTAACGGCTGCGACGCTAAAGTCCTCATCACCGCCGATCAGGCGCCTCGAGGCGGGAGAAAGACACCGCTGAAGTCCAATGCAGATGCTGCATTGTTACACGTCAACCATGAGTGCAAATGTCTGGTTGTTCGTCGGACTGGGGCTCAAATCACTTGGATTGATGGCCGCGACCATGACTATAATGAAATGGTACTTGAGGCCAATGAGTATTCGGCACCAGCCGAAATGAAGGCAGAAGACCCGCTTTTTATCCTATATACGTCCGGATCGACGGGACAGCCAAAGGGCGTCGTGCACACCTCCGGCGGCTACCTAGTTTATGCCGCCATGACCCACGAATACGTGTTCGATTACCATGACGGTGATATCTATTGGTGTACCGCTGACGTCGGCTGGGTAACGGGTCACAGCTACATCGTGTACGGCCCCTTAGCGAACGGCGCGACAACCCTTATGTTTGAGGGGGTGCCGACATTTCCGGATGCGAGCCGCTTCTGGCAAGTCTGCGAAAAACACGGCGTCAATCAGTTCTATACAGCACCAACTGCGATTCGAGCATTGATGGGACAAGGTACAGAATTCGTTGACGCATGCAACTTAAGCAGTCTTCGCATCCTTGGAACTGTGGGTGAGCCGATCAATCCCGAAGCTTGGAACTGGTATCACAAAGTTGTTGGCAAAGGGCGCTGTCCTATCGTCGATACTTGGTGGCAAACCGAAACCGGCGGACATCTACTCACGCCCCTGCCCGGTGCTCACGCGCTTAAGCCAGGGTCGGCCATGAAACCGTTTTTTGGCGTGCATCCCGTGGTTCTTGATCCGCAATCTGGAGAGGAAATCACCGGCAATGGGATTGAGGGGGTTTTATGCCTGAAGGCCAGTTGGCCTGGTCAAATGCGAACTGTGTGGGGGGATCACAAGCGGTTCGAAAAAACTTATTTTTCAGATTATGTCGGCTACTACTTTTCAGGAGACGGTTGTCGTCGTGATGCCGATGGGGATTATTGGATTACTGGTCGTGTCGATGACGTCATCAATGTTTCAGGTCATCGCATGGGTACCGCTGAAGTTGAAAGTGCATTGGTTGCGCACGCGGCTGTCGCCGAAGCTGCCGTGGTTGGTTATCCGCATGAGATCAAGGGGCAAGGAATTTATTGTTACGTCACGCTCATGAACGATATTGAACCAACGGACGAATTACGAAAGGAACTCCGCACTTGGGTGCGTACCGAAATTGGCCCCATTGCCTCCCCCGACGTTATTCAATGGGCGCCAGGATTACCCAAAACCCGCTCGGGGAAAATTATGCGTCGAATTCTCCGTAAAATCGCTGAGAATGACTGTGACTCTCTTGGCGATACCTCAACTCTCGCTGATCCCAGTGTCGTCGATGATCTGATTCAGAACCGTGTGCAGAGTTGAGGCGATCACATATGACTGAGATGTCCAACTCGGCACAAGCTGTATATATTTTGCTTGGTCCCCCTGGAGCCGGTAAGGGAACTCAAGCACGGATGCTAGAAGTCCGTTTTGGGTTGGTGCAGCTGTCTACGGGTGATTTACTCAGGGCCGCTGTCGCCAACAAAACTGAGGCTGGCTTAAAAGCCGAGTCCATCATGAAAGCTGGCGATCTGGTACCTGACGAAATCGTCATCGCGATCCTTCAAGAGCGGCTCAGTCAACCAGATTGCGGGACAGGAGTTATTTTGGATGGGTTTCCCCGAACGTCTGGGCAAGCGGCGGCCCTTGACACCGTACTGGCAGAGAATAACCAAAAAATCGCGGCCGTAATCAGTCTCGTTGTCGACGATTCAGAAATGGTGACGCGAATATCAGGCCGTTATACCTGCGCAAATTGCGGTGAAGGCTATCACGACACATTTAAAAGACCGAAACAAGCGGGGATCTGCGATGTTTGTGGTAGCACTGAAATGAGCCGCCGCGCCGATGATAACCCAACAACCGTCAAACAGCGACTTGAGGCATACCATGCTCAAACCGCACCGTTGATCTCCTACTATCAAGACAAAGGTGTTCTGCGATCAGTGGATGCAATGGGGAAAATTGAGGAGATCGGGGAAAACTTGGCTCAAATCGTCGGAGATATTCAATCCGAAATTCGTTGAGTATCCTGCCTCATAGGTATTTCCAACAGCGGCTGGGTTCATCAATTGACCTGAGTCAAGGCAATACTGATGTTGCTAACCTATCTGTTTTGGCTAAACCGACGAACTGCAAGTCAAGATCATTGACATGAGAACAGAAAATCTGCACTTGATAACTTCCCTGTTGATATCATCCACGAAAGTGTCAATGCTCTCACCATCAACATAGATCGTGGAAGCAAAATAGTAGAAGGAGGACTCGTATATGGCGGATCAAACCAAAACCAATACATCCGGGCAGACAGGAGACGGCAGCGGCTACTGGGCTGCTAATGTACGAATGATCATTATCAGCCTCGTGATTTGGGCGCTTGTATCATTTGGCTTTGGCATACTGCTTCGTCCCGCTCTTTCCGGAATTGAAGTCGGTGGCACCGACTTGGGCTTCTGGTTTGCCCAACAAGGGTCGATTCTTGTCTTTCTCGTATTAATTTTCTTCTATGCTTGGCGGATGAATCTTCTTGATCAACGATTTGGCGTCGAGGAGGAGTAAGCACGATGGAACAGTTTACAATTAACTTCTTATTCGTTGCCGGGTCCTTCGCCCTTTACATCGGGATCGCGATTTGGGCCCGCGCTGGTTCGACATCGGAGTTCTACGCGGCTGGTCGAGGTGTGCACCCGGTAACAAATGGTATGGCAACCGCTGCAGACTGGATGTCCGCGGCGTCGTTTATATCAATGGCAGGTCTTATTGCCTTTACCGGTTATGATAATTCCTCCTTCCTAATGGGTTGGACTGGCGGATATGTGCTTCTTGCCTTGCTGCTCGCCCCGTATCTGCGGAAATTTGGAAAGTATACCGTTTCCGAGTTCATTGGTGATCGGTTCTACAGCCAAACTGCCAGAATTGTCGCAGTCATCTGTCTAATTGTCGCGTCTACAACCTACGTCATCGGTCAGATGACCGGCGTCGGGGTCGCATTCGGTCGTTTCCTTGAGGTATCAAACACGATTGGTCTCTTGGTCGGGGCTTGCGTTGTATTCGCCTACGCCGTTTTCGGCGGGATGAAGGGCGTTACCTACACGCAGGTTGCCCAGTATTGTGTGCTCATTACCGCGTACACGATCCCAGCAGTATTTATTTCGTTGCAACTGACGGGCAACCCGATTCCGGCATTGGGTCTCTTTGGCGAGCATAGTTCGTCTGGTGAACCCTTGCTAACCAAGCTTGATGCCATCGTTACCGATATCGGCTTTAAGGAGTATACACTGCACCACGCTGATACCCTCAACATGGTCTTGTTTACCCTCTCACTGATGATTGGCACTGCGGGTCTGCCGCACGTAATCATGCGGTTTTTTACGGTCCCTCGCGTTGCGGATGCCCGCTGGTCAGCAGGGTGGACTCTCGTCTTTATCGCTTTGCTATATCTGACAGCCCCCGCTGTCGGCGCCATGGCTCGATTAAACATCACGGAAATGATGTGGCCAAACGGTACCCAGAATGACGCTGTATCAGTCGAAATGATTGAGAATGATCCTCGCTATGATTGGATGGCAACATGGCAAAAGACCGGCTTGCTCGGATGGGAAGATAAAAACGGCGACGGCCGCATTCAGTATTATAACGATGCTAGCCCTGCGATGCAGGAAAGAGCTGAAGCGGCAGGTTGGCAAGGTAACGAACTGACCAACTTCAATCGCGATATTCTTGTGTTGGCCAATCCTGAAATTGCTAACCTTCCCGGCTGGGTAATCGGTCTGGTGGCAGCAGGTGGTTTAGCCGCCGCCCTTTCAACTGCTGCTGGACTACTGTTGGCAATTTCTTCTGCGGTTTCCCATGACCTAATCAAAGGCGCCATTCGCCCCGACATCTCTGAAAAAGGCGAACTCTTGTCGGCTCGACTGGCGATGGCGGCTGCGATTATCGTTGCCACGTATCTAGGACTGAATCCGCCTGGATTTGCGGCGCAGACGGTGGCACTTGCTTTTGGGTTAGCAGCCGCGTCAATTTTTCCGGCACTAATGATGGGAATCTTCTCGACCCGCATCAATAACAGTGGCGCCGTTGCTGGCATGCTGGCGGGTTTGACCGTGACCTTGGTCTACATCTTTCTGCACAAAGGCTGGCTGTTTATTCCCGGAACCAACAGCTTTACTGATGCGGACCCGCTCCTTGGTACCATCCGATCAACGTCGTTCGGCGCGATCGGTGCAATGATCAATTTCGCAGTTGCGTATATTGTATCGGGAATGACTAAAGAGACGCCAGCAGAAATTAAAGCACTGGTCGCAAGCGTTCGCGTTCCGCGAGGAGCGGGTGCAGCGGCGGCAGACCATTGACATCTGACTTCTTTGACTAAGCTCATTGAGCGGCGAAAATCAGTGCCCGTCCAGTAAACTGGGCGGGCATTTTTTTGAGGAGTACGCTTGTCATGCGAATTCAACCTAGCGAGTTACTTCGTTTTTTCACCGAGATATCTCCTTATGCTAGTCTAACAAATGCGCGTCTCAATGAACTGATTGCCAAATTCAAAGAACGCCGCTTTGCCGAAGGCGATTATATCTATCAACATGGTGCAACCCTTGATGGGCTATATGTCATTTTCGAGGGACAAGTTGAGATTAAAGACGAAAATCAGGCTTCATTATCGATCCTGGGTCCACGAAACTCGTTTGGCGAGCGAGGGTTAGTTCGCGACGGCGTTGCGATCACAAGTGCCTTGGCGCGATCCGACTGTGTGCTGCTGTTATTGCCGGCGGTCGATTTCAATTTCTTGATGGCAAGCGAGCCGGACGTCGCGAAGTTTTTTGATCGGCGTCGCCCGGCTCGCGTCGGCAATAACGACCTTGCAACTTCGCCCGTCGAAGATTTGATGACGCCAGTGCCAATAGCGCTCAGCATCAAGGACCCGGCGAATAGCGCGGCACGGATCATGGCCGCAAATGACATTTCAACAATTTGCGTTCTTGAAGATGGACACTTCGCGGGAATTGTTACGGCGAGAGATCTTTCTTCACGCATTGTGGGGGAAGGCATGCCCGCCGATACGCCGCTTGGGGAGTTAATGACCCGCGAACCGGTTTCGCTGTCGCCGACTTCCATTGGTTCGGATGTCTTACATACGATGATGGAGCGGCAAGTTAGGCAAGTACCCATCCTGCTTGGCGACAAATTGATCGGAATTGTTACCCAAACCGATCTTACGCGTTATCAAGCCGTAAGTTCTGGTGAATTAATTGCTGGCATTGCGAAAGCCACCACGCCCGAAGAAATTGCGGCGGACACCGCAAAAATCCCTAAACTTCTTGTCCAGCTTGTCGCTGGCGGTAGTCGCCACGATGTGGTCACGCGATTGATTACCGACATTGCCGATGCCACAACTCGACGGTTACTGCATTTGGGTGAGAGCCGATTAGGAACACCGCCGGCACCCTACGTATGGTTAGCTTGTGGCAGCCAAGGTCGGCAGGAGCAAACAGGCGTCAGCGATCAAGATAACTGTATCATCATTGATGATGCGATGCATTCGGATGATCGGCCCTATTTTACCGAACTCGCAAAATTTGTTTGTGACGGTTTGGCGATCTGCGGTTACGAATATTGCCCCGGTGATATGATGGCCTCGAACCCCCGGTGGTGTCAGCCAAAAAAAGTCTGGCGAGATTATTTTGCCAAGTGGATCAGAAAACCTGATCCCGAAGCCCAGATGCTGGCGAGTGTGATGTTTGATCTCAGGCCAATCAGCGGCACACTGGCCCTCTACGATGGCTTACAAGCGGAAACCCTTAAGGCGGCTTCTCGTAATTCGATTTTTGTTGCGCACATGATTGCCAATTCGCTTAAGCATCAACCGCCTCTAGGATTATTACGGGGATTTGCGACAATCCGCGCTGGTGAATATCGCAACAAAATTGATCTCAAACACAATGGCGTCGTGCCGGTAGTCGATCTGGGGCGCGTTTATGCCCTACGCGCTCAGTTGACCCCGGCAAATACGCTTACACGCCTGACAGCCGCAGAAAGCGTGAGGGAGATCAGTTCTTCGGGAGCACGAGATCTCATTGATGCTTATGATTTGATTGCTGAGACGCGCTTGGAAAAGCAGGCTTTGCAAATCAAATCTGGCGACGCTGCTGATAACTTTATGGCGCCCTCTGACCTATCCGATTTTGAACGTAGCCACCTGCGTGACGCCTTCGTTGTGATCAAGACAATGCAATCGGCCCTATCGCAAGGCAAGGGCATGTTGAGTTAGGCTTTACCTGACAACTACAGGTAGAGCTGGATGATTGGCGAGAAGCTCGCCGAAGAGATAAGTCGATGTTTCTAGAATTGATCGGGACGGTTTTTGCGGGACTGGCGGTCGCTGGGGTGATCATGTTGACCAACAAGGTCGTTGGGGGCCGCTTGCCACGTTGGTTGATTCCAGTAGGTGCTGGTCTAGGTATGTTTGCGACCACACTAATTAGCGAGTACAGTTGGTACCAACGCACTGTAGCTTCGTTGCCAACTGAAATGGTTGTTGCCCAATCTGTTGAGAATTTTTCATGGTATCGGCCCTGGACGTACTTTGTGCCGTACATTGATCGATTTGCTGCAATTGATGCGGCCTCATTGCTTAAGCATCCTTTACTGCCGGATCAACGCATCATTGACGCATTTTTCTTTGGGCGTTGGCAAACTGTAAACCATACCCGCATTCTCCTTGATTGTAACGGACTGCGACGGGCGCTGCTGGCAGACGATAGTGCATTTGATCGTGTTGGGCGCGTTGAGAATGTTTCATGGATCAGTGTCCCGGCTGAAGATCCAATTCTTCAGACCGGTTGTGAGGTATCGTGATGCTAAATCGACTGAGCCTGCGACTGCGAATCTTTATTTTCTTTTTGCTCATTGCGTTTGGCAGTTTGTTATCGACAGGCCTTGGATTGTTTATTGGGTTCAATCGAGCGCAAAATGTGGAACTTTTGGACCCGTTTATTTTTTCTGGCCTCGTGATCGTGATCCCGATGCTCGCCATTGTCACGGGCATTTGGCTCTTGTTTGACGAGAATGTTGCAAAACCCATTGAGCGCATTGCAGCCGAATTGCGCATTAGGGCTCATACTGGACAAAAGGTAGCCATTGATGAAGTTGCTGCCAAACATCTCGGTGATCTTGCTCCTGCCGCGAGTGCCCTTGCGGGTCGACTGACACAAAGTACCGAACAAGCGGCATCAGCGATCATGAAAGAAACTGAGCGGCTAGCGGCGGAAAAACGACAATTGACGGCCTTGCTGTCAGAAATTCCGGTCGCAATGATTGTCGTAAGCCCGGCGCACCAAATTGTATTATACGACTCGCAATCGGCAAGCATCTTGGCACAAATTGCCCATCCCCGCTTAAACGCATCTTTATTTGACTATTTTGAACCGAAATCGATTAAGTCAGCGTATGCGTCTCTCATCAAAACTGGGCGGGATGCAAAAGCTACCTTATTCGGGATTGATGGGGCTCTGAATTTTGATGCCATTTTAAAGCCGTTGAACGACGGGTCAGGTTATATGTTGGTGATTGAGGATGCTCACGCGCAGATTTCGTCGGAAGCCGCTCGACCGCTGGTTTATGATTTTGATTTGCTGAATCAGGCTGTTGTTCCAACATTACATAATTGCCGACTGTCAGAGATTTGTTTTGTCGTGTTTGATTGCGAGATGACGGGTCTGCTACCCAATAAGGACGAGGTTGTACAACTCGCCGCTCGGCGGGTAGTAGCGGGACGAATTGTTGAGGGAGAGGTGTTTGACACGCTCGTTAATCCTGGAATTAAGATTCCCATGTCAGCGACGAAGGTTCATAAAATTACCAATGCAATGGTACAGGATGCCCCCGATTTCGTGAGCGTAGCGCATAGCTTTTATAAATTCTGCTCTAATTCGGTACTGGTCGCACACAATGCACCTTTTGATTTAGCGTTTTTTCACCGTTATGCGCCGCGAGCCGGACTGGCTTGGGAACACCCAGTTCTTGACACTGTCTTGCTGTCGGCAGTGCTCTTTGGTGCAAGTGTACCCCATACTCTTGATGCCTTAACTGAGCGATTTGGTATATCGATTCCTGCTGAGCTGCGTCACTCAGCGATTGGCGATGCGCAAGCGACCGCCGAGGTCTTATGTCACATGCTCCCGATGCTTGAAGCCCGCGGCTTAGGTTCTCTTGGCGACGTGATTGCTGAAACATGCAGGCACGGAAGGCTTCTGGAGGACATGAATTAATCATGGCTAGCGAATTTTTGCCTTCATGGTCACCTATGCCAACTTCCATGACTATTATTATATTTTCTGTAGAGAAAACTTGGCAACTAGCGGTTTGACATTTTTCCTACAAGAGGCTCTTTTCACAGGGATAACTGCAGATCAGGTTTAGTGCGGAAAATCTCTCAATGAGAAGCCAGCGGCTTTGCCAAAAAAACCAACTAAAGTGACCGCTGACTGTGGGCTTCAAAGTTCTTCATTGGATAGACAACTAAACGCTTGATATGGCTTGTCCCTCTGCTACTTTTCATTTTCTTATACTACTTGCAGACGTAGAGGTTATCGCAACCTACGAACTGTACAACATTTATCGCACAAAGTTGGAAAATCTGATACACCGCATTTTCGAGCCCGCACGACTTGAAATTGAAATCATTGATCGATTCGGAAATCCTTGCACCGCACGCGAGTGGTTTGTCGTACCTTTTGATGTTGTCGAAGAGGCTGTTGAACGGATCAAAGACGGTTCTATTTCAGAATTCTGCTATGATCCTAAACGCGCCATTTTCGTCGAAAATTGAAATACCTTTATAACTTTCACAGTTAAGGCACGGACTGATATCGCTGTCATGAACCTAATTGCGTGAGGCGCAACGTTAATCTCTTTTGTTTTTCTACTTTGCAGTTCACTTGATGGCATTTGGTTCTGTTGTGATGTTGTGATCGCTGCCAAATTTACAGTCCAAAGGTTGCTCATGCTTAGAGCGAGGCAAAACGGGGTAAAGCCGCCGAAAGGATTTTTTTGAAATTTCACCCAGCAAAGTAATGAAGGTATCCGATGATCACCCCTCCAAGCGTGATCGCAATACCGATAAGCCACTTCAAATGCGTGGTCGCTGTCTGCGCAATTCGGGCTTCTATTCTAGCCTCAAGTTGCCCAATATCGGCCTTTGCTTCCCTACGGCTGGTCGCTATTGCCAACTCAAGGCGTTCAATATCGGCCTTGAGCGCCAACTCAAGGCGTTCAATATCGGCCTTGTACGCCAGCTCAAAGCGTTCAATATCCGCCTTTGCTTCCTTACGGCTGGCTTCTATTGCCAACTCAAGGCGTTCAATATCGGCCTTGTACGCCAGCTCAAAGCGTTCAATATCCGCCTTTGCTTCCTTACGGCTGGCTTCTATTGCCAACTCAAGGCGTTCAATATCTGCCCTGTTCGCCGACTCAAGACGTTCAATATCCGCCTTTGCTTCCTTACCGCTGGCCTCTATTGCCAACTCAAGGCGTTCAAAATCTGCCCTGTTCGCCGACTCAAGACGTTCAATATCTGCCCTGTTCGCCGACTCAAGACGTTCAATATCTGCCTTGGTCGAAACTCCACCAATCAATACGGTTTGCAAAGAATGCACAATAGCCTCAGCCTGCTCTCTTTTGAAGCCAGCTTCGGAGAGCCTCTCGAACTCTCTATGACTATCAAACAGCGGTTCAGCCATCATCTGGTCCAAATATTATTTTCATCTCTCCCTCATATCTCCAAAAGAAATAACTCGCAAGTTAAAGTTTTGAGACCCGCCCGCACAACTATGTTTTTATCTTTGGGAGCTACGAAAAAATTTAGCGGTTGAACGATGCAACTGACGGCGATCCTTGCTACTGTTTCACGATTAAGCCAGCCAATATGCTCGACATTTCGTAGCAATTATCGTCAGCCAGCATTACTCACACTGCGTTCTCAAAGTGGTCATTGGTCGCAATCAATGTGTTTAGCAACCTGCTAATCAATTATCATTGATTTTGAGACTGAATGAGACCAAAGCAGGCACCAGCACCGTCCATAATGATTGCGATTTGTCCGACCCCAGAAATTGTAAAGGGCGGTCTAAGACTCGTTCCACCAGATGCCAGTGCCTTCTCAACTGCGGACTCGATATCCGAGGTTTCAATGTACATGAGCCAACTTGACGGAATCGATTCAGAATTCTCCAGTTCGGAAAGATCAAAAAAGCCAGCAACAGGAGTGCCGTCCTTGTTGGCTACCAAATAATTGTGTGGTCCCTCAACTGAGTAAGTCCAGCCAAGTAGTGCACCGTAGAAAGCTTTGGCTCCCTCAATATCATGAGTGTTAAGTTCGTTCCAAACAATGGTTCCTACTTGATTAGCCATAAGAAACTACCTTCTATTACAAAAATCAACAAATGCGGAATTAATCGCTAGAGCTGCAAGAAAATGCTAGACGCAAACTCTGACAAGTTACCAAATACTTGACGCAAGCCCGATCCACACAAGTATTATCGGATAATATTCAACTCATCAGTTTGCCGATCTTCCTCGGCACTTAAACCAGATCCTGATCTATCAAGTCTCTGGCCAAGGCCATAAACACTCTGGCGGGCGCACTTTGAGAGTTACACACGACAATAGGTGTTCCACTATCAGCAGCAACTCTTGTCGCTGGACTTAAGGGAATCTGTGCCAGCAGCGGGACACCAAGTTTTTTGGCTTCAGCGGCAACGCCCCCCTGTCCAAAAATATGGTCTTCATGTCCACAGTTTGGACAAATGTAGGCAGCCATATTCTCAACAAGACCCAATATCGGTGTTTTCATTTGATTAAACATATTGATGCCCTTGCGAGCATCCGCCAATGCAACCTCCTGAGGGGTCGAAACAACAATCGCCCCATCGACCTGAAATTTTTGTGTCAACGTCAGTTGCACATCCCCAGTACCGGGCGGTAAATCGACGAATAAAACATCAAGTTCTCCCCACCTGACTTGCCCCATCATCTGTTGCAAGGCGCCCATTAGCATTGGTCCCCGCCAAATCATCGCTTGATCTTCGCCCGTCATTAGACCAATCGACATCATCGTCACGCCATGGTTGTGCAAAGGGATAATTATCTTGCCATCAGGGCTCGCTGGCCGATCCGAAATTCCCAACATACGCGGTTGCGAAGGGCCGTATACATCAGCGTCCAGCAATCCAACCCGACGCCCCGATAACGACACAGCGCAGGCAAGGTTCGCTGCCACAGTGGACTTACCAACTCCACCTTTCCCACTGGCAATCGCAACAATTCGTTTAACGCCGGGTATGGCCTGAGGATTTCTTGGGTCGGTGCGTTTGGGCGTTCGTAAGTTTGGTGGTAACTTTTCAGAATGGGCCGTTAACATCGCCGAAACCTTCGTTACACTGTCTAATCGCCGAACCACACCCTCGGCTTGTACGCGAACAGCCTCCATCTCCTCACTTCGCTTCGGATCAATTTCAATGACAAACCGTACTTCGCCTGCATCAATAGTAATTGCGCGAGCCGCCCCTGTTGCCACGATGCTATCACCAGTGTGCGGGTCTCGCACGCCCTCTAACGCCGCTAAAACCTCCTCACGAGTTACCATGTTACGTTCTAGGCCTCCTAATCAAGCAACAAACTTATCGCTTGGAACGCTGGGATGGGTGCCAAAAGGTGACCCGTTGCTCCAATACCGACATCAAACCAAAAAAGGCTGTTCCAGCAGCCGCAGCCATCACAATTTCAGCCCACACGAGATCAATTGCCAAGCTACCAACGCCAGTTGAAATTCGAAATCCCATACCCCGAGTCGGGGAACCAAAATACTCAGCAACAATTGCCCCAATCAACGCCAAGGTTGTCGCTATCTTTAATCCATTAAAAATAAATGGCATAGCCGCGGGCAATCGCAGTTTGATGAGCGTTTGAAAATAGTTGGCAGCATAAGTCTGCATCAAATCTCGCTGTATCGCTTCACTCGCTCGAAGTCCTTGCACCGAATTCACAAGCATTGGGAAAAAAACCATCACCACCACGACGGCAGCCTTCGATTGCCAATCGAAACCAAACCAATTCACAAGAATGGGTGCAATACCAATAATCGGCAATGCCGCGACAAAATTACCGATAGGTAAAAGCCCCCGCGTGAGGAAGGATGAGCGGTCAATCGCGATCGCAACGGCAAATGCGACCGTACAGCCTATCAAGAAACCTGTCATCGCACCCTTGATAACGGTCTGTATAAAGTCCTGCCATAGCAACCCGAGAGAACTCAAAAATGTATCGGCGATTGCGAGCGGTGCGGGCAGAATTACCGGCGATACCTCAAAGCTGCGGACCAATCCCTCCCAAACGAATAGGAGCGCCAATCCAAAAACCGCTGGTAAAATGAATTTAATAATGGTCGCGTCTTGCCAACGAGACCGTACGAGAAGGTAATTCACGACTAGAGCCGCGAGCAGGAATAGCAAGGCAAGAAGTAAACTGGTCAATGTGCTACCCCCATTTTGCGAAGGGTCATGCGCTGCAGCAAATCAAGTAGAGTTACTAAAATACCAGCCATGATCGCAGCTGCAAATAACGCCGACCAGATCGCCAACGGGGTACCAAACTGATCCCCGATAAGAATTCGTGCGCCAAGCCCACTGATCGCGCCGGTGGGAAGTTCGCCGACAATCGTTCCAACCAACGCGGCCGCAATACCGATTTTAAGTGAGGTGAATAGGAAGGGAACCGCCGCTGGAAGTCGCAACTTAATAAATACTTGTAAGGCACTGGCGTGATAGGTCTTCAATAGATCCAATTGGCTCGGATCTGGTGATCGCAAACCCTTTACCATCCCGACTAAGATTGGGAAGAAACATAGGTAAGCCGAGATTATTGCCTTCGGAACGCCGCGGCCCTCAATTCCCAACTGTGACGAGAGCACGATAATCATCGGCGCAAGAGCAACAATTGGTATGGTCTGACTGATTATGGCCCACGGCATTAAGGTCAACTCAGCCGAACGAGAATAAACCATCACCACCGCGCTCACAATTCCCACCAGGGTTCCAAGCAGAAACCCCCAGAGTGTCGATTGTAACGTTATCCAGCCATGGTAAATCAATGAGCGTTTCGTCATTGCTCGGCCACGCAACGCCATAGCGCCAGTAGTTTTCCAAAGTTCGCTCACCACCTGATCAGGAGTAGGAAGTCGTGATCGCTGTATATCGTAAGTAGCAGCAAACTGATCGGAGTTGTTGAGCATCAAGTACCAAACTGAAGCTTCTCGGCGTTCTATAGCGGTTGAAGGTACTACCGATACGCCTGCCCGCTCGGCTTGGTCAAGCGCGGTACGCAGGTTCATTGGCACGACAGCGAGGTACCATAGTGCAAGCAGTCCGCCCAGAACCGAAAGAATTGGCAAAACATTTCGCATCAGAAATCCATAACGATGCTCACACGCACTACCATCATTTCCTAGACGCCCAGCCCATTACTGCTGACAGTGCGTGTTCACGCGTAAGCATGTCCGGCGCGCAATCCCTCACGAACTCGATGGGTCACCGCTAGAAATTCGGGGGTATCTCGAATGTCGAGTGGCCGTTCGTCTGGCAGTGGGTTTTCTATGACATCGGTGATTCGGCCCGGCCGTGGACTCATCACGACAATACGGGTCGACAGATAGGCTGCTTCGGGAATTGAGTGAGTCACAAAACCGATAGTCTTCTTTGTCCTTTGCCATAGGGCTCGTAGTTGCTCGTTAAGATGATCGCGGACTATTTCATCGAGGGCCCCAAACGGTTCATCCATGAATAGTATCTCAGCATCAAACGCTAGGGCGCGAGCAATTGAAGCCCGCTGCTGCATACCACCAGACAATTGCCAAGGAAATTTCTTGCCGAATCCCGCTAAATCCACCAACTCGAGGACACGGGCAGCGCGCTCTTCGCGTTCGGCTCGCGAGTATTTCATGATTTCTAAGGGCAGTTTGATATTACCTGCAATCGTGCGCCATGGATACAATCCCGCTGCTTGAAAAACGTAGCCGTAAGCGCGGTGCTTTCGCGCCTCATCAGGCGTCATCCCGTTCACAGTGATCTCGCCTGCGGACGGGGATTCTAATCCCGCAGCTACCCGCAACAGTGTTGTTTTCCCGCAACCCGACGGACCGATGAAACTAACAAAATCACCTTGATTCACGGTCAAGTTGATCTGCTTTAACGCCTCAATCGGTCCGTCGTTTGTTTGAAAAGTGAGGTCTAGGCCCCGCGTTACAACAACGGGTTGAACAGCAGGAGCCGCTGCCGCTGTCGTCATGCGACTCTCCCCCTCGTTACTATACACCCGATGCGGGAATTCCAGTGCGCTCAACTGGTCGTGGTGCGATCAATTCTTTCCAAGTTGATAGCGCACGGTTTACCGTATTGTTTGGTTCGCGAGTGACGAATTGACCGTGACCCTCGCGAGAGCGAATCTCACCGTCATAAACCGCAACCTGTCCGCGGGTAAGCGTGAAACGAGGTAATCCTTTAACCGCATGACCCTCAAAGACATTGTAATCAATGGCCGACTGCTGGGTTTCAGCGCGAATAACCTTTTCCTTAGCAGGATCCCACACAACAATGTCGGCATCTGATCCGACCAGAATAGCGCCTTTTTTCGGGTATAAGTTGAGGATTTTGGCGATGTTTGTCGCCGTTACCGCAACAAATTCATTCGGCGTTAGGCGTCCAGTTGCCACCCCATTTGTCCATAGGACTGGCAACCGATCTTCTAGCCCGCCCGTCCCATTTGGTATTTTGGTAAAGTCCCCGACGCCAAATCGCTTTTGCTCGGTGGTGAAGGCGCAGTGATCGGTCGCAACGACACTCAGTGAGCCAGAGATCAACCCATTCCAAAGTGATTCTTGATGCTTTTTATCGCGGAAGGGCGGCGACATGACCCTGCGGGCTGCGTGATCCCAATCGGTCGAGAAATACTCGCTCTCATCAAGTGTTAAATGCTGGATTAACGGTTCACCCCAGACCCGTTTGCCTTGCATTCTCGCCCGCCGAATAGCCTCATGGGCCTCTTCACAAGACACATGCACGATGTACAAGGGTACCCCGGCCATATCAGCAATCATAATGGCGCGGTTCGCCGCCTCACCTTCGACACTGGACGGCCGCGAATAGGCATGTGCTTCTGGCCCAGTATTGCCGCTGGCAAGAAGCTTGGCACTCATCTCTGCGACAACATCACCATTTTCGGCGTGCACAAGCGCAATCCCTCCAAGTTCAGCCAGACGCTGGAAAGAGGCAAACATTTCATCGTCATTCACCATCAAGGCGCCCTTATACGCCATGAAATGCTTGAATGAATTAATTCCTCGCTCCTCAATGACGGTCTTCATTTCATCAAAGACCTGTTCGCCCCACCAAGTGACCGCCATATGGAAAGAATAGTCGCAATTTGCTCTCGTCGACTTGTTATCCCATCGCTTGAGGGCCTCCAACAACCCCTCGCCGGGATTAGGCAGCGCAAAATCGACCACCATTGTGGTTCCGCCCGCCAGGGCTGCCCGCGTTCCGCTCTCAAAGTCATCAGAAGAATAAGTACCCATGAAGGGCATCTCCAGATGGGTATGGGGATCAATGGCGCCAGGCATAACATAGCAATCGGCGGCATCTAAAACCTCATCGCCAGAGAGATCGGCGCCAATTTCGATGATTTTACCGCCTTCAATTAAGACATCCGCCGAATACGTCAGGTCAGCCGTCAATACTGTACCGCCTTTTACCACTATCGACATGTCGATTGTCCTTTCTCAATTCGTTGATTGGTGGGAAGCTCTAAAATTCGGAAATAGCTACCATCAAGGATACTTAAGACGGAAACCACTATGCAAACAGCGTCATCAATCCTTTGACCGCCTCGCTGGCCGCAAAATGGGTTCCGATACTGCTCATCGCGCAAAAACGAAACTCAATTAACTCTCAAAACCCTCATGATTTCGCGAACTGCGGATCCGCTTGCAGCTCTGCCGTTGAACCGCTGCCTGTTAGAAGTCCCGCTCATTGCTCATCGCGTTACTCAACGATCTCCGCAGTTTGAACAACAGCGTGAAATAAGACATCGGTGCCTGCGCGGGCCCACTGTGGCGTGATTTCCTCGGCTTCGTTATGCGATAGTCCATCAACGCAGGGACACATTACCATGGCAGTTGGCGCCACGCGATTAATCCAACAAGCATCGTGACCGGCGCCAGAAATCAAGTCTCGAGCGGTGTAACCCAACCGCTTTGCGGCATCCCGAATGGTCGCAACACAATCGGCGTCAAATTCAACGGGATCAAAGCCACCAACTTTTTCGAATTCAACCCGAAGATCCAATCTTTCGCAAATTTCTTGGGCACCCGACCGCAGTTGGGCCTCCATATCCGCAATCAACTCAATGTCTGGAGATCGAAAATCAATGGTAAAGACCACGCGGCCCGGGATCACATTGCGAGAATTCGGCGATACATCAATATGACCTGCTGCCCCCACGGCATGAGGTTGATGCTGGCGGGCAATATCATCAACCAGCGTCAGCACATGTGCCATCCCCAGTCCAGCATTCTTGCGCATATCCATAGGGGTAGAACCAGTATGCGCCTCCTTACCCGTTATCGTAACTTGGAGCCAACACAACCCCTGTCCATGGGTGACAATGCCAATATCCGTGTTTTCCACCTCCAAAATTGGTCCCTGCTCAATATGCAGTTCAAAAAACGCGTGCATCTTGCGCTCGCCGGTGACTTCTTGCCCCTTCCACCCGATTCGTTCGAGTTCACTACCGAAACGCTTGCCCTCGGCGTCCTCGCGTGCGTACGCCCAGTCCTGTTCATGAATACCCGCAAACACGCCCGAAGCTAGCATTGCCGGTGCAAAACGGGTGCCCTCCTCGTTTGTGAAATTTGTTACCACAATTGGGTGTTTCGTTCGAATATCCAAATCATTCAAGGTACGAATTACTTCTAGTCCGCCGAGAACGCCTAAAACGCCATCGAACTTGCCACCTGTCGGTTGCGTATCCAAATGCGAGCCCACATAGACTGGGAGCGCCGATGCGTCAGTGCCATCGCGTTGGGCAAACATGTTTCCCATTTGATCAACCCCGACGCCACAACCCGCTTCTTCGCACCATTTTTTAAACAATGTTCGTGCCTCACCATCGGCGGCGGTAAGCGTTTGCCGGTTGTTACCCCCGGCGATACCGGGGCCAATTTTGGCGATTTCCATGATGCTATCCCACAGCCTTTCGCCGTTTACCCTAAGATTTTCTCCAGGGGCCGTCATGTTACCTCCCAATCCTAATTCTCGCTGTTAGCCGTTCGTGAATCGGCAAAATTATCATCATTCTATGTTGCTTCAATTCTCGCTTCAGCATCCTGATTTTGAATTACGACCCGAGGGAAAACCACTCTTAACACATTTTGATCGCAATTTTGATCTGCAAACCCAACGCTCTCATTGATCCCATGGCTCAAACAACCGCGCAAAGTGCTCGGTCAAACTATCGCAATGAACCCTCGCCTTTCTCAACACTGCCGATCTTTTGCGATGACTATACAACGCGCTAATCAAGTGGTGTCGCCATTGGATTATTAGGATGCATGGTCCAATTGAAATAGTCATCCGTGACCAACTGCCCGGACCGCTCGTCGAGCGAGCCCGATGGTAATTTCTGCATTGTAATGCAGTCTTCTACTGGGCAAACTTCGACGCACAGATTACAAGCGACACAGTTCTCGTCAATGACCGTAAACTCCCGATCTTCTGACATTGCAATCGCTTGGTGCGAGGTATCCTCACAGGCCGCGAAACAGCGTCCACAGCGTATACATGAGTCGGGATTGATACGAGCCTTGGTGACGAAGCTTAGATTGAGATACTGCCAATCCGTAACATTTTCCACCGCGAGTCCAACGATATCGGCAACGCGATCAAACGACTTCTCGTCCATCCATCGGCTCAAACCCGCAGTCATCTCATCAATCACGCGAAAACCATATGTCATTGCAGCGGTACAGACCTGAACATTCCCACAGCCAAGCAGCATGAATTCGACCGCATCTCGCCAGTTGGTTACCCCACCGATTCCTGAGATTGGTATCCCTGATGCCTCAGCGTCACGGGCGATTTCAGCCACCATATTGAGGGCGATGGGCTTGACGGCTGGACCGCAATAGCCCCCGTGTGTCCCCTTGCCATCAATGCTAGGTTCGGGCGCGAACGTTTCCAGATTTACCGAAATAATAGAGGAAACTGTATTTATTAGGGATACAGCGTCCGCGCCGCCATTCTTTGCCGCTCGCGCCGGATATCGAATGTCGGTGATATTCGGCGTAAGTTTGACAATGACGGGCTGGTCATAATGTGTCTTGCACCAACGGGTAACCATTTCGATATATTCGGGCACCTGACCGACGGCACTCCCCATACCGCGCTCGCTCATGCCGTGCGGACATCCGAAATTTAGTTCAATACCGTCTGCACCGGTTTCCGCGACACGAGGCAAGATCGCCTTCCAAGCCGCCTCCTCGCACGGCACCATTATTGAGACTATCATGGCGCGGTCGGGGTATTCGGCCTTAACCTCGGCAATCTCCTCTAAGTTGGTCTGCAAGGGACGGTCCGTGATCAACTCAATATTATTCAGCCCGATAAGGCGGCGGTCGCTGCTGTGAAGAGCGCCATATCGTGGGCCATTGACATTGACGATTGGTAAGCCTTCGCCCCCCAGAGTCTTCCAAACAACTCCACCCCATCCGGCCTCGAAAGCCCGACGCACATTATAAGCTTTATCGGTCGGCGGCGCCGAGGCCAGCCAGAATGGATTGGGACTGCGAATGCCCAAGAAATCACAACTTAAATCTGCCATTTCTTATCCCTTTTGATAAATTTCTTGCTTGCGGTGAGCCAAACCTGTTGTTTGGCCGCCATCGAAATTAACCCGTTGCCATTCGGTACTCTGGATTGCAATCACTAGATCTCCCCATACTAGCTTGCGATATTGGGTATAAAGCATTGGTAAACGATATTATTGCTTCGTTAGCCATAATTTTGGGTCATGAGGTAATTGTGAATATCCTCTGCGGCGTCTCTGCCTTGTGCTACCGCCGTCACGGTTAAATCGGTTCCATTAGTTGCGCAATCACCGCCAGCCCATACTTTTTCTAAGTTCGTGCGTCCTGAACTATTCGTTTTGATTTTTCCTGACTCTAAGGTCAGATTCGCCAACGATTGATCTAACGATTGGCCGATTGCCAATAAGACTTGATCAGCCGAGAGCCGTAGCGTTTCGCCAGTTCCTCGAAGCTGTCCATTGATTTCAGTGGTATATTCAAGTTCGATCTCGCGGCTGTTAGAGTTACGTCCCAAATGCAATGGTTGTACGTTACAAAGGATACGAACCCCTCGCGATGTCGCAATATCTTGCTCATAGCGACTGGCGGGCATCGCGCTTTGCTCACGCCGGTAGGCAATCGTGACGCTCTCGGCTCCGAGAAGTTTTGTTTGCACAGCGGCGTCAATCGCCGTCATGCCGCCGCCAATGACGACCACATGTCTACCAATGGGCAAGGTTGAGAGATCAGTCGTCTGCCGTAGCGTTGCAATGTATTCGACCGCATTTTGTACTTCGCTTAATGACTCTTGCGCAACATTTAAGGAGTTCACGCCGTCGAGACCAACTGCCACGAATACCGCATCGTAGTCCGCAATTATTGCTTCAAGTGCCTCAAGATCACTGGTTTCGTGAGTTGTTCGGAGCGTAATCCCACCAATCTGCAACAACCACTCGATTTCGGCGGCAGCAAAGTTGTCTTTTGTCTTATAGGCTGCGATTCCATATTCATTGAGGCCACCTGGTTTTGAGCGGCGCTCAAGGATATCAACCGCGTGGCCTTTCATTGCCAACCTATGGGCGCAGGCTAATCCGGCCGGTCCCGCGCCAATGATCACCACACGTTTGCCCGTCTCCCGTTCTCGGTCATACGGATGCTTCGCGACAGCCATCGCTTGATCGGTCGCAAATCTCTGTAGGCGTCCGATTTCAACGGGTTTACCTTCTGATAGTTCTCTTACACAGGCTTGCTCGCACAATGTTTCTGTCGGACAGACTCTCGCACACATGCCGCCCAAGATATTTTGGTCGAAGATTGTTTTTGCGGCACTCAACGGCTGGTCAGCCTGTATTTGTCGGATAAACAGTGGTATGTCGATTTCTGTTGGACAAGCTGCGATACAGGGGGCTTCATAACAGAAAAAACACCGATCCGCAGCCACGACCGCCTCATATTGCTTTAGCGGCGGGTGAAGATCAGCAAAATTTTCCGCTAGTTGTGCACCGCCCAAGCGGCCTGCCCTGATGTCAGGAACGTCTACTTGCCCGTCCATTCACTTCTCCTCCCAAGTGGCCGAACAAAAAATGGACCCCCATGATTCGAGAGTTGTTGCTGCCATGACCACGAAAACCTCACCCTAGGTTTTCTTTCACCGTGACTCAAGTCAATAAAAGATAACAATTACCGCTTCGCTCGACATCCGGTCGAAGCTTATATCCAACACTTAATCGCGAGCACAAGATTCTCAAAATGATCGTGAACTCTGAGATTTACTCCGCTCTATTTTGCGGCGTCAAGCAACGAATTAATATCCGCATCTCTGTTCCAATAACCTCCATTGAGAGGCATAAGACCTTTGTTCCTTCAATGGGATACTCTTTCGGCCCGAGCGCGCCTTAGACTGCGACCAATATTTGTTAGTGTGAAAATAAGAGCCAAAAGGCAAACAATTGTCGGGCCTGACGGGGTGTCATAGAAAAATGACACGCGCAGACCTGCGATGGCAGAAACCACCCCGAATAGCACCGCCAATGCCGCCATTACCTCGGGTGTGCGTGCGAAGCAACGGGCGGAAGCCGCTGGAATAACAAGCAAGGCACCAATCAACAAGATACCAACGACCTTAATAGCGACTGCCACGGTTACCGCTAAGCTTAAGGTAAGAAAGAAGCTCTCCCGTCGCGAGTCAATTCCTGCGGCCTGCGCCACATCTGGGTTGAGGGTGGTGATCAGCAGCGGGGACCAACGCCAAATCGTTAATCCGAAGACGACGGCCGCCCCGAGCCAGATAATTATGAGATCGTTTCGAGAGACGGCAAGGATATCACCGAAGAGTAGACTGTGGAGATCGACTCTTACTCCCCCTATCAAAGAAACGGCAACCAATCCGATTGCGAGCGCTGAGTGTGCCATCACCCCCAGGATTGTATCGAACGCGTATATGTTGCGTCCCATAAAAGTTACTGCGAGGGCCATTGCAAGCGCCGCAACCAATGTTCCGGCAAAAATTGGCGCCTCAAGTAAGAGAGCCAGAGCGACACCCAAAATGGCAGCGTGCGCTGTTGCATCGCTGAAGTAAACCATCCGATGCCAGACGACAAAACAGCCAAGGGGTGCCGTCGCCACTGCAACCCCGACACCAGCAAAGGCCGCTCGGATTAAAAAATCATCAAGCATTGTGTGCCACCGCTGTTGGATTTTGGTATTGATCAGGAGAGTCTTGTTGATGTTTATGCCGATACAACGCAAACATACCCTCGTTCGCAACTCCAAATAAATCTTGCCACTGCTGCTCGGAGGTCACGGCCTCTGGTGTTCCTTGGCAGCAAATGTGTCGATTGAGGCAGACAACTCGATCCGAGGCACTCATAACAATATGTAGGTCGTGGCTGACCATAACGACTCCGCAGTTCAACTCCTCGCGTTTTTTTGCAATGATACGAAAGAAGGCTGATTGCCCTTCTTGATCAAGGCCTTGTGTCGCCTCGTCGAGTACTAATAGTTGGGGGCGATTGATCAAAGCTCGCGCCAATAGCACGCGCTGCAATTGTCCGCCTGACAATTCCACAACTTGTCGTCGCTGAAGACCATCGGCACCGACAGATGTAAGTGCTTTGTTCACGTGATCGCGTGACTTCCGCGTGGGCAAACTCAAGAGACGCCCAACGGTTAGCGGCAAAGTTTGATCGACGCCCAGCTTTTGCGGTACATATCCGATGCGGAGATTTTTCTCTCGCGTAACCTGTCCACTCGTTGGCTCTATGGCGCCAATCAAGGCGCGTAGGAGGCTCGTCTTTCCCGAACCGTTGGGGCCAACAATTGTAACAATCTCGCCTTCACGAATAGCGAAGTCGATGTTCGTTAGTATCTCTTCCCCATTGACGGCGTAACCCAGCCGTCGCGTTTCTATGAGCTTCATGATATCATCATTTTACGTTTAGCAGTTATTCTCGGCATCAAGCACGGTGCTTTTGCTAAGACCGAAGCCCTTCGCATTATCGCCCAAGAGCAAACTATTCGGCGCAATGCCGGTATCAATACCGAGTCGCTTACGTAATAGCATATATTGGCCTTCCGAATCCGTATATGATCTGACGAAGGCTAGTACCGACTTCTAGCGCCCACAAATAGCGCATACTCTTGTTGCCGCACACACGTTTTGACGATGTCACCAGTGCTCTGCATTCCCGTCCGTCGAGTTTAGCTCCGTATGATGCGTGTGGGCGTTGTTCTCCCTGAGATTTTGATCTTGCTTAACTATCGAACTTCTCTTACTAAAGACAGCTAATGTAATATTGTAACATAAGGATTTTGGCAATGCGTATTTTGCGAATCGCAACTGCAGTTTACTTCTTAATGTTCGGAAGTGGTGTAACCCTTGCGGCGCCCCTTAAGATTATAACGGATATTCCACCCGTACATTCGCTTGTTTCAATGGTTACGGACGGCGTCGTTGTCCCAGACCTGCTTTTGCCTCCCGGAGCGTCTCCGCACGATTTTTCTTTGCGACCTTCTGACGCTCAAAAAATTCAGGATTCTAATTTATTAATCTGGATGGGCCCAGATTTAGTGGCTTGGCTGGCAGATACCAAGGAGAGCTTAGCACCACAAGCGCGTTCTATTGAACTGATTGCAATCGACGGGATAACGCAACATTCTTATCGGGACAAAGTGATCTTTTCGACATTGGCGCCAGATGAACACGACAATGATGACCACGGGCACAAGCAAGACGAACACGGGCATGATGACCACGCCCACGAGCATGGACATGAGAAACATGAACATGAAGAGCACGGGCATGAAGAACATAAGCACGAAGATGACGAGCATCAGCATGGGAATGAGGAACATAGCCATGATGATCATGGTCACGAAGAGCATACGAAGGAAGCGGAAGCCCATGGGCACGGGCATCATGATCATGATCACGACGGTGTCGATATTCACGCCTGGCTCGACCCATTCAACGCGCGCGTTTGGGTGAGCACCTTAGCGGCAACACTCTCGGAAATAGATCCTGACAATGCCGAAATTTACGCAACCAATGCCGAACGGGCCCGAGCTGATCTGCTTGAACTAGAGAAGGCACTAAGTGATCGGTTTCAACAAACTGGGGCACTCTCTTTTGCCGTCTATCATGACGCGTATCAGTACTTTGAACGACGCTTCGGCGTTGAAGCTGTCGGTGCAATTTTGGCGCCAGATGCTACACCGCCAAGCCCAAGACGCGTGGCTGAACTGCGCGATCTGGTAAAACGGGAACAAATCGCCTGTGTCTTTACCGAACCGCAGTTTAATCCTGGTCTAGTCAACTCGGTTTTTGAATCCGAAAACGTGCAAATTCTTGAGATTGATCCGCTAGGGGCTAACATTCCTGCTGGCAAAGAACTCTATCCTACTTTGCTGCGCAATATGGCAGCAACGATGAGCCAATGCCGGGCGAAAAGCAGCTGATTCTGTTCTGACAGGGACTATCCCTAATCATTCATTGTTCTTGGTCGCGGCACCCCAAAGTTGTTCGACAACGGCGTATCGCGATCATTAATTTTGAACATGCGCCGCAACCGCATTGGGAGAGAATAGACTTTGGCCTTCAATCTGATGGTCAGCGATTGCGCGTTGGCCGACATCCGAACGAATCCATTCGATAAATCGTTGTGCGCTCTCACTGTTTACATGCGGGTGTCGCTCAGGATTCACCGCAATGATACCATATTGATTGAAGAGCAGAGGGTCACCTTGAACGAATATTAAGTGATCTTGTTTATTCTTGAATGCTAGCCAAGTGCCGCGATCTGTCAGCGTATAAGCCGCAATTCCTACCGCAATATTAAGAGTAGACCCCATTCCGGAACCGGTCTCCTTATACCATCGCTGATGACGAGCAGACGGTGATATTCCGAGCGACTCCCATAAACGTCGCTCGGCCCTATGGGTGCCTGAGTCGTCGCCGCGTGACATAAAGTCATGTTCGCCAAGGGCAATCTGCCGCAAAGCCCATAAGGCATCGTCGCTCCCAGCGATTTTCGCTGGATCATCAGGTGGACCAACAATGACAAAGTCATTGTACATAACATCATACCTTTTGACGCCAAATCCATCGGCAATAAATTGTTCTTCTGCCTCTCGCGAATGAACTAGCAAAACATCACCGTCCCCGTTTGCCGCGTTTCGGATTGCTTGGCCTGTCCCGACCGCCACAACGCGAACTTCGATACCCGTCTCTGCTTTAAAAATCGGGAGGATATGATCAAATAAGCCTGAATTTTTTGCCGAAGTTGTCGATTGCATAACAATGTAATTCTCGGCAGCATTTAGGGGGGTGAGAATGCTCAGACATAGCGATATGACCGCGAGCAATCTTCGTGCCATCTCTGGCAAACCGCTAATTCGCTTCGGTTTCAACAAAAAGTCGTCCATCAAGCCACGCCCGCAATGCGGGAGATTTCGGCGTAGCGAACATCGCAGCGGCATCGCCAGCTTCGGCAACACGACCACTTTGCAAGAATACGAGTTGATCGGCCATTCGACGCGCCTGCCCTTGGTCATGAGTCACCATGACCACCGCAATACCGCGCTCATGCGCCGCTGTAATTAATTCCTCAACGCGAGAAGTGGCGGCGGGATCAAGGCTAGCCGTCGGCTCGTCAAGCAATAACAACTCTGGTCCGCAAGCCAAAGCTCGTGCAACTGCAAGACATTGCTGCTCACCGCCAGATAAAACGCGAGCGGGGCGGCTGGCCAATGAAGTCAAACCCGCCATCTCTAGCGCATCTTTCGCTCGACGCGTTTGTTCTCTGCCAGCAAATCCTCGAACGCCCAAGACAAATCGCATGTTCGCCATCACCGAGCGCCTTAGCATTACCGGCCGTTGAAATACCATTGCCTGACATTCTTGACTGTTAGATGACAATTTTTGGCCTTTCCAGAGAATCTCACCAGTGCTCGCAGGAATAAGGCCATGAAATAGCCGCAGAAGCAAACTCTTCCCAGCACCATTCGGCCCAATCAATACCGTGCGCTTCCGAGCGCGTACGGTGATCGAAACATCCTTGAGAAACCACTGGCCATTCAGGGAAAAGCCGATATCACGGGCTGAAATCAGCGGCAGTTCAATCTTCGAGTCGATGACTTCGCCGAGGCTCGACTGCCTCTTGGCGTCGCATTTAGGCATAAGCCCCTCTCACCCTTGTGCCCCGAAGTGCCATTACGAATACGTTAACGACGAGAGCCAAGGCCAACAAAATAATGCCCAAAGCCAGCGCCAACTCAAGATCGCCTCGTGAGGTTTCAAGCGCAATCGCCGTCGTCATCACACGCGTTACATGATTAATATTGCCACCTACAATCATTACCGCACCGACTTCGGCGACCGCACGGCCGACACCAGCCAAAACAACAGTCGGCAACGTGTAGCGCGCATCCCACAATAGAGCCCGAACTCGTGTATACCGGCTGACGCCAAAGGACGCAAATTGCTCGGCATACTCTAGGTATAGATCTTCAATGACTTGCCGCGATAGTGCCGCGATAATCGGGGTGACGAGAACGATCTGCGCGATAATCATTGCTGTCGGCGTATAGAGCAATTCCAATACACCCAACGGGCCAGAGGCAGAAAGAACCAGATAGACCAATAGTCCGACGACGACTGGCGGTAAGCCCATCAAAACATTTAGAATCAAGATAACGGCACCACGACCATGAAATCGAAACGCGCCAACTGCCGCACCGAGTGGTAATCCAAGCAAGCACGAAATGACCACCGCCGACATTGTCACCTGCAGTGACAGCAGAACAATTTCGAAAAGCGCCGGATCCCATTCAGCAATCAACCGTGCCGCTTGCAGTAAAACACCGTCGTTATTCATTGTCCGCCATGTAAAACTGGAAAATCATTTGAAGAATTTGTTCATATCGTCAAAACTGTTTTCTCTGTCCGAACGAAATGAGTGGTGCGTTGATACCCAACGAAACAAATCATACCCAACCGATCAGCAAAGCACCTAGACCCGAATTGGCAAATATGTATGCGACGTGTCCTTGGATCAACACCTAGCCATCGCATCGTGTTACGGGCACTATCATTGTGCCTGATCATGCAATAAAGCGTTTAACTGAGAAAAGCACGAATCTTGATTACTAGCGACATTTGATGGTTTGTTCGCCGACGCACTGCGGCGTCGAGCCAAAATAGCGTATCAATCAAAATTTACCCTGGCAAGATGACAATGGAGATTGTGAATGCGAAATGCCAAAGTCAGCCGCAAAACGGCCGAGACCGACGTCACGATCAACATTAACCTTGACGGAACTGGTCTCTGTCAGAGCGATTCCGGCGTTCCGTTTTTAGATCACATGTTAGATCAACTTGCTGCTCATTCGTTGATCGACATCTCCCTCAGTGCTACGGGAGATAACTTCATTGATGATCATCACACTGTCGAAGACGTCGCTATTGTTCTGGGCATGGCTATCGCAAGAGCACTGGGCGACAAACAGGGGATCTACCGATACGGTCACTACCTATTGCCCATGGACGACGCCCTAATCCGTGTTGCTTTAGATCTCTCGGGGCGCCCATTCTTGAGCTGGTCTGTCGATGTTCCTGCCGCCCGAATCGGCACGTTCGATACCGAGTTGCTGCGCGAATTTTTTCAAAGTTTCAGCACTCATTCGGGAATGGCTCTACATGTCGACAAAATACGCGGCTTGAATAGCCACCACATCGCGGAAGCCACTTTTAAGGCTGTTGCGCGGGCATTGCGAATGGCGGTTGAACCAGACGCTCGACGGGCAGGAATGATTCCGTCGACAAAGGGAAACCTGTAACGCACGATGTTTACAGCAATTGTCGATCTAGAAAGCGGCAATCTTCATTCGGCCGTGAAGGCGTTTGAGCGGGTCACAAGAGAAACCCGATCTGAAAAGGTCGCCATCGTTTCTGATCCCCGCGACCTCACCCAAGCCAGCCGCATTGTTCTTCCCGGCGATGGCTCATTTCCGAACTGTATGGGGGCCTTAAGCCGCCAAACTGATCTCTTCGAGACGATGGCTGAACTTGTCAAGAAAGACGGTCGACCTTTCTTGGGCATCTGTATCGGCATGCAACTCCTGGCAAGCAAAGGCCATGAGTTTCATGCAGTTTCTGGCTTAGATTGGATACCTGGCGAAGTCGAGAAAATTCGCCCTGATGATCAGCAGCTGAAGGTTCCGCATATGGGCTGGAACGACCTTATCATTGACCATCCGCATGCGGTCATTGATGGGATCGACAAGGGCGACCACGCCTATTTTGTTCATTCCTATCAGTTTCGAACGGCTGAACCTCGGCATTGCATTGCGCATGTCGATTATGGCGGCGCGGTTACAGCAATTGTTGCGCATGATAACTTGGTTGGGACTCAATTCCACCCAGAAAAGAGTCAGAAGACTGGCCTGCGTTTAATCGCGAATTTTCTGCAATGGAGCCCATGATAGACGCTAGTAGACACCAGTACCGATTGATTGACTGCCAGAAAAATTCTCAGGCATAACAATCACTTAAACCGTTAGAATTCTTCAACCTTTGTTGCCGACTAAATTGCGTTCGCACAGCAAACTTCCCAACGAGGAAACGGTCGCAATTTTCAACACCTATGGGTGGTTTAAAGTAATACCTGCCGAAATGATAACACTCCCAAACTCCGAAAATGTTAAACTTGCGTTAACGATTGACACCGGGTGCAAGGCAGTTTGTTTGGATAGTGCTGCTCCTAAAGCTTATGAACACTCAATGGATCGGTTTTTGGATCTCTCGTTGAGGACTATTCCCTCATCGGACCGATAAATCTTCCAATGAACAAGAAAATGCTTAATATTCTCGAATTCCACAATGCGCGGAACTTGCTAAGCTACCAACAAAAGTGACTCACACCCGATGCAACACTAGTCAGATTCGGTCGGATTGTCCAAGTAATATGAAACGTTTTCAGCTGCGTTTAATCCCTTGCTTACGAGCAATGCCGTTGTTTGATATTCTCATTCCATTGGCTCAACCCGAATGTCCAATAGAGTTCGGGCATCTCGCCCACACACAATGACCACCAGATGGATGGGTTCTTTTCGGTCCTTATATTTTTCGGCATACCCCCGTTCACGCATCTGCTCGAGAGCGACCTTAAATGCCACCGTGGACTCCTCAGTAGAGTCCACCATCTTGAACTCGACGACAAACACCTGCCCGCCCGTCAAGACAACCATATCAGCCCGACCCCGGCTGGAGGCATCTTCTGATCGTACCTCCACCCCAATCGCTCGAAAACACATATGCAGCAGACCCGCGTACCACGCTTCGTAACGCGCCAGTTCCCCCTTCGTGTACCATTGATACGGAATACTCGCCAAATACGCCTTGAGCGTGACTGCAAAGCCGCAAAAGTCGTTAGCCGCAAGCGAGTCCCGGAGTGTCTTTCCCTCGTCCAAGGGAATGATGTGCTTCGGATGCAAATAGGCCAGCAACTCGTCATTCAGACTCAGTTTCACCTCCCGATTGGGATAATCCAACCGGTACAGAATTCTGTGCCCTTCTCTTCGCTCGTCGGTGATAGTCAGATACCCGGTCTGAAATAGCAAGGCTTCGGTACCGACAGCGCCTACCTCAAACTTCGAAACCAGTGACTCGTCGACCAAGCAGCCCTCAATCTCCAAAGGATTCAACGATTTCTCCTTTAGCGTTTCAAAGAGGAACTGCGGCAAGCCCGTTCGAAACCAATAGGGGCGAAACTCCCTAGTGCGAAACAGTAATAGCAGGTCGAACGGATTATAAACCCGCTCGGTGCCGCGCCAGTTATAGCCATTGTACCACATCCGAATCTCATCACGGTCGAACCCGTCCAGTTCGGGTGCAAAAACGCTATCAATGTCGTCGTCAGTATAGCCGCATAGTGTGCCATAGCGCGGATCAAGGCTAATATCTTCAAGATTATTGAGACCGGAAAACAGGCTCACCTTGGAAAACATGCTCACACCGGTAACAAAAACAAAGCGAAGATGTTCGGCATTATCCTTGATGATGCCATAAAACCCGCGCAGATACTCGCGATTGCTACGTGCTTGTTCTGGATGTTCCAGAACATCCAAGATCGGCTTGTCATATTCATCAACAAGAACGACAACGCGTTGCTCTGTCTTCTGGTGAAGACGCCGCAATACATTGCGCAGACGCGTCGGGCCAGAATTAGCGGTCGTTGCAGCCGTGAGACCGTACTTATCTTCTACCGCCTCAAGCTGCTCAAGAAGATCTCCTTCGATTTCTTCAGGCTCATTGTATTTTCCACCAAAACTTAGCCTTACCACCGGATGGCTGACCGACCAATCCCAATGATCATAGATGTCTAGCCCTGTGAACAGTGCCTCCTGCCCTTCAAACAGCGCCTTGAGTGTATCGATCAGTAAACTCTTGCCAAATCGGCGCGGCCGAGAAAGAAAATAGTGATCACCCCGCTCAACCAAGTCGCGAATCAGCGGCGTCTTATCAACGTAGTAGCTATTGGTGGTGCGTAGTCGGTTGAAATCCTGAATGCCGACGGGCAGACGCTGACCAATCATGGACGTCCTCCTTGAGCACACACTTTAGAGGCGAGAAGTCTTACGTTACCACGAAACCTCAAAGCAACGCAAATGGCATATCTCTCGACAGGTTAGTCCCACGCTACTTTATCCATTTTTCCTGTTGATGCGGTATCGTCCAATATTGAACGGGAACTTGACGTTCTATGGGACCGACTAGTTTTTCTTATCTGAGACGATCTGGAACGCTTGAACTGGGCTGGCTGCCAATAAGCCTGATAGCGGCAGCTTCACCTAGACCGCCGCCAACACCCTCAACAAACCTTCGCCACGTCAGCAGCTTACCAACCATCTGCACGGCGGTTTCCTCCATCATTTCGATACTGTCAAGACGCCTCAGATTGTGCCGGGCCGCGAACTCACCGATGTGGCGGTTCAGGTGCCGTGCGCTGATGTGACGGAAGGTGCCGTGGTAGCCGCGCTTCAGTAACGACCAGAACAATTCAAGCCTGCTCGTGTGAGCCTGATCGCTAATGTATTGGGAAACCGAATGGTTGACGCTCTCGTGCTCGTATCTGTGTTCCTCAATCTTCTCGTAGGCTCTGGCCTCGTCCGTGTAAATCGTCGAGCCTTTCCTTACATTGCCCTTGATGAAACCGTGCAAGCTCTCACGGGTTGTGTCCAGTACGACCTTCGCCGTTATGGTTCCGGTCTACCGGTCTTTGGCGCCGATAACGCTCGTCTTGCCTACCAATCCGCCGCCCAGCCGCTTCCGCTTGCTGAAATGTCGGTTCTTCTCACGGCCGCCGAAATACGATTCATCGACTTCCACCAGACCGTGACAGGCGTTTGAAAACACCGGGTCTTTCTAGGCCTCGCGCAGCCGCGAAAGATTCGAGCACGGAGAGTCTCACCCGCTCCATTCCAAGCTTTTACACATCTCATCACTCTGGCTGGCTTTGCGCCGTCTGAGATGATGTTTTTGGGGGAATCTCTTGCCCTGTACCCTCCCAGTGAAAACGCCTGATGAAAGCAGTCTCACAGTGTAACGGTTGGCTAAATTTCGACAGTGTTCTGAATAGGTTCGCGAAACTGTAAATTCTTGCCGCAGGCCTATGAGCCCATCACTTTTTCTTCGCCCCATAACCGAGCGTATTGATCAATTTCCGAAAGGCTTTTTCCCAACCCGAAAAATCAATCTCTTTGCTTCCATCGCGATATATAAGGTATTGTTGACGGGGAGTTCGTGCAATTTAGGTCCGAAAGCCGAAGTCAAAATTATTGATCACCGCACCGCACTGCCCGCATAGAAAGCTATGCGGGCACCGGTTCGGATGGCAATTGCGCAAGCTCGCCCTGCCAGGCATCACTTTAGCTTGAGGTGCACCGAAATTATTGTGGAATATCGCCTTCGATACCTTCCACATAAAAGTTCATACCAAGTAAGGTGCCGTCATCGGCAATTTCGCCGTCATTAAGCCACGCAGAACCATCTTGGCGCGATATTGGACCCGTGAACGGATGATAATCACCGTTTGCAATCGCCGCAATCAAGGCTTGCGCCTCTTGTTGAACCTCCGCTGGTATTTTGTCAGACATCGGCCCCATCTTGACCATTTCGGCACCGATACCATCCCAAGTGTCACCACTCGTCCACGTGCCGTCAATCACCGCGTTCGTGCGTTCAACATAATACGGCCCCCAGTTATTAATGATCGCAGTCAAATGCGCATTGGGTCCAAATTTGCTCATATCAGAGGCCTGACCAAAAGCAAAAATGCCCGCATCTTCGGCAATATTCATCGCCGCGGGACTATCCGTATGCTGCATCAGAATATCCGCACCTTGATCAATCAGGGCTTGCGCCGCATCCGCTTCCTTCGCCGGATCAAACCAACTAAAAACCCAAACAATCTTCATTTCGACATCAGGATTGACCGCTTTGGCGTGAAGATAAGCCGAGTTTATGCCTCGGATCACCTCGGGAATCGGGAATGACGCAATATAACCGATGACATTACTTTGTGTCACTCTGCCAGCGATATGTCCGATGACTGCACGCCCTTCATAAAATCGGGCCGAGTAGGTTGCGACATTGTCGGCTTGTTTGTAGCCAGTGGCGTGTTCGAATTTAACGTCGGGAAACTTCTGCGCCACATTTATTGTCGGATCCATATACCCGAACGATGTGGTATAAATGAGATCATGACCCGACAGTGCCATTTGGGTTAAAACTCGCTCTGAATCAGCCCCTTCAGGAACGCTTTCAACAAAAGATGTCTCAATCTGGTCGCCGAGTGCTGCCTCAAGCGCTATGCGTCCTTGATCATGTTCATAGGTCCACCCGTGATCGCCCGTGGGGCCAACATAAATAAATCCGACCTTCAGCGGGTCGGCGACGCTTGATATTGATGCGGTGAGTAGAAACGCCGCCGCAAGCATGAGTATTTTTTTCATCGTGAATCTCCAATATTACTAAGGATTGAATTCTTCTTGTGGGTCATTTGGTTGCATCAAATGGTTTGCCTAAACAAGCGGGCGCACGGAGTGATGCATGGCTTCCCATCCCTGAGATAACAACTAAGGCGGCAATTGTCACGATATATGGTGTCATTGAGAGATAGGCAGGATTAATAGCAATTCCTAACGCTTGCAGATTAAGTTGCAAGAGCGTGACGCCGCCGAACAAAAAAGCCCCGAGTACCACGCGAAATGGCCGCCAACTCCCAAAGACTACTAGGGCAAGCGCGATCCAACCCGCGCCCGCTGTCATTCCCTCAGTCCATTGCGGGACTCTAATCAACGCCAAATAGGCGCCACCAAGGCCGCCACAGGCACCGCCGAATAAGATCGCAACGAGGCGGACACGGATGACATGATATCCCAGAGAATGGGCAGCATTGTGATTTTCGCCAATGGCCCGCAGGGCAAGTCCGGTCCGACTATGATTGAGAAACCACCAAATCCCGACCACAAGAGCAAGGCTAAAATATACCAAAAAATCGTAACTGAATAGCAAAATTCCGATCACCGGTAGTTCACTGAGAACACCAAAATTTGGTATCGAGAAATCTGGTGGGCGAATCCCGGTATACGACTGCCCAAGAAGTGCTGACAATCCCAGCCCAAACAGTGTCAATGCCAACCCAGTAGCAACTTGGCTCGCGTGAAAATACTGGGTAAGCAAACCGAAAATTCCGGCGAGTATAGCGCCCGCCAAGAGGGCTCCCAGAAGTCCTGCCACCGGCGAGCCCGTTTCGACTGAAACAATAAACCCGCAAACCGCGCCGATAATCATCAAACCCTCAACGCCGAGATTTAGGACCCCTGATTTCTCAACGATGAGCTCGCCCATTGCCGCAAGCAACACTGGCATAGCGGCCACGACCATTGTCGACAAGAAAACTGCGGGATTGATGCCAAGGAATTCCACGTCACGCATCCCGCTTGAGCTTAAATCGGATCCGGTAGGTGGTCAGGAACTCTAAGGACAATAAAAAGAACAATAACATCCCTTGGAACGCTTGGATCGCGGCACTCGGTAAGTTTAACATAAATTGCCCGAGTTCACCACCGATGTATGTCAACGCCATGAGCAAGCCAGCAGCAGTAATTCCAATTGGATGCAAACGACCAAGGAAGGCAACAATGATTGCGGTAAATCCATACCCGACGTTAAAGTCTATCGTCAGTTGACCAGCAGGGCCCGTTAATTCAAACATTCCAGCCAGCCCTGCTAAGGCGCCGCTCAAACACAGGCAGGCGATGGTTAGTTTCGTCGGATTGACCCCTGAAAACCGTGCGGCTCTTAGCGATTTTCCGGTTAGATTCACCTGATAGCCAAATCGGTGAAATCGTATTAACGCATAGGCTAACGCAACCACAAAAATTGCGAAAATCACCCCAAGATGGATGCCGGTTCCGGCGATGAGTTCAGGGTTTGCAGCACTCTCATATTGCTGGAAGTTTCTAGATCCCGGGAACCCAGAACCATCGGGGTTACGGAGAAAACCGAGTGAAACTGATGCGAGAAAGTGCTCGGCGACATAAACCAACATCAACGAAACGAGGATTTCGTTGGCACCGAATCTCGTTTTTAACATAGCGGGAATAAATCCCCAGGCGGCACCGCCAACTAAACCAGCAACAAACATAAGGGGAAAGATGTACCAAGCATCCAGCGGGTAGAAGGCTAGGCCGACTGCCCCAGCAGCAATAGCGCCCATAACATACTGTCCCTCGGCACCGATATTCCAGATATTGGCGCGGAAACCAATTGACAGGCCGATTGCAATCAGAATCAACGGTGCGGCTTTGACAAGAATTTGCGGCCGCGCATATGCTGACAATTCCGGATCAAAAAGTGGTGCCCAAAAAATAGTCTGTGTTGCTTGTACGGGATTGATTCCCAGCAGAGCAAACATTGCCCCACCGGCAATTATCGTACAGAGCACGGCGATTACGGGCGTCGCGATGATCCAAACACGCGAGTTTTCGAGACGCGGTTCAAGCTGCAACAACAGTGGTCTCCGATCCTACGGTCGGGCCGTGCACGCCGCCCATCAATAATCCGATTTCATTTCGCGTGATTTCATCGGTATTTTTTGCGGCCGAAAGTTGTCCAAGATTCAACACCGCGATTGACGACGAAATTTCTAACAACTCATCTAGATCTTGGCTAATCACGAGGACGGCGGCGCCTTTGCTCGCGAGATCAATTAATGCCTGTCGAATGATAGCGGCAGCGGCGGCATCGACTCCCCAGGTCGGCTGATTAACAACTAATGCCTCTGGTTTCTGAGCGATTTCACGGCCAATAACAAACTTTTGCAAATTCCCTCCCGACAATGCCCGCGCTGGGCTGTCGGCGCCAGTTGCACGAACATCAAATTGAGATATGACCGATCGCGTAAAGTCCTTCGTTTTTTTCCAGTCGATTACGCCACTACTTGAAAGAGCCATTCGCTGATCAGCCGTCAGGAAGGCATTTTCCGTCAAACTCATTTCCGACGCCGCCGAATGACCAAGGCGTTCCTCCGGGGCTGTTAGGAGACCTAACTCACGTCTTTCCGTAATTCTTTTGTGCAGTAAATCACTTCCCTTGAACCTCAAACTACCAGTCGCCTTGGCTTCTCCGGCAATCACGGCCGCGAGCTCCTCTTGACCATTTCCAGCAACGCCTGCAATTCCTAAGATTTCGCCCTTCTTAACTTCGAAATTAACGTCTGAAAGGCTGACGCCAAACTCTGTCACGGCCCCGCAGGAAAGATTTTCAGCACACAGTAAGGGCTCCGATCCCTTGACCGTCGATCCTTTTGAAGCGGTGGCAAAATTTGTGCCTACCATCAATTCGGCAAGTTCTTGTGCGGACTTACTTTTTGGATTGCAAACATTGACGACTTTCCCGAGACGCAAAATCGTTGCTCGGGTGCAGAGGTTTCGAATTTCTTCGAGTTTATGAGAGATATATAAAATCGACGTACCCTCATGGGATAGTTCGTTAAGGGTCTCAAACAGTTGATCAGCTTCTTGTGGGGTCAAAACCGACGTTGGCTCATCCATAATCAGCAACTTGGGGTTTTGCATCAGGCATCGTATGATTTCGACCCGCTGCCGTTCGCCAACCGATAAATCGCCAACAATGCGTCTCGGAAGAATCGGTAGACGATATCGCTGCCCGATTTGATCAATGGTCGCTTCTAGTTTATTTCGGGATGGAGGGTCATCCATACCAAGTTCGATATTCTCAGCGACGGTCAAGGCTTCGAATAATGAAAAATGTTGGAAGACCATCGCCACGCCCTCTGCACGAGCTTGACGGGGCGACTGCGGACGGTAGCGTTGCCCATTGAGCAACATTTTGCCTTCGTCTGGCGGTAAGAGCCCGTAGATAATTTTGACGAGCGTTGACTTTCCTGATCCATTCTCTCCGAGGAGAGCATGGATCTCACCAGCGTCAATCGAAAGTTTGATCTGATCGTTAGCTTTAACGCCTGGGTATGTTTTTGAAATCTGCTCGGCGTCAAAAAATCTAGCCATGAAGACCTGCTTCCTTCAAATCGTTTCCACGCAAACTTGTACGAGCCTACCGCTCTCCGTCCGTAGACCACTACGACTGTAGATGCTTTACTCTTCTCAATCCAGCGTTGTGATCAAATATCGGATTGAAGCTCGGATGATGCACGATAGCTCGTTCAGATTTCAAACAAAACTGATTTTGCCGCTTTTGGCTGAAGCCTAGAGCAGACCTCAAGAAAGTACAAGGAAGTTCGCACTTGATTGATACGGAGGAACCGGTGTTGAATTTCCCCCGGCCGATTCTGTCGGCGCTCCTACAAAATTTACCAAACGCCTTTAATTCCCGATTATTGGCGACGGTCAATTCATGCAAGACTACTTTTGAAACAGCTGCGCACTTGCTTACGACGGCAAGTCACAAGGACAGAAACCGACCACCCTGACGGAAACTGACGCGCAGAAGACAACAGCTGCCTTTTACAGTGCGCTTCTCGCCGCAGGTTCCGACTTTTCTCGAATTTCCCAATCTAAGGTATTTTATTTTTATCCCAAATCTGGTATGATGAAGGAGGTAATCCCGTATTCGGAGATATTGATAAGGCCCCGCATGAATGCGGACTACGGCATCAACTTGGCAATTGGAGCAATAAATGAAGGTTGATATTGATATGGCCTTGTCCGCTGCGGTCAACAAAACCCAAGTGCCGTTTGTTGTCGCGATGGTCGGCAACTCTAGAGACATTCTGTATTCCAACGGTTACGGTGATTATGGTTCCTGGGACCGTGCGGAAGATACCGTCTTTCGGATCTTTTCGATGACCAAGGCCGTTGGAAGTCTAGCGGCGATAATATTGATAGATCGCGGGCTTCTTGGAATGCATATGCCAGTTGCCCGCTACTTGCCCGAGTGGAATGACGTCAGAGTCATTGCTGGTTGGGATGGTGATCAGCCGATCTTGAGAGAGCCAAGAAGAGAGGCGACCATCTGTAATCTTGCTACCCACACAAGCGGCCTAGAGTACGAACTATGGTCGGATGACATCCAAAAATATCTTGAAGTCACTGGTCACCCGTCAATCCTGTCGGGCACTGTTGAATCTTTGAATTATCCCCTTACACGTGACCCAAACACAAGATGGGCGTATGGGATCGGCATCGACTGGCTAACCCGAGTGGTCGAAAAAGTTGATGGGCGTCCAATTGATGTCTTCTGCCAGGAAGAAATTTTCGGGCCATTGGGAATGACCGAAACCGGCTTTGAGCCCGATCAAGTGCCCGCAAAACTGGCACAGGTATACGCACGGACCGAGGATGGTGGTTTTACTCCTATGGATATTGCGCCGCCGCCAAACCCAGAATTTTACGGGATGGGACACGCCCTCTACTCGACGGCGGCAGACTATATGAAGTTTCTGCAAATGATTTTGAACCATGGCACGCTCAACGGTAGCACCATAATCTCAACAAATGCCTGTAAACTAATGCGTGAAAACCAGCTTCCGGCTACGAATCCGCCGTTGACGTTTCGAAAGATGGTTTCTGTGGCACCAGCTTTAACTGACGACTTTGATCCATTTCCAGAGGCACAATTAACCCATACCTTTGCTTTCTTGCGCAATGAAGATGCTATTGCTGACAGAAGAAGCGAAGAGTCGTTGAGTTGGGCTGGAGTATGCAATACCCACTATTGGATTGATCCGAAGGAAGATCTTTGCGCGGTAATCATGACGCAGTTGTTACCGTTTGTGGAACCTGGATTCATGCAGACCTATGCTGACTTTGAAAAAGCGGTCTATTATACCTATCGGGGCAGAAAGATTTGATTGATAGAATCACTTAAAGGTTACACCTGTTGTTCATTCTCACTCAGTTCACCTTATCGAAATCGTCGCCAAATCAGATCTCCGAGTTTGAACCCCATGGCTTGGCAAAAACTTTGCATCATTTGCCGCCTAGCCCATCGAATGAGGTTAAAAATGATCATGGATTTAGTTGGTGAGCGCCGAGAAGCTTGGCCGCTAAGTTATGGTTTATCCGCCTAGATACGGGTCCATGTTCGTTTCGAGCAAAATAGCCCACCGGCGACACAGCCGCGCAATGCAAGAGTGTCGCCATCAACGCGTAACTTAGCAATATAGGTCTTGTCATTACGTGGATTCCAAACGCGTCCAGCATAGGTTTTCTCGCTGTCGGCCACCATATCATAAACGATTACTTTACCTAAACTTGCCGCTTCGACTTCCCTGCCGTTCTCGAAGGATTTAATCACGGTACCACAAATCTTATCTTCACAGGGTTTCATCAAGACGTGAGCATATGAACCACTGCGCTGCTCCGTTATCCATAGCCCAAGTAATTGTTCGGCACTAACCGGGGTAGTGATTAACAACAGAATTATGGCGCAAATTTTCTTCATCACCGAATCCCCTCTCATTTTATCCCATTTGAGTCGATTGCGTGTAGCTACGCACGGAACGAACACTTAGGTTGTTCACCCTATCACGATTCTTCCAAGAAACTGACAAGTATTTTCATCGTCATGATTCTTTTTCCCGCCATTGATATCAAGGACGGCCAAGCCGTGCGGTTGTTGCGTGGTGCTATGGATGCGGTGACAATCTTCAATGATGATCCAGCGCAGCAAGCTCAGGAGTTCGAGGCGGCCGGATGCCACTGGCTTCACTTGGTAGATTTAGACGGTGCTGTTAGTGGTTATCCAACAAATAGCAAAACGGTCGAAGGCATCATTGCCAGTGTCGACATCCCGCTACAACTTGGGGGAGGTATTCGTGAACTGGCGATGATTGAGTATTGGTTAGAAAAGGGATTATCCCGCGTTATTCTGGGGACGATCGCGGTTGAAAACCCGCAACTGGTCCGAAAAGCAGCGCGAGATTTCCCTGACAAGATTGTCGTAGGCATAGACGCACGGCAGGGGCTGGTTGCGACAAAAGGTTGGGTGACAGATACCGACTTGAAGGCCGAAGATCTTGCCAAGAGCTTTGAGGATGCCGGTGTTGCAGCGATCATCTACACCGATATCAATCGCGATGGTGCGATGCTTGGTCCAAATGTTGCCGCGACGGCGCAGCTTGCACAATCAGTTTCAGTGCCGGTGATTGCGTCTGGGGGTGTTTCCTCCGAAAACGACTTGCTTGAACTGCGCGATACCGGGGTGATTGCTGGGGCAATCTGCGGCCGCGCTCTCTATGACGGCACTCTGGATATTCGTCAAGCAATTGCCGTGCTTGAGGGTTAGCATCATACCGACGCTGTACTCTCATCAACAGTAGACTTATCTCGCTGTGAGGTTATAGGTGCAGAGCAGCGACGATTGGTTGCCGCACCAAATTAGCCTCTCAAGTATCCCATGAAGGTGTTTACTTTCAATCCTCTCAAGTTAACCGTTATGGGTATTCATTAAGTAACTCATGCCTTGATATTGTCGCTCAAGAGAGTTGGACAAGTGTTTTCAGACGATGTTAAAAACTCGCGTGATCCCCTGCCTTGATGTTGACAACGGTCGTGTTGTCAAAGGCGTAAATTTCTTTGATCTGGTTGACGCTGGTGATCCGGTCGAATGCGCCCGCGCCTATGACACGGCGGGTGCTGATGAGATTTGCTTTCTCGATATCAACGCAACCCATGAGAATCGCGCAACGACTTATGACATCGTAAGCCGAACCGCGGAAGAGTGCTTTATTCCCCTCACCGTGGGCGGTGGAGTCCGGACTAGTGCTGACGTGCGAAACCTCCTACTTGCTGGTGCCGACAAAGTGAGTTTCAACTCGGCGGCAGTGGCGCAACCAAGCGTTCTGAGTGAGGCTTCTGAGAAATTTGGTAGTCAGTGTATTGTTTGCGCCATTGACGCTAAGGCAGTCGCAGATCAGAAGTGGGAGGTATATACCCATGGCGGGCGTCGACCGACGGGCATTGATGCCATTGAATTTGCGCAAACTGTTGCGAACATGGGCGCCGGCGAAATTCTCTTGACGTCAATGGATCGCGACGGAACCCGCGATGGATTTGACCTCCCCTTGACTCGCACTGTAGCTGATGCGGTCAATATTCCAGTGATCGCTTCGGGAGGAGTCGGCACCCTTGCCCATTTGGTAAAAGGAATCAAAGAAGGGGGAGCAAGTGCGGTCTTGGCCGCTTCAATTTTTCACTTTGGTGAATACAGCATTCAAACAGCAAAGGAGTATATGGCTGCGGCCGGCATACCCGTTCGATTTTCTTAGCCGCAAAGAAATTAACCATACAGGTCAAGGGTTCGTCGGTTCCGATGAACAAAGAGCACGACGAAAATTAAGCGTGCGACGCGGTTGAACGGTGGGCGGGCACTTGCGGCACGATCACCCTGTCGACCGCGCAACCGCGAGTAATGAAATTCTGCGTTCCATTCACTATGGACGAAGGCAGGAACGAGGTCTGAGTTCTCTGAAGGACCGCCGAAACTGTTACAACGGCAGCCTCGCTAAGACTCTCGAATATTTCGCCAACAACAGGTAACGAATGTGCTATGCAGATTGTCGATTAGAAAAACTCATGGTCGGATCTGAATCGGCTGACCCCGCAGCCGCAATGCCCATCCCAGTCCACCTACAGACTGCCGAAATGAAATGGAATCATGGCGGAGAACAAGTCATCAGCACACGCAGACCCCTTATGCTTTCATATCGTTTCGATGCAGCCAGTGACGGAGTTCGCAAAATTTGAATTTCCCGATAAGATATGAGTGATTTGCCCGTTTGAGAATTACCTTTCAACAAGAGTAACCCATATGCATCAACTTGAGAAACTTGCTGAGCGTATTGTTCGCCGTTCAGAGTCAGATCCATCAGAGAGTTGGACTGCGCAACTTTTGAATAGCGGGCCCGAGGCCGTGGCGAAAAAATTCGGTGAAGAAGCTATTGAAGCCGTCATCGAAGCGACGAAAGGCGATAGACAGCGCCTAATCTATGAAGCCGCTGATGTCCTTTATCACCTGCTAGTGATGTTGAAATCCAACGAAATAACCCTTGATGAGGTGATGTTAGAACTGCAGCGACGAGAAAGTTCTTCTGGTCTTGAAGAAAAGGGGTCTCGCTCGTGAAGACTCCTCCGTCCTGAGCAGTATTCATATTTCTGCCCGACCTCAATCAAAGTCATCGGCAATCGCTTGTGCAGCGAGCGGATAAATTAATCTGCAATTTTGACAATCCTGAAAAGGACAAGGGCATTAGGTCAAAGGCTGGGGGTAACTTCAGATCTAGGCACAAGAAAAAGAGCAACTTTGATCGTCCTTGTGTACTTGGTGAGTCTGATTAGCTACGGCCTCTGATAGGGCGATTCTGGACAGTAGTTCGTGCTGTCGGTGCGCCAGTTCAACGCGGTCGTGGCGTATGATTCAGTTTCGCCCTGTGCGATTCCACCCAAGACTACAGTGCTTTTTGTAGTACATACACACGTTCCCGATCCAAGACTGCCTCGTGGACCAGGCCGCATGACAAGGCCATTGCTCATCCTCTCAGCAAACAGATTACTACTCTCACCGTCGACATCTCTGTCAGGATTTGTACAATCATCCCTGTCTGTTATAGTGAAGTTCACTGATGAGGCATTCTGATTTACCGCGAAACCAGCAACGCTTATCAATCTAACCTGTATCACTGTCACCGACAGCGCCACTATTGATCCTGTCGTTTGGGAAAGATATCTCACGGTCAATATTGACGAACTGGCCCGCTTGCGTAGTCTGAAATTGAATTACGTTGCCATTGAAATCTGCGAGAGTACTACTACCCGATAACAGGGCGAGGACTCCATGATTGCGGAAATAATACTGATAGACGGATTGAACGGAAACGAGAATCCGCACGGCAGTATTGGCAGGAATTGAGGATCTGATCTTAGTCGGACTGAGGGTGCCCCTCTAGCGCTTTCAAACGATGACCCATTAACGATAATGCTAACCGTTGGCATTTGCGCTCGCGCTTCTGTCGAAAACGCGGCGACCATAAGCGTTGCCACCAGCGCGGCGGCTAGCACTATACCTGTGCGTTTAGTCCATCGTTCGAAAATCTCTGGGGGGGGGGGGGGGTGATTAGTTACGATAAAATTAAATTCGGTCATTCACAGGTGCCGCTCCTAACGAGAGAATGGCACTGCGCACCGGAACAACTCTATCGCAAAACCTATAGCTTGAAACCGGGTCAGAGTTGGTTTGATGCTCCCGTGACGTCGGATCAAAAGGAACACTATGTGCTGGACGATATCGCTAGTATCCAGAAATTATTGAATTGATGGTTTGAAATTTGTAACGGCAGCAGATTTTTAGCTACAATGGACGTAATACTTTCATCAATTCAATGCATCTCTGCGATAAAAGTTGCAGCAATCCCCGCTGGTGACTAAGTTCGATGCAAGAGAAATACCTAAGACGGTGACCATGGAACAACGTATTAGTTTGATCACTTTGGCGGTCTCTAACATGAGTCGATCAGCAGAATTTTATGAAGCTCTGGGCTGGAAAAGAGTAGAAAGCCCCGACGCAGTGGTCGCGTTTGACCTTACCGGTCAGACGCTTGGTCTCTACTCTCGAGATGCACTTGCAAAGGACTTGGGAATCAAAATTTCTGACATCTGTGGCTTCTCTGGAATTACACTCGCTCACAATGTGGCTACCAAAGAGGAAGTTGCACCAATCTACCAAGCTGCTCTAAAGGCTGGCGGTCAGAGTATCAAAGAGCCACACGACATATTCTGGGGCGGTCATGTTGCGAATTTCGCAGATTTGGACGGTCATGTCTGGGAGATCGCGCACAATCCTTTCTCAGCCCTCGGACCCAACGGTGAATTTCAGTGGAACGGAGTTTCTTAAGAGACCGTCAATGTGGACTGCCTCTATCTGACCGACGGGGAAGATAGCAACGCCCGCCTACCGAACCGCATTTTTGCGGCCCATAGAAGGATTGGACGCTCTGCAATATATTGAGCACTTGCGAAACGTTGATTCCGACCAAGCAAACCGTTCTGAAAATCTGTTTTCCGATAAGTCAGGGCGACGCGGTGAGTTTCACTTAGCCAGAACCTCTGGCCAATTCCCGTCCGCCCGCTCAATGTTACCAGGGATATCTTGCTGCCATCTTTCTCTCACGGCCAACGAGTAGTTGAGATAAAGTTTGCCGTCGACAATCCGCCATGCCTCTGGTTCGGTGCTGGCCGTATAGCCATTCGAAACCGCGAAGGCGCAGTAACCACCATATTGTGGCGCGTATGCTTCTGGATCTTGTTCAAACAAGTCACGGTTTTTCTCATTGGCAAAATACCAAGTCGCACCATTCCAACTGACCGAATAGTCAGGGTTTCCCGGCACTGGTTTGCTGTCAGTAAAATACGCAACGGCATCATGACCACTCAGAGCAACGCCGTCACGTAGGAATACGGGCGGTAGTTTTGCAAAAGAAATTTGAGGTAGGCACAAAAGTAAACCTGCAGTCACGCTAGAGAGTAATAAGTTGCGACGTAAAGAATTCATTTCCCCATTCCTTTTTCGACATTTTGAAAAGTTACTTACCACGCACTTTACTAGCAATGCCCTACGAAAATAGTCAGTGACCTTCAAGGAAAACTAGCGACCGGAAAACTATCTATTCCTCATTTCCCTGTCAAAGGCTTCGCAAACAGACGGACAAATTTGTAACCACTTGAACAGAACAGTCACCTACCCAGAGTTATGCGCCCGCAAAATCTTCTAATTTATCGGTCTTCAAACGCCGATAAATCATAGGTCGTGATAACCGCAAGACCTCAAGCATATGAGTGTACGATCTCCTGCTGAAACTCACGACTGGAAAGGACACTATAGAGGGCAATCGCGGCCGCATTTGAAACATTCAACGAACCGATACTTCTCTTTGACCTTATCTTTATCAGTTGGTCACAGACTTCCTGAGTCTTCGACCTCAAACCCTTTCCTTCTGCTCCTAATACCAACGCTATTGGTGAGTTCGGGTACTCATGCACCTCTTGATCAAGGAATTTATCGGCCGTATGATCTAAACCTAAAACCACGAAGCCGTTTTTCCGCAGGTCAACTATCGTCCGTGCGAGATTCGGAACTCGGAAATATGGTAGCCTCTCCAAAGCCCCACTAGCTACCTTTGCTAATGCCCCCGTCTCTGGACTCGCATGCCGTAGCGTGCCTATGACAGCGTCCGCTCCCAACGCATCAGCAGAACGTAGAATCGCGCCCACATTATTGGGGTCAGTCACTTGGTCCAACAAAATCAAACAATTAGCACCCTCGTAGTATTGTGACAACTCTCCCCAGCTCAAGGATAGAGTTTCCAATACCGCACCTTGATGAACTGAGTTTGCACTCAACGGCACTGTGAACTTTCGTGTATCAGTGATTTCAGGGGTTATATCAGCCTTATGAATGGCATCTGCGAGTTGATCAAAAGCGTTCTTCGTCACGATTAATCTTCGAAGGTCGCGCTTAGGATTGAGCAGTGCCGCCCGCACCGCATGTAAACCAAATAACCAAATCGATTTGGTATCGTTTTCTCTCTTGAAGCGAGCACGACGAATCTGACTAGAGGGCTTGGTGGTCACCGGTATCGGTTCTTCGTTTTCTATTGACGGTTATCGCGTTCCGCTATAAGCACTCGCAATTCTAGGATAGTGGAAAAGATAATTGGGCGACAGGCCGCAAGG
>JAPORY010000032.1 GCA_026709985.1 Aestuariivita sp. | reverse complement strand
CGTCATGCCCAAATATCCTCATATCTGTCCCCCCAGATATCTAAAATCGAAATGACCACGATGATTGCTCATACGGCACGGATTACTTGTTACTTATTGGTTCTGAGGTCTATACCACGACGAAACAACAGTCGATCACAAAAGAATCCGCCGTTTGCAGTGAACTGGATACGATTATCCCGCAATTTGACATTTTCGGGATACTAGCTAGAGGTATATCAAAATGCGGGAGTTAAGTATGTTAAATTGATAGATGCGCGGCCCAACGATGTAACCGAGGGATACGCCGCCGACTGGACCCTCAGCCAGCTTCAAGAGTCGGCGTAGCGGATTGTGGATAGGATCAAGGCGTTGATGAATAGCCCGACGACCGACGCGGTCGCGGCGTAGCACATCGTTACCGAAGAGATATCCGTCCTGCACCAGGCTTCACGGTCTTTGGGCGGCCGAAACACTGATGCGAACCGGCCGCCAGGGAAACTTGCTCGGCTCATGATTGTCGGACCTTCGGTAATTCGCGATTAATGCGAGCTTTTAGGATCGCAGGAATGGGTGGTATCGGTTAGTATGATTGTCACAATTCACACTTTATGCTAAAAAATGGGTATGGAAGAAAGCATAACCCAGCTTCCCCGAGGACGCGCCTAGCTTTTCCAGGTGCTGGCCCAGGCCGGCGACGTCATGCACGTCGATGACGTGGTGATTGCCCTCCAACTCGACCGAACCGGTGCCGCCCAGCGTCTGTCCCGCTAGACTGAACAGGGATGGCTGAGACGAGTGGGCCGTGGTGCCTATGTCGCGGCTTCGATCGACACCATGGGATCTGATCGCGTCCTTGATGACCCATGGGTGCTTGTTCCCGCGCTCTTTGCGCCTGCCTACATCGGGGGTCGATCGGCAGCCGAGTACTGGGACCTGACCGAACAGATATTCAAGGACATCTTCGTGATGAGCGCGTAGCCCGCGCGTCAGAAGCACCAGGAGCGGCACGGCACGCCCTTCTCGCTGAAGCACATTGATGAGCGGAAGATCTTCGCCACGAAGAATGTCTGGCACCATTGGACGCGGGTACCTGTCTCCGACGTACATCGAACGATCATCGACATGCTCGACGACCCGGCGATCGGTGGCGACATCCAGCATGTATCCGACTGCCTCGCAGCCTATCTGCGGCGCGATGATCGCGATGACGAAAAGCTTGTGGAATACGCAGTGGACCTCGGCAACGGCGCTGTCTTCAAACGCCTCGGATTTCTCTCCGAGCATATTTCCGGTGGCGCCGATCTGGGACGTCTTTGCGAGCCACATCTGAGCGGCGGCCATGCGAAGCATGATCCTGCCCACGATGGGCCGATCGTCGTGACGAGATGGCGGCTCCGCGTGCTGGAGTGCTGGGCTCGCGTGAACACACCATGATCGACAGACGCGAAATCCTCGCGATAGCCCAGCAAACATCGCTGACGCCGCGCGTCGTGGAGAAGGACTATGTTCTCGGCTGGATGCTCGCCGGCATCTACAGGCACGAGGACCTTGCCGAGAGTTGGATATTCAAGGGCGGCACATGCCTGAAGAAGTGCTTCTTGGAGACCTATCGGTTTTCCTTTGCAGGGCACCAGCCCCATCGACAATACGGGTCGATACCGTGATTGCCATCTTGTGAATGTCGATCCTCGCCGCTTTGGGGTAGACAATAGGTAATTTGTCATCCATACATGAATACCTCCTTAGATTTCGGTTCTGTGGGGGTAGTGAGACCGGACGATACTCTGACCACTTGCCACTGTGGACAAGGGCTCACTTTGATGTTCGTTCACAACCAAGCGGTCGGAAACACTTCGCGGGGGGTGAAGGCGTCCGGTCTCAGACCAATTTGTCATCGCGAAGCTGAAATCGCTCACCATTAGGATTTACGGCCACACCTACTACCCGCCAACTGCTCCTCATATTAAGGATCAAGAGAACGGGAAGCAATTTTATATTTCGGGGTGAAATGTCGGGCGGTTGATGTTAGTTTGGAAACGGTTATCAAATTGAGAGACGGCTCCAAGCCTGCGGTCTGACTGTCGGTGTGTCTTTTGTGCTGGCCGTATAATGGAGATGGTTGAAGTGCCGCCTTTTTCACGTCTAACAGAAGCTGCCGCCAATCGAAAAAAGCACCAGTTTAGCGTCTTACCTACAATCACAGCATCGTACGAAAGGCTCACTGTGGTGGGCTTATGTATAGCTTTATTGACTCTGACTCTCTGGACTTTTTTCGGAGAAGTAGAATATCGGGTCAAGTTCCCAGGGGTATTGATTAAGGCCGGAGAGCGATACGAGGTTATTGCTCTTGAGACAGGTTTTTTGACCCATGTCGCGATGTCTGACGGGCAATTTATTTCAGCTGGCGAGGAACTTGCCAGCCTAAGCCTGCCTGAGCTTGATCGAAAGATTGCGCTCTTGCGGCAGGAATACAACATCTTTCGTGACGAACAATCCGAATCAGTGGTCGATTCACCAGTTCTATCCTCTCATTTATCAGCACTGGATGCGGCTATGTCGGCTCTTGAAGCGCAGCGGAGCGTCCGCTCCAAAATTATCGCACCAACCAGCGGCGAAGTCATGACAACTCACGTGGAAACCGGTGACTTTGTCGCAGCTGGTACGTCTGTTGCGCGCATTCGCAGGACAAAAACCGAAGACGGCGGTGAGGACTCAATACAGGCAGTTTTCGCCGTTGCTCCAGCAATTGCCGCGCGACTGTTAACAGGGTCGTCTGCCAATATAGAGGTCAAGGTGAATGGAACACCCTATTATGTGCCTGGCACGGTGACTTTGATCAGCAAAACCTCCTTTCCAGAATGGATCGTAAGCCTTTTGCCTGAAACCAGCATCGGCGCTTACCGAGTTCGTGTCGCGCTTGAGAAAACACTCGACCCTGATATCGTTCACGGAAAAGAATGTGTTGTTCGGATACTGGTTGATGAGGGGACGCCTTTTTCAATTCTCTTGCGCGGGTTGGTGTGAATGAAGCTTCTGCGTAGGCTGGGACTGACGCTTCCGTCGAACGGGAAAAGCAATGCGCCCAAGCCAAGACTCGAGAAAACGCCGCTCGTGCTGCAAATGTGTTCAACCGAGTGCGGTGCAGCATGCATTGGCATCATTCTGGCATTCTACGGTCGCTGGGTATCCCTGAACGACCTCAGAGCAGTTTGCGGGGTAAGCCGTGACGGCTCAGACGCCGCCGGACTTAAACGAGCCGCAAATCACTACGGACTCGATTTTTCTGCTCGGTCAGTTCTACCACGCCATCTTTATACAATGCCCTTGCCTATGGTAATTTTCTGGGAGTGGAATCATTTCCTAGTCCTTGAGGGTTTCGACAAGAAGCGCGCATTTCTCAATGACCCTGCCTTTGGCCGACGGACCGTTGGGTTGGATGAATTTGAGAAGAGCTTTTCTGGCATCGCCATGGAAATGAAGCCCACGGAAAATTTCCGCCCCGAAGGTGAACGACCAAATATCCAATCCCGGTTGCCGCTATGGTTGGCGGGTAGCGGAACGACGCTTGCTTACCTTCTAGCATGCACTCTGCTACTGGCACTCACTTTGCTTGCCTTGCCCGTATCGCTCGGTTTGTTCGTTGATGTTGTTGTACAAAGCGAGCAGAGTTGGGCAACAGCGATGTCCCTATCGTTGTTCGGGTTAGCAGGTTTAGTGTATCTATTGAGTTGGCTGCGACAACGCTGCCTAACTCGCTTATCGGTCTCAATGTCGACTGTCGTGGGAAACCAGTGCGTTTCGCAGCTCTTGAAGCTGCCATTACACTATTTCAGTCTGCGCTTAACCGGCGATTTGACCGACCGTATCACATCAATTGATACTATTGGGAGAGGTCTGCAAAAGCACCTCATTGAGTCTACTCTCGACTTAGTTGTGGGTGCTGTTTTTTTTATCGCGCTATTTCTGTACGACGAACTGATCGCGGCCGCTGTCGGCGGGTTAACCGTCTTTAACTTAGGTATTGCGTGGGCAATACACCGCGTAAGGGGCGATGATGAGCACACGCTACGACGCGAGCAAGGGATGTTGATCGGCCTCGGCATGCTGATACTACACCGTAGCCATGATTTGAGGATGACAGCTTCTGACGAAGGTTTTTTTTCGCAATGGAGTGGGCAACACGCACGCGAATTATCGGCTCGCCAAAAAGTCCGTCAAATCAATCAGCTTTCCCAAGCACTCAACCTCTTTCTAACCGCAATCATTCATGTGGCGGTGCTTGGTATCGGTGCCCTCCAGATTATCGCGGATAATCTAACCTTGGGAGCCCTCGCGGCGATTTATCTCATCATGGGAGTATTTTTGGCATCAATCCAGAAATTCTTGTTTCTGACCGAAAGCAGACAGACTCTTGCGAGCGAATTACAGCGACTCGACGATATTTTGGATGCAGAGATTGATGAACGATTTGTCGGCCGAGCACAAACTTCAGCCGCAGCGGTAACGATGAACGGACGACTGCGCTTGAGTGGTCATGTGAGTTTGCGTAATGTCACATTCGGTTACGATCGCGGCCGCAAACCTCTTATCAAAGATTTTAACCTAACCATTAAACCCGGCCAAAGGGTCGCGATCGTTGGCTCAAGCGGGTCTGGAAAGTCAACCTTGGCGGCCCTCGTGTCGGGAGCGTTCAAACCTTGGACCGGTGAACTTCTTTTTGATCACCAATTACGCGAGAATATTCCCGTTGAAGTTTTGGGAAGGTCGATTTCCTTGGTCAATCAACAACCAACAATCTTTGCCGGCTCAATACGGGACAACATAACCTTGTGGAATTCCTCTATTCCGGATGAAGCCCTGATAACCGCGGCGCGCGACGCCTGCATCCACGATCAAATCTCAGCTCGGCCAGAGGGCTACGCAACGATCGTCGATGAAGAAGGCGGAAACTTCAGCGGTGGGGAATGTCAAAGATTAGAGATCGCCCGGGCTCTGGTTGGAAATCCAAGTGTTCTGATTCTAGATGAAGCAACGAGTGCCCTTGACGCAGAAACTGAGCAAGCCGTTGATGACTCGCTAAGGCGGCGCGGTGTCAGCACACTTATCATCGCCCATCGAATAAGCACAATCCGCGATTGCGACCAAATTGTCGTTTTGGATCAAGCCCGCGTCGTACAACAGGGGATGCATCAGGAATTGATACAAGATACCTCCGGTCTCTATCATCAACTCGTTCGTACGAGTCAATAATTAATATGACCCAAGAATACGAACCTGTAATGCTTTCGATGTCAGAACGGATTGACAAAATTGGGCGCGTGATTCCCTGTGCAGGAAACGCACCTCTCGCTTTGGACGCCTCAGGACAAGCTTGGTATATCGAGTCAGGAGCTGTCGACATTTTTCTCGTCGAATGTATTGATGGGGTCGAACAGACAGCGCCCAAACATCTTGTACGGACTCAAGCGGCACATCTGGTTCCGAGTGTCAAACCGCACGAAGCCGAAACCACCCTTAAACTTATTGCCAAAGGCCTCCCTCACTCGGTTGTCAAACAGGTGTCGTTAAGCGAGCTTGCACGACTAGCACCTGTGCAGACTGAAGGATTGATTGACGCTTGGATTCTTGATCTGACCCGCGCATTTTGCAAAGACTTTTTCGATCAACCCCTCCCCGACTTGCGCATCCAAATCAATGCCGAAGCAGATTTGGTTGGCCGTACGGTTTCGACTCGCGGTGGTGTTGTTTGGCTTGATATTCATACTGAATCCCCTGACCAAGGCTTGTTTATGGGTGTCGTGGATACCGCCGAATACAAGGTTGGTATTGGCGAAATCGCGAACCCCCTGCCACTTACGCCAGATAGTTGGTTGGAGTTTTCATCATCGCGGCCAATTCCTGATACTTCTTCTTCGGCCCAATTGATCAAATCAAATCGGTTATTACCGGCACTAGAAGCCTTCCATGATCTGGTACTGTCAACCGAACGACTCAATCGTATGTTCGCGATCGCAGACCAAACCAATGTCGAACGGGAAAGTTCGTTTACTCGCCTAAGCGATGAGAATGAGGCGCGCGACCGACTACTCGGAGTGCCGACTTCCCGAAGCGATGATGACGCCTGTGGGCTTCAATCGCCTCTCAAACGGGCTCTCAACGAAATCGGGAATTACGAAGGTATCAATTTTCAATGGCCGCAGAACCGTCAGGATCCGTCAAGAGAGCCGGATCTCTCTAGCATCCTCAAGCTGTCGGGGGTTCGGAAACGAAGCGTTTGGTTGAGTGGAATTGAGCGTTGGTGGGTTGGTGATAGCGGCGCGATGCTAGGCTATAGTTTGAAGGATAATACTCCTCTGGCTCTCATCCCCAGTGGATCAGGCCGTTATCGCTCAATACACCCCAAGACTGGAGAGAAAACAGTCATTGACGAGGAACAGAACAAGACTGTTGGAGATTTAGCCTATCAATTCTATCGACCCTTTAGTCAGGCGGTGGATGGTTCAGCCGAGTTGGGTGAAATGGCGCGCCCCAACCTCAGTGCGCCCCTAGTGAAATTTCTGCTTATGGGGCTGATCAGCAACTTCCTTTTCATATTGCCCGTGGTCGCTCTCTGGTTGATTGCTGCCTTTATTCTTCCCAGCGGCGAAAATGATCTGCTCAAGCCACTGATCCTTGGCTTTCTATTATACTCGCTTTTTGCCGTCTTTGCCTATGTGCTCCAAGGGATGGCAATGATGCAGATTGAGGCGCGATTTACGACTCGCGTAGAAGCAGCTTTCTGGGATCGTTTGCTCAAACTCCCTATAGATTTTCTCAGGCAATACTCCTCGGCAGATCGTGCCATGCGGGGTTTGGCGTTTCAACGGCTGCGCGACAATACCCAATGGGTAGCAAGCGAAAATGTAATCTCTGTGATCTTTGCGTTGCTGATGCTTTCTGTGCTTTTGGTTGTTGATGTTACTCTAGGTCTCGTGGTGCTCATCGTTGGGGGTCTTGCGCTGACACTCACAATTATGCTCGGACTGCGACAAACTCGGCCTTACGATCGATCTGTCCGCATATCGAATCGGATTGTTGGATCACTGTTCCAAATCATCAATGGGATCGGCAAGCTTCGTGTTGAGGGCGCCGAAGGTTCTGCTTACGCAGTCTGGGCTCGAGACTATAAGGCCCAAAAACGTGCAGAACTTGATCTTGGAATGTGGGAAGCCCACTTGAAGGCGTTCGGCACGGCACTGCCCTTGATCGGTGCTGCTGCTTTGATGGGCGGGATCGCGGTGTTTCACCGCGATAATGTTAGCACCGGCGACTTTATATTGATTTTCTTTACGTTCCTACTGTTTTTGTCGAGCGTCACGCGCCTAGGCAACGAGTTTGGAGCGATCATGATCGTGAAGCCTGAACTTGATCGAATCGCGCCTTTCCTCTCGGCAAAAACTGAAGAATATGTTGGTCACGAGCCGGTCGAGCAATTGAATGGCAAGATTTCGTTTGACCGTGTGTCTTTTCGCTATTCTCCTGACGGTCCATTGATTCTTGACAATGTGTCACTGCAAGCGAACAGCGGCGAGATGATCGCGATCGCTGGTCACTCGGGGGCCGGAAAAAGTACATTGTTTCGGCTATTGCTCGGTCTGAATTTACCGACTTCTGGTACGATATTGTTTGACGGTCGCGATTTGCGACAACTCAATGTTCGACAATTGCGCGAAAAAATCGGTGCCGTGCCGCAACATTCGAGCCTTTCGCCTGAAAGTATCTGGGATAATATCAGTGCCGGACATGATGATATTTCTGCTAGAGACATTTGGCGTGCTGCTCAGGTAGCAGACATTGATGGTGCGATCACGCGTATGCCAATGCAAATGCTGACTTGCGTTGGCAATCATCAAAATGTTCTCTCGGGCGGTGAATTACAACGCATCACCATCGCCCGAGCGGTTAGCCGCTCGCCGCGAATTTTACTCTTAGATGAAGCAACGAACGCTCTAGACAATAAGAGCCAGGCTCGCGTCATGGAGAACTTAGCAAAGTTGCCCATGACTCAGATCGTGATTGCTCATCGCTTATCAACTATAAAACAAGCTGATCGCATTTATGTGCTGCAGAAAGGGCAGATCGTTGAGGAGGGGACTTATGACGAACTTATGGGTAGCAAAGGCGTATTTTGTGATCTAGTTCATCGGCAAGAACTTTAATTCGAAAATTTGTGTTTAGGGACAGGAATCAGCCTCAATAGGTATTTGATCAATAATGAAAGCCATTCGGCGCAGTGTAGCGACGGGGGCGATTTGAATGTGTCTCTTATGGGTGAGCGGAGGTCACAGTCCGTGATAATGCAATGACGACGAAAGCGAGCGTCGTGGTTATTGGTGGTGGTATCTCTGGACTTACGGCAACGTATCGACTGCAAAATCTTGGTTTCCGCGTTTTATTGTTGGAACAGCAAGAGCAAGCTGGCGGACGAGCTCAAAGTCTCGAATTGAGCGACTTTTCGATCAACCTTGGTGCCAATCATTTTCTCGAGTCGCATCATACTGCAACGAAGTTTTCGGCTGAAATCGGCGTGCCGTTACGGCGTACACCCTTGCCGATCCATAGCGGAGTATACCGGAATGGTCGTATTCATGGCCTGTATGGGGGAGAAAAATTCGGCAATCTTTTGCGAACCGTTTATTCGTTGTTACCGTTTCGTTTACTATCGCCGAAGGGATGTACCGAACTCATTAAACTCGTCAAGATGCTTCAGTTGCATCACGCTGACCTTAACCGCGATGACTGTATGCAAGGGCGTTGTTTCGACTTTGGTCAGAATGTTCAAGAGTTTTTTGAGCAAAAAATCGGTACTGATGCTCTTGATTGGCTCTTTGGTCCTGGTTTATTGGGTTACTGTTTCGCTCAACCTGAAAAAATCGGGGCGGCGACAGCCCTAACCGTACTCTGGCAATCTGGGCTAAATGGCAAAGCTTGGCCTTGTTTGCCCGAGGGCGGTATCGACACATTTGTGCACAAGCTCGTTGGGTTCTGCAGAAAATCGCTACGTGTGAAGGCGCGGGTGATCGAAATTGATTTGGCTGAAGACAATCGTTGGCAGGTTGTCACCGAAGACCAAATGTACACTGCCAGTGCTGTGGTTTGCGCCACTACGGCAACAGAAGCGGCCAAAATTGTATCCCTCTTGCCACCCGCCCTTCGCACTGCGTTGGAAAGAATAACCTACTCAAAGTGCTGTCGAGCGTTTTTTGCGATGGACACGAGTCCGATTCCCAAAGACTGGTATGCTATTGGTATTCCGCATCGGGTGGGATCAATATTGGCAGGGATAAGTGACTCCGCGGTTTTAGCACCTGAAATTGCCCCCGAGCGAGGTTACGTGATTGATGCCTTGGCGGTTGATGACGCTGCCGATGGGTTGTTTGTCCAAGAAAACAGCGTCGTAACGGATCGACTTTATTCAGAAATGCGTAAGTTTTTTCCCCACATGGAACCTGTAGCAAATTGGTCATATGTTCACAAGTGGCCGCAAGCAATGTGTCTATCTCCAGCGGGAGCTCTGCAGAGTTTGGAAGAGGTGTTGGAGAATCGTGTCAATCGCCCTTCGGGATTGTTTTTTGCCGGAGATTACTTGGGGATACCATCGCTGAACACCGCAATTCGCAGCGGTTTAGAGGCTGCACACAGTTGTGAACAGTATCTGAGTCTACAATATTCAACCGGGGACAATTGAACTTTGAGCGGGTGTCAAAAGGTTTGTTTGAGGTGGCGAAGGACACCACGCTCTTTCCAATTCGTCAAGAAAAAAACTGCACATTCTAATGCGAGTGAAAATGTTGTCGTGAGCGAGCGACATCGGCATTGAAGGCCGTCGACCTATCACCCAAGCAACGCCTAGCCCAAGTTTAACATTCGCTTGACAAAATAAGAATTTATCAATGACGTAAAAAGTCTATGGTACTACAAACTGCGATTTTCGGGATTTTTTGCGTGACCGCTCGGCGGCGTGATCTGCATCGCATTATAGATGGCGGTTTGATCGGCATTTGGCAGCGCGGTCTTGCGCCGATGCAGCGACCGCCCGTCGGGGCGATCAAAGGTCGTAGTGATCCGCGATACGGTCTGCAGGGAGTTGCGAATCGTCGACCAACTCGCCGTCACGCCCGTTTGCGCCATCAGGGTGCGGCGGACTTGTATTGCCTGATAAGCGATCACCGAGATCAATAAATGGCCGTCAGCACGGTGTTCCTTGTGATGATCAATGGGGCGCAGACCGAGTTCGGATTTGAGCGAGCGGAAGACCGCTTCAATTTCGGTTAATAGCACATAGGTTCGCCCCATCTCCGTCGCGTCCCAGTACGGACAATTCGACCGCAGGCTATAGACGCCAGGTTTGTCCATCATGGCACCAGCTTGCGGGTGCAATTCCCAACTGAGATCAATGGCTTTTTGGTGCGTCGGATCCGGCGTCACCGTGATGGTATCGTGTGGCGCGACTCTGGCGTTTTGGCTCTGCAGCTGGCCAATCTTACGCTGCACATATGCCAGGTTCTTGCGTGTCCGCGCTCTCTTCAAATCTGGCCGCTTTGATCGGGCTTGGGATTCTTGTACCACGCTTAAATCGCCAAGGCGACTGGGTCCCAAAAGCGCCTGCCAATGACAATCGCGCAAGCCGCCTTGTGCGGACTGCAAAGATACAATATATGGTACGTAATACAACATTTACACCCTAAGGGGGGGGGGGGGTTGACATGAATCTCAAAAATGTTATTATCACGTTAATTCGTCGTGATTGAAATTTTTTGAGGTTCGCCTCTTTATTGCAACGCGAGTCACGGTCATAAACGCGCTTCGTACAGAAGGAGAAAAGCTAAATGGATTGGCATTCAATTGCAGAATCCCCCATTCAAACTGGGGAGGATCTGCGTCGGCAATTGACTGATAAGGCGATTGCAGACAGTGAGTTTCGTACGCGTCTGCTCACAAACCCAAAGGACGCAATCAACGCTGAATTGGGCGTTGAGCTCCCTGATGACGTGAATGTGGAAGTTCATGAAAGCAGCGCATCAACGCTGCATTTGGCACTTCCTGTCAGCGAGGTCAGTGAAGAGCAACTTGAACAGATCGCAGCTGGTCGTTGCTGTTGCTAAGCACGAAATTAGATTTCAGGTGCTGCCGATAATCTAATCGGGAGCACCTGAACTCGGGTTCCGCGTTGTTCCTTTAAACCGACAAATTATCTGGCGATGTCAGACAGCAGTACTTTGCTCAAGCCAGTGAGTGGCGATAGCAGCCCCGCTGGGGTTGGTTATGATCACGTTACATTTTTTTCAGCTCTCCCTTACTTTCTATCAATACTGATTTTCCCGTTTATTATTGCGAGTGCTTCTCTCGGTAATTGGTGGCTCGCAGGGCCCTTTATTTTTCTCTGGATAATTGACTACTTTGACGCGGCTTTGGGAACGGATGAACGGAATTTCGACCCCCATGACAGCAGTAGTCAGATTTTCTGGTACAATCTCGCCGTATGGTTGTGGGTTGCACTCTATCCATTCGCGCTCATTTTCTCCCTATGCCAAGTGTTCTGGGCAGATCACTTAGCACTTTGGGAAGCTATTTTGGTCATTCTGGCACTGGGTGGAATGGCTCGACTCACGCTGAATGTCGGGCACGACATGATGCACCGTGGCACCGTACTGGAACGTCGGATAGGTGAAATTGTCATGGCCTCGGTATCTTTTCCCCAAGAAGTGACCGAACATGTTTGTGTGCATCACGCACACATTGGCACACCTAAAGATGCTGTGTCGGCCTATAAGGGGCAGAGTTTTTGGAATTATCTCCCGCAATCTGTATTTCGCAGTTATCACGACACTTGGGCGTTCGAGCGTGACCGCTTGGAGCGTCGCGGATTGTCTGTTTGGCATCGTTCCAATCCCGTATGGCGCTATCTCTCGGAAACTTTTCTGTGGTATGGCTTGGCGTATCTGATCGGGGGAATGTTAGGTGTGTTGGTATTTCTCTCAATTTGCATGATGGGAATTCTTCAAGTTCGTATGGTTGACTACATTCAGCACTACGGGCTGCAACGGGTAAAGCTTTCGAACGGACGTTATGAACGGGTTGCTCCGCGTCATTCGTGGAGCATTGCATTCAAACTCACGAATTGGTTTTATTTTAATGCGCAACGCCACGCGGATCACCATATGGCCGCATCTAGGCTCTATCCGTTATTGCAATACTCTGGCCCGGACGAGGCACCGCAACTTCCGGGTAGTTATTCTGAACTAGGCGGTCTTGTTTTCTTCCCCAAACGCTGGTTCAAGAGGATGAATCCTCTCGTTGATCAGTGGCGTGAAAAATTCTACCCAGAAATTCAAAACTGGGAAGCTTATGATAGTGTTTCCTATCGGGCTAAACCTGACGCTTTTGAGGTCATTGATGAAATTTACCGCCTGTCGCCGCCGCTAGCGAAATGGATAAATCGTAATCCTGAACTTCTTGATGAGGCCAATAAGGCAGAATTCACCGATCTCGACTTGCCCCGAGGGTTCGGACCAGACCCACAGTTTGAAGCCTTGGCCCGACGCGGTTTAGCGCGGGTGTACTGGACCCATGAACTGCAAGTTGACGATATGCAGTTGGCCATTATTGAAGACCCAGCGCGAAGCGCAAGCGAAGTGATCGACTGCGCAAGAACTTGGAGCAGCCAAAAAACTTTCCAAATTTGCCTTCATATCCTTCGAGGCAACTTATCGCCGCTTGAGGCAAGTGTCGCTCTTTCGAACATTTTGGAGGCGTCTCTTCGTGTTACCCTGCAAGCGGCGACAGCTGATGCAAATTATCGGCATCGTAATGCCGTTGCTGTAGCCCTGACTACTCAAAATAGTTATGGGTTTTCGCTTTGGCAATCGAGTTTATCTCCTGTATTTTTCTATCAGGATGGTGTGCGCAAGAGTAAGGCTCTGAGTGCAGAGAAGCTACTTGATGCTCTAATAGAGTTAACGCATAGAAACGTGCTTTTCACCGAGTGTGATCGCGATACACAACCCCAAATTCTGTACCAGTCGCTTGGTACCAATGGCGATATGACTTTTGATGGCGTGAATTGTGAGCCGTGCGACATGTTCGATGCGCGAACTATTTTCTCCTTTCCAAAAACAGATATCGCAGAGCATTTCGGAAAGGCAAAGATTGAACTATCGCGAGAGAGTATGGCCTGTGAGATTATTCAATCGCGGTTAGAAAAGGCTTTTGATGTAGACAGCGGCGTTGACCGCTTAAGCTTCGACCGATGTGCGAAATTGAGCCAGAATTTTGCGCAGATAGCTCGCCTTCTTCAAATCAAGTGCGCGGAGGAATTTTCGGATATTCTCGGTCAAACGCCAATTGATACCTTTACGATGGCCTGTAAACACGGTGTGATTAATTCTGATACCGCCTCACGATGGGTTTCTGACGCCGAGTTTTCTGCCAACCTCACCGGCATTCTGGCAATGATTGTCGGCACTGATGACGTTTGTTCGGTGACCGATGAACAACAGATTCTTATCGCGCAAGCTAGCGATATGAGTGATTTTGACAAAGTGAATTCAAGGTTGGAAGAGATTGAAAAAACCTGGCACACCCGTGTTGAGGGACTTTTTGACTGATTAGATGACGAACTCTTGTCGGAAATGTGCCCAATATTTTTCACACCAACAACATATGTTCGCCGAGGTTTCGAGAGATTGGGTCTATCAAAGGCGCTTGCATTATGCACTCAGGAATGGAAACGGCGTCTCTTAATCAATACAAGCCGAACCAAGCTGCAATCAAGCAATGAACGCACCAACGAGAGTTACGCTAAAGACTGCCGTAGACAACGGGTTGATTAAACGACCAGCCCTTTTGCCGAATTTTATCGTTCAAAACTTAGATAATAATCAATCATTTCTTGTCTCCGAGACCGCAAATACTTTGCTTCACGGAGCGGTATACCCTGACCTCTTGCCAATATTGAACGGTACTCTTTCCCGTGAGGAAGTCATTGAGCAACTTGCTGATCACCATTCTGCTGAGAGTGTCAGTGCGGCATTGCAGAC
>JAPORY010000066.1 GCA_026709985.1 Aestuariivita sp. | reverse complement strand
AGTGACCTCCCTGCCATTCGCAATAGCGGTTGCCCGGCGTGAACAGTGGACTGTCATTCGGCTGCAGGCACTGCCCATACTTGACGGCGATCAGGCCCCCTTCCGGCAGCACTGCCGGCCCGGTCAGCGTGGCGGTGATTTGCGCCCGCACCGGCGCGGCTAACAGCGTTGCCGCCAGCGCGGCGGCAAGGGTTATCCACATCCGCCTCACGGCCGATCCCCGAAATCCAGGGGGGGGGGTAAGAGTGTTCAGGGTATTCATGGTTGATTCCTTCGATATTGACCGCGCTCTATTACTCTCGTATCTGAACGAAGGCGAGAAAGTCAATAGTCAGCAATGAAAGGGGAAATCTATGAATCCGTCAATAACAGACGCAATAGACGCGCTGGCGATAGAATTTCAAGTCGCCGCACCTTGGCCGCGATAGGTCAGGTTGTGAGCGGTTCATGAGCCGCCCAGTCTTAGTCTGAGGCAGATCGTGGTCGTGGAAATTATCGTTGATAAAGCAGAAGAAATCTATCTTGCTGAGCGACTCCCCAAAATCAACAAAGTTGGGATCGGTAGAGACATTGCTGTCGCTCCGCTCTGCGACGAGGGCGTCGGGTTTCATGTTTTGGTATTCGTTTTACGTATCGTGGGCGTTTCGCTCGGAGGCGAGCCGTTGTTGAACTATCGCAAACTCTTACTTGGAGTTGCAATGCCGCGAGTAACTTTCTCTCGAAAGGCAGGCAGAACAGGCTTGAATTCGACCGTATATCCGGTTTGCAAGGTGTTCGTGCCGGGGTCGCTTTAGGGCTTGGCGTTTTCGCAACAGTTCGCGAACCCATTCGTGCCCGCACTCTGTAAAGGGGCGATTGCGATCCGTCTTTTGAAAACCTGTCCATTGGTTGGCTTGAGGATGCCACCGCCTTCCCCGATGCTGTAGGGGTATTACCGTAAGATGGTAAGGTTGTCGGCACAGTTCAACGCACGGTGCGCGTGATTTTAAACTAGCGCGTTCTGACTGTCTCTTGCCGAGGACTCTGCGCCTTCTACCATAGGCAGGCCTATCGACCACGAGATCGTTACCGTTGATACTTTTGGATCAATTGGTCTATCCTGACGCAGGCTTGTTCATAAATGATGCAGGCAAATGTCTGTCTGATAAGGAACAGGACTTTTCTGAGAATTTCGAAATAGAGAACGGGGTTGTGTCCAGCTTATTTGCACTTGCAATAGACCGCAAAAGTCGCGAACGAGAGGATTAAAAAGGTAGTTTAGCGTTAGGTGTCCTGGCAAAAGTAGAAGCGAGCAATTGAGGTCAAAAATTCAGGTCACCAACCCCATAAATTTTGACACACGAGGGAAAGTTACGAAACGCAATTGCAAGGGTAAAGAGATGGTTTCATTTGAAAATTTTAACGAGTTCTTAGAGGTTCTTGCCGAGGCACCGACGCCAGACGATGAAGTTCGTGTTGCCGCCGAGAGCCGTAACAGTCAACTTACCAAGCCGGCAGGTTCGCTAGGTCGGCTAGAGGACTTGGCGATCTGGTATGCAAGTTGGCGAGGGATTGTAAAACCAGAGATCATCCATCCACAAGTGATCATATTCGCTGGTAACCATGGTGTTGCAAAGAGAGGCGTGTCGGCCTTTCCGGCCGAGGTTACACTGCAAATGGTTGAGAATTTTAAAATAGGCGGCGCGGCAATTAATCAATTGGCAATGGTCGCGGGTGCAAGACTTGATGTTCATGCTTTATCACTCGAAAAACCGACGCGTGATTTTACTGAAGCTCCGGCAATGGATGAAGAGGAGTGTATTGATGCGCTGAAGCTTGGTTGGTCATCCGTGCACGCTGATACCGATTTGCTGGTGGTTGGCGAAATGGGAATCGGCAATACCACTGCGGCTGCGGCAATCATTTATATCATACATGGTGGTATGGCGGCCGATTGGGTCGGGCGCGGGACTGGAATTACGGACGTGGCTTTGGAGGCAAAACTCGCAGTCGTTGAATCGGCGGCCTCAAAACACCGAGGAGGAAATGGATTGGAAACTCTTGCGCGTGTTGGTGGCCGCGAAATTGCGGCAATGGTTGGAGCAATTGCTCGGGCGCGAATGGAAAGAATACCAGTCATTTTGGATGGCTTCATTTGTTCTGTGGCTGCCGCCTGCTTGATGCAAGTGAAACCCGACGCGCTTGATCACGTGGTTGCTGGACACGTTAGCGCTGAGGAAGGGCACCGCCGTCTGCTAACGGCGTTGAATTTGGAGCCAATATTGTTTCTAGGAATGCGTCTTGGGGAAGGCTCCGGTGCTGCGGTTGCGATCAATATTCTCAGGTCTGCGGTTGCCTGCTATAGCGGCATGGCAACATTTGCCGAGGCAGGTGTTGCTACGAAGTAAGAGATCATACAATAATCTACGCGGTGTCTGCTGAAAAATTCCAAATTGACGGGAGTTTTTCTGACGCTAATCTCGGTGATTATGTCACCAACTCAGTGCTAATTTCTTGCGCTCACTGGCTATCTATAAGAGCACTCTGAACAAGGTGTAGCCGTAATTCTGATAGACTAAGCGAGTTCAGCTTTACGAGTTCAAACTGGTCTGAGACGGGACTTTTTCAGGCCGGGAATTGTCTGCAACCCTTTGGATTTGAACGAGCGTCAAAATGAGCCGTTGTCGATATAGCGGTAAGGGACCAAGGTATCGCTTGGTCTTACAACTAAGTCGGTCTTTTGAGAAGAACTTCTTCGCGCTGCTATATATTTCAGCGGTTAGGTAGCCTCGGATAATGCTGGATGCGGCAGATCAAGTTTGGCAGGTTGATCAATCACGGCGCGGGAAGAAATATTTTGAAGTTGAAGAGGGCTGTCGCAGTTCAGCAGCTATGGGAGCCAAAAGGCAGTTTTCTAACCAAAATCTTGGTAGCCCGTAGGGGAATCGAACCCCTCTTTCCAGGTTGAAAACCTGATGTCCTAACCGATAGACGAACGGGCCACTTCAAGGCAATCCAAGGAATTGAGACAATTGCCTCCTCGTAATGACGGTAGTCCTAGCGTAGATAGTTGTTGCAGACAAACTAACTCCTTGAGATCAATAGTAACTGCCCCCTGAATTCACTGAGTTATTTCGTTGACGAAGGCAATGTCATCGTCAATATCATTAGTCGCACAAGTATCCCAGCCCTTCGGGGATGGGAACCGGTAACGCCTCGCTTATCGCATTCCTAACTTCCTTACAAGCCATAAATCTTTGCGTTGCTCGCCTTGTTTTTAGTGAGGCGCCACGCGAGCAGCGTCACGGATCCGCAATTGGACTTTATGTTTTCCCCGCCAAACATTTATTTCGGGATGAGCGACAACATGATACCGGGTGCCGTCCGGTTGTGACAGACTTTGACCCAGTTCGCTATCAAGCACACCAAAGGCGATACCGTCGATCGTCATCTCATCACTGTCAGCAAAGAGCAACTTTACATGCCCATTACCGAGAGGCTTGGCAAACTTTACCTTTAGGTCAGGAACGGCAAACATTGGCGCCGGCGCTGCTGAACCAAATGGCCCCGCCTCGTTAAGGGCGGACACAAGGTCAAAGGTGATCGCACGTGGCGTGATCAATCCGTCAAGCCGTAAGTCTAGGCTTGCATCTCTGTCGGAACCTTGACGCCGCAGGAGTTGCGCTAATCTCGCCATTGCTAATTCTAAGTTCTTGCGCTCAACAGTAAGGCCCGCAGCCATTCTGTGACCGCCACCTCCGACTAAAAGTCCCTCGTGTACAAGTCGCACAATAGCCGCCCCAATATTGACACCTGGCAACGATCTAGCTGAGCCCTTTCCGACCTTGCCGTTAAATCCAATAACAACTGCTGGGCGTCCGGTTTTCTCCCTAAGCCGAGAAGCAACAATGCCAACAACACCCTGATGCCAATCCTCTCCAGCCGCCCATACCAGCGGCCCATCAACACCGCGCTTCTCAGCTTGCGTCACGGCGGTTGTCTCAATCACAAGTTCAATGTCGCGTCGCTCAGCATTCAATTGATCAAGCTTTAGCGCTATGGCCGCTGCTTCGGCAGGGTCTGATGATGTCAGAAGGCGGACACCGAGGGTTGAAGTGCCAATTCTTCCGCCAGCATTAATGCGGGGCCCAAGTTGAAAACCCAGGTGAGACGCAGTTGGTGCTGCGCCAAGACCAGCTACATCTGCTAATGCCGATAGTCCTAAGCGGCGACGCCGAGACATCACCTTCAGACCTTGGCGCACCAAAGCACGATTCAACCCGACCAAGGGTGAAACATCAGCAACAGTTGCCAACGCAACCAAATCGAGCATAGCCATTAGGTCGGGGGACTTTATGCCTAAATTTCGCAACAACCTTCCAACGTCAACTAACATTAAAAAGACGACGGCGGTTGCGCATAGGTAACCAAATTCGTCGGGCTCGTCTGCGCGGTTCGGATTTACGATTGCCAGTGCCGGCGGTAGTAATTCATCGCCCTGGTGATGATCGAGAACGATAACATCGGCTTTTGCCGCGGCCGATAGAGCAGCGTGTGCTGTCATGCCGCAATCGACGCAGATAATCAGTTCGTGTGTCTTCGCTAACGAAGCGATTGCCTCTGCGTTCGGACCGTAGCCTTCGCGTATTCGGTCAGGGATATAGAGAGTGGCCTGTTTACCCATCGGCCGCAACCACTCAATTAAGAGTGCGGCACCAGCCGCACCATCGACATCATAGTCGGCAAAAATCGCAATCCGTTGGTCAGAATTTAGAGCCTTTAGGAGCCTGTCCGCCGCCGTACGCATATCCTTTAAGACGAGGGGGTCAGGCAACAAATCGCGTAATTTCGGATTGAGGAATTGCTCCGCAACTTGCGGGGCCACGTTTCGTCGGGCCAAAACTCGTGCGAGAGGCCAAGTCAAAGAACATCGCTGCACTAGCGTCTCGGCCCAGCGCTCAATTTCGATATCTGGACCAATCCAGCGATTACCGTTTAAGGAGCGATTAACACCGAGGAAACTCATAGGAACTCCAGTCTTGTCGAGGTCAAGTTCCGATTGTTAGGGCACAGGAGTGCGGTATTCCATTCGGCGCACCGACCCCGTTCTCGACCTCATCAACAGAGTATGAGCTGTTACCCACCCCGGCGCACGGCGGATTCCTGGTAGTAAACTGCCATTTGTGACCCCGGATGCGGCAAAAATGACATCCTTCGTAATCATATCATCGCGTGAGTATATACGGTCATAATCACTGATTCCAATCGCATGGGCTCGCTTGCGCTCGTCGTCGGTGCGAAATTTTAATCGACCAAGAATTTGTCCGCCCATGCATTTTAGAGCCGCAGCCGCTAGCACGCCTTCCGGTGCGCCACCGACACCCATATAGGCATCAATACCGGTGACTTGCGACTCCGCGCAATGCATGACGCCGGCTACGTCGCCGTCGGAGATCAGCCGGATTGCGGCATTTGTTGATCGTACATCTGCGATCATTTCCGTGTGGCGCGGTCGTTCGAGTATGCAGACGGTGATATCTGACGTTTTGCATTTCTTATGACTGGCCAAAGCTTCAATTCTTTCCTGCGGTGACATATCAAGTGATAGAAGGTTTGACGGATATTCGGGCCCGACAGCCAGTTTTTCCATATAAACATCTGGCGCATGCAGAATCGATCCACGCGGCCCCATGGCAATCACAGTGAGAGCATTTGGCATATCCTTCGCTGTGAGGGTCGTTCCCTCAAGAGGATCAAGCGCAATGTCGACGCCAGGTCCGTTCCCAGTCCCAACGGACTCACCAATATAGAGCATCGGCGCCTCATCGCGCTCACCTTCTCCGATCACGACAATCCCGGCGATATCAAGCAAATTAAGTTGCTCGCGCATTGCGGTTACGGCCGCTTGATCAGCAGCTTGCTCATCACCCCGACCGATCATAGCCGCCGAGGCGAGCGCCGCTTGCTCTGCTACTCTCGCCAAACCAAGCGAGAGCATTCGATCACTAAATTCATGGCGGTCATTCATTGGACTCGAACCCCCTCATGTTATGACGATGATGAATGCTCAGAACGCTTACGGCAATTCAATTTTCAGCGCTATAGGTGCCTCAACGACATCCTTCGTCGCAGCAAGCGCTTTGAGTGCGCGATTGAGAGGGGTACGCAACGATTTGTGGGTGACGATTAATACCGGTGCATACTCGCCACTATGACCATACTGTCGCATGCGATCAATTGATATGCCGTTCTCGGCAAGTATGCTCGTAACCCTTGCCAAGGCTCCTGTTTGGTCGAGCAATGATAAACGCATATAGTATGGCGCTGATCGTTCATGGCTATTGCGACGAGCCTGTATTAGGCTTTTCGATGGTCGGCCAAATATCGGTCGTCGCTGTCCTAAAGCTAGATCGCAGATATCGCTAACAATGGCACTCGCGGTCGGGCTCTGACCGGCACCAAGACCTTGTAGAACTAATCGTCCCACCGAATCGCCTTCAATGACAACCATGTTTGTACCACCGTCGATCTGTCCTAAGGGGCTAGTGGCTGGTACAAGGCATGGATGTACCCGTTGGATGAGGCCATCGCTATCGCACTGCGTTACGCCGAGTAGCTTGATTTTGAAACCCATATCCGCCGCTGCATGAATGTCGTCGATATTAATGCGTTCAATCCCCGCTACTTCGATACTTTGAAAATCGGGCTGAGTTCCAAAAGCAACCGCTGATAGGATTGCAAGCTTGTGGGCCGAATCGATACCGCCAACGTCCAAAGACGGATCGGCTTCAAGATAGTTGAGCTCATCGGCTTCGTTGAAGGCGTCTTGATACGACAAGTTATCCTGTTCCATTCTGGTCAGAATGTAATTGCAGGTGCCATTTATGACCCCAAGTACGCGCGAGATCTGGTTGCCAGCCAACCCTTCACGGATGGTTTTGATAATCGGAATACCGCCTGCCACCGCAGCTTCATAGAGGATTGAGCAGTTGCGGGCTTCGGCTTTTTCCGCCAATTCCTGCCCATGGATAGCGATCAGAGCTTTATTTGCCGTTACGACATCCTTGCCCGCATCAAGCGCCGCTTTTGTCGACTGCTTCGCTACCCCTTCAGATCCTCCAATAACCTCCACAAAGATGTCAATATCATCACGTTTTGCTAATGCATCTGGACTGTTCTCCCACACAACGTCATTTAGCGAAACGCCTCGGTCTTTATGTCGTGTCAGCGCCGAAACGGCAGCAATTTCGATGTTGCGACCAGTGCGGTTCGCAAGGAGGTTTGCTTGTTGCTGGATGATTTTTATGATGCCGACTCCGACTGTGCCGAGCCCAGCAATTCCCAAGCGTATGGGAGTATTCATTCAGGGATGCTCCTGACCAATTTTTTGAACTCAGTAATGCGTCGCCGGGAAAATGACAACCGCTCACCGAAAAGAACACGTAGAGATGAGAAGATAACCAGGGTAATTCACTACCGGTTTTGTATCATTTAACAAAGGAGGTCATATCGGTTGTGCTTTCGGTGAGTCGCGTGAATGATAGGGTTTTTGGTCCGTACATGGGGAGTCAGCAAGAACAAGTTGGATTGCGACGCCTCGCTTTCTTCGCCTTCAATACATCGAAGGGTAGTGGCACAATTGGAAGTATAGGTGACGCAGTTTGGTGAAGGCTCGCAGTTTGGTTTCATAGGTCAATAGAAATGCTATAGGATGCGAATGCTTAGCACCGTGCCCATCGTTTGCCGGCGGGTAAAATTGAAGGCTAGAGACCTAGGGAATTTGCTATGAGCGACGAATTTTACGGACGGCTTGACATATCGCAACCCCGCCGATGGTTCGGTGTCGGATCACTCCTGCTTTTGGGATTTTTGCTGACTTATGTTGGGACGGTTTACCCAGGTTCAATGCAAGCTCGAATAATTTTAGCCCTCGTCGTTGTTGGGATCGTTTGGTCTGCATGGCGTATGTGGCACGAAACGAAGGGTTATCTCGTGTTCTCGGACATCGGTTTGGTTGACGATCAAGGGAAAATCTTGGTCGCTATGGACAATATTGTCAGGGTTGATCGGAGTCTATTCGCTTTCAAGCCGACTAACGGCTTCATCGTGATTTCAAAGGTGAAGCAACCGCTTGCTTGGAAGCCCGGCTTATGGTGGTGTGTTGGTCATCGGGTTGGCATCGGCGGGGTGACGCACGCTGGTCAGGCCAAACTCCTCGCCGATATTATCTCTCTTCACCTTGCGAACGAGAGTGAGAATGGCGGCGGCTGATTCTAACGATCCCTATTAGAAAAGCTTTGTGTTACTTCCTTGATCCATGGTGGCTCAAAGACGAATGGTGGTTTGTTTATCGCTCACTGCTCAGAGCCTTCCGAGTGATCCGCATAAAATTTTGCTTTGACAGGAAGCAATCAGACCAGTATTGGCAAGGCAAGCACGTTATCTCCCCGTGACCCAACCGAGCTCAATGACCAGGCCTGATGCGTCTCGGAAGCCATATTTCGCAGGTAATCTCACTTCATGCGCCGTTCACTGTTCGCCATTGCGCTTCTTTTTTGTGTTACTAGTTGCCAACTCAGCGAACTGCAGACGGAGCGTCAAACATTAGGGTTAGCATCTGCAACACCTGATACGCCTGCTATGCGCAATATTACAGGGGTGGCCGAAGCCGTTGGTCCGCAGGCTCTTCTCATTGAGGGAATTGTCTTCAACCTGTCGGGGGTTGATGCTCCTGTCTCCGGCACGACAGCCGCCAATTTGGCGCAGCAAATGTTGGCGCGTCTGGTGGACGGGAAAGTTGTGACCTGTGCCGCTAAGGATAGTATTGCCGCGAGTCGGGAACGTGCGATCTGTTTTGAAGGAAGATTAGACGTAGCGTCGGCTTTGGTTGCCTCTGGAACCGTTCTGGCCTGCGCTGATGTCTCAGGGGCGGCATATCGGTTTCTTGAAACAAACGCGGCGCGAGCATCTCTGCGTCGTTCAGGAAACTGCTAGCGTTCCAAAAGTTCGGGTGTACAGGTGCACCGTGGTATTGTTGTCAGACGGACGCGAACACGGAGGCGGTTGGATGGATACCAGATCCAAAGATGACTTAAGTTTTCTTGAGAGCGTTGATCTCTCCTTTAACCGTGCGGTTTCTTTACTCGAAGTACCTTCGGCCCTTAAGGAGAAGATCCGCATTTGTAACTCGACCTATACGGTTCGGTTCGGAGTCAGACTGCGAGGAACAATTTATACCTTCACCGGTTATCGGTCGGTGCACTCTGAGCACATGGAGCCAGTCAAGGGCGGTATTCGATATGCGCCGAATGTTGACCAAGATGAGGTTGAGGCGTTGGCTGCCCTTATGACCTACAAGTGCGCTTTGATTGAAGTCCCGTTCGGCGGTTCGAAGGGAGCACTTCGGATTGACCCGAAGCAATTCGAAGAGTTCGAATTGGAGCAAATCACACGCCGATTTACCTACGAGCTTGCTAAGCGGAGCCTCATTCATCCTTCTCAGAATGTGCCAGCCCCTGACATGGGAACCGGGGAACGGGAAATGGCGTGGATTGCTGACCAGTACGCTCGCATGAATACAACAGACATTAATGCCAATGCGTGCGTCACCGGAAAGCCGCTTAATTCTGGTGGAATTTCCGGTCGAGTCGAAGCAACGGGACGCGGCGTGCAATATGCATTACGCGAATTTTTTCGCCATGAACGCGATAGAGATCGGGCAAACCTTACTGGCAGCTTGAGTGGGAAACGGGTCATTGTCCAAGGTTTGGGTAATGTGGGGTATCATGCGGCCAAGTTTCTGCAACAAGAGGATGGTGCTGTAATTTGCGGGATCGTTGAGCATGACGGGGCTCTGTATGATCCGAGCGGGCTGGATGTCGAGGCGATCTATCAAGGACTCGTTCGCGATGGTGGACTTGCGAAGTTTCCCAATGCAATCATCGGCCCTAAAGCAAAAGTAGTTCTTGAGGAAGAATGCGATATTCTGATTCCGGCTGCCGTCGATAGTATAATAAATTTGTCGAATGCGGATCGTATTCAGGCGCCTTTGATCATTGAAGCGGCCAACGGCCCGATTACTGCCGGAGCCGATGAGATTCTTCGACAACGAGGCACTGTCATCATTCCAGATCTGTATGCGAACGCTGGCGGGGTAACGGTATCGTACTTTGAATGGGTGAAAAACCTTTCCCATATTCGTTTTGGACGAATGCAACGTCGTCAAGAGGAGGCGCGTCATCAGTTACTCATTGATGAACTTGAGCGTTTATCGGCAGCTACTAGTGCTAGTTGGGAGGTAAGTCCAAGCTTTAAGGCAAAGTATCTGCGCGGTGCCGACGAAGTCGAACTCGTTCGATCAGGGTTAGACGATGCGATGCGTATCGCCTATCAGAAAATGCGAGAGGTATGGCATTCAAATGCGGCAGTCGATGATCTGCGAACGGCGGCTTATTTAGTGGCGATCGATCGGGTCGTAAAGAGTTACCGCGCCAAGGGCCTATAAGAGTATTTGGCATAGGTAGCGCACAATGTGATCCCTATGATCGGCACCTGAGTTCTATGCTATGCGGTTTGGGGCAATTTTTGATCAGAAGCGTTTACCCAATCAGAATATCTTCCACATATATTTTGTGCTCAATCGGTCTGTTTTGGTCAGTGATCGGCACTTTCATCTTTGCCAAGATTTCGTGCATCATATTAGCTCGCACAAACGACTCTTGCGTCAATCCGGTTTATTCGCGCAAGCAACGACCATACCGTTTGAATATACTCAGATTTCGCCGCTCTAAGGGTGACACGACTGGCTTATGCAGGGATTAAACACTCCTTTCGCCCCAAATTATGCGGCGATTTTTTGCTCCTGCAGTGAATGGCAGCGGGTTTTTTCGAACTTGATAGGTGGATGCCGCAGCATTGTCGAATGGGAAAATGCGGTTGGCGAAGCTGACGCAGCATCAGTTCTGGTCCTGGCGCCAGCCCCTCGCTTCCACGGCCGCATGATTGCGACGTGATAGCGTAATTCTGCCTCGCTGACCGTCGTCAGATACAGCGTCGATGTCTGTGGATCACTGACGTACTGGAAATTCGGGGAATTGCTAGATCACCACTCAGTCCCAAATATAACCAACGCTGCAATCTTCAATGAGAAGGCAAAAAAACGGCGGCATCAAGGGAGGAGATTGATGCCGCCGTAACCCACAGACCCCCGGGAGGAGGTGAAGGGATCTGTTCAGTTTATTCGTTGTTCGATGCGCTATGCCATGACGCTGTCGCCTGCCGTACGACCCGCTTTATCTCAGCTCGATTAAGCCCTAGATCCGCTAATTCACGGTCAGACAATCGCTCAAGCTCTGCCTGTGTCATTTTGAAAAGACGCCAACGCTGATAGCGAAGCCTTTGTGCGTTTAGCCACCGCCACCCGCGATCTGCGGACTCCTCAATCAGATATTGAGGATTAAGGACTTTGGTCTCTAGGGTCATCGGAAAACTCCGCCGTAACTTCTCTTTGACTTGGAAATATTGATTATGCTGCACTTGCACAATAGTCAAATGTGAAATGCTGCATTGCAGAATTTGCAAGGCTTCAGTGTGTCATTCTGACATCAGCACAGTTTTCTAGCCAGTATCAAAGGCGGAAATCGCCGTCCTCAACGGGAGCTGGATTAGAATCGGAGTGCTCAACGACGCCGCCCAATAGAGTTAAGGCTAGTTCCGACCTGCGACGCTCAACAGCATATCAGCGTTTGAAACCGAAACTGCGAGGACAAGCCCTCAGTTCAGTGAACCAAAGTCGTTCAAGTCGACCTTTTTGTTAATTTGATACCTCGCATAACGAGCGGTTCACAGCGAACAACGAACCAAAAAATCGACAAAAAGAGCCATTATGAGAAAATACTTGGCATCATATGGGCATTTATGGTACTTTTTTGTAACAATTTCAATACAATATTTAGTTATAAAGCAAGAATTTTTACCAATTTATTGTATTCTTATCATTTTACCCGATGTTTGAACATATTTTTTTTGCTTAAAACACAATAAAAGGGGTTGCAGCCCATATAGTGGTATGATATCCCATTTTTACGAAAGAGGAACATTTCGAGCATAGTTTTCGTTAACTCAGTAGTAGTTTGGTTTCGTACTAGGTTTAACTTTCGTTTGATGGTCCGGTGTGTTTTGCGAGACGGCTGTCCCCCTGACGCGACATACGACCAGAGATACCGCGTAAGCGGATTGCAGGCGGCGGGTTGGTCAACGGAATCTGATCAACTCGCTGTTCCTTTTTATGGCGGTAGGAACTGAGTGGGTCTTTCGTAGGAGCAGAGCTTTGATGAAACGATTCCGAGGGGAAAGTCAGCACAAAGTCGACGCGAAAGGCCGCGTCTCGGTGCCAGCGTTATTTCGCCGAGTGCTTGAGGCATCAGATCCAAATTGGACCTCAGGAAAGTCTCCCGAACTGATTATTGTTTATGGCGATCACCGCCGCAATTTCCTTGAATGTTATACAATAGAGGCGATCAACGAGGTTGATCGAAAAATAGACGCGTTGCCCCGGGGATCAATGGAACGCAGAATGTTGCAACGGCTATTTCACGGTCAGTCCTTATCAACAAATGTTGATGAAACTGGACGATTAATACTGCCAATGAAACTCCGCCAGAAAATTGGCCTAACCAAAGAAGCGTATTTTATTGCCGCTGGTGATACTTTCCAGATTTGGGAGCCCTCGACCTATGTTGAAGAAGAAGTCTCGCGAACTGAGAGGTGGCTCGAAGAACTTCCCGACGAATTTGATCCTTTAGCCTTCCTCGACAGGGTTGCCGATGAGTGAAGTTGGTCGAAATGAAATCCCTCGAAGCGTCGTTGAAGCCTTTACATACGCCGGTTTTGCTAGAGGCGTTTTTGAAGGCAGTCTCCCCGATCTCAGGAGTTTGGGTGGACGGGACTTTTGGAGCAGGTGGCTACAGTGTCGCGTTACTGAATGCTGGAGCCGATCAAGTAATTGCAATTGATCGCGATCCAGAGACTTTTTCTCGCGCTCAAGACTGGATTGCTGAATTAGGTGATCGAATGACTATCCATCATGGTCCATTCTCTGACATGGGTCGATTTGCACAGCAGGTTGACGGCGTCATCTTGGATCTCGGCATTTCATCAATGCAGATCGCCGACGCATCAAGAGGCTTTTCGTTTATGCAGGACGGACCACTTGATATGCGGATGTCACAAGTCGGAAAAACTGCCGCTGACTTGATCCGCGAATCGAGCGAGAGCGAGTTGGCAGACATTTTGTATCAATATGGCGACGAACGTCGCAGTCGCCGGATCGCACGAGCAATTGTCAAACAACGCGGCGTAAATCCGATCGCGACAACAGGGCAACTCACGCAAATTATCGAAAACTGTTTACCGCTTAGCAAGCCCCATCAGAAACACCCAGCAACGCGCAGTTTCCAAGCATTACGGATTGCCGTCAACGATGAGTGCGGCGAATTAAGGCGTGGACTTGCGGCCGCCGAGCGAAGTTTAAACCCAGGGGGTCAACTTGCTGTGGTTACCTTTCATTCCATTGAGGATCGTATGGTAAAAAAGTTTTTTCGATCCCGTTCCAAAACGGCTAGTAATGTTAATCGTCACGCCCCTGATCCCAAGCATTGTTCGCCCAAATTTTCATTGCGATTTCGCAAGCCGATCCTCCCTAGTGACGAAGAAGTTAAACAAAACCCCCGCGCTCGTTCCGCCAAGCTCAGGATTGCCGTTCGTCGTTCGACACCAAGCAATCCAATTGAACCAGTAAGTCTTGATACTTCGCTGCGAGAGAAGTCGAGCCTATGAAGAGCCTATTGTACTTTTTTGCTGCGATCGTTGTGAGTGGGCTTGTTTATTGGGCTTACGGTGAGAGCTACAAAACTCAGATCGCATTGGAACAACGCCGCGAAGTTCAACGGGAAATTGGCATTACCCATGCGCGCCTCAGCGTCCTGCGTGCTGAGTGGGCGTATCTCAATCGTCCTGACCGTCTGCGAGAACTAGCGCAACTCAATTTCGAAAAACTCGCGTTGCAACCCCTGCGGCCTAATCAATTCGGACGGATCGCAGAGGTCGCGTTTCCGCCAAAAGATCAATTCATTGTTACTCGTCTCGTCGAATTGCTTGATCAAACGACTTTATCCTCGCCAGCGACGGAACGACAGTGACCCAAGAATCTACAAAACCGCTAGCTCGTGTCTTTCGACCATGGGCAAACGGCCGCATTTCTTATGGCAGCGGAAATAGTCAGGCTATTTTGCGACAGGAGAGAGCAAAAGCGGCGTATCGAATTCGTTCCGAAACTCGCATATCGGTATTGGGCATTTTTTTTCTGTGCTTTTTTCTTCTAATCGGCGGCAAAATGAGTTTGGTGGCGATTTCCGAAACAGATCGCCAGACCGTGCCCGATATCGGCAGTAAGATCGCGGCACAACGCGCCGACATTACCGATCGGCATGGCAGAATTTTAGCAACAAACTTTGAAACTTACGCTCTCTATGGGCAACCACAGCAAATGGTTGATCCTGAGGGAGCAGCCGCGAAAGTCGCAGCTATCTTTCCTGACCTTGACCATGCACGGCTGCTGAGTGACTTTACCGGAGAGCGTAAATTTGTCTGGATCAAACGAAAACTTAGCCCGGAGCAGCGACAAGCCGTACATGATCTCGGTGAACCCGGGCTCCTATTTGGCCCCCGTGAAGTCCGCCTCTACCCCAATGGGCACCTTGCTGCACATGTTCTCGGTGGCGCATCTTTCGGAAAGGAAGGCGTGTCTGCGGCCGAAGTCATTGGGGTCGCTGGTGTTGAGAAATATTTTGACCAAAAACTTCGCGACCCGGCACGGAGTAGCGAGCCCCTCAAATTATCGATTGATTTGGCTATTCAAGATGCGACAGAGCGAGTTCTTCTTGGCGCAACCCGTTTGCTTGACGCAAAGGGGGCGACATCGGTGCTTATGGATGTTCACTCGGGTGAGGTTCTATCGCTAGCAAGCCTACCGGATTTCGATCCCAATGATCGGCCACCGCCACCGATCAGTGGTGAGCCCTCCGACAGCCCCTTGTTTAACCGAGCAGCCCAAGGGGTTTACGAACTTGGTTCAGCTTTTAAGATTTTCACCGCCGCCCAAGCGATTGATTTAGGGATCGCGAATGAAGACACAATCATTGATGCATCGGGGCCGATGGAGATTGGCCGATTTAAAATTACCGAGTTCCGCAACAAGGATTATGGAAGAATTTCTCTCGCCGACGTTATCGTAAAAAGCTCTAATCGCGGCGTTGGGCGGCTCGCTTTGAAGATCGGCGCAGAGCGGCAGAAAGCGTTCCTAGACCAACTCGGGATGCTGTCTCCGACACCGCTAGAAGTTGTTGAAGCTGCGAGTAGTAAACCACTTTATCCGAGACGGTGGAGCAAATTTAGCACGGTAACAATTTCATACGGGCACGGAATCTCAACTACGCCACTACATCTTGCCGTTGGATATGCGACGATTGCAAACGGTGGTAAACTCGTACAGCCCACGATTCTGCGGCAAGATAATCCAGAGTACGGTCCACGAGTACTGTCGCCGCGAGCAGCAGCGACCGCACGTGCAATGCTGCGTCGTGTAGTCACCGAAGGTACAGCTAGCCTGGCGCAGATTCCCGGTTATCAACTCGCTGGCAAAACGGGAACAGCCGAAAAGCCAAAACCTGGTGGTGGCTATTTGGAGGACAAAGTGCTGTCCACCTTCGCGACCATTTTTCCTGCCGATAACCCAAAATATGTCCTCGTTGTAACGCTTGATGAGCCGGTAGATAATTCTGGTGAAAAACCGAAGCGCACCGCCGGTTGGACGGCAGTTCCAGTAGCCGCCGAGTTAGTCGAAAGGATTGCGCCCCTTTTGGGATTAAGACCGTACGGCCAAACTCTATACAGCCTCACCGTCTCGCCAGAGACGGACTAATGATGCGCTGATGCTGCGCCAAGAAACACAGACCCTGTCGCAGCTTGGGCTGTCGGCATCCGCTGACAGAAACACTAGAGTTACTGGCGTTACAGCCGATAGCCGTGCCGTTAAAGCGGGAAATCTCTTTGCCGCACTTCCGGGGACGAAACAACACGGCGCTGAGTTTATCAGAGATGCGCTTGATCGAGGGGCGACCGCAATCTTGACCGATGATCATGGGGCCGAACTCGCTCAAGGTCATCTTCTTGATCAAGATATCGCGCTGGCAATAACGAACAATCCACGCCGTGCCCTAGCGGAAACCGCCGCCCGGTGGTTCAATAAACAACCGAGTACAATCTTCGCCATTACGGGTACGAACGGTAAGACGTCCGTTGCGAACTTCGTTCGACAGATTTGGATGAAGCTTGGATATTGCGCTATAAACTTCGGCACGATCGGTGTTGAGGGTGCTTGGGAAAAGCCGTTATCTCATACAACCCCAGAACCAACCGTACTGCACGCGATCTTGGCGGAAGCAAAGATGCGTGGCGTTACGCATGTCGCAATGGAAGCGTCATCGCACGGATTGCAACAACATCGATTGGATGCCGTCAAGCTGCAAGCAGCTGCATTTACCAATTTTAGCCAAGATCATCTCGATTACCATGCAAGTTTGCAGGATTATTTTGAATCGAAGATGCGATTATTCCGCCATATTTTACCAGCGGAGGCATCGGTCGTTGTCAATGTTGATGATCCAAGGGCCGCCGACGTATGCGCAATCGCAGACGCCAGAGGGCAAAATTGCGTCACGGTCGGTCGCACGACTGCCTCGTTGCGTTTGCTTCGTCAGTCATTCGACCCCACAGGACAATCGCTGTATTTCACCTTTCAACAACAGCAGTACTATATACGACTTGACTTGATTGGTGGTTTTCAGGCGCAAAACGCGCTCTTGGCCGCTGCCTTAGTTATCGCCGGCGGCGCATCGGCGGAACGTGTCTTTAATTTCCTTGCCAGTTTGGTCACGGTTCGTGGTCGGATGCAATTGGTGGCGACTCGCTTAAACGGTGCGCAGGTTTTTATTGACTTCGCCCATACTCCTGATGCGTTAACGAAGGCAATCGAGGCCTTGAGACCTCATGTTATAGGTCGCCTCATCGCGATCATTGGCGCTGGTGGTGATCGGGATAAAACAAAGCGACCCTTAATGGGGCGGGCAGCGAGCAATCACGCAGACCTCGTTTATGTAACAGATGACAATCCAAGATCGGAAAACGCTGCGACTATCCGCTCGGAAGTCTTAAGTGGTGCGCCGGAGGCCATTGAGGTCGGTGATCGCGCTGAGGCGATTGTTCGGGCAATTGCGCAATTGATGCCCGGTGATGCCTTGTTGATTGCCGGTAAAGGTCACGAAAGTGTTCAAATTGTCGGCGACGCGGTTTTTCCATTTGACGATGCGGAGCACGCGAGCATGGCGGTCGAGGCATTGGAGGGAATCAGCCCATGACACTTTGGACGGCACAAGAAGCCGCCGCTGCTACCAGCGGAACTGTTGCCGGAGATTGGTCCGCAACTGGAGTTTCGATTGACACGCGCAAGCTCGTTCGCGGTGATCTATTTGTGGCACTAACTGACAAACGAGACGGTCACGATTTTGTCAGGCAGGCACTGATAAACGGAGCCAGTGCTGCCATGGTGTCACGTGTCCCCGCTAGCGTGAAAAGTCGCGACCGATTGCTGATCGTCGACGATGTACAAAAGGGGCTTGAGGCTTTAGGTCGCATAGGCCGGGAACGAAGCCGAGCCAAAGTCTGTGCAATTACAGGCTCGGTTGGAAAAACCTCATGTAAAGAAATGATGACGACAGTTCTGGCGGAACAAGGAAAAGTATCGGCTTCGGTTGCTTCTTATAACAATCAGTGGGGTGTTCCGTTAACCCTCGCCCGCATTCCACCAGATGCTGATTTCGCGGTCATTGAAATTGGTATGAATAAGCCAGGAGAAATTTCGCCGCTTGCGTGTTTGGCGCGTCCGCATGTTGCCTTGATTACAACAGTCGGCGCCGCTCACCTCGAAGAATTCGCTGATGAAGTGGAAATTGCCCTTGAAAAGGCGCGTATCTTTGATGGTCTTGAGCCGAACGGAACAGCAGTGATTAATGCCGATACAAAGCATACAACCTGTTTGCGAAACAGCGCGCAAGCGCGTTCAGCGCGAATCGTCGACTTTGGCAGACAAGCACGGGACTTTTGTTTGCTTGACACTCATCAACAAGACGACTTTTTTGTCGCTCGCGCCCATGCCAACGGTAAGCAGGTGATCTTTAAGCTTGCGACCCAAGGGGTTCATTTCGTGACTAATGCGCTGGGGGTAATCGCGGCAAGTTCAGCATTGGGTGCGGACATTGCTTTGGTGGCACAGGCAATGGGACGATGGTCGCCGGGCGAAGGACGCGGTCAGGTTCAAAGGCTCTGGTTGCGGTCGGCACAGAAAGAGCAAGCATTCACGCTCATTGATGATTGCTACAATGCCAACCCCGTTTCGATGGGTGCTGCGTTGGAGCTATTGGTAGCATCGGCGCCAACGGATCTTAGCTCTGTTTGGCGGGGCCGAAAAATTGCATTACTTGGTGATATGGCAGAGCTAGGCGCAGATGGGCCGCAGTTTCATACCGCTTTGGCACATCACCCTGCGATGGAGCACATCGACATCGTGCACTGCGTTGGTCCGCTCACAGCGCACCTTCACGAAGAACTTCCGAAAGAGAAGCGGGGAGAGCATTTCGAGAACGCGGCGCAGATGGCGGCGTGGGTTGGTAAAGAGATTGCCGCCGATGATGTCGTTTTGGTTAAGGCTTCACTTATGACTGGATTGCGCAGTGTGGTCGACGCGATTCAGAAGTTGGCACATCGTGAAAAGCCAATGGATGAATGAGGCGGGAACGAACGAGTAGGACATTGTGGCATGTTATATTGGCTAACCGCGCTATCTGATGGCGGAGATTTGTTTAACTTATTCCGCTACATTACCTTTCGGGCGGGCGGAGCATTCTTGACAGCACTGTTATTCGGGTTCTTGTTTGGTCGCCCGTTGATCAATGTGTTGCGCAAACGACAAACAAAGGGGCAGCCAATCCGCGAAGATGGGCCCGAGGGTCATATTGAGAAAGCGGGGACGCCGACCATGGGCGGGCTTTTGATTGTGGGTGCATTGGCGACTGCGACGCTGTTGTGGGGGCGTCTTGATAATCCGTTTATTTGGCTGATTTTGTTCGTAACTTTAAGTTTTGCCTTGTTGGGATTTGTTGATGATTACGCCAAAATATCGCGGCAAACCAGTCACGGAGTTCCGGGTCGTCTTCGCTTCGGTATTGGCATCGCCATTGCTGCCATAGCAAGTTGGTGGGCAACTCAGTATCATCCGATGGCCTTGCAAGATCAGCTTGCAATTCCGGTGTTTAAAGATGCTTTGATTTATCTCGGATATTTTTTCGTTCCGTTTGCCGTGATTGTTATTGTTGGCAGTGCCAATGCCGTTAACCTAACTGACGGCCTCGACGGCCTCGCCATTATGCCCGTCATGATTGCTGCAAGCACCTTAGGTGTCATAGCTTATGCTGTCGGGCGTGTCGACTTCACCGAATATCTTGAAGTACATTATGTGCCGGGAACGGGAGAAATTCTCATCTTTACTGCGGCGCTTTTTGGTGCAGGATTGGGCTTTTTGTGGTATAATGCACCGCCGGCGGCGGTATTTATGGGTGATACGGGGTCGCTCGCTTTAGGCGGCGCCTTGGGGGCCATTGCTGTCGCGACAAAGCACGAACTCGTATTGGCGATCGTCGGAGGACTCTTTGTCGTTGAGGCGTTATCGGTCATTGTGCAAGTGCTCTATTTCAAACGTACCGGAAAACGGGTTTTTCTCATGGCACCAATCCATCATCACTACGAAAAGAAGGGTTGGGCTGAGCCTCAGATCGTTATTCGATTTTGGATAATTTCTTTGATTCTTGCTATAATTGGCCTAGCGACGCTGAAGGTGCGTTAGGTCAGGCTGGAGATAATGGCGGTTAATTCGACGATTTCAATCTGGCCATCGGCCCGCTCTCATCAGCGGTGATTCGTTGTTGAGGTAGGGAGGCGACTGAGTGATGATTCCTGTGCAAGGCTTTGAAGGTCAGACGGTCGCAATTCTTGGTTTGGGATTGACCGGGTTATCCGCAGCGCAATCGCTGATGGCTGGCGGTGCCAAGGTGATCGCTTGGGACGATAATGCCGAAGCTCGTGCCGCTGCGACCAGTCAGAAAATCGCAATGCGGGACCTGCACGCCGAGAAAGCGATGAGTGATGTTTCGCTATTGATTGCCTCCCCGGGAATTCCGCATTTATATCCAGCCCCGCATCCCGTGATTGCGTCCGCGAGGGCTGTGGGCATTCCGATTGACAATGATATTGGGTTGTTTTTTCGTTCCATAGAAGTCGATAGTTGGTCAAGGTTTGATGTATCACCCCGAATCATTGCCGTCACGGGCTCAAATGGAAAGTCAACGACGGCAGCGCTCATCCGTCATATTCTAGAGTCAGGCGGTATCCCGTGTCAGTTGGCTGGAAATATCGGCCGCGGCGTACTTGATCTTAACCCGCTAGGTGACGGTGAAGTGATAGTTTTGGAGCTCGCAAGTTATCAGACGGAACTCGCACGAACGCTGATACCTGACATCGCGGTGTTCACCAACCTGTCGCCAGATCATTTGGATCGTCATGGCGGATTCGGTGGTTATTTTGCGGCAAAGTGTCGCTTATTCTTGGGGGTTGGACTCGACAAGGCAATCATTGGAGTCGACGAGGCTGAAGGCCGCTTTTTGGCGGAGCGATTGACCGAGGGTGCGCACGACAATAACGTCATTCGAATTTCAGTAATTGATAAATTGTCGAATTTTGACGCTGCGGTTGTGGCCTTAAAGGGATTTTTGCAGGAAAGTCGCAAAGGACGGCAGATTGCGTCAATTGATCTTCGCGAGTGCGTGGGGTTGCCGGGCGCACACAACCATCAAAATGCTTGCGCCGCTTATGCCGTGGCTCGTGCTTTACATCTTCCTCCCAAACGAATTGCCAAAGCCTTGCGCTCATTTTCTGGATTGCCACATCGAAGCCAGTGGATTGCCGATGCGGGGGGCGTCGTGTTTGTTAATGATAGCAAGGCAACCAATGTTGATAGCGCAATTAAGGCGCTCACCGCGTTTGCTAGTGTTCGTTGGATATGCGGAGGTTTGGCCAAAGATGGCGGTTTGCAGGCCTTAAACGGTAGAACCAAGATGGTGAAGAAAGCATACGTGATCGGTCGTGATGCAGCGAGTTTTGCCATGGCCCTCAATGTTGAGACTGAGGTCTGTCGCACAATGGCGCGGGCGGTTGAGCAAGCCATTCACGATGCTGAACCTGGTGATACGGTGCTTCTGGCCCCAGCCGCTGCAAGTTTTGATCAATATGACAATTTCGAGCAACGCGGCGAGGACTTTGTGACAGAAGTTCGACAAAGATTAGGCAATGGATAAGAGATAGATTTTGTGATTTTTTTCTTGATATTCTGGGCAAATTGACGCATGATTTCAAGAAAAGATCTCGTCAAACGGGACGTAGTTGAGGCATCAAATTGGGCGAGCAGTAAAGATGACAGAAATGATCTACGGGTCGATACCGGCCCAACGCGGTGAGCCAATCCTACCAAAGTGGTGGCGCACTGTCGACAGGTGGACGCTGATTTGCGTTGTATTCCTTCTCGGGATTGGCTTGTTGCTCGGCTTGGCCGCTACGCCGCCGCTTGCGGAGCGAAATGGCTACGAACCCTTTCATTACGTTCAGCTTCAGTTCATGTTTGTTGGCATTGGCGGGTTCGCAATGCTGTGTACGTCAATGATGTCCCCAACTGGGGTACGGCGTTTTGCGATTGGAATTATTTTTTTCCTATCGTTCGTTGCGATTATATTCCTGCCGGTATTTGGCACGGATTATGGAAAGGGCGCTGTGCGATGGTACAGCTTAAGCATTGGAAGTGTGCAGCCGTCCGAATTCTTAAAACCTGGATTTATTGTCGCTGCTGCTTGGCTGCTTGCTGCTAGTCGAGAGGTGCGCGGGCCTCCAGGGTTTTCATTATCTTTCGCATTGTGCCTGTTTCTGTGTGCATTGCTCGCGTTGCAGCCCGATTTTGGCCAAGCTTGTCTGCTGTTTTTTGGCTGGGGGGTGATGTACTTTGTTGCGGGTGCGCCGATATTGGTTCTGGTCGTTTTACTCGGCGGTTCCGTGGTACTGGGAACGCTGGCCTATCAAGGATCAGAGCATTTTGCGCGACGAATAGACGGTTTTCTCAATCCTGAAATCGACCCGACAACGCAGTTGGGGTTTGCGGCCAATGCAATTCGCGAAGGGGGATTAATTGGCGTTGGTGTCGGCGAAGGCCAAGTGAAACGATCATTGCCTGACGCTCATTCAGACTTCATTATCGCGGTCGCCGCTGAGGAATACGGTTTGCTGATGGTTTTTGTAATCATTACCCTATATGTGGTAATCGCCATTCGGTCTCTTATTCGACTGTTGCGCGATCGCGATCTATTTGTTCGGTTGGCAGGCACGGGTCTTTGTGCGGTCTTCACCATGCAAGCCATCATCAATCTGAGTGTTGCGGTACGCTTATTGCCAGCGAAAGGGATGACCCTCCCCTTCATTAGTTACGGTGGCTCATCATTGTTGGCTAGCGGCTTAACGATCGGGATGCTGTTGGCTTTGACTCGCACCCGTCCGCAAGGCGAATTTGGTGAAATTTTGCGCGGCAAGGTGTGACATTCGTGTCGCATTATTGCCTGATTTCGGCAGGAGGGACTGGCGGGCATCTGTTTCCGGCGCAGTCGTTAGCTGAGGTTCTGCTTGATCGTGGTTGGCGGGTTGGCCTAAACACGGATGTGCGAGGTAGACGCTACGCGGATAGCTTCCCGCATACAGTCGAGGTGACGGAGACATCGTCGGCCACTTTTTCAACTCAATCGCCTGTCGGCAAGGCGTTGGTTTTACCGAAACTTCTTTCGGGTGCTACGCGTGCGCTTCGCCATATGCGACGCGTTCGCCCCGATATTGTCGTTGGATTTGGTGGCTATCCGTCGGTGCCGGCAATGGTGGCAGCTTGGTTGCTGGGATTGCCGAGAATAATCCACGAGCAAAACAGTGTGGCGGGAAAGGTGAATCAATTCTTTGCCCCGCGGGTGCGGTGTGTGGCTTGTGGGATGTGGCCGACAGCGTTGCCCAAGGGAGCACGCGCTGTACATGTTGGCAATCCGGTTCGTGCCACAATCAAACAGCGCGCGGGTGCGCCTTATATTCCGCCCGGCGATTATCCGATGCAGATTTTGGTAATTGGAGGAAGTCAAGGGGCTCGTGTTATATCGGATGCCGTACCGCAGGCACTTGCTGATTTGCCGACAAATCTCTTAGCCAATTTGCGCGTAATCCATCAGGCGCGAGAGGAGGACGCCCAACGTGTGACCAGCGAATATAATCGGCATGGCATTGTTGCTGAGGTTAAGCCATTTTTTGCTGATATTGCGCGCCGACTGAGCGAGGCTCAATTGGTGATTTCTCGATCTGGAGCATCGTCAATATCGGATATTTGCGCCATTGGTAGACCGTCAATCCTCATTCCCTATGCTGCTGCGGCCAGCGACCACCAGACACTAAACGCTCGGTCATTGGTTGCGGCGGGAGGAGCTATTCTTATACCCGAAAGTCTTTTCGATTCGCGCACATTGACCGAGTATATTGCTAGCATATTACGCAATTCCGATGCGGCGGCAAAAATGGCCGATGCGGCATTATCACTTGGTCGTCCTACCGCGGCCGAAGACCTTGCTGACCTGATTATTTCGTTGATTGGAGGCCAGTCATCGTGAGTAGACCGACCAAACTGCCAGTCGACATGGGACCAGTTCACTTTATCGGAATTGGTGGGATTGGCATGTCTGGAATCGCGGAAGTATTACGAAACCATGGCTTTCGCGTTCAAGGTTCGGATATCAAACTTTCGCGAATCACGGCGCGTTTGGAACAATTAGGTATTCGCATCTTTGAGGGACATCGTGCTGAAAACCTTGACGGAGTCGCGGTCGTCGTCACCTCGTCAGCGATTACGTCGGAGAATCCAGAGTTAAACGCGGCGCGGCAGCGAGGTTTGCCGCTTGTCCGTCGGGCAGAAATGTTAGCGGAGTTGATGCGTCTAAAGTCAAACATTGCTGTCGCAGGCACTCATGGAAAGACGACCACAACGACGTTGGTTGCGACTTTGCTTGATGCTGGCGGCTTTGATCCAACGGTCATTAACGGTGGAATAATCCATGCTTATGGCTCGAATGCCCGCATCGGACACGGTGAGTGGATGGTTGTGGAAGCGGACGAGAGTGATGGCACCTTCAATCGTCTTCCTGCGACAATTGCCGTAATTACGAATATTGACCCTGAGCACATGGAGCACTGGGGTTCAGAGGCGGCATTGCATCAAGGTTTTTTTGAATTTGTCTCTAATCTCCCGTTTTACGGGCTTGCGGTATGCTGTGCTGATGATCCTGACGTCCGAGCGATGACCGATAAAATCAAACATTGCCGAGTTATGACTTATGGGTTTTCAGCTGGGGCTGACGTGCAAGCGACTAACCTACATTATGAGCAGGGCGTTGCACATTTTGATGTTGTACTCACGAGCGAAGGATTATCGATTAAGCATTGTACTTTGCCGATGCCGGGCAATCACAATGTTTCGAATGCCCTTGGTGCGGTTGCCGTCGCACGGCATCTTGGGATGGCGACTGAGAGAATAGCGCAAGCGTTAGCGCAGTTCGCTGGGGTGAATCGAAGATTTACAAAAGTTGGTACTGTTAATGGCGTAACGATTATTGATGATTATGGGCATCATCCGGTCGAGATTAAGGCGGCTCTTAAGGCGGCTCGTCAGGTATGTTCTGGTCGAATTATCGCGATACATCAGCCCCATCGTTATTCGCGGCTTTCGCATCTTTTTGATGATTTCTGCGGTTGCTTTGATACTGCCGATGTTGTGGGGATCACGGATGTGTATTCAGCTGGCGAACATCCTATTGCTGGTGCGTCGCGAGAGAATTTGGTTGCCGGATTACGACGGCAGGGCCATCGTCAGGTCGCGTCGGTGATCGACGTTGATGAACTAGTGACATTCGTTAAATCGCACGCGCAGTCGGGCGACATGGTGATTTGCCTTGGTGCTGGCACGATTGGTGCGTGGGCGGATACCCTTGCCAAGCGGCTTGCAGAGGCAGAAAATTGAGACGCGGGCAGGTTTGTTGACCAAAGTCGACGCGACAGATTTATGGCAGTAATAACAATGCCGCAGGGCGATAAGAATTTGTTGCGTGAATACGGTGATTGGTAATGGTTCGGGAGTTGTAACAAAATCGTAACTCACCCCCTAATTGCGGATGAGTTTTTGTGGTCTATCCGATAAGCTGTAACGGGCAAATATTTTTTTTCTGAGAGGCTATTGACGTCATAGTTTTGCTGTCTTGTCGTTGACCGCAAGCATGATGCGGTATTGGGTATGGCAGCGTGGTTTGGTTCGAAGGCGACCAATGGACTGTTTCAGGCGATTATCGCCAGTATGCCGCCGCACGATGTCTAAATTGAGTGTTTCCTCGGCGGTGGGGCGATCTTAAAGCGCAAGCCGCCGGCAATGCGGTCGATTGGCATTGATCGGGATGCGCGGGCGATTGCGACCTTTACGTGTGACTATCCGGTGGAATTGCAGCCGGGATGTGCAAGCGACTTTTTAGCGGCCTTTCCATTCCAAGGGCGTGAACTGGTCGATTGTGACCCGCCCTATGTGCAAGCGACGCGGCGGGGTCCGCGCCGCTATCGCTATGACTTTGATGATGCGGCGCATATCGCACTATTAGCGCAACTGCAGACGCTGCCGTGTTCGGTCATGATTTCTGGGTATCCGTCGGTGCTCTACGACGCACATCTGCCCGACTGGCGGACACTAGAAGTACAGGTGAACAACCAAGCGGGTGTTGTGACCGAGAAGGTCTGGCTGAACTTCGCGCCGGATCGTCCGCACTGGCACCATTATGCCGGTCGGAACTTCACTGATCGTCAGCGGATCAAGCGTAAGGCGGCGAAGTGGGGTCGTAACTATGCTGCGCCACCCGCGAGTGAGCGGCTGGCGGCACTCGCGGCGATGATGGCGGTCGAGGCGGAGTGATGACGGCCACCGACTACACCTCGTGGCGTCAAGTCCTTTATCAAGAGTTACACCAACGGATGAATTTTCAATGGCGGATATCTCAATACCGCGGCAGAGCGATTGAGCAATTTTGGCGACAAAAACTAGTTCGTTGGCAAGCCGATCAGCAGACCAAGGATGGCAACACCAGCACCGATTACAGCAACAGTGATAGCAATTTGCGCAATGCCGAAGCCAACCGCCCACCGCAGATTGTCCTTGTCGCGCTGGGCAGCTTCCTTGTCGCGCTGGGCTGATTGTTCGGCCAAACGTGCGATGTCGGTGCGATATTCTGCTTGCTTCGTTTCCATGCGCTCCCCCAATTCCTTGGTTTCCGCCCGGACGGCCTTAAGTTCGCCTACCAGCTTGGCAATCGCGAGGGCGTTTTCGCGTTCTTCCGTCATTTTTCAATCCTACCTGATCAGAAGTCCACAATCAAGTACCATCGAAGTTAGAGCAGTTACGACTTCAGTGTCATCGTGAGACTTGGGATCGAACTTCAGCTGATTGATTGGCGTGGCACCAAGACGGGGTTGCAGATTGAAGGTTATCGCATTAATCTGCTCTCCGGCTTTAGCGAAGATTCGCTGATTTGGCGTAAAACGTGCCGGGTTTCGATGGTTTTATACCATATATCAGGAATTTTCGTCAACAAAAACCCTCAGAAAGTCAAGGGTTTTCAGTGTTTTCAAAAGAAATTTAGGGTTTTTCTTCAGACACTAGCTAAAGTGGTTCAGCCCTCGGATGAGATTGTCCGGGCAATTCTCCAGAATATCAAACCTATTGAAGCGGCGGCCGTTATGGGATCATTTTATCAAGCGGCACCGCTGGAAGGAGAGGTTAAGGCTTTTCTAAAATTGCCGCGTACAAAGTTCGGAACGATTCTGGAAAAATTAGATGCCATGGTATGTCAAACCCCACCCAATACTGTTAATAATCGTTGGTTATTGGTGCTCCTCAACGCCAAGGACAGCACTGAAATTTTGACTCCTGACGGTTTCGCTGCGGCGTTTATGGGTTAGTATTTTGATCCGAACGATGTAAAGCGAAAAACAAAAACTATCAGAGTGGTGTTCAATCTTGCTGCAAAGGAAAGAATGAGTCCCCGCTTTCTGATGCGGAACGCAACCGAAATCGTCATTCCCGTGCAATCCGTAGAACAAAGTTTTTGACTGAACTGAGCCTGTACTAATGATCAGATACAAGTTCCAAACGCTATCGCAATGCTTGGTCTTGTCACTTTTGATTTATGCTCCAGATGGTCGGTCTATACGAAAGCTGCACAGTAATCCGAGTGAGGCACCAAACAGGCGATTACAAGAATTATCCGCTGGAGAGTTAGCAAGCGCAGACTTTTGTGGCCAGTGAATAACCGAGCAACTGACATATTGCCTTCGGCTCAGGGTAAATTGCGACGTAACGTTCTCCTTTCGGACATGACGTGGCTTGGGGTCGGAGGTGTTGCTGACGCGATCTTCCGCCCCACTGACATTGGCGATCTGGTGGATTTTATCTCGGCTCTTGATCCCAAGATTCGCGTATTTGTTTTAGGAGTTGGTTCGAATCTGATTGTGCGCGACGGCGGCTTTCGCGGTGTTGTTATTCGCCTTGGGCGAGCCTTTAACTCAATATCAGTAGATACGGGAACCGCAACGGTCACCGCAGGCGGCGCGGTCTTGGCCGCTCGACTTGCGCAACAGGCAGCGTCTCTGGGTATTGATTTAACTTTCTTACGAACAATTCCTGGTACGATTGGTGGTGCCGTGCGTATGAACGCGGGTTGCTATCAGAGGTATCTTGCAGATGTTTTCTGCAATGCGCGACTGGTAACACGCGAAGGTGCGATCCTTTCCTTGGTCGAGAGTGATTTAAATTTTGGTTACCGAACTGCTGACATTCCGCCTGAGTCGGTCATCGTCGAGGTGACACTGCGTTCACATTCCGACAGCATCAACAAACTCCAAGAAAGGATGCAGAAGCAAGTTCAGCATCGCCGTGCGACTCAGCCAGTTTCGCGCCGAAGTGCTGGTAGTGCCTTTCGAAATCCGGCCGGACATACTTCATCGGAGCGGCGGGATGAAAATCATGACCGAAAGGCATGGAAGCTCATTGATGCAGCGGGAATGCGGGGAGCGCGGCGGGGAGATGCGCAGATTAGCGAGCAACATTCAAATTTTCTTATCAACACTGGCAACGCTTCGGCGGCAGATCTCGAAAAATTAGGCGAAGAGGTGCGAAAAAAGGTTTACGATTCGTCCGGTATTATGTTAGAGTGGGAATTAATACGAGTTGGCGATCCCATTTTTCCTTGCTGAAATCAGTGAGGAAGCACCAGAAACAAGGGCGACAAGACCCTCTGGTGATTAGAACCTTGCGTAAGGTTTCGAGCAACTGAGGCAGGACGTGCGCCAACAAGCTGATTCTGATTCGAAAGTCGTGTTGCTGATGGGTGGTCGCTCACCAGAACGCGACATTTCTTTGATGAGTGGGCAGCGCTGTAGCATGGCGTTGCGTCAAGAGGGCTTTAATGTCGTCGAGATTGACGTAAGCTACGATCTCTCTGAGCGTCTAAAAGCGGAAGGCGATTGTGTCGCTTTCAACGCACTACACGGCCGGTGGGGTGAAGACGGCTGCATTCAGGGCTTGCTTGAGTTCCTTGAGATTCCCTACACGCATTCGGGGGTACTGTCCTCCGCTCTCGCGATGGACAAAGAACGCGCGAAAGTGGCTTATCGGTCGGCGGGATTACCGGCGGCTGCTAGCCAAATTCATTCCCGACACGAGGTCTCGACGCGTCACGTAATGGTGCCGCCCTATGTCGTCAAACCGATCGATAGCGGGTCAAGCTTAGATATCCACATCGTGCTTGACTCAAACGAACTGCCGCCCTCGCTGAGTGAGGATATGCCGGCGATGGTGATGGTAGAAGACTATATTCCAGGCCGTGAACTGACGACGACGGTGTTGGTAGATCAGGCCTTAGCAGTGACGGAGATCGTGACGGAAGGTTGGTATGACTTTGAGGCGAAGTATACGCCGGGCGGTTCGCACCACATTTTACCCGCGGCGATTCCAACAGATGTATACGATACATGTCTTGACTATGCATATCGTGCGCATGCGGCACTTCTTTGCCGGGGTGTTTCTCGCACAGATTTTCGCTGGAATGAGGCGCAGGGCAAAGATGGTTTAGTTTTATTGGAGACCAACACGCAGCCTGGATTGACGCCATTTTCTCTCACCCCTGAGCAAGCAGAATTTACAGGACTGAGTTTTGATAAACTGTGTCGACTCTTGGTCGAGGATGCGTCATGCGCCCGATGAATTCGTTTTTCCTCAGTGACCCAGGCCGATCGCGGCTCAAGTACCGACTTCAGCGCTGGCTACTGACGCCGCTGCGCAGACGGATTCTCATCATAGCCCTGTTTTTGGTATCTGCAGGAGCAGGCGCTTGGGTATTTCTTTCAGATGAGACTCGTCTCGAGTCGGTTCATCAACTCGTCGTCGACTTGAGAAGCGCGATTGAGCAAAGTCCCGAGTTCATGGTGCAATTAATCTCCGTCGACGGTGCTAGTCCTGAGGTCTCTCGCGAAATCCATGAGATGCTTCCGCTTGAATTTCCGATTAGCTCGTTTGATTTAGATTTAGACAGCATTCGAGAGCAGATTAGTGCCCTGAGCGTTGTGAAGGAAGCGCGAGTTCGTATCCGTCATCGTGGTATTTTGCAGGTTGATGTTACGGAACGGGTTGCGGTCGTGATTTGGCGAACCGCTGAGGGGTTACGATTGCTGGATGACGAGGGTGAGATTACAGGGTCGCTGCAATTTCGTCACGAGAGGCCTGACTTAGCAATTATCGCGGGTTTCGGCGCGAATGCACATGTGAGAGAGGCATTGGAGTTAATTTCTGCTGCGGAACCTTTCCGTGAGCGGCTGCGGGGTTTGGTTCGGGTTGGAGAGCGACGCTGGGATGTGTTTCTTAATCGGGGCCAACGCATTATGCTTCCGGCTGACGAACCAATACCGGCCTTAGAGCGGGTGATCGCTCTGAGTGACGCTGACGATATGATGGAGCGCGACCTACAGCTTGTCGACATGCGATTATCTAATCGACCAACGATTCGGATGTCTGATCAAGCGGTTCGAGCATGGTGGCAAATTCAAGAACATAATCGCTCGCAACTTCAAAGAAGCAATTGATTATGCGGGTTTTGTATGAGTCTCAGCGTGCTATGCGGGAAATTCGCAACCAAGCCTTGCAGAGAGGCACAGTGGCGGTTCTTGATGTTGGTACGACTAAGATTGCGTGCTTAATTATAGAATTTCGGGGTGCCAAGCGCCAGAACGAAGACCCTGAGCTTCGTTCATTGGCCTTTCAATCGGATTTTGGTATCATTGGCGCGTCAACCACACAATCGCGCGGCATTGACATGGGCGAAATTCGCTCAATGCGCGATGCCGAGAGTGCCATTCGCAACGCTCTTCAAGCAGCTCAGCGGATGGCGAGAACGCGGGTTGATCATGTGATCATTTGTTTTTCGGGAGCGAGTCAAAAATCGCACGGGCTTGGAGCTCAAATCAAGATTGAGGATACCGTTGTATCGGAACAAGAGATTGGACGGGTCCTTGCGACCTGTGACATGCCCGACGATGATGACGGTTATGACGTTTTGCACGCGCAACCGGTCAATTTTTCTCTTGATCATCGTTCAGGTTTGACTGACCCGCGTGGTCAGGTCGGGCACACGCTGTCCGTTGACATGCACATGTTAACCGTCGACGGCACCCTTGTTCAGACGCTACTGAATTGCATCAAGCGCTGTGATTTGGAAGTGGCAGGACTTGCGTCATCGGCCTACATGTCTGGGATTGCGGCGCTAGTAGAAGATGAGCAGGAGCTTGGAGCTGCCTGTATCGACATGGGTGGTGGTACGACGGCGCTATCGGTGTTTATGAGGAAGCATATGATTTTTGCTGATTGTGTACCGATTGGCGGAAATAGCCTCACGAACGATATCTCGCTCGGATTGAATATCGGGCTTGCCCAGGCGGAGCGTATCAAGGCCCTTCATGGCGGCGTACATTTGACGGGTATTGATGATCGGGAGATCATTGATATCGGTGCTGAGCCGGGGGATTGGAACAATTATCGACGCTCGGTGTCACGATCAGAATTATTCGGAATAATGCGCCCGAGGGTGGAGGAGATTTTCGAAGAGGTTAAGGCGCGGCTGGACGGAGCCGGATTTGATCATCTACCGAGCCAACAAATTGTATTGACGGGGGCTGGTAGCCAAGTTCCAGGGCTTGATTTAGTTGCAAGTCGAATTTTGGGTTATCAAGTGCGGTTGGGGCGACCAATGAGGATTGCGGGACTACCGCAATCGGCTACGGGGCCTGGGTTTTCGGCTGTCATTGGCCTCAGTTTATTTGCCGCCTGTCCGCAAGACGAATGGTGGGACTTTGGGATGCCGTCGGATCGGAATTCGCCGCTTAGTGTTACACGCATGGTCAAGTGGTTTCGCGACAACTGGTAGGATGGTCACTGGGTAACGCCTCTTGATGGGTAGAGAAGAAATGCAGGCAATAACGAAATTAGAGGAGCGACGATAAGGGAGATTCAGCAAACAGTAAAGACATATCCACCTCTAATCGCTTGCGATCATGCCTAGATTTACGGTGGAGAAGGGGGAATGTTTCATCGCGCAATGCACCTTAATCGGAGTTAATCTGCGATTTGTGACGCCGCATCCTTAGGGATGAGGTAGCAAAAAAGGTCAAAATAGGATAATTGCAGCTAAATTGGGTAAAAAAGACGCATTAATGTAGCATATTTCGAAGAATCGATGTTTTTTTGTGACGAACTGCGATGCTTGTGGTATGTGGACGATGCTTGGAGTGAATTTTTTCGTACGAAAGAGAACGGAACTGTGACATGACATTGACACTTTCAGTCCCGGAGCAGGATGGACTCAAGCCGAAACTTACGGTGTTTGGCGTTGGTGGGGCCGGGGGAAATGCCGTTAACAATATGATTGAGAAGTCGCTTGAGGGGGTTGAATTTGTTTCGGCCAATACCGACGCTCAAGCACTTCAGCAGTCTTTGGCCAAATCCAAGATACAGTTAGGTATCTCGGTAACCGAGGGCTTAGGCGCTGGGGCAATTGCTTCCGTCGGTGCTAGTGCTGCCGAAGAGAGCCTTGACGAGATCGTTGAGCATTTGGTTGGCAGCCATATGTGCTTTATTGCTGCGGGCATGGGGGGCGGCACTGGTAGCGGTGCTAGTCCGATCATTGCGCAGGCGGCACGCAAGCTTGGTATTTTGACCGTTGGAGTGGTAACAAAACCCTTTGAATTTGAGGGATTCAAGCGGATGCGGCAGGCTGAGGAGGGCGTGATGGCCCTGCAGCAGCATGTCGATACACTGATTATTATTCCGAATCAGAATTTATTTCGGATTGCTAATGAAAAGACTGCCTTTACCGAAGCGTTCTCAATGGCGGACGATGTGTTGTATCAGGGTGTAAAGGGGGTCACCGATCTCATGGTTCGCCCGGGCTTAATTAATCTCGACTTTGCCGATGTGCGGGCGGTAATGGACGAGATGGGCAAAGCGATGATGGGCACGGGAGAGGCTGAAGGGGAGGATCGGGCGGTCAATGCTGCTGAGAGGGCTATTGCGAACCCCTTATTGGATGAAATTTCATTACAGGGCGCGAATGGGGTATTGATCAACGTTACAGGCTCTCATGACATGACGTTATTTGAGCTAGATGAGGCGGCGAATCGCATTCGCAAAGAAGTTGATAAGAATGCCAACATTATCGTGGGCTCGACGCTTGATGTTTCCATTGAGGGGCGTATTCGTGTGAGTGTTGTGGCAACCGGGATTGATGCTGCGGACATGGCTGAGTTACCACAACGGCACAGGGGATTTGAAGAGGAGGAGCCTCTAGTTGCGGACGATAGCACTTCGACTGATGCTGAAGGTACTTATGGGGCAACGGGGCTTGAAGCTGTCCCGACCCCAGATTCGGAATATGAACAAGGAGAGGCGGAGGGTGACAACGGACGGGGACATTTTCCGGCGCCGTTTGGTGACGACTTGAGCGATGACCAGCAAGTGGCAGGGCCTTCTCGTTTTGGTCAAGAGCCGAGCCTAGAGCCGTTACCCGATCGTGAGCCGAGCTTTGCGGTGGCACCATCACCGCCGATTGGCGGCGCGTTATCTGAGGAGCAACTTAGTCGATTACATCTTGCAGCTCAGAACCGGGGTGTTGAGGAACCGACCCCGATTTCACCAGCGCCCGTATTGGCGCCCAAGGAGCGAAAGCGGGGATTTCGGATAACTTCATTGATTAGCAAGATGACGGGTCATGCTTCGGATACGCCCGAGAGTGATCACACTGTTGAACAGACGGGTTCTGGAACGGTTCCAAGCGATACCACAACCGTTGTTGACACGGATCAGAATCGGGTAGAGATACCAGCCTTTTTGCGGCGACAGGCGAATTAGTTCGAGTTTCGAATTCAATGTTCAAAATATTCGCTAAGGCATCTGACGTCGCCGAACCGCATCATGCAGCAGAAGATTGGGTAGTCTATCCAGTGGCTCGCCAATGAAGGATTTCTTTTGATGCGGATTTTGTCGCCGAGGTGCGACGGCCACATTGTCTTGGCGGCAAGCGTTGGCAAAGATCGCGCATCGGCGGGTATATGGCGGGAGAGCCTGCAGAAAGTACAATTAGGATACTAGAACCCAACGCTTGATACCGTTGTAAAATGTTGAGCGTCTTGGATAGTGTAAAAAACCCATTTTCCAAACATTTCAAAAATCTGTCAGGGATAAAATTCCGGATAGCCTTCCTGTACGGAGGACCCGACCTGCAAACCCCGATTGACCATTGGGAGTGAGTCAATCGGGGTCACCACTTGAAGAAATAAAATCCGTCCATCGGGCGGGTTTCTTTCAACACAGACCCGAAGCTTCGATTGGGAGAGGTAATCGGCCGCCGCCGGAGACCGCACCCTCCCGTTGCGCGACGGATGGGGCAAGATTCCGGGCGATTATCCCCTTGGGGCGGCCCCACGAACAAACCTTCCGATGCGGCATTCAGCCGCCGCCGGCGCGTCGGGTACGGAAAACGCCGGACGTGTCCGTCCCAACCGCATTATCTACCTCGAACACGCCGCTCGCCCCAGCATGGCCGGACATAGCATGACACGCGTGCGAAAAAAAATTTCGCGATCATCGCGTTTCCGTATAATCGGCCAGAATCATGACCGATTCGACATGCTCGGTCGGTGCCACGACATTTGCGAATCGGCGGTCCGCCGTCACCACCTTCGCGCCGATGCGGTGCGCTAACGCGAGATACACGCAGTCGTAAATCGGATGGTCGAGAGACAGCGCCAGACGAGCCGCATTGACGGAAAGGATTTCGTCGGTGCCCCAGCGCACTGGCATGTCCTGCACATCCCCCAGCAGGATGCCGGCGGCACGGCGCTCTATCTCGCCCGTCCGCCCCTTGCGCCACAGCGCATTGGCGACCTCAGAAGCCATCAGGCGTGTTGCGTGCAGGTCGTGACCACCGATCGGTAGTTCTATCCGCGATATCCGCACCATCTTCGGCGATCAGCCACTTGACCGCCACGCTCGCATCAACCACGAAGCGCATCAGAAGTCGTCGCGATGGCCGCGGTCGCGATCATCGCGGATCAGCACTTCCGCCGGGGCGTGCTTGCGCCCTTCGGTCAGAGGGCGTCGCTGCTTGATGGTTTCCGCGAACGCCGCGCGCTTCGCCGCCATGTCGTTATCGGCGGCGCATTGCAGAATGTGGCGTGCCTCGCCCTCAAGGGAGCGCTTATTGCGCGAGGCGCGCGCCTTGAGGCGGTCCACCACATCGTCTTCAAGCCGCCGCACGTTGATCGTTACCAAGAATTTGCCTCCCAGCATCGGTTATCAAAATGTTATCATGCCGTCGCGGTTCATGACCGAGATAAACCGCGTACCGGTAGCATTTGCAGCCAGTTTGGAACGGTCTCGCCAGCTGCGCCGCCAGCGGCGGATTTACGGTCGGCAGGGGTCTTATCCTTCTCCACCTAGCCGCTCGGGCAGTCAAATTCAAGCCGCAGAACTCCTAACGGTACCCCGCCTCGTTCACCGCGGAGGTTCTATGCATGTGGATGCCAAGTGTGCCTTTAGAGCCTTTCGGGCGAGAGATCACGCCGAGACCCTCACTGGCCCCATGGGTCGCAAAGCTTAGGTCCGAACCGTCCTGAATCAGCGACGCTGTCTTGGCGCTACGAATCCGACAAAGGCTGCGCTCGCGATGCGCCGTCAGAATGACTTCGGGCGCGAAAATCTTGGTGTCCGGTCGTTCAATCATGCGATAATAGCCCTGCACCGCGGCCACATCGCCGTTAGCCGCCGAGAAGAAGGCTTTCGCCAGCGCCTTGGCTTGAATCTTTGCCGACTTGATGAGTCGTTTGACCAGAGCCTTATTCAACGGCACCGCACCAAATTCGTTCTACGCCCACACCGTCATTGCCAATCCTTCGCTCGGCGCGAGTATCCGTTTCGGTCGCGGTGGTAGCACAAAGTCAGACATCAGTATCCCCAATTACCGGCACCAAGCTGGGCACAATGGCCGGAGCAAGATACCTTTGCGCTCGATCGTTTACCCCGGTACCGAATAGCGGCTTCTCCCCGCCGTCTTGCCCATATAGGTCAGCCGCTCGCGGCGAGACTGGTACCAAAATAGGCGGTGCCCGAGAACGTCTTGCGGAGCAGGGGGACGATATTATATCGGGCGAAAAATCGGTTGGTAACCGCCGCAGACAGTGCCCAATGGCCTTTGAAGCCAGTTGTTGACAGGCGACTTGTGGGCGAATGAGAAACCGTGACAGCCCGACGAAGCACGACAGCTGGAGACGACATTGCGCGGCATTCCATCCAATCCAACGATCCCGTGGCTTCAGGATCAGGGCTGGACTAGCAAACAACAAGCCACAGAACACGCCATGGGCGGAGGTAATCAAGTACCACGGTGAAAACATAGTCCGCCGTCTGCGTTATCAAGGCCGCCCGTCTTGCGCGTGGTATGGAGCGCATCCAGGGGCACAACACCGCCCCCAATGTTAACGCGTGCAGCAAATCGTTTAAATTAACAAGCAATGGTCAGCGCAGTCGGATGTGCAAGACGGTTTTTGTCTAAGAATTCTGCCTCCGAATACAGAGATTGCAATCACATTTCGCACGAACTCCCGCGCGAGCGCAAAAAACAATCTCTCATACGAAAACCGCAAAGCACGAGACAAATGAGCAACAATTCAAAAATTAACAGCGCTAACTATGATATGAAAGAAACAGATTTATCGACGAATCAAAAAACTAAACATTAAATCGGTGCTTTTATGATACAGGTTTGCATCCGACTATTATCGATCAATTAGTAAACTCACAAAAATTTCAAGTAGTAGCAAAGTTTGAATTTATCATCGCGAATTGCGCACTTAGTTAGGGTTTGACAACAAGTGGCAAGTTCAAGGACCCGTTAAGGTCTAACCTGGAAAACTCCCCAGCCGGGCGGCAGGGTAAGCATTGTTTGTATCGTTAAAGCAACCGAAATAAAGCCAGAAAAACCGAAATTTAAATTAAACCGCGTCCTCGACAGTACATGTGAGCGCAATAGAATCTTGCAACATACGGTCAAATCAGAAATTGAATTTCAAGGTGTAGGGCTTCACCGTGGCTATCCTGTGAAGATGGTCATAAAGCCAGCGCCGGCAGGCCACGGCATATGGTTTTTCCGCACAGATGTTGATCGGCGCAAAGCGTTGATCCCGGCTCTCTGGAATGCCGTCAGGTCGACTCATTTATGTACAAGCTTAATGAATGATGATGGCGTTGAGGTCTCAACCGTCGAACATGTACTAGCAGCCTTGTCCGGTTGTAATGTTCAGAACGCAATAATTGAGATTGACGCGCCAGAGGTGCCGATCCTTGACGGCTCAGCAGCGCCATTTGTTCGAGCAATCGTGAGTTGCGGTCTTCAAACGCTTGATAAGCCAGTGCGCGCCATCAAAGTCTTGAAGAAAATAAAGATAGAAAAAGATGGGTCGGAGGCTGAACTCCTGCCATCTGACACTTTGAGGATCGAATTTCAGATTGATTTTGCCAACTGTGCTATCGGCCAACAGGCCAAAAAACTCACAATGAACAACGGAGCATTTGCACGCGAGTTGAGCGACAGTCGCACCTTCTGTCGGAAATCCGACATACCGCCCATGCTTGCGAGTGGAATGGCAAAAGGTGGTAGTTCCGGCGAGAACGCTGTTGTTTTTGACAGTCAGGGAGTAATTAGTCCCGGTGGGCTGCGCCATCAAGATGAGCCGGTGCGGCACAAAATGCTAGATGCGTTCGGAGATTTAATGCTTGCGGGCGGGCCAGTCCTAGCCTGTTATCGTGGGAAACGGCCGAGCCATGGGTTAACGAACGCGCTGTTACAAAAGCTTTTCTCGACACCCGGTGCCTTCGAGATTGTCGATTGTAATCCAGTGATCGCAGCACAACTGCCAGGAGTTGGCCTGCTTCCTCACGAAGTACCTGCATCAGACGAGGACGCAAAACATTTCTAGCACTGACACGCCTTGGCAATAACTTTTCCGTTTATCTCGGTGGGGCGATATGGTAGTCTCCTTCTCCAGAAAGGTACAATTCCTTTCGGCAGGGTTGTGGGAGAAGATGGCTCATGTTTGGACGAGCGCCAGTGCGGCGTCATGTGACAAAAATTTTTACCGCCTGCATCGTGTTACTCATGATGACAGCTTGCGGCGGGAACATTATAGACCGCGATCAAAATCTGGAGGCCTTTACCGCCGAGCAAATTTTTGAACGGGGCGAATTTGAGTTGCAGCGCGGGCGGATAGAAGATGCCACTTGGTATTTCTCTGAGGTCGAGAGACTTTATCCATACTCTGCTTTGGCTCGTCGGGCAGTAATCATGCAGGCTTTTGCCTACCATTCGGGCAGAGACTATGAAAGTGCGCGTTCAGCGGCTGAACGATTTATTGAATTTTTCCCGGCGGACGAAGATGCGGCCTATGCGCAATATCTACTTGCCCTCAGCCATTATGACCAAATTGACGATATTGGCCGTGATCAAAGTTTGACCCTAGATGCACTCCAAGAATTGCGGATTGTCATCGAGCGTTTTCCTGAGAGCGAATATGCTGACAGCGCGAAACTCAAGTTCGACCTGGCCTTTGATCACTTGGCGGGCAAGGAAATGGAGGTGGGCCGATATTACTTGCGACGCGGCCACTATAATGCGGCGATAAATCGATTTCGAATTATTGTCGAAGACTTCCAAACGACTTCGCATACCCCAGAAGCACTCCATAGATTGGTAGAAGCGTATTTGTCACTGGGTTTGGCCGATCAAGCGACGACAGCCGCTGCTATTCTGGGGCATAACTATCGCGGCACAGATTGGTATGCTGATAGTTATCATCTGTTGACTGGCCTGGGGCAGCGACCTCGCGTGCGAGGCAACAACTGGTTAGCCAGAGTTTATCGCCAGTCAGTCAAAGGTGAATGGCTGTAACAAGATGTAGTTGCGGCAGATAGTGATACGATCATGCTGCGAGCACTCGAAATCAAAAATCTACTAATCGTTGATAAACTCGAGATTGAGTTTCAGCAGGGTTTGAATGTGCTGACTGGTGAGACCGGTGCTGGAAAATCAATATTGCTTGACGCGGTTGGTTTTGCTCTCGGAGAGCGCGGACGAGTTGAAGTTGTGCGACAAGGCGCCGGTAGTGGCGACGTGGTTGCAGTGTTCGATGTCCCAAAAGACCATTCGGCGCAGGTCGTCTTGCAACAAGTGGGACTGTCATGCACCGAAGAAATTATAGTACGTCGTTCAAACACGGCAGACGGCCGAAGAACTTCATGGATAAACGATCAGCGCGTAAGTACCGGTATACTCCGACAACTGTCTGAAGAGTTGATTGAATTACACGGAAGTCACAGCGAGCTTGGCCTACTGAATCCCAGTGGACATATGGCACAACTCGACGAATTCGGATGTCTTCAACGGCAAAAGGACGCAGTTAAGCGCACTTGGTCGGAACTGGCAAAAACCAGAGACTCGTTAGACAACCTTAAGGCAAAGACCGAAAAAGCCGCTCAAGAAGAAGATTTCTTGCGGCATGCAGTCGACGAACTTGATGCTTTCAACCCCCAACTCGGTGAAGATGAAGCCCTTGATACTCGACGACGACAAATGCAACGAGCGGAGCGTATCCGAACCGATATCGTGAGAGCCGCAGACTTGCTAGGTCCAGAGGGAGCTGAGGGAGCAACAACCAACGCAATTCGATGGCTTGAGGGCGTAGTTGAAGACTCTGATGAGGAACTTCAAGAAGCAATTGCAGCTGTTTCCCGCGCTGGCATAGAAGTTAGCGACGCAAGTGCTCGCATCGCACGCGTTCTTGAGGGACTTGTTTATGATCCAAAGGAACTCGACGCGGTCGAGGAAAGGCTCTTCGCACTGCGTTCGCTGGCGCGTAAGCATGGCGTTGACACCGATAAACTTGCGAACTTTGGCGATAGCCTGCGACAGCGTTTGGAACAATTGGAGGCCAATAATGACGATCTCATCAAGGCCAGAAAACAAGTAGATTCGGCCAATCAGCAATATCAGAAAGCCGCTAAAAAATTGAGCCAAACTCGCGTCAAGGCGGCACAAGCGCTAGATCAAGCGGTGATGGCTGAATTACCGCCACTAAAACTAGAACGAGCAACATTTGCGACAGAGGTTCAACCCAGAAAGCCGAGTGCTGACGGGATCGATTCGGTTCATTTTTCTGTCGCAACGAATCCAGGGTCTACAAGCGGACCTCTTCAGAAAATTGCCTCTGGAGGTGAATTAAGTCGATTCTTGCTAGCTTTGAGAGTTTGTTTAGCGAGTTCTTCCGGCGCACAGACATTGATTTTTGACGAAATTGATCGCGGAGTAAGTGGGGCAACTGCTGATGCGATCGGTAGACGGTTAGCGAAATTATCTGAAGCCAATCAAATTCTGGTTGTAACTCACTCCCCCCAAGTCGCTGCGCGGGGTGCGCATCACTGGCGGGTTGAAAAGACCGCATCCGACGACAAGACAGTTTCCACTGTCAAGCCGCTCAATGAGACGGAACGCATCAATGAAATTGCTCGTATGCTCGCTGGAAATAAAATTTCGGACGAAGCGCGAGCGGCTGCAAAGGTGTTGCTAACGAACTAATAACTTGTAATCTCCATTGTGAAAGGTGCGGGAGGATCACTACCCGATGAACCTTCGACTGGACGGGTTTCAAATTCGAATTTGGCTGCAGGCCCACTGATGGGGCGTGTTCGTGCAATTTGGCGGTTGAGCTTTCGACAGACCGTGGCTCATTCCAAGCAAGTTTGGCACCTGTTACGAGATCGTGGTCCGTCTCAGATACAATTCTGGTTTATCGCGATGGCAATCGGCATAGTTGCAGGGTTAGCCGCATTGTTTTTCCGAAAAGGAATCGAAGCTCTGCAAGCGGCGCTGTATGGCACGGACGATGTGCAATATATTCACACCTTTGCAGAATCACTGCCATGGTTTTGGGTTCTCATACTGCCGATTATTGGCGGCCTTGTTGTTGGTTTAATTTTGCACGTCTTTACACCTGATGGTCGAGTGCGATCTGTTGCAGATGTCATCGAAGGTGCGGCCTTGCGCGACGGCCGTGTCGAGACGCGAGCAGGGATTGCTTCAGCGTGCGCGTCGCTAATTACTCTGTCGTCGGGTGGGTCATCTGGCCGAGAGGGGCCGGTGGTGCATCTTGCGGGCGTAATTGCCACACGAGTATCGGAGGCGCTCAAAGCAGACGGTATTACGGGTCGTGATCTATTGGGTTGTGCTGTTGCCGCTGCCGTATCAGCGAGCTTTAACGCTCCCATCGCCGGAACAATTTTTGCCCTTGAGGTGGTACTGCGGCACTTCGCATTTCATGCTTTTGCACCCATTTCCATTGCTGCTGTTGCGGGCACCGTGATCAATCGCCTTGAATACGGCAATGTCACCGAGTTCACTCTAACTCTTCCCGGAGTTCTGCAATTCTATATCGAATTGCCAGCCTTTCTTCTGCTGGGGATACTCTCTGGTTTGGTCGCAGTGGCTTTGATGAAATCGATTTTCTTGGCGGAAGATACAGCGGACGTTATACAGCGTCGAATAAAATTACCGCGCTGGTTGCGACCGGCGATTGCAGGAGGATTACTTGGAATTATCGCGATTTATTTTCCCCATATCATCGGCGTTGGATATGAGACGACATCACTGGCTTTAACGGGTAAGCTCCTTTTGCATGAAGCAATCGTCTTTTGTGTAATTAAAGTTATTGCCGTAACGATCACCATTGCTGGTCGTATGGGTGGTGGGGTGTTTTCTCCTTCCTTGATGATTGGGGCACTTTCGGGTCTAGTTTTCGGTTTAGTTGCCACGGCAATTTTTCCAGACATTTCCGGGTCTCATACCCTGTATGCGTTGGCGGGCATGGGTGCGGTGTCTGCCGCGGTACTAGGGGCACCGATTTCAACCACTTTAATTGTCTTTGAACTGACTGGTGACTGGCAAACTGGTCTTGCAGTGTTGACGGCAGTCTCGTTATCAACTGCAGTTGCCTCACGGTTAGTCGATCGATCCTTCTTTCTTACCCAGCTTGAGCGCCGCGGTATCCACTTAGCGGCAGGTCCACAGGCCTATTTGCCGGATACTTGTTCAGTGCGTTCAATAATGCGGCCCCTTAGAGACTCGCCTTCGAAAGATGACAAGGTCTTGAGAACCTTGATTAATGAGCAGTCCTTTGTGGATGAAAATACCACGCTTGCCCAAGCGCTTCCTCTGTTTGATAGAGCCGGCGTTTCTTACATTCCGGTTGTTACTGATCAGAGAGCAGAGGAAATTGAAATCATCGGTCTTGTACATCACGTCGACGCGCTGAAAGCCTATAATCAAGCCCTTGCCGCAACCGCAGCGGAGGAACACTCATAGCCGAAGGGTTTCGCAAGTTGCGCAATAGCGACGGTCGAGTTTAAAAGAATAGGACGAACCTGAAATCTTGAGATTCGGATCATTCCCCTTCGAAGCCGCTACCGCAGACATTCGATTGCCAAATGCAGTCCTGGAACAGGTTCATTGCCGTTTCGACCTCGTCAGTCATGATCCCGTCAACGCCGTATCCCAGTAAGTTCTTCATTTCGTCAAGATCATTGATCGTCCAGATATGAACAGGAAGTTGTCGACAGTGAGCGGCCTGTATGAACGCTTGATCAACTAGTCGAATCCGATATTTTCTTGGTGGAATTTGGAGACAATTGGCGGCGATTGTCCCCGCCGGTAGGCCGAAGCGTGCCAGATACAACCGCCTTACTTCGGACGGTGCCGCTGCCGTACACAGACGAATGCCAGCCTCGGAGCGCATATGATTGAGCCTTGTCCCGGAGAAGGACCCGACGCAGACACGGTCCCACGCTCTTGCATCGGCAATCAGGGCAAGCAACGGCTGGACCGCACTATCTTGTTTCGGGTCGATATTGATCCGAGCATCGGGAAACTCAGACAAAAGTTCTGTCAAAAGTGGGATCGGCTCATTTCCTGTGACCCGCAACTCCCGGAGTTCCGAGAGATTCATTTCCTCAATGGTTCCAGTTTGACCCGTCATGCGTTCTAAAGTGTCGTCATGAAAAATAACCAGATGACCGTCTTTGGTCGCATGGACATCGGTCTCAAGATATTCGCAGCCTAGTGCGATTGCAGCGGCGAAAGCCGACATCGTATTTTCGGGAAGGCGAGCGGAAAATCCGCGATGGGCAAAGACCGCAGGTTGCGGCCAGCGGCTGTGCATCAAGAACGGGTGAAGTTTGTCATCCCAAGCCATGATGTTTGCCCAGCATCAGGTTCTGCCTTGATTCTGTATGCACTCGCCATATCAGAGAAGGGAAAATCATCCAAGTCAAGCTTAAGACCTATTGCTTTATTGAGAAAATCTTGCTCGGTGCCCACGAACGACGGCGTCGCACTCGTGAACCTGCGTATCCGCGACGGATGTGATCCTGATATGCGACAAAATATGTCGTTTTGGAACGTTAGTCAGTCCCAAAGATCAAATTTGTACGCTACTGAATTCTTATCGGGTTACAAAGCGAAGATTATTGTTAAATTTCCGGTGACACCGAGACTGTTTCAATGATCAAATTCTGATCAATATTGGGACAATTTCTTCTGGAATGGCGGACAGTTTTGCCCCGCAATGCTGATGTCACTACTCGCAAAGAGGCGGTTAAGCAACTCGCGGCGAGACCGATATCGCGCTTATACGCAAAGCCTATGACAAGGATTTTGAATTCGCTCTCGGCGGAAGTCACAGCGCCTGACACATTCGGCATTGAGTTGAAAATTCGTGAAGAAAGCAATGAATTGTCGGCAGATCTTCTCGCGGGATTTTGTTAGGGATCAGTAAGGTCCGAAACTTGGATTGTCTGGAAAGAAACCAGATGCGAATTGCAGTCCGTTCGAACACATGATATTGACTTCAAGATCAAGAAATGACTTTTATGTCAGTCAATGAATCGATACGAAAAGCTTGCAAACAGGAACTGCTATTTCTTATGACCCCGACTTTGCTAAGCGATCCAATGGTCCGGCACCTTTATGTTTCAAAGGAGGTGAAGGAGTATATTTGCCGTCAGACAAAGGTAGAAGCGGTTCGGCGTGGCAAACTTCGAAGAGATTTTGATAGATTCATCATCGGGAAGCGACTGAGCGTTTCCATGAACGAGTATCACCATAAGGATGCCTATATGGCACGGTTATCTCCTGCGGATGACGAAGTGTGGGAAATTCGAAGCCGCGCTCCGAAACCGGGAATCAGAGTGTTTGGTCGCTTTGCGGGAAAAGATCGATTTGTGGCATTGTGCTGGAGATTCAGGAAAGATCTTGGAGGGGCAGACTCAAGAGATTTTTCTAAGGCGGTCAAAGGATGTAAGCAAATATGGGAGAAAATCCTTCCCAATTGTGATCCATTAACGGGGGGCAATGTTGATGACTACATCTCAAAATTCACTTCTATCTGAAGTGTTCAATGGTGATGAAATTCCACTTGAGACGCTATCGTATTTTCGAGAGCGTTTTCGTGACCACCTGTACGACTTGGTCATTGAAGAGTTCGAGAAAAAATACCAAAACGGGGATTTGACGAGGGCTGATATTGCTAAACAAATCGGACGGCGCCCCGAACAGATCACCCGATGGCTTGGTGCACCCGGAAACTGGACTCTTGAGACCGTCAGTGACCTTTTGTTAGCGATAACAAAGTCTGAGCCTGTTGTGAGTTTGTTACCGTTAGAGGGGCGATCCCCTCGAAACTACCAAGGACAAGATGATTTAACATCTCCTCAGGGGCATGCGGTTGAAGCCCGTTCGGTACCAGAAACAGCAATTCGGGCACATGAAAACGGTATCGTATTAAGAATGGGTAACCAAATAGTCCCATTTACCCAGCGTCGCAATTGCGGCCTTCGGGAAGCGACGCAACGTCCGTGGGGATAATATGAAGCTTGTCGACATAGTGATGAGTCAAGTCACGAGGTTAAGTCAGGCGACGAGACCGCAAGGTCAGCCCTATCGTCCGCACCTAGTCTTTGCGATAGCAGATCGATATCTTTTCCAAGTTAAGCCGGAAACCGTTGCTGACCTTGAGGGGCTAAAGCTCGAATTTCGCCATGGCTTGTTTCATGATCAGGCGATCGATTCCCTCGAAATTTACAATGATGGTATCATCGTCAAGTCTGTCTCCAACACGGATTTGATTGATCGGTTCATTGACGACCTCCTAACTTGGCTAAATCGCAACTATGACTATAGGTTTCGGGAGACTCAAACCGTTGGGACAATGTATGAAAGTCACTTGATCGTTGAGGCTGAGCGGAGTGTTTTTCAGCCATTGGAGTTATATACTCGCGTTCTTCGAATGATTGAAGAAGCGCTTGAGGGATCATCAAATTTGAGCACCAAATTCGAGACTTACGGTCTCATTCTTTCGGCAGATCCGACACAGATTTCTTCTATGAAGCCCATTGCCTTTCGGCTAGAGCGGCGAGAGGGAGTAGAGTTTTCGCGACAAAGGTATTTTTCTTCTGCACCACTGAAGACAAACCAACATATGCGTATCCTTGAACAGATGCCGCTTGTGTCAAGTCAACGGTAAGAACATTGGAGTGACGGACGACGATTTAGATCGGGTGATTTCTCGCCGGCTGAACTGAGTGTGGAGAAGACCCTGCAGCTCCGTTGGTCTCAATCCGGGATTTGCGACAATTTAGGCGATTATCCTGAATTTCAAATCAGCTGCGGACGGTGATCACGGATTCCATACCCGCATTCGCTAATGTGACTATGATGGTCTCCGTTTTACTCTACCCCGTCATCACCAACCACCGGCAACGACTATCCGGCTGCAAGTGCAACGTCGATCAGTTTCAAAGGCAATGTCACGTTACAGTCTACGCAAGACGGTTGTAGATTCAAGCCGCTGATCGGTGTTATACAAACATCACGAAATCTAGGTTTGTAGCGCCAAAAGATTTTTTGGCGGACTATTTTTACTCGTTTTTTTCACTTCCCTCCCCAGTCGTCGCTGCAGTTAAATTATCTCCATTCGTATAACACAGCTTGACTTTGCATTCTAAGCAATACTTAAATCAATCCGTTCTGATATGAGCGTGCAGTCTGCGCCAGTGCAATTTGGTTGTCGGTGCCCAAGCAAATATAGAAGTGCACTCATGCAAACTACACTTTGCCAAACGTTCTGCCGTGCAAGAATTTTTGTATTCTCGCTTTGTTCAAAGCCGCAGACTCGGTAGTATCTGCTTTTTCCGACTAACGACATTAGGAAGAATGACCGCGTCGCCGGTGACCGATACCCCAAAGCTGTTTTCCGCAATTGACTTAACCAAAGCATTCGGAACTAACAAGGTTGACTGCTCGGCAAGAATATCGACGACAAATAGTAAGACTTGATCAACGCCGTCCTCACGGGCAACATTCTCCATCGTCATCATCAAGTCATTCTTTCTAGCGAGAATTGTCGCTGGCGATGTCGTTTCAAGCACGCTAACGCGCAAGTTCTTCTCTCCGACCGCATATTGCTTGGAATCCATTCGTAAAAGTTCGGCACTCGAAAAAGACGAAACATCAGACTTTGCCGCAAACATCTGACTAGAATAATCGGCAATATTGACTCCCACCTCTTTTGCAAGCTTTTCTGCGACCGAAATATCCCAATCAGTGGTGGTCGGAGACCGAAAAGCTAAGGTATCCGACAAAATACAGGTTAGGGCGATGCCTTTGCCCCATGCCGGAAGTTGCTCGCGATGATCTCCCATGAGATCAAGAAGAATCGTTGCCGCACAGGCCAGCGGACGAATTGTGATGGCTATTGGTTCGGTGGTTTTTAATCCACCTACTAACTTATGATGATCAATTATCGCACGGATATCGGCATTGTGGATATTGGCAGGGAGTTCGTCAGGGTTGTTGGTATCCACAAGGACAACGGGCGCATTATCCGCGACATCCTCAATGATTTCAGGCTCGGCAACCTTCCAGTGGTCGAGCATAAAGGATGCCTCTGTGTTTGGCTTGCCGAGCAGGACTGGCTTCGCTGGTTGGCCTAGGATGTCATTTAAGTACCATGCCCAAATTATCGGCGAGCCCGTAGAGTCAGTATCGGGCGATGTATGTCCGAAAACGAGAGTTGTCATCTATCTTTGGACCTTCTCTTACTGCAAGACTATGAAATGGCTAAGCGATCACTACGACTCATACCCGGAGCTTATTCTCACAATTATTTCTTCGATTCATTGGAGCGCCTAAAGAGGATATCTGGTACCCTTTCGCTAAACCAGTGTCATGGTGCCAGTACTCGTGTGATAGGCGCATGCATATGCGCCAAGTTCAAACTCATCCAAGCGATTTGGATAAATCAGAGCGGATATACCGGGCTCCTTCCATGCCCTTGAAATCTTCGGTGCAATTGATCACTTGGAAAATTTCTCGGTTAATTCCGGAACAACATCAAAAAGATCCGCAGCAAGACCAAAATCCGCCACTTGAAAGATTGGTGCCTCTTCGTCTTTATTAATCGCAACAATAACTTTGCTGTCTTTCATGCCAGCAAGATGTTGAATGGCACCCGAGATACCAATCGCAATATAGAGTTCTGGGGCAACAACCTTGCCAGTTTGCCCGACCTGCCAATCATTCGGCGCATAACCCGAGTCAACTGCGGCTCGCGACGCTCCCACTGCCGCACCTAACTTGTCGGCTAGCACCTCAATCAAAGCGAAGTTCTCAGCCGAGCCAATACCGCGTCCGCCTGATACAACTACTCCAGCTGAGGTCAATTCTGGTCGATCACTTGACGCTCCTTTGTCTTCGATCCATTTTGATAACGCGGGATCTGCCGCTGGTACGATTGTTTCGACGGGCGCGGGGGATCCAGTTTTTGCGGCGTCAAAAGTGGAGGTGCGAAAGGAGATGACTTTCGTGTCATCAATCGACTGGATAGTCTGCACGGCGTTGCCGGCATATATCGGCCTTTCAAAAGTCGACTCATCGACAACGCCCGAAACATCAGAAATCACCATGACATCCAACATCGCGGCGACACGGGGTAGGATGTTTTTGGCATCTGTCGTAGCGGGAGCGACGATATGTTCGTAATCTGCGGCCAGAGCGACAATCAAGGTCGAAGTTGGTTCCGCAAGTCGCTTGCCATAGAGCGGGTTCTCGGCACAAAGCACCCGTGATACGCCTTCAATGGCGGCCGCTTCGGATGCGGCGGCGGCACAATGCTCTCCAACGGCCAAAACTGTTATATCACCTAGCTGTTTTGCGGCCGTTACCGTTTTTGCGGTGGCATCTAGACTCAATTTGCCGTCGTTGATCTCGGCAAGCAAAAGTACGGTCATTATACTACCCCCGTTTCCTCAAGTTTCTCGACAAGTTCATCAACGGATGAAACCATTATACCGGCGGTGCGGGTTGCGGGCTCCTCGGTTTTAATGATTTGCAAACGCGGCTCAACACTGACGCCCAAATCACTCGCAGTCTTGACGTCCATCGGTTTTCTCTTGGCTTTTATGATATTCGGTAGCGAGGGATAGCGAGGTTCGTTCAACCGTAGATCAACCGTAATGATAGTCGGCAACGGCACTGACACAACCTGTAAACCGCCATCAACCTCCCGAGTGACTAGAGCGCTGTCTTGTTCAATCTCAATGCCAGAAGCAAAGGTGGCCTGTGACCAGCCAAGAAGGGCCGCGAGCATTTGGCCGGTTGCATTCATATCGTTATCAATAGCTTGCTTGCCAGCCAAGACTAAGTTCGGCTCTTCATCATCAACAACGGCCTTGAGTATCTTTGCAACTGACAAGGGTTCAATGTCGGTATGGACATCATCAGCCGCCACGATCAAAATAGCTCGGTCAACACCCATAGCAAGGGCTGTGCGTAGCGTCTCCTGCGACTTTTCAATGCCGATTGAAACGGCGACGACCTCTTCAACTTTGCCTGCCTCCTTGAGGCGAATAGCCTCTTCGACCGCGATCTCATCGAATGGGTTCATCGACATCTTTATGTTATTGAGGTCAACACCCGAACCGTCAGTTCGAACGCGAACTTTGACATTGTAGTCAATCACACGTTTAATGGGCACCAGTACTTTCATTTGATTAATCTCCTAAGGAGGACAACAATCGGTCGCAGGGGCGGCTCGCTGAACTAAGGGTTTTCGAGCGCAATGGAGCGACTTATGCAACCGAAATTTAAATTCCGCAACCATTGTAACCAGAAAGACGTCAAACTATTGGCGGCACAGACTCATCGGCTCGGATATGTCGTTTGCTCGGGGTAAAGTGTGATGGTTTGAGTAACTCAAAAACAAGTGATTTTGAGGTCAACGATTCGCTCCCGGCGTCCAGAGGACGTCTTCTCTGCCTTGATCATTTGCAATTCGGGCGGCAACAAAAAACCAGTCACTCAATCGGTTGAGATACTTGATGGCAGCAGGATTTACCGGCTCTATTGAGGCAAGTTCAATGACTATTCGCTCGGCACGGCGGGTCACGGTTCGGCACAAATGCAGGTGCGACGACAAGGCCGACCCGCCCGGCAAAATAAAGCTGGTCAGCGGCTGCAGGTGGTCATTCATTGCATCAATTTCCGCCTCAAGACGAGTGACTTGCACTGCAACAATTCGCAGAGCCGAAGGTTTAGTTTCTGACTCCGTTACTTCGTTCGGTACACACAAATCAGCACCAAGGTCAAAAAGATCATTCTGGATACGCGATAGAGTAGCGTCCAACTCGGCTTGAGCATGGGATCGAGCCACGCTAACAGTCGCATTCACCTCGTCGACAGTTCCGTAGGCTTCCACGCGGCAAGAGAACTTCGGCACTCGAGCACCAGTCCCTAACGCCGTTTCTCCGCCATCTCCAGTGCGAGTATAAATCTTGTTTAGTGTGACCACGGTTAACTACTGAGTTGTTTGATAGAAAAAGACATAGGCTAGAATCAAGGCGACGGCAAGGAACTGAAACAGTAAGCGAAATCGCATCATTTTATTGCCGAACCGGCGATTGAATTTGCCGCCCTTCGCAAATCCGCCGATTCCAATGGCGAGAACGACAACAACTGCGGCAACTGCAATGAGAGCGAAGACGAAAAGTGGGTTCAATTGTTAACTCGTTAACTTGTTCGTTGATGGTCAAAGTCGGCCTGCCGGGTGACGGGACTCGGCTCTAACTGATTTGCGCTGCAATTTTGTCAAGCGTTCTCATTGGTAATCCTCGGCACAAAGCTGCCGCTATATAAGTTACGCCCGTGACCATATATCGGGGCCGTGGATTGCGTGATTCAAGGGCCTTGATGACTTTCTTGCTGACAGCTGACGGGGGCAGTTCAAAGGGATCCTTTTTGCCTCTTCCGTCACTCAATCGCTGTCGTAACCCAGAATTGTACTTGGTAGCGTAGGGCGAGTTATCCCAATCAATCCATCGCGCAGACATTAGGGCGCTGTTTTGACGAAATAGCGTGGTTATAGGTCCCGGCTCGATGACGATCACGCGAATATTTGTCTCGCGCAACTCAATTCGCAGCGTATTGCTCAGTGCCTCAAGGGCGTGCTTTGTCGCTGTGTAGGCTCCCCGCCACGGAAGGTAGCAGAACCCAAGTGTCGACGAACACTGAACGAGACGTCCGGCACCTTGACTTCGCATGACAGGAAGAACTAATCGGGTGAGTTCGTGCCACCCAAAAAAGTTTGTTTCAAAAATTTCGCGCAACCCTGCCGTCGAGATATCCTCAACGGCACCAAAAAGCCCGCACGCGCCATTGTTAAAGAGTGCGTCGAGTGAGCCGTTGGTGGCCTCCATGACCTCTGAAAACCCCTTATGGATTGTTGAAGCGTCTGAGTAGTCAATCAAAGGGCTCTCAAACCCTAATGCTTCCAAGCGCTCACAGTCCTTTCGTTTTCGGCAGGCGGCAAAAACTCGCCAGCCGCGTCTCTTGAGCACCTGCGCACAATCGGCTCCAATTCCCGAAGAGCAGCCTGTTATCAGGATTGATTTGGTCATTTTCAACGGTACCGGTACAGCAGCAAGACGCTCGCGAGGAATATCACGTGATCAAGTATTTTGTTCATTCGGTTAGCACTAAAGACGCTACCCCTGCAAAGCTTCAAACCATGAGCAGGGATTTAAACTGTGCGTTGCGATAACTGGCAGTCGGTCTATTTTCAATCGTAATGTTTGCCCGCACGCTCGTCGCCTATTGACGAGTGACCAAAAACGCAGTGTATATTGCGCCTGAGGCGCATTCGAAAAAACGCCATAAATCTGCTGCACAACTTCACCCCCCAAACGCCGAAAAACCACACAATAAACAGTAATAATAATTCACAGCCGATATCGTAGATAGTCTCTCTCGTAATTTTTGATCAAGATAATGAATGTGCGTGACAATGCGAGTAGTCAAGTGGTCACCGAGCCACTACGCCGTGCTATTGGTGAGCGGTATTTAACCTACGCTTTGTCGACCATCATGCACCGCGCCTTGCCGGACGCTCGTGATGGTCTAAAGCCAGTCCATCGCCGCATTTTATTTGCGATGCGTGAACTAAGGCTTATGGCCGATAGCGGGTTTCGAAAATCGGCAAAGATCGCGGGTGACGTCATGGGGAATTATCATCCCCACGGTGACGCCGCGATTTACGATTCAATGGTGCGACTGGCGCAAGATTTCAGCATTCGATATCCGCTGGTTGACGGACAAGGTAATTTTGGCAACATCGACGGGGATAATGCGGCCGCAGCGCGATACACTGAAGCCCGAATGACAGTTTTTGCTGAGGCGCTCTTAGAGGGTCTCAATGAGGACGCTGTTAATTTCCGCGATAATTATGACGGCTCACGCACAGAGCCAGTCGTATTGCCCGCTCAATTTCCCAACTTACTGGCGAATGGTGCCGCAGGCATCGCCGTTGGGATGGCAACCAACATTCCACCACATAATATCGACGAATTGTGCCGGGCCTGCCTACACCTGATCAAGACCCCCGACGCTCGTGACGATACACTATTGAATTACGTGCGCGGACCAGATTTTCCAACCGGTGGCGTGCTAGTAGAAGATCGCGCCACAATTGCCGATGCCTATCGCACCGGTCGGGGGTCTCTAAGGTTACGGTGCCAATGGCATCAGGAGCATTTAGAGCGCGGCCAATGGCAGATCGTGGTCACTGAAATCCCATATCAAGTACAAAAGTCAAAACTTGTCGAGAAAGTCGCGAGCATCATTCAAGCGAGAAAAATACCGATCCTGACCGATGTTCGAGATGAGAGTGCCGATGACGTGCGCTTGGTATTTGAACCGCGTTCAAAAAATGTCGACCCGGAACTGCTTATGGGCATGCTCTGGCGTCACACTGACTTGGAAACACGCTTCGCACTCAACATGAATGCGCTTATTGATGGTGTGACACCAAAGGTATGTTCCCTAAAAGAAATCTTGCGGGCCTTTTTGGATTTTAGACGCGAAATTCTGCTTCGGAGATCACGCTATCGGCTAACGCAAATCGATAAGCGGCTTGAACTTTTGGAAGGGCTTATTCTCGCGTTCTTGAATTTAGATCGGGTGATCGAAATCATTCGCTACGACGATGATCCCAAGGCGGCATTGATGCGCGAGAATTGGGGAGTAGGAACCTCCGCAGAAGCGCCGCGAGCAACTTCTGAGGCTGACTATATCTCTCCACCCCCTGGCGACGGCACCTTATCTGAAACCCAAACCGACGGGATTTTGAATCTGCGGCTTCGCAGTTTACGAAAGTTAGAGGAAATGGAGTTGCGGCGCGAGCAGGCCGAACTCATGCAGGAACGGGCGGCGACCGAAGATCTTCTAGAGAACGATGATTTACAATGGCGTGAGATTTCTAAGCAGATCAAGAGCGTGCAAAGTCAATTTGGCGACAGCTACCGGGACGGTGCGAGGCGGACGGAAATTACGGCAGCGCCCGATACAATTGAAATCATTCCTGAAGCGATGATCGAACGTGAACCCCTCACCGTGATCTGTAGCCAGATGGGGTGGGTCCGATCCTTGTCGGGTCATATCGATTTAGATCGAGAGTTTAAGTTTAGAGATGGGGACGGGGCCCGGTTTATTTTTCATGCTGAAACCACCGATAAGATTTTGCTGTTTGGCAGCAACGGGCGTTTCTACACCCTGAACGCTGGTAATCTCCCGAAAGGTAGAGGAATGGGCGAGCCAGTGCGGCTGATGACTGACTTACCAAATGAAGCTGAAATCGTTGCTTTCTTCGTATTCCCGCCGGATGAACAACTCGCAGTCGCGTCTGCTTTGGGTAATGGCTTCATCATTGATGCGAATGACGTGGTGGCGCGAGGTCGATCTGGCAAACAAGTCTTGAATCTGCATGAAACGGACATTGCGGTTGCTGTGACCAGAGTAAACGGGGATCACCTAGCGGTGGCCTCTAATCAGGGCAAACTTCTCGTCTTCCCGCTGTCAGAGGTACCGCATCAGAGTCGTGGTCGAGGCGTGCGGCTGCAAAAGCTAACGACTGGTGGAGGCAAGCAGCCAGCAGCAAAGGGGGGGGGCCGATTGTCAGACATCAAGACATTTTTCTTACAAGACGGAATACGATGGGCAATGGGTGGCGGCCGGTATCGCCACGAACCAGACGTGTCAGGTTGGTTGGGCAAGCGGGCCAGTGTCGGTAAAGCCGTACCGCACGGCTTTCCAAAAACGAATAAATTCGAATAATTTTTAATACAGGCAGACCTGTCGAAGGGTCGTATCGTACTTCGACTATTATCGGGTCTCCCGCCCAAAAATTCGGTTACCGGGCGGTAAGCAGCGATTCTGATCGGGATTATGGGTCAGGTTCGGCCGTTAGCCAAACGCCGCCGCTTGGGCGCAGCGTTAAAATCATTATCGGCTCTGGATTTCGACCGGCAACCAGAGAAAACCGGAAACGTGCTAATAGCGTTGCGAGTATAATTATTGCCTCTTGCAGCGCAAAGCTTGCCCCGATGCAGATCCGGGGACCATCGCCAAACGGCAGATAAGCGTATCGCCGGACCGATTTTCGGTCCGTGAAGCGATCGGGCCGAAAAGCGTCAGGATCACGCCAAAGCAAGTGATTTCGATGCAATGCGTAGATCGGCAGAATAATCATGTCACCGGGCCTAATTTTACGGCCACACAGGACATCGTCAGCCAGAGCGGTTCGTGATATCATGCCCGCTGGCGGATAAAGTCTTAAAGCTTCGTCAATGATCTGACGAATAAACGGCAGTTTTTCGACATCCGCTGCGCTTGCGGTCCGATCCGCACCTAAAACACTTTGCACCTCGTGCCTTGCGCGGTCTTGCACTTCCAGATTAAAGGCGCACAAATATAAGGCCCAACTGAGAGACAAGGCAGTGGTTTCGTGCCCTGCGACGATAAAGGTCAACAAGTTCTCGCGTAATTCGGCAGTATTCATTTTGCGGGAGGTTTTGGGATCTTCGCCGACGAGTAGCAAATCAAGCAGGTCAGGTACGCCCGATGGCTTTTGCAGCCGTCGTTCATTGATCACTTTGTCCGCGATTGATTTTGTTTCCTTTAGCGACAGCTCCGAAACGAGACGGGCAGGTCGCGGAAACCAATTGGGGAAAGCGAGAATGTCAAAAACGGAAACTTTCGCGGCCTGTGCGATGTAAGCTTCAATCGCCGCATGAACACGATCACGTTGAAAGGAACCATCGCCAGAAAAGGTTACATCAGCGATGACGTCAAAAGTTGTTGTAATCATCTCGTCGTGCAAATTAATTGCGCGTTTTCCAGCCATATCGGCGATACGGTTGGCACAGCGATCGGCAGCTTTTGACATGACGGGAGCAAGATTCTGCACGTTCCGAGATGAAAACACCGGCGCTGCTGTGCGCCGCTGCCAGCGCCATTGATCGCCCTCCGCAATGAAAAGTGACTCACCGATCGCTGGCTCTAGCAGATTTTTAGTTACTTCGGACTTTGGGTAATTCGATAAGTTCTCCAGTAGTATTTGTCGTAGAGCATCAGGATCCATTACCATATGCCATCGCCGAACCATTTTTCCCGAAACAATTGGTTGTCGCGTTGCTATTTCGGGAATAATTGACAAAACATTACGTCGAACCGCTTGCAGCGTCCGCCAAATGCCCCACGGTTGGGTGACAAGCGGTACCGCAACCGGATATTGCTGTTGCTTGCTTGAGTCGAGTGTCGATGAAGTCATGATGAGCATAAGGATTAGAGTGTCGTATGGTTGAAGAAAGGCGATAGGCTGGGCGAATGGTATCTTTGTTTTTCGTCGATTATTATTCCCTGCAACTTCAGAGTTCTACTTGGCCTGATCGCGGACGGTGTGCCGATTGTTTGCTCAAAAAAACCGCTTCGCGAATTGATTTGCATATAGGAAGATTTATCTACAACCGAGTCATACCCAAGACCATCTAGTCACTTCCTCGTTGTGTCAACCTAGAGCAATCAGAGATCAGAGCGTAGTTCTCCTTGTCAAGCACCGTTGTTTTCTGACAGAAATGAATAGCGATAGAATTCCTTTTGCATTTATAGCCCTTGTCCGCTGCCGATCATCATTGCCAAAGCGCAGTTTTTCTTGGTTTATGGCTACGTGACGTTAAAGGTCAAAAACGTCGTCCCAAATCGAATCGTCAAGTGGAAGAATCATGGGTAATTTACGAAGGCGCGTAGCGGACAACCCTCGCTTTAATCGTAGTGTTGAGAATAGTTTGGCCGCCTACCTGAAGTTTGCTTTTCGCACTTCAGATTTTGACCGCCTCGGATTTGAGGACATGGATGCCTGCGTGGCACGCGGCGAACCGGTGATTATGGTTCTTTGGCATCAGCGGCTTGTGATGGCCGGTTTTGCGTTCCCAACGCATCTAGGCAAGGTATCATCACTTACCACCTCCAAACGCGCAGGTCGCCTTGCTGGCCAGGTTTTGAATCGATTTGGATTTGATACAGTGGCCATGCCAACTCGTCGACCGCAACATAGCCTTTCTCGCGAAGTAATGCGGCGTGTTGACAGAGGGTCTTCAATCGGCATTGCAGCGGACGGGCCACGTGGTCCGAAACGCATCGCGAACAATGTGACCTTGGTATGGGCACGAACACTTAAATTGCGAGTGTTCGCAATTTCATTTTCGGCAAATCGAGTATTGAAATTACCGACATGGGATCGTCTGATGCTGCCGCTACCGTGGTCGCGTGGCGTGATTCAGTGCAGGGAATGGACCGAGACGGTACCGCGAAACCCAAGTGTTCGAGAACTAGAGAGGCTCCGAACGAGTCTCAACACAACCCTAAATGCGGTGACCGATGACTCTGATCGAAACTCGCATCGCTAGGCAACCCTGCCAGCAATTTTCTGCATTGCGATCATTGTAATTCGCATCTTTGATACCCGTCGAAATGGGTCGTTAAACCATCCGGATCGCCCTGCACTGAAATCATGATATTATGCGATGCCTTTATTAGTTGCGTAGTCCCAATAAACCATGGAGTCGGCCGACGATCAGGTATCGCCGCCTACTTAGGATGAACGGACAATGGGAAAAGCAGCTGATTGGGTAGATTTTACAAAGCTAGCATTCAATCGAACGAAGCCGAATAGCACGGCCCAAAAAGTTGGCATCAGTGACCGCCTCAAGCAAAGCTGAGACAGACAATAACGCCGTGCTGAGTTCAGGTTTCGCAAGAAATTGGCGGGGGCAGAAGGACTTGAACCCTCGACCTACGGTTTTGGAGACCGCCGCTCTACCAACTGAGCTATACCCCCTCCTTTGTATTAAGTATTTTAACAACAAAGGAATACGCTTGACAACAGAGGTCAAGACTATCGCAACAATGATGCGTTTGCATCTATCTTCAATTGTCGTCGAGACATTACCGTTGCAGATTTGTCCTTACCGTTCGAACTCTCGGAGTCTAATCGTTTGGGGCCTATATACTTCTAACCCCCAACTTGAATACCTATATAGGGCATAAGTCAACGGAGTGACTGGCTATGCTCAAAT
>JAPORY010000035.1 GCA_026709985.1 Aestuariivita sp. | reverse complement strand
CGTCATTGCGCAGAACGCGCATCATCGCCGTCAGGCATTTCCTCTGCCACGCGACGTACTCTTCATGCGGCATGTTATCGTCCTGATTGGAGTATCCGGCTTGCAGAGCCGCGCCCGGCCACTTGCCGCCGCGTCCGTCCTTGAAGTCGTTTCCGGTTGCGTTCTTGATGCTATACGGAGGGGAGGACACCAAGGCGGTGGCTTGAGAAGAAATTTCCCAGAATTCAGATGCAGCGACCGCCGTCGATTCCAAGCGCAACACCAGTGATCATTGACGCCGCGTCCGAGCAAAGGAACGCAGCGGCGTCGGCTATGTCCGTCGGGGTCGAGAAGCGACCAAGCGGTATGGTGGATAAGAATTTAGTGCGCATCTCAGGCGTATCGTCACCCAAAAACGTCTGCAACATTGGTGTTTCGCCGGCAACGGGGCAGAGCGCATTCACCCGGATATTATTTGGCGCAAGTTCAACCGCCATGGTTTTGGTGGCGGTCACCACCCAGCCCTTTGATGCGTTGTACCAATTCAGACCCGCACGGGGAGAGAGCGCGGCAGATGATGCTACATTAAGAATGGTTCCTTTCCCAGCAGTCTTCATCTTTGGAACAATCGTCCGCGCCGTGAGATATATCGACTTCATGTTCACAGCGAAGAGGCGATCAAAATCGCGATCGGTCACTTTTTCGAGCGGGATAGGCGGTTGACCAACCCCTGCGTTATTGACCAAAATGTCAACGTCACCGAATTCAGCGTACGCGGACTCAATCAGTTGACCAACGGAGTCGGCATTGGACACATCGCTGACCTGAGCGACCGCGCTAATTGACTTCGAAAGCGCAGTTGCTTTGGCAGCGTCGATGTCGGCAATCATTACGCGGGCACCCATTTCGATGAATTTTCGTGCGATTCCCTCGCCGAAACCAGAAGCGCCACCAGTCACAATCGCGGATTTTCCCGAAAGTTGCATCCTGCTAATCCTTCCGCCTTGTTAATGTTTTCTCGCAAAACAAGCTGAATTGCCGCGTCAGCCAATTGCATTTATTCGTCTAAACCGAGCGTAGTTTACAAGTCACGCAAGTAACCCAACGAAAAATCCAAGAGTGACTTCAAGCGAACTTCGTTGGCCCAGAGTTGTTGGCGATTCATACAGCTTTCGATTGCGTGTCACTGGCTGACAGTAAATCAAGGACGAGTATAGCCTACCTACGCGAATTAATCATGGGCACTAGCGGTTATATTCTTGGAGATCAATATTGGTAATCGACAGCGTAACGGGGGCTGTTCTCTTATACCAAACGACCAAGCATTGTCGCGCCTCCAGTTATTTTGGTTCTCCTGCAAAATTTTGAATTTCAGAAACAATGGCATTGAGACTGCCTTGAACCCATTCATGCTTGTTCGGGAACGTGTTGTGGATATGCCGCTCAGTTTCCCGAAAGTCCGGCGTTTCCAGTTTAAACTTGACAGTGTATTGCCGATCCAGGTCCGATGTTTGGTAGGCGTTTAGACGTGATTGCCAGTTCTTGGCGATGCCAACCTTGTATTCGCCGGGATAGGAGGGGTGGGCAATAACGTAGACAAATTTCTTTTCCCGGTAATCAACGGCCAGATCGGTGCGCTTCGGCGGGTCTGTTCGCAAGTGGATTTTGTTCTGTAATTTCAAGAGGTCGTTGGGATCAGCAGCTTCTTTAGTCAAACGCTCGTTAACCAGTTCATAAGCTTTGATTGAAACGTCAACGCCGATCCATTGACGTCCAAGTTGCTCTGCGGCAACGCATGTCGTGGCACATCCGCAGAATGGATCCAATATTAGATCGCCTTCGTTGCTAGATGCCTTGATAATACGGTGCAAGAGCGCAAGAGGTTTCTGGGTTGGGTAGCCAGTCCGCTCTGTAGCAGATGAGTTCAGTATGGGAATTTTCCAGACATCATCCAAGGGCTTTCCTGCCCGCAAGACATCTGCAACATAGCGTTTATACCTTTTCTTGTTCTTGCCACCGTCTGTCCAAATGAATTCCCTCCCATCAGCGTCAACTTTGACATCATGTCGATTGGTCAAAAATTCGCTTCTTTCCCATTTGCGAGAAACATGATTCACCACAGCTAAAGTTCTCGCGTAAAAAAGAATAACATCATGCTTTTTATTAAAGTTCTTCTTTAGGAAGGATGTCCTTTGTCCATAATGCCAGATTATCTCATTTCTAAAGTTTTTTTCGCCAAAAATGCAGTCCATTAACCCCTTCAAATAATGGCTCATCGTCGGATCACAATGCAGATAAATTGATCCCGTTGGCTTTAAGACCCGACGACATTCGAGAAACCGAATAGCCATGTAAGCGAGATAGGCAAAATTGTAGGAATTTCCGATTCCCCGAATACCATTAAGATAATTGTATAATTCGGGTTGGTCTTCCTGAATGGTGACAAGCCATTCGTCTTTGACATCTTCTTGCCTAAAAATGTCTCTAAATTCCGCGCCCTCTGCACTACTTCCAATCGGCGCCGTATACTTCTTGTTCTTGTTAAACGGTGGGTCAAGATAAATGAGATCAATGCATTGCGAATTGATGTCGCGTAACACATCAATGTTGTCGTCACAAAAAACTGTGCGGTTCGGGACGTTGCAGTTAGTCATTTATAGTCTGTTCTGATGACTTGTCTTGTTGCTTTGAAGATGTTTTTGTGTATCCCAATTTTCCGTTACAATATGCAGTCCGTAAATCCTTACTCACCTATCTGCGCAATTCAGAAGCAATAACGGCTAATGGAAATTTAATCCCAAGATCGGTTAACGCGCAATGCAATTATCGGAATATATAAATGGTAATTTTTTGCGTCGTCCGTTCGCCAAATGTCAAACCTCAGCTAAACAATGATATCGTATGCTGTCTGCTCGCCGACCGCAAATAGGCGACGATATCGCTCAACCTCTGACCCCGGTCCCATTGCCTTGTTGGGATTATCGGATAGTTTAACAGTGGGGCGGCCATTAGCACTCACTGGCTTGCAAACGAGGCTGAACGGCGCAAGGCAATCATCGGCTGTCAGACCACGAAAATCATTTGTCAACAGGGTTCCCCATCCGAAGCTCACTTTGACACGGTTGGCGAATTGCTGTGAGAGTTCAAGAATTTTATCGACATCAAGGCCATCGGAAAAAATAATTAGCTTCTCTGCGGGATTCTCACCGCGCTGCTGCCACCAGCGAATCGCAGTCTCCGCCCCTTCCGCGGGATCACCAGAGTCAATCCTTACTCCCGTCCATTGTTGCAACCAGTCCGGGGCTTTATCCAAAAAACCCTTTGAACCAAAAGTGTCGGGGAGAATAATTCGTAGGTTGCCATCATGCTCCTCGTGCCAATCACTTAATACACCGTACGGTGCTTCGAGCAGTTCAGTGTCCGTATCTGTTAGGGCCGCATAGATCATTGGCAATTCATGAGCGTTCGTTCCAATCGCCTCCAAATCTCTATTCTTTGCGATCAAACAATTCGACGTACCAACAAAGCTCTCGCCCAATCCTTCAACCATCGCCTGTACGCACCAGTCATGCCAAAGAAATGAGTGACGGCGCCTCGTGCCAAAGTCAGCAATCCGCAAGGACTTGTGAGGACTTAACTTTTGAACTTTCTCCCATAATTTTGTCATGGCACGAGCGTAAAGGATCTCGATTTCAAATTTTACCATTTGGCTGAGGACGCTTCGTCCGCGAAGCTCCATAAAGACGGCAAGTGCGGGAACTTCCCAAAGCATCACCTCGGGCCAAGAACCCTCAAAAGTGAGAATATACTGATCGTCATGTTGCTCCAAATGATAAGGCGGCAAACGAACGGTTTCGAACCACTCCATGAACTCTGGAGTGAACATTTGGCGTTTTCCGTAAAAGGTATTACCACGCAACCACGTGCTTTCGCCTCTCCTTAGACTCAGTGAACGAATATGGTCGAGTTGCTCTCGGATTTCGCCAGCATCAATAAGGCGAGCAAGGGGGATATGCTTGGCACGATTAAAGAGAGAAAACGTGACCTGCGTCTTGGGACGGTTGCGAAGCACCGATTGACACATCAAAAGCTTATAAAAGTCTGTATCAATGAGTGATCGAACGATGGGATCAATTTTCCATTGATGGTTGTAGACGCGACTCGCTATATCAACCATGAAAAAGTCTCCAAATCTTGCAAAATGCCTTTTCCGAAACTGGCAGGAAGGCAGTCGCTATTCTGAATGCGCCCAATGTCGAGAACCAGCGCTATTGTCGACAAAAGACCGGTTCAGTCATAAGCGCGCCGCATTTCTTCCTTCATAACGCCCATCGCAGCATGTTGATCATACTTCCCGATAGTGACCCTTATTCGTTCTGAATTCCGCTGTTGGCGCCTATTCCCGCGGGCGGCAGACACGCCGTTCGAAACGATCGGAGTCGCAAGCACGAGACTAGCACTGCGATTGGCCGAACGATTAGGTCGTATGCAATTACCTTGATGGATTTGTTCAATTGGCAGGAACTTTGAGGGCTAATGAACCTTGATTTCTGTTGTCAAAGGGTAGAAGTACTCTTACGGGGATTATGGTAGACAAGATTTGCAGATTCATCAAACCATGTTTCAGATCGCGTCGTTTTATCAGTTTTTTCGAGTGAAGGCTCCGAATGCACTGAAGTCTTCGTTTGAACTCTTATGTCGTGATGTGCACGTGAAGGGAACACTCTTGATCGCGTCCGAAGGTATTAATGGGACAATCACAGGATCAGAGCAAGGGGTTCAGGCAATACTTGCCTACGCTCGCTCGTTAACCGACAGTGAAAATTTCTCCTGCATCACGAGTTGGGCACAAAACCCACCGTTCTCACGAATGAAAGTTCGCCTCAAGCGAGAAATTGTGACAATGGGCCGCACCGATGTCGACCCGACTAGCAGAGTCGGGATCTACTTATCACCACAAGAATGGAATAGCGTTATTCTTGATCCTGACGTAACAGTTATTGATACTCGGAATCACTACGAGGTAGCAGTCGGTCGCTTTCGTCGTGCGGTGGATCCCAAGACGGATAAATTCAGAGATTTTCCGCAATGGTGGGCAAACAACCAGAAGCAGTACCGAGGCCAGAAAATTGCAATGTACTGCACGGGCGGTATCCGATGCGAAAAGGCGACAAGTTTCTTGTTGGGGCAGGGGGTCACCAAGGTTTATCACTTGCGGGGAGGGATTCTTCAATATTTGCAGGAGATGAAAAAATCCAGAAGCCTTTGGGACGGGTCTTGTTTCGTATTTGATCGTCGGGTGAGTGTAGAGCACGGCTTAGTTGCGGGACGCCACGTTGTCTGTGGCGGTTGTCGTCATCCAATCTCGCCAAACGAGATGCACGGCCCAGCGTTTGAAATGGGTGTCTCGTGTCAGAATTGTTTCGAAAAAACAACCGCCGAGGACAAAGGGCGATTTCGCGAACGACAAAAGCAGATTGATTTGGCGCTTGAGAGAAGCCGCAATCACCGCTTGATCAATTTTCCGGCGGCAGAATTGCCACGTCAGCGGGCAAATGCTGTTTGAGGGATTGAGCGGGTGATTGAATGCGCGGTGGCGCAAAATTAACGCGTTCGGTTTTTTCAGAAAAACTCCCGAAGCATGGCTCAATGCGTCGGATTGCTTAGCCGAATTCGTTCGGTATAGGGTTGAGTTAGATCTTGCGGTGAACTCGTGAGAACAATCGGAACCGCGGCTGCTTCATTAAGCTCTTCCTTCCCGTAGCCAGCCCAGCAGGATCAGAGCAGCAATCAACATAAGCATTAACCAAGCAGGCAACAACTGACTTTGGTGAATATCTGTGGTTGTGTAGGCGTTTCGTGGTGATAGGCCGATCCAGTCTCGACCCGCTGCCGGACGGCCGTTACGCACGAACCGCAGGCTTGGCAGGCCGTCCTCTAGACGCAGAATTCCGCCCTTATGCGCCGCTACGATCGGGGCAAGTAAAGCCTCAGTCGAGATGGTATCCTCAAATTCTGTCGGTGACGCCGGACCCAGTCCGACCACCGTGCTGTGCGTCCCCTCGGCGAGTCTATACAATCCGTCGACAGAGCCTTCATAGGTCGATTCGAACCAGCCAGGACGAATTTCCTTGAGGTCAATATCAATGTTTTCGCCCGATGGTTGCGTCAGTTTTATCGGGCCGATTTCAGAATCCAGTGTACGGCGTATGATTCTTATCAACCGGCCGTCGGCTTCAGCCACGAGCGTTTCTTCTTCCAACTCCGGCTCACGCATCATCCAGTGAGCTAGTCGCCGCAATAATTCGAGCTGCGGACCACCACCGTTGAAGCCACGGCTCCACAACCAAGCGTGATCGGAAGCCAAAAGCGCAACTCGGCCGCGATCAACGCGATCTAGGATCAAGAGCGGTTGTTCGCCTAAACCGGTCATCACAGTGTGCCCTGACTCCGCTTCGACGTCAATTTGACGGAGCCAAGAGCCCCATTGATCTGCATCGGGAAGTTGCGATGTGACCGGATGTCGCTTACCTAGGTCGGTTACTACCGGTTTATAGCGGTCTTCGAAAATACGAGCGGTCGGTTCCCCTGGTAGCACCGAGGACAAGGGTGAGCGATAGATGCTGTCAGCCGTCGCAAAGTCGGGGCCGGCTGCGACTAACACGGCGCCGCCGTTCCGAACATATTCGGCCACATTTTCGAGATAGATCGCCGGCAGAATACCCCTTCGTTTGTATCGGTCGAAGATTATCAAATCGAAATCAGCAATCTTCTCTAGAAACAACTCCCGTGTTGGAAAAGCGATCAGACTCAACTCATTCACGAGGACGCCATCCTGCTTGTCTGGAGGGCGCAAAATCGTGAAGTGCACCAAATCAACCGAACTGTCAGATTTTAAGAGGTTTCGCCAAGTGCGTCCTCCTTGGTGGGGTACGCCGGAGACAAGAAGAACCCGCAATCTGTCTCGTACGCCATTGATCCGAATCAAAGCCGTATTGTTTCGACTGGTGATTTCGTCGTCAGCTGCAGCAACGCTGACCTGAAGCACATTTTGACCAGCATGCGGTAGTGAGATCGGAATCTCAACATTGTCGCCCACGGGGACAGTATGATTGATGGGCGCATCGCCATTGATAGAGATGCGCATGGTAACATCAGTGTAGTTTTGTGGAACCGAACCGATATCGTCAATTCGGACGTTGAGAGTGGTTGGTTCACCAATAACTGCGAAGGTCGGAGCGTTGTTGACAATAAGCCTACGGTCCCAGTCGCTTCTTTCTCCCGTTAAAAGGACATTGAACGGTGCTGTGATCATTGGAGCACGCTTTGCGTCGTGGATTTGACCGTCGGTAATTACAATGACGCCAGCGACCTGATCACGAGGTTCCTCAGCGAGCGCGTCTGACACCGCCGTCATGAGCTGGGTCCCGGAATTAGCATCGCCATCTGAGACACGAATCCGTCGAACTTCAGTTCCTGGCCTTTGCCCAATCTCTTGATTGATGGCCTCGGCTGCGGCCGCCGTGAGTTCGCTGCGACGACCGAGCGACTGGCTAGTGCTCTCGTCCTCAATTAACAACACAATGTCGGGCAAAGGGGTGCGGTTCTCACGCTGATAAGTTGGATTCACAAGGGTGACGACAATGAGTATTGATGCGAGACCACGCAATCCCCAGCCCGTTAGCCCCTTCAGCAGGGCGATTGTTGTCGCCAAAATCCCGAAGCCAGCCACACCAAATATGGCGAACCATGGCAGCAAGGGGTCGAATATCAAAGCGGTAATCACTGCCCTAGTCGATCTAACAGTGCGGGTACGTGAACTTGATCAGATTTGTAGTTGCCCGTTAAGACATGCATCACGAGATTGACACCAAATCTGTAGGATAATTCTCGTTGACGTTGCCCGGCGGAACCTCTTCCAATCGGGAACATTGCGCGACCTTCTTCGTCGATTGCCCACGCCGATGCCCAATCATTACCACCAATGATAACCGGGGTAACGCCGTCATTGAGATTGCGAAACGGCATCCCTTGGGCTCTCTCTGCATTATCAGGGGCGGCTTCAACCCAAACCGCACGGCTGTTGTGGCGTCCTGGGAAGTCTTGCAGCAAGTAGAATGCCCGCGACAGAACGTGGTCTTCAGGTAAGATTTCAAGCGGCGGCATATCAAGCGGTTCTGCGAGTTGTGACAGTCTTTGTTCGTTCGGGCTTGTAATCCCCCGAACCTTTGTGTTGGCGTCTCTCGTATCAAACATGATTAAGCCCCCCGTGCGCAAATAGGAATTCAATCGAGAATACGCGGCCTCGGAGGGTTGCGCTTGGTCCGCCGTTATTGGCCATAAGAGGATCGGGAAGAATGCAAGTTCATCCTGTTCTAAATCAATACCAACGGGCGGATGGGGCTCGACAGATGTTCGACTCTGCAAGGTGCGTGAAAGACCGCGCAACCCTGCCTGTGAGACACGATCAACGATGGAGTCACCAGTTCGGATGTAGGCCAAAACGACATTGCTTGTCGCCATAACGGCAAAATCTTCGTGCTCGTCTGCCGGTGCCGGTGAATGGGCTGCAAGAACCAAAAAAACAGCGACAATGCTAGAGGTTTGCGGACGAATATTCGCAGCGAGGCGTCCAGATAGTGCAAGCGTTGCCAACACATCGACAAGAAAAAGAACCGATGCAAGGGCAATGAGCAGGGCCGCAATTGGTAATTCCCGCTCAACGAAAAAGCCGCTGACAGGTATATGCGCGGGCCAATTGGCTGGTGACAAGAGATCGTCAGCAGCAAGGGTATTCCTCGCGAGATATCGATTCTCGCTTTGGTACAGTCCTGGCAGCAAATCTAGGTTCAAAGGATCGGTCAATAGTGAGGGGCCCGCAATACCGGGACGGTTACCTGCGTCAAGAAGATTTCCGTAACCATCCAGAACATAGATTGGGTTCCAGGTGGTTCCCTCTAGATCCGCTGCAACGGGCCGTTTTGTCGAGGACGAAACGGCCAATCTCTCAAGCATTTCAACGAATAATCCCGAAAGCGGCAGGGTCGACCATTCGGCATTGGCGGCTATGTGGAATAATACGATTTGCCCGTTGCCGAGCCTTTTTCGTGTTACCAATGGAGTACCATCGCTTAAGGTGGCAATGACACGCTCTGTTAATGTTGTGTCGGGGTGCGCCATTATTTGAGTCGTAACTGTGACGTCGTCAGGAATCCGTAACCCGCTAAACGGTGAGTTTTCCTGAAACGGTGCGAGCGTCTTCGGCTCTCCCCAGCTCATTGCTCCCCCGACAGTGCGGCCACCAGATCGCAGACGGACTGGGATTAGCGGATCCTCTTTCTGCCGCCCGACATCGCTAGCGGCGAGACGTGGTCCCGCAAATCTAAGAAGAAGCCCCCCTCCTTTGATCCAATCGCCAACAGCCTCTGTCTCTGCCGTTGCGAGAGTTGCGATGTCCGCCAAAACAATGACATCGGGGTTGGATGGCAGCACGTCCATCAGAGACCCAGATGTAATTTCAGTTGTGGGGGAAAGCGCATTTTCAAGATAATGAACGGCTGACAGTAGTTCCAGCCCTTCTCGGTCTTGCCGAGCACTAATCAGGACAACTTCACGCCGCCGCAGGCCGTCATCGGCGAGTGTAACTGCACCTGAAGATCGCTGCCCTGGTATTTCAAAATGCGTGATACGCTGCCTGAGTTCCGAAGGAAGATTGAGTGTCGCCCATCCTTCGATTTCACCAGCTTCGAATTTGATGGTACCAACAGCTAGATTTCGCTGAATGCCAGCTGGGTCGGGTCCTTTCGCAACCACGTCTAAACTTAGGCTACCCTTGGCCTCGGACCGTTGCGCGGTTAGCAGAATCAAACCATCGTCATATTGTGCTGGAAGCAATCCCAGAGGAGAATGTGCAGACTGATGCACGACAACTCGTCCTCGGGTCTCAAGTTCGGCTAGGAGTTGTTCGCGTCCTGAATGATTCAACCCGTCGCTAATCCAGATGGTATCGAAGCGTGCGTCGGAAAGTTGGCCGATGAACTGGTCAACTCGTGTTCGGTTAGGTAGCCAAGGATCGGGTTGCAGGCCAGCGAGTCGACGACGCCAGTCAGCGGCGGCCATGAAGACCGGCTTTTCGGGTTGGCTGAGTTGCACCACTGCAACTGGTCTTCCGTCATCACCGGCCGCAGAAATCTTATTGGTAGCAAGATCGATTTGGTTTGCCCAATTCGGTGCACCGGCCCATGACCCGTCAATAAGGATGAGCACTGGACCATCCCGTCCTGGTTCATTGGACGGATTGAGAATCGGCCCGGCAAAGCCGACGATCAGGGCAGCGATTGCGAGCATCCGCAGCAGTAGCAACCACCAAGGTGTTCGGTCAGAGGTGCTCTCTTGATCAGAGAGCCCAATTAATAGTGATACGGCTGGGAAAATTTGGCGAACAGGCGCCGGCGGCACCGCCCGCAAAATCAGCCACAGGAGTGGCAGGGTCAACAAGCCGAGAAGTAGCCACGGCGCGGAAAAACTAATTCCACCAAGCCAGGTCATGTCGAATTGGCGTTGAGGGCTTGATAGAGCCACAGCAATGCGGTCCGGGCACTCTTATCAGTATGATGAGCGCCACTGCGCCATCCCGTTTGACGCGCAAGGTCAGCTACTTCGTCTTTGCGTTTCGCGAGACGCTGCACATAGCGGTCACTCAATTCTGACGCCTTGAGCGTTTTATGGCTTAGGCTTCCTGCCACACTATCGAAAATTGTTCGACCTTGATACGGAAAAGATTCTTCTGCTGGGTCAAGAATTTGTAGTAATATCCCTCTTACCCCTTGCGCCGCCATCTTGTGCAGCGCGATCTGTAGTTTATCAATTTTACCCAAGAAATCCGAGATAAAAACAGCCCGAACATACGGCGTGCATAGGTCGTGTTCAGGAGGAGCATAGTCGTCTGGTAAGTCAATCGAAAGAGCTTGGGCCATTCGATTTAGTTGCTGGTTGCCGCGCTGCGGTCGAGAATGATCACCGGCAAGACCCACTCGCTCGCCACCGCGTACTGCCAAGATGGCAATCGCTAGGGCTAGTAGCCGAGCCCGATCAACTTTTTGTGGGTTTGACTCGCGTGATGTCCATCGCATTGAAGCACCTTGATCGACCCAGAAAACAAGCGATTGGGCAATTTTCCATTCCTTTTCGCGGACGAAGTCGATATCGCCAGAAGCACTGCGACGGTGATCAATACTGCGACGGTTGTCGCCATATTCAGCTGGACGAAATTGCCAGAAATCGTCTCCAAGGCCGGCGCGGCGACGACCGTGTTCACCTATTAGAATCGTTCCCGCTAGCCTTTGCGCTTGAACGAGAAGCGGCGGCAGTGTTGCTGCGGCAATTTCGGCTCGCTCACGCAATGACGGCTGCGTCGTGCTCAAGCCGCTACCTCCATCGGGGTGAGGTTTGAGGCAACCGTTTGAATGATTTGTGGCAAGTTCTCTCCACGTGCTCTGGCCGCAAAGTTGAGTGCCATTCGGTGGCTGAGAACCGGCACAGCCAAGTCTGTCACGTCTTTTTGACTTGGCGCAAGTCGTCCTTGCAACAGTGCTCTTGCTCGTGACGCCATTACGATAGCCTGTGATGCACGGGGCCCTGGACCCCAAGCGACGCTATCGCGGATGTGAGGTTTTGCGTGCTCGGTCTCTGGGCGAAGAGCGCGAACAAGCGTCAAAATATGATCGATTACGGACTGTCCCACTGGAATACTACGCAAGATCGATTGTGCGGCGATCAGTTCTTCGGCCGAAAAAATCGGGGTTGCTGCTGCCTCATGCAAACCGGTTGTGGCACTAAGGATTTCTTTTTCGGTATCAAAATCAGGATTATGTACGTCGATTTGTACCAAGAAACGATCAAGCTGGGCTTCAGGTAGGGGATAGGTACCTTCCTGCTCTATAGGGTTTTGCGTTGCAAAAACGTGAAATGGAAGAGCCAATTGATGGTTTTGACCAGCAACGGTGACGACCTTTTCCTGCATTGCCTGCAAAAGGGCTGATTGCGTTCGAGGACTTGCGCGATTGACTTCATCGGCCATCAATAATTGGCAGAAAATTGGCCCTGAAATGAATCGAAATGATCGGGAACCGTCGGTGGAAGTTTCGAGGACCTCTGACCCCAAAATGTCAGAGGGCATCAAATCGGGGGTAAACTGGATGCGATTGCCTTTCAGGCCCATAACGACCGAGAGGGTTTCGACTAGTCGAGTTTTGCCAAGACCGGGCAAACCGATCAAAAGGGCATGGCTCCCGCAAAGGAGAGCCGTTAGTGTTAGGTCGACAACCTGTTCTTGCCCTATGAAGCGTTTGCGAATCGAATCGCGAGCAGCGGTTAGCTTTTCCTCAAGGGCGGCAATTTCAGCGACAAGTTCGGATGAGTTGACCATGACGTTTATCTTTGTTTATTTCCAATATCTCCTAGAGATCATGTATAGCATTGTGAGCTAATGGCAAAAGTGCAACCAAAACACGAATCTGTTACATCTTCACCCGAGGGACTCATTGCGCGAGCAAAGTCAGCAACGAAAGGGGGTGTAGCTCCCGTCCATTTGTGGAACCCGCCGTTTTGCGGTGATATTGATATGCGGATCGCACGAAACGGGATATGGTACTATATGGGCACGCCAATTGGTCGGCCCGAATTGGTCCGCTTGTTTTCTTCGATATTGAAGCGCGAAGCTGACCGTTATTATCTGGTAACGCCGGTCGAAAAAGTTGGAATCGTTGTTGACGATGCACCATTCTTGGCGGTTGACTTTAACGTTAGCTATGCCGGAAAAGATCAGTTGCTGACCTTTGAAACGCAGGTTGGCGATTTTGCTTGTGCTGGACCAGATTTTCCGCTTCGAATTGAATTTGATGCTGAAACGGCTGAACCCTCGCCCTATATTCTGATTCGATCCAATTTAGAAGCACTGATTGATCGCAAAAGTTTTCATCGGTTGATTGATCTTGCGGTTCACCATGCGGACTGGTTTGGAGTGTGGTCGGGCGGGACTTTTTTTAGATTCATGCCGTCGCAAGAAATTAGAGAAATAGAAGAAAATCGATCTGATTTCGTCTGAGACCTTATATTCGGTCAAGGTAACTACATCCCCCAAGATTTAGTGTAGCACCTACATCTCTCTAGCGTGTTTCTTGAGATATTCAACGGCTTGTCCATTGATCACGTAGGAGACGGCGACGCGGGGATTGACGCCGAGAGTAGCCATAGTTGTTAGGTAACTCTTTCCGGAGGACAAAAAACTTGGCTTGATTGAGAACTCCTGGACGCCACGCTTCGCTCAGATCGCACTCCTACATCTCGCCCATATGTCGTCACGAGATTGTCTTCAGGTATTCTGAGAACAAGACACTATGCAATCGGGAATTGCTAATTTGGTGCGTCTTTATGAATTTTGAGCAGCGATGGCAATCAATCTCCGGTGCAGCTTTCCCGCGCATATTCGGGAACAAGAACCCCTTCCCGAAACAAGCGCTATCATGACGGCAGTTACCCACCTAGGCCGATTTGTCCTTCTTTAGCAGTAGTTACTAGTGAGATCTGACGACAGCGTACTATGCGGCGGTTTCAAATTATCATGAGTCCAATCCATCCTTGGCCCCACCGTTAGCCCGATACCGATCGCAAGCACTAGAGAAAAAATCGCCTTGCCAATGATTTCGTTGTCACCCATACTGACCTTCATTCTGAATTAAGAGGTCACGACCTTACCCTGTCAGAGATTCAAGGGTCGGTCGGAAAAAGTGCTTGGTCGTGACACTCTTGTTTCATATTCAAAGGCCTTTTGAAGGGTGGATGTCAAAAAGGTTCGGCAAAATGGCGGAGGACACTCAGTGCTCTCTAATTTTTCAAAAGTAGCGCCACACCTTCTAACTCCAGCAACCAAGTTTTGGCCAGTCGATCCAACAAAATACCTTACACGCCTTTGGATTGCTTCTCTTGGGTGGTTCATAATGGTTAATTCATGCTTCTGGGTCAAATACCTCGCCGTTGATGCTAGTTTCAATGATGATAGCGTAGGGAAAGTGTTCGACGTCTAAGTTGCGATCATGGTGCTTTTATCGACAAGTGCCCATTGCATAAAGGAGGCAAATCCGTGACCCAGAAACGCTTACCCATCGGTATTCAGGATTTTAGCAGACTACGCGAGAATAACTGCTATTATGTCGATAAGACCCGAACAATTGGCACCTTAGTTGACCAGAGCGACTACGTCTTTTTCTCACGGCCGCGCCGATTTGGAAAAAGTCTTCTAATTGATACGTTGCGGGCGCTGTTTCAGGGGCGCCAAGAATTATTTCAAGGGCTCGCTATTCATGATGAGTGGGACTGGTCGGTCACGCATCCGGTCCTGCGCCTCAGCTTTGATGGCAAGTATAATGCGGTGGGAGATGTTGAGCGTAGCGTCCTGACACAGTTGGAACTAGCCGAGGATGCCGCTGCGCTTGATCCCGTTGATGCTGAGGGACCTGAGCGACTGCAAAAGCTGTTGTATCGACTCCATACGAAAACCGGTCAACGCGTGGTAGTTTTGGTCGATGAGTATGACAAGCCCATTTTAGATGTGTTGAACGATCCCGAACTTGCTCGCGCTAATCGAGATTATTTGCGCGGTTTCTATGGTATCATTAAGGGGAGCGCCCAACATATCCGCTTCG
>JAPORY010000017.1 GCA_026709985.1 Aestuariivita sp. | reverse complement strand
AAAAAAAATCGCTTGTTTTCAGGAAAAAATCGCTCGCCAGATGAATTTTGCAAGAGGCTCCTTAGATTTAGTTCGACGCTAAGATGGTGCCTATATCAATTTAAGGCAAAAGGCAATTGTACGGACGATACGGAGCAAAATCGTGAGCGAAATCCTCAACCAAGCGGTCGCAAAACTGAATAAGAAGTTCGTGGCCGAGAACTTACCCGGCACAGTGAAATTTGAAATCGCGGCCATTGGCACAATTGTTCTCGATAACAAAGGCGCACGAATTGGTGAAGAATCAACAGATGTAACACTGCGAGCTAATCAAGATACCTTTCTTACGCTATTGCGAGGCGATCTTGACCCCATGAAAGCCTACTTGTCAGGTAAACTGCAAATTGACGGGAATACGAAGATTGCCATACAGTTCGCCAATTCCGCTATGAGATAATTGGTGAGTAAAGCAAATCGTCGTAAAGCAATAAATCTTCGCGCTACCTGATTGGGGCTACTGCAAATCTTAGGCTTGTAAGCTGCATCTCCCAAAAATAGGAAATTCCAAGCGGCAACTTGGCGCTGGATACTGGATAATTAATCACAACTTGGATCTCTTGGATCTATCGTCAAAGGTGCATGGTAAAGAAATGACCGCTCATTTTTCGAACATCGTCAGTGCTGCCAACAAGCAGACACAAAACGACCTCTCCAATCTGCCCAAATGGGACCTGAGCGATCTATATCGTTCGGTCAATGCTCCAGATCTGCAGGACGATTTAAAAGAACTGGATCAATCATGTCGGCAATTCGAAGCCGATTACAAGACAAAACTAACCGATTTAGACTCGACCGGTTTGCTAAACTGCCTACAACGGTATGAAAAAATCTTGCAGCTTGCCGGTCGGATATCATCCTTCGCGTACTTGCGTCACTGTCAACAGACGACGGACCCGAAGCGGATAAAGTTCTTGTCTGATTGCAAAGAAGAAATCACGAAATATACTGCCCGTTTGGTATTTTTTCCCATTGAGATTAATCAAATTAATGATGCGGCCTTGGCAAGGCACTTTGCCGAGAGCGCCTCACTCGCTCGCTACAAGCCAGAATTTGATCGCCTCAGAACAATGAAGCCATTCCAGTTATCCGACGAGCTTGAGCACTGCCTTCATGATCTTAGCGTTGTAAGTGGCGCTTGGTCAGTACTTTTCGACGAAACCGTTGCGGACCTCTCGTTTGAAATTGACGGCGACCGTCTCAGCCTTGAGAGTACTTTAGATCTGTTGACAGATACGGACCGAGAGCGGCGCGAGAGGGCCTCGCGAGAACTGGCTCGAGTGATAACCAACAATGTCAAAACCTTCGCACGAATACTCAATACGCAGGCTAAAGAAAAAGAAATTATCGACCGCTGGCGGGGTATGCCCACGCCGCAAACCGCCATGCACTTATATAATCGCGTGGAGCCCGAAGTGGTTGAGGCGCTACGAACCTCTGTGGTCGACGCTTTCCCAACAATTTCGCATCGCTACTATGATCTAAAGCGATGCTGGCTCGGTTTAGACAAGTTGCAGCATTGGGATCGCAATGCCCCGCTACCGTTTGAAGATACGCGGCTTGTAGCATGGCAACAAGGTTGCGAAATCGTTCTGAACGCCTTCAAAAACTTCAGTCCTCAAATGGCTCAGATTGCGACCCAATTCTTTGAAAAAGGCTGGATTGACGCGGGAGTTACAGACGGTAAGTCGCCCGGAGCCTTTTGCCACCCGACCGTCACTAATGTTCATCCCTACATTTTGTTAAACTATCTCGGAAAACCCCGTGATGTTATGACTCTGGCGCATGAACTGGGTCACGGCGTGCATCAGACGCTCGCCGCAGATCAAGGCCAATTGCTCGCCGACACCCCATTGATCCTCGCAGAAACGGCGTCAGTTTTTGGTGAAATGCTGACGTTTCGCAGTTTGCTAACAAGCACAGAGACGACGCAGCAGCGCAAATCACTGTTGGCGAACAAAGTCGAGGATATGATTAATACGCTTGTCCGTCAGATCGCATTCTATAACTTTGAGTGCCAATTCCATAGCGCACGGCGCAACGGTGAACTGACGCCTGAGGATATCAATCAAATTTGGCTCTCGGTGCAGAGCGAGAGTCTTGGCTCCGCCTTTCAACTCTCAGAAAGCTACAGCACGTATTGGGCCTATATCCCTCACTTCGTCCATTCACCCTTTTATGTTTACGCCTATGCCTTTGGTGATGGGCTAGTAAACGCACTCTACGCTATCTATGAGCAAGCTACACCCGACTTCGAAGAAAAATATCTTTCGATGTTAAAAGCAGGTGGGTCGAAGCTTCATTCGGAGTTGCTCGCACCGTTTAAACTCGACGCCTCGTCTTCGTCGTTTTGGTCGCGGGGGATTGCGATTATCGAAGGTCTAATTGATGAACTTGAGGCGATGGAGTAACTTGACCTGCCTGTTGTTCCAATCGCTCAATTTCTCCGTACGGATGCGGAAGCGACAACTGATCAATATTGATTGGCTTCTTGCGGCATGACCTGCCTCACTTGATCTCGTTTCGATCTAATTCTCGCATGCGTTTCTGGAGTTTATCAAAAGCACGGACTTCAATCTGACGAATGCGCTCTCGGCTGACCTTATACTGATGCGAGAGATCTTCAAGGGTTAGGGGTGGCTCAGAAAGCCGCCGCTTAACTAGGATGTCTCTTTCTCGATCATTTAGAGTAGTCAGTGACCGGGCCAATAAGTCTCGACGCATCTCCAACTCGTCGTGAACTTCGTAGTCCTCTGCTTGATTTGCACTGTCATCTTCAATCCAATCTTGCCACTCCATAGTACCGTCGCCATCACTTCCCACGGTAACATTTAGGGAGGAGTCTTGGGACAGCATGCGACGATTCATTGACACAACTTCGTCTTCGGTCACACTTAAATCGTTCGCAATTCGCGTGACATTCTCAGGGCGGAGGTCACCTTCTTCAAGAGCGCCGATTCTCGCCTTTGCCTTGCGGAGGTTAAAAAATAGCTTCTTTTGTCCGCTGGTCGTTCCGAGCTTTACGAGGCTCCAAGACCGCAAAATATATTCTTGAATCGCTGCCCGAATCCACCACATAGCGTAGGTTGCGAGACGAAAACCTTTTTCTGGATCAAACCGCTTGACCGCTTGCATCAAACCTACATTCGCCTCTGAGATAATTTCCGCCTGTGGCAAGCCATATCCACGATAGCCCATAGCAATCTTGGCGGCTAGTCGCAGGTGCGACGTCACTAGTTTATGGGCTGCACCTGTATCTTGATCTTCCGCCCAGCGTTTCGCGAGCATATATTCTTCCTCTGGTTCAAGGAGAGGAAAGCGGCGGATTTGCTGCAAGTACCGGCTGAGCCCACTCTCCGGTGAGGGAGCTGGAAGATTGGCATAGTTTGTCATGTTCTTATCAAATCTCTAGTCGGGTTTGCGGTGAGCCGCTACGCGCAGGGTGTTGACTGAACAGCATCCAATTAGCTGAAATCCCCTGCCAAAAGTACCGATTTTTCGGAATACAAACTCAGGATCTTGATAGATATTCTCATTTACGCATGGCGTGCTGGCTCAAAAAACAAGCAGTTAAGAGGGGACGGCGGCTCAAGGCATGGATTCTCGTAAGGAATTTTGACGTATCCTCAAGCCTTAACTCTGCCAGAAACCATTCAATCTGGATTGCAGATCCGCTATAATCTGCACTAAAGTGCGGGTTGAAAAATCATCAGAATTTGACTGAAGCAGGCATTCAAAAATATCCGTTTCTCACTGATTTATGCCGTGGGCGAATTCTTGCACTATGACCGCTCAAACATCCTCTTGCTTCCATAATCCAGGGGTTTCCAAACTCCACCCCCTACCACAAGCATGCTTAACGCAGTAACGTCCAAGCCTGTCGGATGTAACCCTCAAACTAATGGATTTCAGTCACGAGATCAAGAAGCAAATTAGATTCTCGGCCCAATGCGTTACAACGTCATCACTTGTTCAGGTGCAAGTTCTTGGACATATCGTACGGCAATCCCGCTAACCGCAACAGTGCCGAACGGCCTCGAGCAATGCCACCTGCTTGAAGATATATGTTTGCTCACAATTGGGAGGTGGATGTATGACCAGAGGAACCGGGGATTACCGACCTTTTTCTCTTCACGGTTGGAAAGCAACAAAGCGGAACAAAATTCCATAGATGGTTATCATGTACAGGTATGACATCAATCAGATAGCTATCCATAGGTCTGATGCACTAATCAACTAAGTGAGGTCGGTCTCGTTTTCTGCTTTAGGACTACTTACTGCTCAAGTCCAAAGTCTCTATTAAATTTGCCATATCATCTGGCACCTGGCTCTCAAATCTCATCGCCTGTCCGCTGATCGGATGCATAAAGCCAATTATTCTGGCGTGCAGGGCTTGTCGCTCAAACAACTCTATCTGTCGCGCCGCCTCGGGCGTTAGGAATTTACTCGACAGTTTTCGAGGAGAGCCATATATCGGATCGCCAATCAAGCCATGACCCACGTACGCTAGATGCACACGAATCTGATGCGTACGACCCGTCTCGAGCCAACACGAAAGTTTAGATATTACGCCTGATTTTCCAAATCTCTTGATGACCCTTGTTCGTGTAATTGCGTGACGGCCGCCCGAGAACGTTACGGTTTGACGACGCGGGTTGGCACGACTTCGTGCCAGTTGGGTACTAATTCTCAAAACCCTGTTTGCCTCAAAGCAAACTCCTGTTATCCCAAGCAACCGCGGGTCATCCCCACTCGGTGCGCCATATACAACCGCATCATACTCGCGTTCCACCGAGTGCTCTTGAAATTGCTGCGCCAAATTGATGTGGGCCGCATCCGTCTTGGCAACCACCAGTAAGCCGCTCGTATCTTTGTCTATTCGATGGACAATCCCAGGACGAGTATCGCCGCCAATTCCCGAAAGACTTGCGCCGCAATGGGCCAATAACGCATGAACAAGCGTACCAGTTTCAGAACCTTTGCCGGGGTGTACAACCATATTGGACGGTTTGTTGATTACAATTATATCCTCATCCTCGTATATGACATCAAGAGCAATTTTTTCGGGAACCAAGCGATTGTCTCCAGGAACTGGTAGTTGCACTTCGACTAAGTCCCCCAATGCAGCCCTCGCCCGAGGATTTTTCTGGATTGATTGATTGATCTTGACAGCACCCTCCGCAATAAGCTGGGTAATTCTGGTACGAGAGAGTGCGGTGGACAGCGGAATTTCCCGCGCCAAAGCCTTGTCCAATCGCACGGGCGGATCCGTTTGGAGGGTGAATTTAATCGTGGAACCGAGCATGAATGACTCCATAGAAGACAGTCACGAAGCCAGCAAAATTCGGTTGCTGTGGCGGTTGGTCCTAACGCTTACGATCGTGATGATAATTGGTATTACCTCCATCACCATATTACTTGCCGCACGACTCTTGCAGTCAGAACCCGCGCTGCCCGATCACATTAGTTTACCAAAAGGGGTGTCTGCGACTAATTTTACGATTGGATCCGATTGGTTAGGGGTCGTAACCCGTGATGACCGCCTGTTGATCTTTGATCGTGACACTGGAAAACTTCGGCAAAGTCTTACAATAGAATAAAATGGTACCGCCTCCCCGGCTTGAACGGGGGACCTCTGGATCCACAATCCAGCGCTCTAACCAACTGAGCTAAGGCGGCTTATCTTTCCGTTAACGACATTAGGCCTTGTCTGCCAATCCCTCATAGTCAATCATGGCGCCAAAAAGCAACTGTGACTACTCCCCGCCTAAAGGACCGGGCTTCTTGCTTCATCGGCTGCAGCAAGCAATATGCTCGTCTTACGCAAGCCGCCACAAGCAGAGACGGATAGCCCTGCCGCCTTTACCTAATTGGACCTTCAGAGTCGCCACGCCGATTACTTGGTTTTCTTTAATCTGTCGTTTCGACAACACAGGTCGAAAGTCTTTGTATATCGGTATACTCGCCTACTCGCAAATGTCTCAAACATCAAGACCCGCAACAAAAAACATTTCTAAAAACATTGCGCCGCCTATGGATAAGTGCACTAACCCAGACGAAGTCCGTATACAAATTAGCCGCGATCTGATTGATCATCAGCGCGAAGATGCTAAGCGTGGGAGCCCGCACCACGTCTTTTTTAATTCAGGACTGTAAAAAATAGTTAAACACTTTGTCGCCCAAGATTGGGAAAGATAATCAAGACTCTCGTGATCCCTGATGGGGGTGCGTGTTATCAGGTAATAATCCCCTAATAATGATAGCAGCATTGGGCTATGAGGAGACTATCTCCTTCGATACGGTAGATCAGACGATGCTCTCTATCCAGTCGGCGTGACCACCATCTCGAAAGCGATCCATGCAATGGTTCTGGTTTTCCGATGCCGGTAAAAGGTGTGCTGGTACACTCCTTAATCAGTCCGCTCAATCACTTCATGAGCCTACGGTCATGAGTTTGCCAGTGGAGGTAATCTTCCGATGCCTGTTCATGGAATACAAGCCTCAATCCTCAAGTTTCCGTTCAGTTCCATGTCCCGATTCAAGTTCTTTAACTGCCTTCAGAAGGCGTGTTGTATTATTGGGACCGCTTAGTAGATGTCGGGTTTCCTCATAGGACGAGAAGTCCTCTAATGACGTCATCATCACGCGTGGTTTGCCATTCCCACGCGTGATGAGAATTGGCTCACGATTGGCCGCAATGTCGTCCATGAAGGTCGCGAGATTTTCTTGAAGATCTGTGCAAGAGGCGGATCGCACATAACGTGAGTATACGTTTATGTACAGCATTTCAAGCGGTTATATGGATTTGACCCGGCTATTGCGTTTATTTCGGACAGGAGGAACATCCCAGCCGGATCATTGTTCTTATGGATTAAAGAAAAAAGCAAGAGATACCACCTCAGCGTAGACATTCTGTGAAGATCACAATAATCGTGCCGACGTTAAATTGGCACTAATGGAAACCATCAAAAAAGGCGACTTAATTTCCCTTTTGCTACGTTCAGAGATCCTTACATCGGAATCACTTCTCAGCACTTCGCTAAAATACATTGACGTGACCGACTATGACTTCGATGATCAATTCCCACGGCCGATGAACGAGTGCATTCTTAACTACCTTAGGAAATCGACTAGCAAAGAAAGTCTGGGAAATATTATCACTCAGAACGGCAATCATCGTCTCTATGTCGCTGGAGTTGCACGAAACTATATTGGGATTAGAGATATATCTGGTTCTGGCGCACCCGAACTTGGCTTCACGACGCGGGAAGATTTTTACAGCGTACTTCAAATTCTGGCGTTAGATCTGTTTCTAGATTATTGGCTGAGCATTGGCGACGGGTTTTATCTCACAAAGACAGCCCTACTTGAATTCCCGTTACATCCCGTTCTCATAGACGAGACTCGTTCTCGGCTATATAGAGCGCGAAGTATCTGGCGAATGCGGAAAAGTAAGAAAAGACAAAACAGAATGCCGGACACAACATTATATCTTTTGATTTTTGAAAGCCTTTGATACTCTTTACGGCCCTTATTTTTGCCTTAACTATCGGGATAACGAACAACGTAATTGTTCCGTCAAACCGTCCCGAAAGTCTTGAAATAGAATCGTCTGCCCAATACCGAATAACTCATGCGAATCATTCGAGATTATCAGTATGTCGCTTCATGTGACCGAGGCGCAAGTGTTGCCATCGGTAACTTTGACGGTGTTCATTTGGGGCATCAGTCGGTCATTACCATCGCCCGACAGACCCGACCAAATGTGCCACTCGGTATCTTGACGTTTGAGCCCCATCCGCGCGAATATTTTGACCCAGCCGGTAAGCCGTTTCGTCTGACGAGTTCAGTCGCTAGAGCCTCCCGACTCGCTAAGTTGGGCGTCGAACGCTTGTATGAACTGAACTTCAATAAATCTCTCGCATCTTTATCACCCGAAGAATTTGCCAGCAAGGTCGTCCACGAAGGACTGGGACTATCCCACGTCGTCGTCGGCTCTGATTTTGTCTTTGGTAAGGACCGCGCTGGAAACGCCGACGATCTTGTCGGACTCGGCAAGAAAATAGGCTTTGATGTCACAATCGCAAGCCTGTTAACAAAAACTGGGGCGACGGTATCATCAACAGCTATTCGCACAGCACTCTCAGAAGGAAGACCGCAAGACGCCGCCAAGATGCTAGGGCACTGGCACCGCATTGAGGGTCGGGTGATCGGCGGCGAGCAGCGGGGACGCACCCTAGGATTTCCGACCGCAAACCTGTCGATTGCAGGCCTTCATCCACCCGCTTTCGGTGTCTATGCCGTTGTTATTGATATCATTGACGGACAACATCGCCAAAGCTATCTCGGTGCCGCATCATTAGGTCTACGCCCCATGTTTGGAGGGACTAACCCCAACTTAGAAACATTTCTGTTCGACTTCTCTGGCGACCTATACGGTGCAACACTATCGGTCGGCCTCATTGAGTTCCTGCGACCAGAAAGATCATTCGATAGCGTCAATGATCTCATTGCGCAAATGCACCGCGACTGCCAACAGGCTCAAGAGATATTGGGCGCACTATGAGCAAAAGGACGAATACCGCCGTGAGATTTTGGGAGCACAAGCGCTTAGATGAATTGACGCAAGTAGAATGGGAAGCGCTCTGCGATGGCTGCGGAAAATGCTGCCTCAACAAGCTTGAAGATGAAGAAACAACCGAAATCTTTCTTACGCGGGTGGCCTGTCAATTACTTGATGACGCTACTTGCCGTTGTTCGAAATACAAAGAAAGACACTACTTTGTGCCAGAATGTATAGTATTGACCGCTGATAGTTTAGACCAACATCTTGACTGGTTACCTTCGACTTGCGCGTATCGACTGATACATGCGGGAAAACCGTTGTTCGACTGGCACCCATTGATTTCTGGATCGCAAGAAACGGTGCACGCGGCAGGGGTATCAATGCGATATCAAACGGTTTCCGAAGCCAATACCCCAGCGGATCAATGGTTCGATTACATCATTGAGGATCCCCAATAGCGTGTTTTTTGCCTCTGACAATTCTGGGCCTGTCCACCCCGAAATTCTATCTGCCATCGTACGAGCAAATGATGGCTACGCGATGGCTTATGGTGCTGATCGCAAAATGCAGCAGGCCTTAGAAACACTAAAGGAGGTCTTTGAAGCACCGCAAGCCGCTGTCTACCTTGTAAGCACGGGGAGCGCCGCTAACGCACTCGCTTTGGCAACGCTTAGCCAACCATGGCAAACAGTATTTTGCTCTCCGCAAGCACATATTCATCAAGATGAATGCAATGCGCCTGAGTTTTTCGGGGGTAACAAGTTGACGATCGTGCCAGGCGGCGACAAGATTGAAGCGGCCGCCTTGCGATCAACAATCAGTCAAGAGGAATCACGCGGCGTCCACGGCCCGCAAAGAGGCCCTATTTCAATAACGCAAATCACCGAAAAGGGTAACGTCTACTCGCTAAAGGAATTACACGAAATCACCCGCGTCGCAACGGATTTTGGTCTGCTTGTTCATATGGATGGCGCACGACTCGCAAATGCGGTCGTAAGACTTGGATGCTCTCCAGCCGAAGCTACGTGGAAGGCGGGTATTAATGCCGTAAGCTTTGGTGGTACGAAGAACGGCTGCCTACAACTAGAAGCGGTGGTTTTGTTTGAGCCCGAATTTGCTTGGGAATTTGAGCTTCGACGCAAACGGGGTGCTCATCTGATCTCTAAACATCGCTACCTCTCGGCGCAGCTCAGCACATATCTGAAGGACAACCTATGGCTCGAGTCAGCCCGTCAGGCAAACCGGAATGCCACTCGTCTCGCCAAAGCCTTGCAAGAAAGGCAGATTGAGCTCGTGAGCGAGCCGGAAGCTAATATGATTTTCTTTAGGGCGTCACGGAAATTGCATCAGCGGTTATTTGAAAAAGGTGCTGTTTATCACCTGTGGGACGGAACTATAGAGGGTCCTAAAAACGAATTAATTACCGCACGCCTCGTCTGCGACTGGTCTCTATCGTCATCGCAACTTGACGCTTTCGCCGCCCTCTTTTGACCGACAGGACATATAGTCACGCTCAGATCAAAGCGGAGATCAAATGGTTCATTCCTAAAAAAAACCACGGTGGGTTTGCAACACTTCACCGTGCCTATCGCCGTTGGTTACGTCATGCTCTTTGATGCAAATAAACCTGCGAAAAGCAAGAACCCTTTTGCCCCGTATCAACGACGGATTGGGTCAGTTGTAGAGGGCACCGAACTGTCTGCAAGCCATTCATTCAGTTTCGACCAGCGGCGACTGCCCGTTGCGCGTCTAATCGCTATCGCTAAGGCTTTTTTCTGCCCGACCACGATGACAAGCTTTTTTCCTCGCGTTACGCCTGTGTAAATCAGATTTCTTTGCAACATCGGATAATGTTGAGTCATGACGGGGATAACCACCGCAGGGTACTCAGACCCTTGGCTCTTATGGATGGTCGTTGCGTAAGCAAGCACAAGCGTGTCAAGTTCCGCGAGCCCGAAAACAACGCTCCGCCCGTCAAAATCCACACTTAACTCTCCCTGTTCTGGATCAACGCGCTCAATCATTCCAATATCACCGTTGTATACGTCCTTTTCATAATCGTTCTGAATCTGCATCACTCGATCGCCAGCAGCAAAGGTCGTTCCGAACCTTCGGATTGTTGCTGCCGGTTTTGGATTCAATACCGCCTGAAGATCCACATTAAGGGATTGAGCTCCAATGCCACCGCGATTCATTGGGCACAAAATTTGAATGTCATTGATCGGATTTAAAGAAAAGCGGGACGGAATTCGGTGAGTTACAAGTTCAATTATTTTCGTGACCGCTCGGTCTGGCTCCTCAGCCGGTACAAAATAGAAGTCGGCTAACTTCTCGGGGGCCTTTAGATTTGGAAGTCGGCCAGCATTTATCGCGTGTGCTGTCGTAATTATCTGACTCTGTGCCGCTTGGCGAAACACCTCAGTTAATCGAACCACAGGAACGGCTTTTGAATCGATAATATCCGCCAACACTTGACCTGGTCCGACCGATGGCAATTGATCAATATCACCAACAATCAACAGCGCGGCGGAACTCGGAATCGCGTCAAGCAGGGACTGCATGAGTCGCACGTCGACCATTGAGGCTTCATCAACAACCAGCAGGTCACAACGCAAAGGGTTGCGTGAATTTCGTTTGAAGCCAAAGGATGATGGGTCGAATTCTAACAGCCGATGAATGGTCTTTGCCTCTTTACCAGTCGCTTCATACATACGCTTTGCCGCACGACCAGTCGGCGCACAGAGCTTTAGCTTCATTGACTTGGCATTTAGAATCCTCAAGATCGCATTGACGATCGTGGTTTTCCCGACGCCGGGACCACCGGTTATGACCACGACTTTGGACTTGAGGGCTAGGCGTATAGCCGCCTTCTGACTTGTCGCTAACTTGAGTTCGGTTTTTTTCTCAATCCACGGTATAGCCTTTTCTGAGTCAATCTGTCGCCACGGCAACTGACCGGCACGAATGCGCTTAATATCTTGCGCAATGGCTCTCTCAGCGAAATGCAGTCTTGACAGAAAAATGCACTTCGTTCCTCCAACGTTATCTGCAATCACCTCCCGCTCATTTAACTGCTGAGTTAATCCTGCCTCAACATATTCTCGAGACACCTCCAAAAGAGTTTCGGCCAATTCGATCAGTTTGTTCGACGGAAGCCCGCAGTGACCGTCGTTGGTCGCTTCAGAAAGGGCATACGATATGCCTGAACTAATCCGAATCATCGCATTTTTTTCAATTCCAAGTTTCTCCGCAATTGTATCGGCGGTCCGAAATCCTATTCCGCGTATATCCTTCGCTAATCTGTAGGGATTCTCACTCATAACTTGGACAGCGTCAGTGCCGTAAGTCTTGAAAATCCGCGCCGAAAGGGCCGTTCCAACTCCATGCTGATGCATAAAAATCATGATTTCTCGGATGACTTTCTGATCTTGCCAACTCTCTATGATTTTTTCCGCCCGCTTTGGGCCGATTCCTTCGACCTCTCTTAAGCGCTCAGGCATAGTTTCGATAACATCAAAAACCTCCATTCCGAAGGCATCGACAAGACATTTGGCATACACAGGACCAATGCCAGGTATCATTCCAGAACCGAGATATTTTTGGATACCCTCGGTCGTAGCTGGCGATGATGTCTGCAAAAAATGTGCTTTAAATTGAAACCCGTGGTTTCGATCATTTTGCCAGAACCCAGAGGCTGTCACCCACTCACCAGCGGAAATCATCGCCGTGTGACCGACGATTGTTATCAGTTCCCGACGACCTCGAGCCTTGACCCGCAGGACACAGAACCCGTTATCTTCATTGTGGAAGGTAATTCGTTCTACTAGCCCAGCTAGGACTTCATCTGTGCTTGAATCGCTGTTCATCATTTCCTTGGTGCCATCTCAAAGAGGTCGCGAGTCACTTGATCACACGGGGAAAAAAAGAACAAATACAACATTCTTGCGCTTCACGGAAATACGCCTTAGCGTTGGACCCAAAATTGCCCAGATTTCTCCGCAAGCTTAGGTGTGATACGATCGAGCTTGATTTACGACGTAAGCGTAATTCGCCCCACAATTGGATGTTTCCTATACTTCTTATGCCCAAAATCTCACGATGAATTTTGTCTTTTATGATCTCGAAACCACCGGAATATCGCCAGCGTTCGACCAGCCGCTGCAATTTGCGGCCATACACACGGATCAGAATCTTGTAGAGATTGATCGTGTCAACATTCGGTGTCAGTTAGCACCCCATATTGTACCCTCTCCACAAGCCCTCCTGATAACCAATGTATCTCCAAGTGGCTTTCAAAACCCTGACTTGCCGTCTTGGTTCGAATTCGCGCAAAAAATAGCGGCACTCACCGAAAAATGGGCCCCCGCAATTTGGACTGGTTACAACAGTATCAGGTTTGATGAAGAATTCTTACGACAGACTTTTTTTCAAAATTTGTTGCCTGTGGTCTTTGCCACCCAATATTATGGCAATCAACGCTTCGACCTATACAACGCCGTGCAGGGAGTTTACGCAACTCATCCCGAAATCCTTTCATGGGTGAGAGACGAAGAGCAGCGCCCTATCCTTAGCCTCAGCCGTCTTGCCGCATCGAATGGATTCTCGGCGCATAACGCCCATGATGCCCTCGGCGACGTTGAGGCAACTGTTCACATCGCCCAAAAGATTGCGCAACGCGCTCCTATACTTTGGTGTGAGTTGCTCACTAACTCAAATAAAAATCGGGTTCGATCTAAGCTGGAGGGGTATCAACCTTTCAGCAGCGTTGCGCGAACGCAATCCGGCGACTTGGCAGCTTACACCGGTTGTCTTTGTGGAAAATCCCTTCAAAATTCTTCGCAGTTTGCCGTGTTTGACATTGATGCCGTCGACCCCGCGAAATTCCTGAACGCCTCTGAATCGCAAATATCTGATGCAATGGCTCGTGAAGCTCCGATCATTCGTTCTGTCTTTATCAATAAGGCGCCAGTCGTGCTTTCAATTTCCGATCCAAATAAGGAACAGTTAAGGCGGGCCGAGACAATTGCGAGTTCACCACATTTTTGTCGGAGAGTGAGTACGGTTATGGCAGAAAGATTCGACTCTGGAGCACCCGCTAGTGACAAACCGGTGGAGCAAAAAATTTTCGACGGGTTCTACTCGTCGAGCGATATCGAACAATTGACAGACTTTCACCAGAGTGATTGGATCCGTCGTCGTCAGATTATTGCAGAACTATCAGACCGCCGTCTGCGACAACTTGGGCGGCGTCTCATTGCGTTTTATTGCCCACAAGCCATGTCGGAGAAGGAATTGAGCGGGTATAAAGGTTACTTGCGCAGCAAGTTAATAGATTCAGCGACAGAGGACGTTGCCTGGAGGACCCTTCGCCAAGCACGAATTGAACTTGAAGAGTTGCAACAAGAAGAAAAGGTCAATCCAACTTGGCTTGAAGATTTGCGTCGCTTTTATGACACTGCTTATCAAGATAGGTCCTAATTCAAGAACCTTAATGTTGATCGGCGAGATAACGACCAGCGCCGAACAATCTCAACGCACGGAATTATTCCCCGCTTACGAATTTCTCACTCAGAGAAAAATCGCGGGGTTGTGGATAGGGCAGCTTTGAATCGGCTTTTCATACTGCTGGGGGCCTTGGGTCCAGCAATTTCTCAGATCCGTCTAGCGCTAGAACATAAGGCTCAAGAACGATAAATCGCCCTGTATCGCTGCTGATTAATTGCCGAGCCTGGGGTGCCTCAAGAGACTGAATTCGAACGAGATGACGCGTTTCTTGACGTGGATAACTTCGGTATAAATTGCAAACAAAGTCGACGCAGCCGTTCAAAATCTCAAGAGGCCTGCCGTTGCATTTGAAATCAATAAGACGCTTAAGGCCAAAGCAGTCGAAGTCGGGACGGGGATGCCGACACAGTGCTTCGCAACGCAAGTAGTTTAAACCTGCGTCAATTCTCTTCGACAACTTTCTCCGAACTTTATTTCGCCGATTTTTGATGAGCGCGCGCCACACGATCTCCAAGGTTCAGGCGAGCACAAGAAAGATAACATTGGTCATTCCCCAGAGAGTCATCTGATAATGAGTATTTTGAATCCCCTCGTGACAATACCAGTAGCAGAAATAATTCCCCGCAATTAGAAACCCGGCCCAAATCGACGTAAAAGCCATCGCACCCAATAGAGCAATACTGCGGGCTAATTCGATCTCAGCGTTCTCGAAGATCGCAAGAAGTAAAGTGCCACACCCTGCCCAGAGCAAAATAACCGTAATCACTTCCGCAAAAACAACGAACCAAAACAGGCGCTTCTGCTTGGTGCGACTGTGAATTGCCCGATCTCCAACACGCGCAAACTCCTGTGGGAATGCGTCACGAAGTAATTCCATCGAAACAACTTGGGCGGTATAGTGTTCGTTATTCGCGGGATAACGAATATTGTCGTAGACCCCAGAGGTTAGCCAAGCCGCAATCAAAAAAATCGAGAGGGCTTGGCTGCCTAAAATCAGCAACTCAAACATCAGGCGGGACTACACAAGAGTGTTGAATAGGAACCAGCAACAAGAGTGGCTCCTATTCAAGTTCAGATCAAGTCCATGCCAGCTTGGCGGCGTTAATCTCGAAGCTGATATGATGCTCCCCGCCAATGAGATTGGTTTTGGTGTGATTATAGAGCGAGCGCCAATAGGGCTGAACAGTAACCCCATCGTCTTGAAGAAGCTTTTGCCCCACGGCCATGAGCTCGCGACGTTTATCAAGGTCAGCAGCTGCTAGAGCCTTTTCTAGGATTTTATCGAACTCTGGGTTTGAGTACCCAAACTCATTCCAGGCTTCACCGCCGCGATAAGCCAGAGCCCAAATCTGAACGCCGAGCGGACGATGATTCCAATTAGTGGAACTAAAAGGATATTTAGCCCAATCATTCCAGTAAGTCGAACCGGGCAGAACCGTTCGACTGACATTGAATCCCGCGTCGCGCAACTGTGCCGCAAAGGCATCGGTTGTATCTTTACGCCACGCATCATCAATGGAAATCACTTCAAACTCAAAATCGGCCATACCCGCTTCTTCGAGCAGTGCTTTTGCGGCCGCCGGATCATATTTCTGTGGTGGCAGTTCCGCGTATTCGGGATGCATGGGGCCAACGTGATGATTTTCTGCTGTTATCCCACGTCCGCCGTACCCAAGCTCTAGCAAGATCGCGTTATCGACTGCCATTTGGATCGCTTTGCGGACGCGAGCATCCGCGTATGGCCGAGTGCCGTTGACCTCCGCGAGTTGATTCGGTCGGATAACAATGGTCGCTGCCGTTACTATTTCGTGCTGGGACCAGCCATCTTGGGCGCCCATAATGTCAATAAAATCACCATCCGTTGAGTATAGCATGTCAACTTCATCTGCTTCTGCCGCAGCGACCCAAGCTGAGGGATCGGTTCCGAAATCGATGAACTCTACTCTGTCCAGCCAAGCGCCATTACCAGCATTCCACCATGTGTGGTTTTCGTTTCGCGTTAGGACCCCCTTGACCCCGACTTCGAGACTTTCGGGAAGATAGGGCCCCGTACCGATCGGATTGGATAACATACTGTCGGGCGTATAGGAGGAATGGACAACCGCTGCCGGATAGTCCGCCATATTTGCAATGATTGAGATATCCGGTTTGGGAAGATTCAATCGAACCGTGTGATCGTCGACAATTTCAATGACACCATCGGCAACCTTCTCAGTCGTTGCATTCAGGAGCGTTGCCATGCGCCCCGCCATTGAATTTCCTTCGACCGTTTTATCGCACCATCTTTCGATATTACGGGCTACATCTGCGGCTGTGAAATCGTCGCCATTGTTCCATTTTACGCCCTTACGAACATTTAGGGTATAGACTGTTGCGTCGTCGTTAATTTCCCAACTCTCAAGGAGGTAGGGACCGAAGGTGCCATCGCGACGATATTCAACGAGATATTCAAGCCAGCCACGACTGTAATTGGCGATTTGCGACCAGTCGTAGGTTCGGGTATCTTTGAGTGCACGAACTTCTTGTTGAATGCGCACCGTACCGCCCATTTTGTGACCCGCCGCTTGCACCGGTTTTGGCGCAATCAAACCGAGCATTGCATACGCAGTAGCCGATGACGCCCCGTAGGCTGAGGCCATCGCTAGAAACTCACGTCGATCAACAAGATTATTTCCGACCTTGCTAGCGCTGTCGACGATCGCTTTTGGGAGCGGCTTACCACTCCGTGAAAGAAACTTCATTGTTACGATCTCCCAAAAACTAAGTTCATATCAAATTCATCGCGAGAACGCAAATCGTAACGTAAAAACTAAGGACTCCCGTGAAATCGTGGGCATTAAGAGAATCGCATTCTGGGTTTGACAGACAGGAACTAACCTTCAAAAGCCTTATCATATGCATCTCGAACAACGACCAAGACAAGCATTTTACTGACTCCCCCTCCCTGCAGAGCCCCGACCTATCAAAAAACACACTTAAATCGTTTTCGATTTTGTGCCAAATCTCTTCGCATGCGATTCGGTATGCAACATGCGCTTTACAGCGATCTCACGTGCGCTCCCGCTCTTCATCGAACACCCCCGTCCGCGATTACGGCGGAGAAATCTGACAGCATCGCCACAAACTGGCCAAAGTCGGGAAACATCTCCGCCACCTTTGAAATAAAACCCTATATAAAACTAGAAATGCTGGTATGCAATCCGTTTATACGGATAGGATCAAAGAGCAACTATGCCGATTTTCGAGATTGGCGACAAACACGAATTGCTATCGTTCTCAGTCGCTCGTGTTTGAACAACCCGCAACGGAGGTAGCAGATCATGAAAGCTTTGCGACCGATGGATATCCCAAAGCCTTTCGCACGCTACTCTCACGGCATAGAACTGTCGTCAGAGGGGCGCATCGTCAGGGTTTCAGGTCAACTTGGAATAAACACGACAAACGTCGTTCCGTCCGATGCATTCCAACAAGCGCAGATTTGCTTTGGCAATATCAAAGCTGTCCTCTCGGAAGCGAATATGGTGCCCCAAAATGTATTTCATCTGACAGGATACGTCACCGATCGCAAACATATGGCGGGATATATGCGGGCACGCGATGATTTCTTGCGTGCCGCTAGCGAAGACTCGCTTCCAACATCCACCTTGCTGGTCGTCTTTGGCTTTACCCGTCCAGAGTTCTTGGTCGAGGTGGAAGCTTGGGCTCACGCGCCTTTGGACAATAGAGACTGAACTCGAACATTATTCTTCATGCGGCATAGCCGCCAAGGTCAGCGGCGTTCAATTATCGTAAACTAATTCCTATTTGAAATCGCAGGCAAGATGTGGCTTCAGCTTGCCGAATAGGAACGAGCTACCTTGAGAACTTCCTTAATTTGATCAATGTCTTGAACCACGTTCGCTAGCAAAAGAATAATTCGCGCATTCAGCGCATGGCTCTCACTTTCGGACAAACCATCATGCGCCGCAATGAGCGCCTCGAAAAACTCGTCCTGTCTTGGACTCATTCGATCTTCGTAGACTCGCGACATCAGCAGTTCCCTTATGGTTAAAGTTAGCGGTGTTTCGTGAGCGCATAATCCCTAGCTGCGGTGACCGCGGCAACTGTTGGTGACTCGAATGCGGCGCAGATGTGACCATCAGGACGAAACAAATACGCAATATTGATTCCGTACCGCTGCCGCACAACTTGATCTTCAGCGCAAAAGCTAACATCGCCGCCGTTCTGATTTATGCCAATACGGCGAACGCCAGCGACTTGAGGCAGTTCAACCGCGCCAAATCCGACTAGCACAAATAACCCTTGCAACTGCTCAATCAACCAACCCTTATCGGCCGTCCCGTCACCGGCAAGCGGCAGGTCGACCGCCGCAGACCCCAACATTTTTCCAGCGTCACGCAGAGTTTGTAATGACGAATTACGCATGACAAATGGAACTGATAAGCGCCCTGAATTCAAAAGTGTCCTTGCGAATGGTTGATCGACCGCTAACTTTAGTGTCTCACTTCGAAATAGCGATTCGATTGCTGACTTCGGGGTCATAAAGTTGGTTGTACGCGACGAAGCTTGAATGTTTTCGTCGGCTGCGGCAGATCGCTCGTCATGATAGGTCTCAATTAGACGACTCGATGCCTGCCCGTTGATCACGGCGGCGAGCTTCCAACCGAGATTGTCAGCATCTTGAATACCCCCGTTTCCCCCTCGAGCCCCAAACGGGGAAACGATGTGCGCACTGTCCCCAGCAAAAACAACTCGTCCGTGCACAAAGTTATCTAATCGGGCACACCGAAACCTATAAATGCTTGACCAGTCGAGTCGAAATTGCGCCTCTCCGACAATAGCGCGAATGCGCGATAGCGCGAAATCCTGGACTTTTTCCGCTTGCGCGGTAACTGTCGCATCAAGCTGCAGATCAATGCGGTAAATGTTGTCTGGCTGCATGTGAAACAGGGCTGACTTACCAGCGTGGAACGTCGGATCAAACCAAAACCAACGTTCGGCAATCGCTTCCGAACCGAACGGACTCGTTTCCATTTCAATGTCAGCGATCAGAAACTTCTCTTCAAACGGTTTTCCAGTAAATCCCAACCCCATTCGCTCTCGGCTGGTCGAACCGGCACCGTCGCAAGCGATATACCAGTCAGCATTCAACGAATACCTGCCCTCTGGCGTACTGACCGATACGCCGACATGATCGCCGTGATCAATATGATTAATGACTTCGTGCTTAAACCTGATCTCAATCAATTCTGGAAAATCGCGAGTGCGCTCTATCAAGTACTGTTCAACATAGTATTGCTGCAGATTGATAAAGGCAGGATATTTATGGCCTGTTTCAGGCAGTAAATCGAATGAAAAAAGCTCCTGATCGCCGTGAAACTGGCGTCCAATCTTCCAAGTAATACCCTTGGCCAGCATCCGCTCGCCGACCCCCAACCGATCAAATATCTCGAGGGTGCGCTTTGCCCAACATATGGCGCGCGACCCGACAGATACAACGTTATTCTCGTCAAGAACGAGAGAAACAATATTTCGCGAGGCTAAATCAATCGCAAGCGCCAATCCAACTGGCCCCGCGCCGACAATCACGACTGGGTGATGCTGTTTTTTAGTTTGGAGTTTCCCGATGGGACTATGCGGATACGGTCGATAGGTATAAGCCATGCTCAGACATCCTTACATCGACATATTTTAGTTGTCTCAAAATGACGCTGATTCTCAAAATTTTAAGGCTCTTTTCAACTAGGACATCGGTGTTGTCGTTCGTCATTCCGAACGCCCACCCTTAATTTGGCGTTACGCTAAATTTTATTCGAAAGAGAACGGGTTGCTCGGACAAAAATGCAATTTTTCTCCATTTTCTCGGCGATTAAGTCAATTTATCTTGATTGCGATGTAAGGATCTCTGATGCTAGAGTTTCGTTCCGATCATCGACTCGAAGTTGTCAGGCTACTTTTCCAATTGCGAGTGACCAAAAACAAGGCGGGTCAGAGGGTCGGCGCTCGCTTGCAAAGGCTGCAACCAGTTTATCACAGCGATATGATACGAGAACACCATCCCGAGATATTTGATACTCTAATCCGAGACTCAGTCTAAGAATTTACTGTCATAACAGCATCACATGTCATTCGCTAGTCCGATTCTAGCCGTGCGCTATTCTGTGAGGCTAGAGTGCGGGAAGAATTATCCTTGCAGCGCCTCCCACATTTCGAGATCGCGTTGCGCCGTCCAAATTCTTGGCGTATTGATTCCTCGGGCCTCATCAAAAGCACGAGAGACATTAAATGGCAGACAGTGTTCATATATCGCGTAGTCGGAAAATTTGCTATCGCACGCGTCTCGGCAAGCTGCAAATGCCTCTTTCAGATCCCCGCCTCGGTTGGCGACCTGAGCAACTGGTTGGTAAGTACTCGCAATAAAGTCATGCGTACTATCTATCGCTTTTGAAACCATTTCTTGACCTAAAAGCGCGTCACCGCGGCCGGGCATGATGGCGTCAGCACCGAATTTTGCGATTTCGCGTAGCGTTCCGGTCCAGTCGACAAAGTGCCCATCACCGCAGTAGCACGCCGAGTGATACTCAACGATATCTCCAGAAAAAATGACATTTTCATCGGGCACATAAACCACCGCATCACCCGCAGTGTGCGCACGACCCAGATGCTGAATATCGACCCTACGCCGGCCTAAATATATTGTCATGGCGTTCCGAAAGGTTGTCGTTGGCCAAGTGAGGCCCGGAATATCCTCGTGACCGACAAAAAGGCGCGGGAAACGCTGAAACTCACTTTCCCAATCCTCTTTCCCGCGTTCAACAACCATGGCTCGCGCCGTGTCAGACATAATGATTTGCGGTGCTTCGTATGCTGCAGCTCCCAGCACACGCACGGCATGATAATGGGTCAATACAAGGTGAGAAATCGGCTTATCAGTGACGCGGCGAACATGCTCAATCACTTTTTTGGCAATCCTCGGCGTCGCTTGCGCCTCAATGATCATTACCGACTCGTCACCGATAATGACCCCCGAATTTGGGTCGCCTTGAGCCGTGAATGCCCAAAGTCCCTTTCCGATTTGAGAAAAACTGGTTTCTTTCTCGTTGGTGTCGCCTCGCGAGGCAAAAGCCTTATTCATTTAACGTTTCTCATCGTTTGTTGGTGTCCCCGAACCCATCGAAAATGATGGGGTCTGTACTTCATCACTTCATCGCAGAAAAACCCCAAAACCTTCGGTATATGCCCACTCAGAGAGCAAACTTCCAAAAAATGTCTCATTATCCCCTCGCATTACAGCGGTCTCTTGAACTGCTTTGAGAGCTTTAGCCCCTGCCCTTGATAATTTGAGCCCAAGTCTCGACCATAGAGAAGTGTGGGCCGCTCCGCCAACCGCTCGTACAGCAGCCGTCCAACAATCTGACCATGATTCAAAACAAAAGGAACTTCTCGACAGCGCACTTCCAGAACGGCCCTGGAGCCTCTGCCGCCAGCTAGATCATGGCCGAAACCTGGGTCAAAAAAACCTGCGTAATGGACTCTAAACTCGCCGACCATAGCAAGGTAGGGGGCCATTTCAGCGGCAAAATCCGGCGGAATGTGCACGGCCTCTTTGCTTACGAGTATATAGAAAGCCTCTGGATCAAGAATAAGGTAATCATCGGTGCAGTAGAGGGCTTCCCAATACTCCGCTGGTTCGTAGTAATCCAACTGATCAAGATCAATAACGCCCGTATGAGGCTTTGCCCGGTATCCGATTAGTTTTGATTCCGTCGCCGATAGGTCTACTGCGAAGCCTAACCCATCTTCAATAATGGCTTCACCGCTAACGAGGGTCTCACTCGCATGTAGCTTCCTGAGTTCAGCATCACTTAGCTGCGACTGCCCGTTGCGAAAACGCAGCTGATTTAGCTGCAATCCTGGACGAACCAAAATCGAGAATGATCTCGGACATACCTCGACGTAGACGGCGCCACTATATCCCGCTGGGATCCGATCAAACTCGGTGCCATAATCAACAATGGTTCGCGTTAGTAAGTCTAATCGACCGCTTGAACTCTTGGCATTTGCTACCCCTGTGACGGTTGCGGGCAGAGCCAATCTCTCAACCAAAGGGATCAAATACACGCAGCCTCTTTCCAATACTGCCCCCGCCGATAGGTCAACGGTGTGCATGATGAAATCGGAAAGTGCTTCTTTTACCGTTGCGTTTGCGCCTGTCAAAGCTGACGTTCGCATTCGATAGGCAATCGTTCCTAGACGCAGATCAAGGCTTGCTGGCTGGATCTGAGACGGATCAATCTGCGGCTCGGCCAGAATGTGCCCATTGGCAATCATGGCCTCAATGTGTTGGTTGGCGCAGAGTCCCGTCATCATTCGCATTCAATTCCAACCACAGCCGCCCAACAAAGGAATCGCACGGTATGAAATGGTCGGGCTAGCAGGACTTGAACCTACGACCTTCCGTCCCCCAGACGGACGCGCTACCAGACTGCGCCATAGCCCGACAAAGTTCTCAGCAAGCAAGACTAAAAATCTCCCAAAGCCCTAACGCTGATTGCCAATATCATCAAGTTTATTCGATTTGACTGAGAAATACTGTCATAACAACATATATAAGATTGTCGGCATTTGACTTGTCCGCTTTACGTGCGCCTACGGTCGAACTTAAGGAACATGTTGAACGTCATACTCTTTGAATTTGCACCTTCTGGAATTTAATCAGTCTGTCGTTCGTGGGTATTCAATATTGGTAATTTCTCGGTCAGGTTTGCTACTTTTACTACCGTAGGCCTTATCGCAACCCGCTCTCTAAGGCAGCCCTAAAGCTATCATGATTTCCGATGCTTAAGAGCGTCACGAAATAAAATTAGTTCTTCGACTAACGGCAAAATATCGCTTTTTTGCGCGAGGGAAAGAACTTCTAATTTAAAAACTTTCTGTAGTTCAATCTTACCAAAAACAGACTCAATGTCACTCGAAGGATCATTAGATAATTCCGTTTCAAGCGTCCTTGCTAACGGCTTCTCTTCCCCTCCTTGCAGTTCAAATGCACCAGTGGCGATCGCAGCTGGTTCCAAGGCATTATGTGCATCGGCGAAGAGCGAGCCCCGTTCGATGCGTTGGCTCTTAGAACTCATTGCCGTCCCAGTATCAAAGGGAAGTTCGATCTGCTGTTCCGCCACCGCTGTGACAGCCTCAAAGCCTAAAGATTGCGACGATCCGATGACGAACTCAATGCCCTTGGTCCTGATCTGATTCTGAACGCCCTTAATCGTCATGCCGTCTTCGTGCAAAAGTTTCTTGATGCCGCCGAGAATCAACATGTCTTTAGGACGGTAATACCGCCGACTTCCCGTCAGCCGAACTGGCTTTACCTGCGAAAACTTGCTTTCCCAAAAGCGCAAGACATGCGTCGGCAAATCAAGCCAATCTGCAACTTCTCCAATTGTTCGAAGCGCATCGGCCGATTTGGTCTTTGAGCGTGAACTAGTCAGTTCGCTCCCGCTTACCATTATTTACCCGCAGTTTCATTTTGTTCGAGGGACGAAAAGTGACAATCCGCCGTGGAGAAATCTCGGCCTCTACTCCCGTCTTCGGATTTCGTCCGATCCGGGCCGCCTTCTGATGGGTGCCAAATGTTCCAAAAGAAGACAGCTTTACGGTTTCACCGCACACCAAAGCATCGGAAATATGCCATAGGATATCTTCAACCAGTTCTGTGCTCTCCGAGAGCGGAATACCGATCGTATGATGCACCTTTAGGCTAATTTCCGCCCGGCCCACAGATTTGTTTTTTTTCATTTCACTCCAAACCCTCTCGTCAAAAATGCCGATTTACGATAACGATGTCAACGCGGTTTGCCGCGATATAACTCAGCTACTACCAACGCAAAATCACCGAACCCCACGCTAGTCCACCCCCGATTGCCTCTGTCAGAAGGATATCTCCCGACTTAATGCACCCGCTCTCAACGCCAACTGAGAGCGCCAGTGGGATTGATGCAGCGGACGTGTTCCCGTGATCTTGAACCGTTACTAGAATGCGCTCCGTTGGAACATTCAATTTGCGAGCAGTCCCGTGAATAATTCGAATGTTCGCCTGATGCGGAACAAGCCAATCAACATCATCAGCCGTCAGACCCGCTTTTTGTAATGCAGTCTCGGCTGTATCAGCCAATTTCTCAATTGCGTGCCGAAAAACTTGGCCGCCATTCATCCGCAAGTAACCTGTCATTTGCGTGGATACACCACCATCAACATACAACAGTTCGCTATACCGCCCATCTGATCGAAGATCAGTTGCAATGATCCCACTTGAGGTTGCCGCCTCTTCTTGACTCTCAAGCACCACCGCCCCAGCACCGTCTCCAAAAAGTACGCAAGTTGATCGGTCGGTCCAGTCCATAATCTTCGAAAACGTCTCTGAACCAATTACCAATACTCGCTCGGCTTGTGAAGAGAGAATCATCAAATTGGCAGTCGTCATTGCATAAACAAAACCAGCGCAGACAGCCTGGACATCAAAAGCAAAACCGTGCGTCATTCCCAGCTCCGCTTGAATGAGGGTGGCAGCAGACGGAAAAGTCAAATCCGCAGTCGACGTGGCTAAAATGATGGCATCAATATCACCAACATCCAACTTAGCATACGCAAGAGCCTGTTTCGCAGCTTCCGCCCCCATCCACGATGTCGTCTCCTTACCCTCGGCAATGTGACGACGCTCAATTCCAGATCGTGTCCGAATCCATTCGTCACTTGTGTCGAGTGACTTCTCTAATTCGGCATTCGACACGATACGCGCCGGAAGATAGCGCCCGACACCAACGGCAACAGCCCGACGCGCCATCAGCTTTGAACTCCCTGCGCCTTCGGTATGTCCGCTCCTCTCTCGCCATTTGGGAGATTTTGATGCAGCGGAAACGCGCTACTGTCTTGAGCAAGCGCCGCCACCGTAGAAACTCGCGCCGCAAGTTTCTCGGAGAAGCCTGATTTCGAAAGCTGAAAGGCGAGTTTAACCGCAGCCGACACCCCAGTGGCATCAGCAGAACCATGTGACTTCACAACTGTACCCGTCAGGCCCAAAAAAACGCCGCCATTCACGCGCCGAGGATCAATTCGCTTTTGCAAGCGCCGAAAGGAGGTAAGCGAGAGCAGCGATGCGAGACGCGAGAGCGGTGTGAAGCGAAACGCCTCACGCAACAGATCGCCAATTAGCTGCGCCGTTCCCTCCCCAGTCTTGATAGCAACATTTCCAGTAAATCCATCAGTTACAATCACATCACACTTATCACCAGGAATATCACCGCCTTCGACGAATCCAACAAAGTCAAAATTTACTTTCGACGAAAAACTGTCAATCAGCGCGTAGGCAGCCTTCAGTTCCGCATTCCCCTTATGCTGCTCTGTCCCAACGTTTAACAAACCGACTCGGGGGTGCGCGAGCCCCAAGCCATTGCGAGCGTATGAGGCTCCCATCATCGCAAATTGCAGCAAGTCCCTTGAGTCGGCACGAATATCAGCCCCGGCGTCAAGCATCACGTTGAACCCGTGTGGGTTGCGCGAAGGCCACAAGATTGCTAACGCTGGCCGACTCACACCCTCAAGCCGGTTGAGACGAATCATACTCAGAGCCATCAAGGCCCCGGTATTGCCACAAGACACCGCAACGGTCGCCTTGCCGTCCCTGACAGCTTCAATCGTTGACCACATTGAGGTGTGTTTACCACGCCTTAGAATCTGTGCAGGTTTGTCCTGCATTGATACAACTTCTTGCGCATCACAAAACTCGACCCTCCCGGTTAACGCCCGCCGGCGTTCTACGAGTTGTTTTAGTTGCTCAATCGGGCCATGAAGTAGAAACGCCAAGTCGGGGTTCTTAGCAGCCGACTGGGCAATACCCGACACCACCGCAGCCGGGCCAGCGTCACCGCCCATTGCGTCAACGGAAATTACGATCCGGTCAGTGTCCGCCCCGTTATAGTCACCCGTACCCATCTTACATTGAACAATGGGTCTAACCGTTAGACCAGGTCCTCGTCGAGATCGAAATCATCCTGCATCACCACCACCTCTCGACCATCATAAAAACCACAAACTGAACAAACATGATGAGTCCGCTTCATCTCACCGCATTTCGGACATTCCTGAAAGTTCGCAGCCAGCAATGCATGATGCGAACGGCGTTTGTTTCGGCGAGATTTAGAAACTTTATTTTGTTGGACGGCCATACCTTACCCTATCTCATAATCAATTAGCAAAAAATTCCGTGACGGGTGCAGCAAGCAATTGCTCAACAGTATCGCTGCAAAATTCCCTCAGAAACGATTGATGACACTCGTTCCTAACTAGCATCTGGCAAAAAAACCCTATTTTGGAAAAAACCGCACATCTCACGATTATAAACTCGTTCTTTCTGTGGCTTGCAATATCGGAGATATGTTAAAATTGGTGCTTACCTTCGGTGAAGATTCGCAAATTCGGTCGAAAGCTTGTCGAATCTTGCGGTAATTGCGTCAGATACCCGATTCTTCCTGTGAAAAATTAATATTGTCTTTAACCTATCAGATAGGCGTGGTTTTTTTTGCGGAAACTACCTTATCTTCCTGCCTCGCACAGCCTCAGAATTTAGTCGAACTCCAATCACTGCCTCAACTATCTTATTGCAGCGACGTTAAGCTGTGTCCGAACGATCTTGGTTGAAAACGAACTTTGTAAGAATTCTTTACCGTCTTCTCTAGTACCATAAGTGACTAACTTTTTCGCAATTTCACAATTGTTGTTCTCAAATTCACCATCGGATTGTCTTCTTTTTGACCTCTTCTTCTTGAGACTAGCCTTTTGAATTCGAAGTTCAAGTCGACCGTCCGAAAGCGCATCTAATTCATCTGGCGTAGATTAGTCAATTAAATCGCCTACCGTTCTTGACGATACGGAAAGCCGTTTGGGCTCATTGTCTACTTTTTTCCAGCCTTTTGCTTGAGAGTCATAGTCCCACCCCAGTTACAAACAAGTCAGTCACTTTTTCAAGACCAAGACCATCAACGACACTTGCATAACTCCCGGAGCTATATCCGTTGAGGCCTGCGGGCAAACAGACTTGGGGAGCATCCGCAAAAATTGCATCGTTGCGTTTTATGTAAGCGTCTATCACTTTGACATCAGACGATCTTCGCACTTGTTCAATGAACGGCCTTTACGCGGAGATCGGTTTCTTTTCATATTCTTTTTTGTTCCGGTATCAATTTCTGGATTGTCTTTGTGTCTTTGTATCTACAAAATTATTTTGCCAATCGTCAGGAGCAGCAAAGGAAAATGTCAGACTCGCTTGTGCATCCATGTCAATCATAAGAACTTTGTGACCCTACCAAGCCAGTTAGGCTGCAAGATTTGCCGTTAAGGTTGTTTTTCCAACACCTCCTTTGTAATTTATCACGGATACCGTTTTCAATATTAATATCTGATTTTCGTATCAGTATGTTTTATTGTCGTGGGATATGCCGATTTTTCCAAAATAGGGTTTTAGAAGACACCAACTAGAGCGGGGCTAACCGAGTAAGCCCGTAGATACAAAACTTTGCTCACGATGCAACCTTTTTGTCACCAAATTCCCACCGATAAGCAAATAATTGTAACGCCGTAAATCCGTCTTCACTCTCTTGACTGCTGGAGTGCATCCCGCAAGCTAGCAAGTTCGGCAAAAGGGCGACGGGTCGTGTCTATTTTGGAAACGGCTCCTGAATCAGACCCCAAGTCCGAGAACGTCATCTCAATCAATTCAACGTCGTTCCGTCGCGGATAGGCTGGAATTGCCAATCCCAGTTCGTGAGCAAGGATATCAAACAGATCAATCGTCTCTGGCAAAGGCTCAACAGAATCGTCATCCCAATTCTCTGCACTACCGTCAATGGGGTAGTGATAGTTCTCCAACCACAGGCGCCTCACCCCAACGGCGACATTTGTCGTTACCGGTTCTAGAGAGGCAACGCACGGTTGCTCGACACGCGCCGAAAGTTTTGCTTCAAGCAGCCAATCGTTTGTTCCCGATGAGCGAATCGCGCCCTTGAATTTTAGTCTACTCAGCGAATTTAGGCCCAAGCTGTCGGCAAGGCCTAACAACGTTTTTTGACCAAGAACAAGGTCAAAGACCGTTCGCTTTGACCTTGACAATCTAGCGACCGAATAAGCGAATTGACCGCTATCCTGACTTGCCATTTCCCAGCTTTCGCAGCTTGAATACAGTGAACTTGTTCATTAAACTCTTAAGACTGATGAACCCATGACGCAATAGGGACAAGATGACAAAGTTCGAGCACCTCCTTTATGGCTTACTGCGCACAGGTTTTGCGATTGTATTGCTCGTACTTCTCGCGGCTTGTTCGGATCGATTCAGGAACCACGGGTTTGCACCCACCGACGAAGAGCTTGCCGTTATCACTGTCGGAGTTGATACCCGGGAAAGCGTCGAGGCTGAGATCGGATCTGGAAGCTTTTCAGACGTACTTGATCAAGGCACGAATTTCTACTTACATTCCAAAGTTCAACTTCGGGGCCTGCAAGCACCCAAGGTTGTCAAACGCCGGCTTGTTGCCATAGATTTTGACAGTAACGACCTCGTCGCAAACATTGACACCTACGATTTAAGCGACGGTCAAGCTGTGCTATTGACCCGCCGAGTGACCGATAGTTCGGTTTCCAACCGAGGATTCCTGCGCCAATTACTTGGCAATCTAGGTCGGATCGACCCCGAAGATCTGCTGCAATAGTAGCGACATTCGCCACAGGCATGACCTAAAAAATCTCATTTGGAAACGGCTTGCACGAGGACGTGCCGTTTCTTGCCCGCACTCAGACGGACCGGGGCCGCAATGGAAGTGTTGTCAATCATTTGTCCGGGATCTGTCAGCGGTGACCCTGCCATTTTCGCGCCCCCCTCGGCGATCAGCCGCCTCGCTTCTTTACCCGAAGTCACTAAACCAGCGCGAACCAGAATTTGCGCAGCAGAGAGCGGTAGTTCATCCGATGTCAGCTTGAGCTTGGGCATCTCTTCGCCGAGACCACCTTTTTCGAAGACCTCGTACGCCGTGGCCTCAGCTGCCTCGGAAGCCGCCTTTCCGTGGCACAATCGCGTCACTTCATTTGCCAAGATGACTTTGGCCAGGTTTGTTTCAGACCCGCGCAATTCAGCGAGCCGATTACACTCCTCAATTGGAAGCTCGGTAAACAACTTTAAAAATCGGCCGACATCACCGTCAGATGTATTACGCCAAAATTGCCAAAATTCATACGGCGGACACATCTCGGCATTTAACCAGACGGCACCGCTCGCGGTTTTACCCATTTTGTTCCCATCCGACGTAGTCAGCAATGGAGAGGTCAAACCAAAGAGTTCTGTATCTTGAACTCGTCGGGCAAGTTCAATACCGTTGATAATATTCCCCCATTGATCACTTCCGCCAAACTGGATGCGACATTGATGTCGCCGATTCAATTCGAGAAAATCATAGGCTTGAAGAATCATATAGTTGAATTCGAGAAAGGATAGTGACTGCTCACGATCCAAACGAGATTTTACGCTCTCAAAACTCAACATGCGATTGACACTAAAATGACGACCGAATTCTCGCAAGAAATCGAGATAATTTAAATCTCGCAACCACTCGGCATTGTCGAGCATCAGTGCGTCGGTTCTTTTATCACCGTAATCGATATAACGTCCAAAAACCGTCTGTATGCCAGCAATGTTTCGTTCGATCTCTGCCGACGAGAGTAACGGCCTTTCGTCCCCTCGGAATGACGGATCACCAACCCGCGTCGTTCCTCCGCCCATAAGTGTAATCGGTTTGTGGCCGGTCTTTTGTAGCCAGCGCAGCATCATAATCTGGGTCAGAGACCCAACATGCAGCGATTTAGCCGTTGCATCGAAGCCAATATAACCAGCAGTATGGTTCGAAATAAGAACTGAATCCAATCCCGAAAGATTGGTACAATCAGCCAAAAATCCACGCTCAACGAGTACCGTGAGGAAATCCGATTTAGGATAAAATTTCATCGCTCGCCCCAAGCAAAATTTGGCGAAATGTATAGTCAACCTATTCGCAAAAAGAAAGACCATGAACGTGTTTGAAGATAGTCGTCAACCACTCAGAGTTCTGGGTACCATGAGTGGCACCTCGATGGACGGTATTGATGCGGCCATCCTAGAAACCGACGGTCACAAAATAATTGATTTTGGCCCGACCTATTTCCGAGCCTATAGCAATGAAGAGCAAGCCACTATTCGGGCGGCTTTGGGTCTGTGGAGGGGCATTGAGGTGGAGAAAGCTGAAGCCACCGTATTGGCCGCCCACCTTGATGTGCTTCAGAGATTCGAAGATATCGACTTGATCGGCTTTCATGGTCAAACCATCGCCCATGAACCCCGCACGAGGGGTACGCTGCAGCTTGGAAACGGAAGTGTTATCGCTCAAACGATGGGTATCCCGACAGTTTGGGACTTTCGTTCTGCCGATATTGCGTATGGTGGTGAGGGAGCGCCTCTCGCCCCCTTTTTTCACTTTGCCTGCAGCAAGTGGATTGCGGCCTCAGAACCACTTTGTTTTTTGAATCTCGGTGGCGTCGGTAACATCACCTTCGTCGATCCGTGCTGCGCCGTGCCCGATGTTACTGGGGCGCTATTGGCGTTTGACACAGGACCCGCTAATGCGCCGTTGGACGATCTTATGCAACTACGCCGCGGCGCAAAAATGGATCATGGCGGCTCCCTAGCGAAGCGAGGCAAGGCACGGTCAGACGTAATTGATGTGATAATGGCTGAAGACTATTTCTCGCGACACCCGCCCAAATCTCTAGATCGAGGTGACTTTGCGCAAATGCTTGAGTCGGTTGCCAAATTGAACGATGCTGATGCCCTAGCGACAATGACTGCGGTTTGTGCGAAAGCGGTAGAAAGTGCTTTTCAGTACTTCCCTAGTCTTCCGTCCAACGTACTTGTCACCGGCGGAGGACGCCGTAATCTAACTTTGCTACATAGGCTCCAAGACGCTTGTAGAGTTCCTGTCAAGACCGTTGATTCTGTCGGCTTGGATGGCAACATGCTTGAGGCGCAGGCTTTCGCATTTCTTGCCGCTCGTGTGGTACAAGGATTACCTACAAGCAGTCCTGAAACGACGGGGGCTCGGACCGCCGTATGCGGTGGTACACTTGAATTCCCACCATGAATGCCTTGACGGCGCTATGGGGCGTGGTCGCATACAACCATAACCATTATTGCCCGTAGAGATTAGCAGACGCCACGCCTCCGCTTGTCTGCTCGCAACAATCTGTTGGGCGTAGAGTTTCAGCTATCTCGGCGTAGAAATTTATACGTTTCTATGACAAGAGCATCGCGACGAACCGAAATTTGATAATTCTCAAACTCTCGGGTTCAATGGTCGGGATGTAATTCATGGCTTGATTGCTCAAATTGAAAGCCCTAGCTCCAAGTTAAATCTACAACCTTCAAGGAAAAAACGCGCAAGAGTTGACGAACTGCCTGAGAACTTCGGCCGCAAAGAAGTAATCTCGGGTCATCAAATGGAAATTCAGGCTTGCCTACAGATGCTCAAATCGTATTGATAACACTTATCACTATAATCTTGCTCGCGGGTTCTCGGAGAGAAGAAGACTTTTGGGGTTTCATTTTAAATGCGCTTCTTGAACAACTTCGCCGTTGTAAACAATTTTCGTAACACATCGCTCGAAAGAATTGCCGATTCCGCTTTGGCTTGGAAAATTGAAACTCCATCGCTCTTGCCGTAGTAAACTTTACACTAAATGGACTGACGACATTATCACGCCGTCTCCAAAATTAATGCCGAAGTGAGTAATGCCCCGTTTTCGTGTGCCGATGCCCCCTATCTAAACGATAATGAGTCTGCGATGACTATTCGATGTCTTTTCACCGCCTTCGTTTTGATGATCATCATTGGTCTGGGTGCGTGTACTGCTTCCAATCCTCAAGCGGTGAATGAGAGTGGCATCTATGATCCGTATGAAAATACCAATCGCCGAATTCATACTTTTAATCGTTCTTTTGACCGTGCTGTTTTTCGACCAGTATCAAAGGGTTACGCGGCAGTTATGCCAGATGCTGCCGAAACAGCTATTGCCAATTTTGCCGCAAACGCATCAATGCCCGCCGTGATGGTCAACGGTTTATTACAAGCTGACTTATCTACTTCAGCGCTTGCTGGGTCTCGTTTTTTTGTCAACACCGCATTCGGATTTGGCGGTCTACTTAATGTGTCAAAGGCTCTTGATATACCGGAAGTGCGTTCAGACTTTGGGGAAACTCTCTATGTATGGGGTGCGGCCGAGGGAGCCTATATCGAACTGCCCATCCTTGGGCCGTCTACCGAGCGAGACACTGCTGGCAAAGTTGTTGATTTATTCACGAACCCGCTAGGTTTTGTTCTAGATAAGCCTGAGCGCTATTATCGCACCATCACCGCAGCTGGAAAGGGACTCTCAGAGAGGAATAGATTATCTGACATGATTGACGCTATCCTTTACGAGAGCGCCGACAGTTATTCTCAGGCACGCATCACCTATCTACAACGGCGCCGATTTCAGTTGGCGCCATCCAATTCGATTGCTGAAATTGATCCCTTCGAACTAAACACTGAGGGTTTTTAGATGATGAACCGACGCAATATTCTGATCGCGCTTCCGCTTGCCGCTGGTCTCCTCAATTGGCCTCAATCAGTGATCGCTATCGACTCAGCGCGGGCGGAGCGCCTCATCAATGCGCTTTTGCAAGACATAAATGATGTCGTTTATTCTTCCTCTTCCGAAGCGTCGAAGACAGCCGAGTTTAAAGATATTTTTCGTCGGTATAGCGACGTTTCATACATTGCGGCTTACGTTATGGGTGTCGAAGCGCGCCGAGCGACAAAAACCCAAAAGGCCGCATTCTCGCAGGCGTTTCAATCTTACATCGCAAAAAAATACGGCAAACGATTCCATGAATTTACTGATGGCAGATTAGAGGTAAAGGACGTTCGCGCAGTTAAGAGGTGGTACGAAGTCGACACGCTCGCACACTTGCCCAACAGCCAGCCGTTAGAAATTACTTTTTTTGTTTCTGATCGCACGGGTGAGGACCTATTCTTCAACATGTTTGTTGGGGGAATAAACTTGCTTTTGAACGAGCGGGCTGAAGTTGGCGCGCTTATTGACAAAAATCGGGGTGATATAGACGCGATGATACGAGAAATCGAAAATCTAAGTTGATCCGGCGCCGACCACAGCAAAATATCTTATATGTTGGGGTCGGTAACTATTCTTATGAGGCTGCCCACAATGATTGGGGCAAAAATCCATCCCAACAAACAAGGGTATTCGTCACCTACCGACAATGTCATTGACGATGGCTCGGCGAAATAGGGATACTCTGCGGCGGTCAGCGGATCTTGCTAGAGCCATCACGACCATCGTAATTGCCTCCTAAACGCGATACAGCAATGATCTCAAACCTCTGACGATCAATTCTGAACTCTCGCTGACCGCAAAACGAAGCACCGGCCGCAGCCAAGTGAATTTCCCCGAGGAATTGCCACTATTGATGATTGAGCAGCCTGCATCATGATCAACCTAAGGAGGCTAACCCCAAGGAGATATCGACCAGCCGCAGAAGGTCAGACTAACAACCTTCGGGCAAGATCGCGGTTCATTATCGCTATGCGCACCAAAATTCCGCGACGATGCTCAACAAACTGATGTTACCAGCGCTGGGCAAATCTCAGGAATAGCTTCCAAAAGCCGACATCAAGAAGCTGATTAGCGGAGGAGCGGAAACCAATCCTGACGCAATCTCTGACCCGCAATCATGCTGTGCCCCGAGAACGGCGGTGATGTCGGTCCAGGACGAGCAACGTATCGCGCATTGTCCCCAACAAGTCTTAACGAGAATGCCCTACGGGGTCGGTTCGCGTGGTTGCCTCGAGCACCATGCAGGGTCCTAAAGTGAAACGCGACGGCATCTCCCGCAGCCATTTCCCATTCGCGAATCGGCATACCTTCTATCTCTGGATCAGGTACCGCCATGTAGTCACCTTCAAAAAACGCGGTTTCCGATACCCATCGTGTGGGCAAGACATCTTTTTCCCAAAGATGCGATCCAGCAACGCACCGCAATGTCGCCTCACGCACCGGATCCAGCGGTACCCAAAAGCTGATGCATGAGTCTCCACTAACAAAATAGTAAGGGCCGTCCGAATGCCAAGGCGTAACCATCGAAGTCCCTGGTTCCTTCACCAAGACATGGTCGTGAAACATTTGCACCCTTGCCGACTGCATGAGTGCCCCCGCAGCGGCAATAATAATCGGATCTGAAATTACCTCCTCAAACTGAGCGATGCGAGACCAATTGCAATAATCGTCGAAAAACAGCCCTCTCTCCCCCTGTTTATCATTGGTTGACGCATGTGGGCCTGGATGGGCTAAGTTGAACGCTACGCCCTGTCGCAACCTTTCGACATGCCGCAAAAACAGACCGCGGAGGCAAACTACGCCCTCATTTTGAAAGTCACAAATCTGTTGTTCTGAAACCGTCAACTCTGACATTCACTCTCGACGCAATCGCACCACGACACCTACGGAAACAATCCGTGAACCCCTCGGCGCCGTCGGCAGACGTAAAATTTCAAGTTGGTCACACGGAGCATCAATCAAAATCTCATCATCTTCCCAGAAGAAATGTGGATGATCTCGCGTATTGGTATCAAAATGACTCTTAGACCCATCGACCGTAACTTGTTGCAGCAGTCCCGCCCGACAAAAAGCTCGCAAGGTATTGTAAACCGTTGCCAATGAAACCGATATACCGCTATCATCGGCCAATTCATACAGGCTCTCGGCAGTAACATGACGATGTTTGCCATCACCAACCAATAAGGTCGCTAATTCGATACGCTGTAAAGTCGGTCGCATCCCAGCATCCGTCAACCATCGTTTTGCAGTTATGCGATTGACTTGATCTTGATGTCTCATGGCAGCTTAACTAACTTTTGTCACTCTTTCACTGCATCGCAGTATATCATGCCGGCCGTTAATTGCCTATTTTAACAATAAGCGGCGCACAATCCAACAAAATTAATGGTAAGTTCTCACGGCAGGCAAATCTCGGATCAATCCGCAATGACCATTTATGTTGCGCCGTCGGGACTCGAACAACTACCGCAACTGAATCCTGCGTCAATCGTCTATGAGCGCTAGGTAGAATAGTCCGTAGATAGCGCGCTCGCCAGTGTGATAGAATTCTGCTTCAAATAAAAAATTGGTTAGTGTGACGAACTCCGCATATCCCAATTTAGCGAGGGACCTGCTGAGTATGCGTCTTGACCCTTGCAACTATTTCTAGCGACCATTAAGCTCTAAGCTGACCAACAAGTGAATTACAACCCGTATGCCCGAAGTGTATTTACTCTCTCTAAAAATCGATAGAACATTGTTCAAAAAGCACTATAGCGCACGGAGGCTGTTAGCATGGGGCAATTTCCCACAAGCTTCGATCAAGACGACTTGATAAGGTGTGCTAGGGGCGAACTATTTGGACCCGGCAATGCACAGTTGCCCGAGCCACCGATGCTCATGATGCATCGTATTACTGACATTTCTAGCGACGGCGGCAGCCATGGCAAAGGTCATGTGGTTGCGGAATTCGATATTACGCCAGATTTATGGTTTTTCAATTGCCACTTTCCCAACAACCCAATCATGCCGGGTTGTCTCGGCCTTGACGCTCTGTGGCAACTCACGGGCTTTAACCTTGGCTGGCGTGGTTGGGAAGGCCGTGGTTACGCCCTCGGCGTCGGCGAGGTAAAACTGACTGGAATGGTACGCCCTGATCGAAAATTGCTAAAGTTTGTTGTTGAATTCTCAAAAGCAGTCAAAACGCGTCGGTTAACTATGGGAGTTGCTGAGGGTCGGGTGGAAGCTGACGGTGACCCGGTTTGCCAAGTCAAAGACATGAAGGTTGCGCTGTCTGCTTCGGACTAGCGTGAGGGCGAGGATTTCTGCAAATTATTACCTCGCTCTGCCAAGTTGCGGCGGGCTAGAGTCGGACGACCACTGACCGTTAAAATCCGGTCATACCGTCGCACACATCATCAATGGCAGAGGTCTGACGTACCTAGTTCAGTCCAAGCGGCTGACCGACCACGACGAAATGCAAATCTTGTGGTCTGAGTAAACGAGCCGCAACCCGCTTTACGTCCCCAAGTGTTACCGCGTTCACCATATCATTGCGCTTGTTGATATAGTCAGTGCCTAAGCTCTGCATCTGCATACCTGTCATAATGCTTGCAATTCGACTATTGCCATCAAATCGCAAAGGATAGGCACCCGTAAGATTGGTCTTGGCTGCTGACAACTCAGCTGCGGTGACCCCCTCTTCCGCAAGTCTCTTCCACTCAGAACGGATGACAGAAATCGCCTCAGAGACCCGCTCATTCGAAGACGCAACACTGCCAACATAGATCGCTCCGTGATCCTTAGGGGAAAGATAAGTATAAATGCCATAGGTTAAGCCACGTTTTCGTCGCACCTCGTCCATAAGACGGCTTTCAAAACCTCCACCACCCAGAATATGATTCATTACAAACGCTGTGAAGAAGTCGGGGTCATCCCGTCGAATTCCTTCATGTCCAAATAGAACCACCGATTGCGGCGAATCGAACGGAACAATCGTCAACCCACCCGGTACCAACACTTCTGCCGCTGGCGGCATGTCTCCGCCCTCGGATGGTAAGCCACTAAGTAAGTGATCTAAGAGCATGCTAAGTTCATCCTCTGAAATATCTCCCACCGCACTGACAAAAACCCGATCCCGAGCGATTGCGGCACCATACGCTTTTTGGATGTCAGCTATCGTCAACTCTGAGACGCTCTCAACTGTCCCACGACCAGGACGACCGTAGGGGTGATCACCAAAAAACAGCTCCGAAAACTTTTTTCCGGCAATGTCATCAGGGTCTGTAGCATCAAAACGCAAGCTTGATAGAATCTGTTGGCGAACGCGTTCCAAAGCATCAGGATCGAATCGTGGCTGTAAAATCGCGAGCCTAAGTAACTCAACCGCCGCATCGCGATTTTCAGTTAGGAACTGTGCCGAAACCGTAATCTCATCATCGTTTGCATCATACGAAATTGACGCCGCCAAATCTTCAAGAGCCCGCGCATACGCTCGCGCATCTAAATTACCAGCACCCTCATCAAGAAGGGCCGTCATCAGATTTGTTGCTCCGAGGGCCTGTGCTTCGTCCATTGAGGTACCGCCTCGAAAGCGTAATTCTAGAGCAACGAAAGGAATAGAATGATCCTTGACAAGCCAGGCGCTAATTCCGCTGGGGGTTTCAATCTCCTTGATCTCTACTGCTGCCGATGCCGGGGACACGCATAGAAAGATTAGCAACGCAGCCAGTATTCCTCTCATTGCGTACTCTCCGCTTGCCCCATCAACCATCCGGTAACTGAGGTCTCCTTACGTAACACTGACGTTGCTGCTGCCATGATTTGTTGCTCTGTTGTTGCCTGTAGAATCTCTAACCAAGATTGCACATCCTCAACCGTCAATCCCGACGTCAAGGCCGCACCGTACCGACGGGCGATACCAGCGGCACTATCGCGAGCATAAATTTCCGATGCCCGAATTTGCCGCTTGATTCGGGCCAAATCGGATGGGTCAATTCCAGTTTGAATAAATTGCGTCAATGCATCGTCAAGTGCTGTTTCTGCCTCTTTCAGGCTAACCCCAGCGGCGGGCACCACAATTAAGTCAAATGTTGTGTCATCTAAACGCATACCCGAATAGAAGGCTGCGACATACACCGCAACGTTTCTATCAAACTGCAGCTTTTCAGCGAGGAATGACGTTTTCCCGCCGCCAAGCAATTGTGCCAAAAGCGATAATGCTGCCGCCCCCTCTTGCGCTCCTGGATCCCGTTCAGGGGCGAGGTAGGAGCGACTGACGTACGGTTGCTCGACGCGCACATCGCGATAAATCAAGCGACGTTCCGCGCGTTGCGGTGGTTCCTGAGTGCGCTTTCGTTTCAACAAGCGAGGATTGCTCGGGATTTTTCCGTAGTGCTCTGCGGCAAGCCGTCGCACTTGCTCGGGGTCAACATCACCGGCAACAACCAAAACGGCATTGTTCGGCGCATAATGATCTCGATAAAAGGCAAGGATATCCTCTTCCTCAAGCCCCTCAATTTCGTGCATCCAACCAATCACCGGTATGCCATAACCGTGATTGAGGTATTGCGAGGCGTCCAATTGCTCTCTGAACAAGCCGCTGGGATTAGTTTCTATTCGCTCATTCCGTTCCTCTAGAATAACTTTTCGCTCGGTGACAATGTCATTTTCCGTCAGGCGCAAGTTCGTCATCCGATCTGCTTCCAATCGCATCACTAACCCTAGACGGTCCGTCGCTATGCGTTGGAAATAGGCCGTATAGTCCCAGCTGGTGAATGCATTATCTCTGCCGCCATTTGCAGCGACAAGTGAGGAAAATTCCCCAACAGCCATCGTCTCTGTTCCCTTGAACATTAGATGCTCGAGAAAATGCGCTACGCCGGACGATCCGACCGGCTCATCAGCGGCTCCGACACGGTACCAGATCATATGTTGAACGACAGGGACTCGGTGATCTTCAATCACAACCACCTGCAAACCATTATCCAATTCAAAGTTCGTGACCACATCTTTGATGCCTTGTGCGGCACCAATTCCAGCACCCACGACAGATAGGCTCAGAATGATTACCCCCCACAACCAACTCTGCCGACGCAACAACAACGAAAGCGGCAACATCGAGATTATTTTGACTGCTGTTGGCATTTAGTTCGTCACTGGTGGCGCTGACGGCGTCGCAATTCCTGCACGGCGAAAGCGACGTTGCTCGCGAAATGGATCAAGCGTCAACGGTCGATAGACCTGTTGATATCGATTTGTGCGAAATAATTGAAAACTTGTGAACCGCCCCCGCCGCTTACGAAATCTCTCATCCTCAAGCATTAACGTTGCTCTAATATTTTCCGGCACACCGTTACGTCGTACGTGGCGGACTAGATTGCGATCTCTCGCGGTTATGGAACGTCCCAACTCCGCTGTTGGTTTTCCCCCTAACGCCAATATCGCATCAGACTTAGGGTTTGGATCCGTCAGGTTCGCTTGCCCAAGTGTCGGGGCTGGCAATTCAGTAAAGTCAGCGGGCGGCGTCAAAGGCTGCGTCGGAACGATCATGAATTCGTCAGGGCCTTCGGAATTATGCCGCAAATCGCGCAAACCTTGGTTTGAACAGGCCGTCAATACCAAAGCAGCGAGAAGCATCGTCAACAAACGCATTTCTTGTTGCCCTTACCTAGTTGATTAGTTTGGAGACAAAATTCCCTCATCTACGTCGTCGTTCACGGCCCTCAAAAATTACAAGACCAAGTGCGCCACATACGATAAATACATCGGCTAGATTAAAGACATAAGGGTTCTCAATTCGACAACAAGACATGTTGAGGAAATCAATTACATGGCCGAGAAGCAAGCGGTCAATGGCATTTCCTAGAGCACCTCCGATTAACAAGCCAGCAGCAATTACTATCGCACGACTTTCAGTCTGTTTGCGAACCCACCAACCAACGGCAAGAACGACGAGAGCGGAAAACACGACAAGAACCCAGCGCATCACATCGGGAGCATCTGATAACATTCCAAAATTGATCCCTCGATTCTCGCCATAGCGAAACTGAATATATGGCGGTAGAACCGCGATATTGAGGTGCTGATTTAAACCCAATATCCGAGTTACGCCGAGCTTGCTTAGTTGGTCTAAAGAAAATGCAATAAGACTAACCAATATGACCGTGCGCATCACTTATGCCTTCAATGTCGAAAGTGTCTTTGATGCGTGAACACCATAGCCAAACCTGCGTTATCGGCGGCCTCAATGATTTCTGCGTCTCGGCTTGCGCCTCCGGGCTGAATAATTGCCGAGGCACCCGCTTCGGCGACAACCATAAGCCCATCAGTGAAAGGAAAAAACGCGTCTGACGCAACGACCGAGCCTTTCATATCGGTTGCTAGCCAGTCGGCACCTCGTGACCCATCTCTTGCTTTCAAAATCGCGATCCGAGCACTATCGACTCGGCTTGTTTGACCCGCTCCGAGTCCTATCGTTGCGCCGTCTCTCACGAAGACAATTGCGTTCGATTTAGCGTGTTTGGCAACGACCCAAGCGAAAAGTAAATCGTCCATCTCGCTCGAAGTTGGTTGACGGCGCGTAACAACCGTCATAGAGGCAGGCGAAACTTTGCTAAAATCGTGATCTTGAACGAGGAAGCCACCCGTTATTTGTCTCCAAGCCCGACCATTTCTTCCTTCGGAACTATTAGCGTCGGTCGTAAGCAATCGAATATTTGGTTTTTTGGCCAAGATCGCGCACGCCTCTGGAGTCACCGCCGGCACAACCACGACCTCTGAGAATAGTTGAATAATTTCCGCTGCTGTTGTTGCATCTAGGGTTGAGTTCATCGCGATCACGCCGCCGAAAGCACTCACGGGGTCACAGTCTCGTGCCCGACTGAATGCCTCATGCAGAGTCGATCCTGATGCAACGCCGCAGGGGTTTGCGTGCTTTATGATTGCACAGACGGGCCCTATGTTTTCTGCAAAGTCCGATACTAGGTCGAAGGCGGCGTCAGCGTCACAATAGTTGTTGTAACTTAGTTCTTTGCCTTGATGTTGGGAGGCATTAACGATTCCTCGGTGCGACGCGCCTTTGGTATAAACGCTCGCCGCCTGATGCGGGTTTTCACCGTAACGCAAATTGGCCAAATGCTCACCGGCCGTCAGTATTCGGCGCGGTGCGGTTTCACCTATCTCGGCGTTGAGACGTTGGGAAATTGCAGCGTCATAGGCCGCCGTACGCGCATAAGCGATACTTGCCAACCTCTGGCGAAAACGAGCGCCTGTGCCGCCATTTTTTTCGTCGAGCTCGCGTAGAAGATCATCGTAGTCATCAACATCAACGACGACGGTTACGAAGGCGTGATTCTTCGCCGCTGCCCGAATCATCGCTGGTCCACCGATATCAATGTTTTCGACACAGGTATTGTAGTCACTACCTTGTTCTACAATCCGTTCAAAGGGGTAGAGATTGACAATTACTAAATCGATTTCCGAAAAACCTTCGTCCTGCAATGCCTGCATATGCACCTGATTATCTCGAATCCCCAAAATTCCTGCGTGAACAGCTGGATGTAACGTCTTTACCCGACCGTCCATCATTTCTGCTATTCCGGTCAGTTCGGCAATTTCGCGAGGATTGAGATTGGCTTCGCGCAGTATTTTCGCCGTACCGCCGGTCGACAGAATCTCAATTCCACGTGAAACAAGCGCACGCCCCAATTCTACAAGTCCAGATTTATCATGCACTGAGATCAGTGCTCGCCGAACCGGATACGGGTCGGTCTTAGCGTCTCTTTTTGTAGAAGTTGCATCCATTCGGCACTGTCTCCCTTGAGATCATTTACCACTTTTTGTTACTGATTACTCTGTATAACAGTTGATCCATGGCAATGATTAATGCGCCTATGAGGTTGAACCCTTAGGTTCATCGTCTACATCGTTGAGTGTATGCTGTTTGCTCCCACTATATCGGCGAACAGCGTCAGTCAGTTTTTCGTCAACTCACAAATTTGGTCGAATAGGCTGCCCTTGAACAACGCTATCATTGAAATTTACTTTTGAACGTCGCGTTTTGTGCACAAGCGTGACTATATTCAAAGGTACGAAAGTTCAACATCTGGGCGCCGAACTATTGAGGGAATTGACATGTCCGAAGATCCAGCCGCCGACTTACCGCCAGCTGCGAAGCGCGCATTGGCAGAGGCTCGGCGCCGCCGACAGTTGACTAAGGAACAAACGCTAGGCCTACCAAAGGAACTTGGAGGTCGTGAAGGCCTAGAGCCCGTGCGCTATGGCGATTGGGAAAAAAATGGCCTCGCCATCGACTTTTGACGCCAACTTTGACGCGAAATTACATGAAGTCTAGCCAATTGTAACTGGTTTGCAGTGTCAATCCGAATCCAGCTGACGTCATCTACTTTGAAGATGTTGTCTCGAATTTCGTGGAAAAGGTACGCTTTGCTCGCTTTTGGTCGACTCCAGATACGACCCCGTCAAAGATAACATAGCACAATCGAATTGTGGTGCAGATGCAGATGCTATGGTAGATGCCACTTACTCGTGCTTGATCTCCTTGGAACTTTGGTCCCGTTGCTTCCAGAATAACCTACTTATATGAACTACCTCTCTATTCATACACAATTGGTAAAAGAGGAATTAAAGCAATTTCTTGGTTCGGGGTCAAACGTCAAAAGTCGCACGACTGATGGTGGTTTGATCGCCTCAATCATCTTCCTCTGAATGAGTTTGATAAACATAACCCATATTTCGCAAATTTTCTTTTTCCGAGCGGTTAACGCATTATTAAACCGTGTTTTTTGGATTCGACAATGCCCGTTATGGCACTATTTTTTGCTGCCCACTCTGTTACCAATATGATCGCTTGAGATGCTTTCGCCATTGTAGCTTCGCGTCAAAAGGAACCCCGGCAGCTTGGGCAATCGCACAGGCTTCTGGATTGGGTCGAGCGTCGACACGAACGTCGATGCGGGCACCATCGCTATTAGTCATGGAAGTGGTAACGCGTATCCAACTCGCGGGTTTATGGCGCAGCATCGTTCAACTGTCCTTGATATTGCTGCCTTTCAGGCATAAACGCATGAGGGTAACGCCTTGGCGGGCAAAGATACTATGAGAATTCCTTCGCCGTGGATTAGATCGGCGAGACGTGCGCTACGGTCGGGATCTGGTTTCGTTGAAATTGGCGACTTTGGTGGTAGCGTTCAGCGGGGTGAGTGAATGGAATGAAATTGCAAGGGGCATTCGTTACCCCACCCCTTGCCGAAGAATAGGGGACCAACAATGAACACAGGTCCACAATCGCCTATTCTGGCGGAAGCTACCACAATATATTCGGCATTGGAAGTGAGTAATTTCAGTTAGATTTTAGCGATCGGGCATCCGACTGAGAACGGCAAGATCAGTATCCATCAGTTGGCGCCACACGACGTCGAAGCGTTACTCGCGACGCTGAGGACGGCACAGTCGGCCGCCGACCCGTGCGTTACCTGTGTCGTGCTGACCTATGAGGCGGGTTACGAGGGGTTCTGGTTGGCTCGGCGTCTAGCGGACGAGGACGTGGCGGTGATCGTCTGTGATCCGGCGATTCTTGAGGTGGTGCGGTGGTGGAAGAATCCGAAGACGGACCGGCTCGACGCCCGCAAGATGGTGCGGGCGTTGAAAACTTGGGACGGTGGCGACCGTGACGCGCTGTCGCCGGTTCGGGTTCTGACCGTTGCGCAAGAGGACGCCAAGCGTCTATTGCGGCATCGCGAGCGACTGATGCGTGATCGCCGCCGGTATCAAAATAGCATCTGTAGCCTGTTGCAGTTGCACGGGATTTTGGCGGCAAAACCCGACCGGCCGGACTTCGAAGACCAGATCGCCGACCTCGTCACAGGGTATGGCATGGCGTTACCACCGCTGCTGATGGATGAACTCCGAGATTTATTGGCGGTTCTGGCGCTACTGCGAGACCAGTTGCAGACGCTTGAAGCGGCGAAGCAGACGCTGCTACACACGGCGGACTTTGCGACGGGGGCGGCCCTCATACGGTTGCGTGGCATTGGTGCGAATGATGCACTTCTGCTCAGCGTTGAACTGTTTTATCGGGATTTCAACAACCGTCGTGAGTTGGTGAGTTTTGCGGGGCTGGCTCCGGTTCCTTGGGCTAGTGGGGGGTGTCGGCCATGACCAAGGGATCAGCAAGTGCGGTTCGAGGATGGTTCGCAAGCATTTGGTACCGATGGCATGGCGTCGATGGCCTGGCGTTGGCTGCGTTATCAACCCGATAGTGCCTTGACGCGGTGGTATTTGAATGATGTCTGTGCGCGTGATGGACGGTCTCGCAAGCGCGGGATTGTGGCTCTGGCCCGGAAATTGTTGATCGCGTTGTGGCGATGCGCAACGCTGCGGATTATTCCCACCGGCGCGATGCTGTCGGCAACATCAGGAGATTGAACGAACATCAGAACACTCAGGCGGCCTGACGGGGCTTTCTGAGGACGCCGGGTTGGATGTGTGACCGTGTAACGGCTGGGTTCGTCCGCATGGACACCGTAGTGTAAGATGGGTTCCATCCGCCCGAACATCACAGTAACCCGAATGGGGTATTGGGGTCACGAGGCCAACCTATTGGTCAACCGAACCGGATAAGAGTTGGGCGGTGCTGTTGCGCGGCCGTCGGAAAGCGATGTTCGACCTGAGACGATCCGCAGAAGAGCACCATTGGCGGCAACAGGCGATAGCGGGTGTGAACCAAGAAAACGCAAGGAACAGAGATGATCAACGAGCTAACGGCTTGATCGTTTCCGTCCTGACAACGAGATCAGAGCGTTTCCGGCGCGAGCCAACTGTCGATAAGGCCGGCGACGTCAGGAGTGGGAGTTGCTATTTATTTGCGGGCTTGACGGCAGTTCTCACAAGAGCCGTTACAACTAAGGAACAGACGCTAAGCCCTGCCAAAGGAAGTTGGCGGCCTTGAAGGGATCAAGCCAGTGCAATATGGCGATTGGAAAAAAATGGCCTTTCCATCAACTTTTTGCAGCCCAATTAAAAACAAGAAGCTCAGGACATCGAACTTACTGCGGCACAAACAAACTCATCGCCCCATGGCCGATTGTTGCCGCCAGTGTCAAAGACCCAAGACATCCAACATCGTATACTCGCCCGGAACTTTGTCTTGCCCCCATCGGGCTGCCCGAAGTGCCCCGCGAACAAAGACATCACGATCAGTCGCAACGTGTCGCAGAACAAGCCTCTCGCCGACTCCGGCAAAGATAACTTCGTGCTCGCCGACGATATCACCACCACGAACCGTAGCAAAACCAATTGTCCCGCGCTTTCTTGGTCCGCTCATCCCGCCAGAGCGATCGGCGTCAGACACTCGGCTCAGTGAGACTTTTCTGCCATCAGCGGCAGCTGCTCCCAGCATTAATGCCGTGCCTGATGGCGCATCTACCTTTTGATTGTGGTGCGCCTCAATGATTTCAATATCATAGTCGTCGTCGAGCGCCGCCGCTACTTGCTGAGTGAGTTTGACCAATAGATTCACCCCGAGGCTCATGTTCCCCGCGCGCACAATTACCGTCTGTCGAGCGGCCTCGGCTAAAGCGGCCAACTCTACCTTCGAGAATCCCGTCGTACCAATCACATGCACCACCCGCGTCTGCGCCGATATTCGTGCCAAGGCTACTGAGGCTGCTGGCGTCGAGAAATCAATGATCGCCTGTGTGTCTGCTGTAACTTCCGTGAAGTCTGACGTGACCATCACACCGACCGATGTGCCCCCCATGGATATGCCAATATCGCTGTGAAGCCATGGATGTCCCTCACGCTCAATCGCGCCGACCAATCGGAACCGTTCATCCTTTTCGACCATACGAATTGACATCTGGCCCATTCGACCCGATGCGCCGACCACGACAACGCCAAGAATTTCGTTCATCCTTTTTCCGTCATTTGATCTGCGCCGACCTTCCCATGAGGCTCGGCAGTCATTAGAGAGTCGATAATCTTTGGTCATCATTATCAGCACCACGCTTCCCTGACGAAACCTCCCGATGCGACCTCCACCAAGGCCTAACGACCTTACAAAAGGGTTATGACGCTTGTGGGAGCGTTAAAAATTGTAGCTTGCGAGACGACCTGACTTTTCGCACTTACTGAAGAACGATATTTCAAATTTTCAAAATTTGTCAAATATCGTATCATGGTGCGCTTCAGTGAGATTTCTCTCTGTTTGAACTTTACCTGTTCACTAGCAACTCAATAGCTTAATCCCTCATCAGAGGCGACGCGTAACAACTTGATTTCATATTCTTGGTTTAATAGCGTGTTCACAAGATGCGATACGACGCATAAAGTCGGTTACACAGATCTAGCACATCCAGCGCCATGAGCAAAAAGAAAATCAAAAGGCACCCAATGCCTTCGCAGCGGCAGTTGCGCGTTGGTGAACTCATTCGTAGGGAACTCGCCGACATTCTGGCTCGCCAAGAAATCCATGATCCGGAGCTGAACCGTTTCTCTATTACCGTGGGTGAGGTCCAAATGACCTCGGATCTAAAAATTGCCACGGTTTATATGCTTCCTCTCGGCGGCGATCAAGCTGACGATGCACTCGAAGTATTGACGCGCAATGCTCCGAATCTGCGTCGAAAAATTAACAAGAGGATCTCTCTTAAATTTTCACCAAGTTTTCGCTTCAAAATCGACGACACGTTTGATCGGATGGATAACGTTCGCCGGTTATTTCAGACAGACATGCTTCAACGCGATGTGCAGAATTAACTGTATCTCATTCATAGCCTTCTTCGCAACACTTCCGCAGAATCTTGGTGCGCTAGAGTGCAAGTATATCCTCCACCAAGATACCGAATTTGCTGTCTGTAAGGTAGACGCCTCCGCAGAAGATATCCGATTATTTCATCGGCACCCGAAAAGCGGCGAAACACTGAGCAGCTTCAATAACGTTCAAGAATTATTAGCCGAGAGTAACACGCAACTCGACTTTGCCATGAACGCGGGCATGTACCACCAAGACCGAAGCCCCGTCGGATTATATGTCGAACGCGGTCATATCTTGCGGGAAATTATCACAACTGCTGGCCCCGGCAATTTCGGTATGTTGCCGAATGGTGTGTTTTGCGTGCAAACGAAGCGAGCGGACGTTATCGAAAGCCGTGCGTTTTTGAACAAAGACATCGTCTGCGACTACGCAACCCAATCGGGCCCCATGCTCGTAATCGACGGAGATTTGCACCCACGGTTCATTGAAGGGAGTGATAGCGTGTTCCTTCGGAACGGTGTCGGCACATCATCTGACGGTCGTGAAGTATATTTTGCGATGTCAACACAACCAGTAAATTTCATATCCTTCGCTACCTTGTATCGTGATCGGCTTAAGGTCTCCCAAGCGCTATATCTTGATGGCAAGATTTCCCGACTATTTGCGCCGAGTCTCGAACGCCGCGACTATGGTCTCCCGATGGGGCCTATTATCGGAGTCGTCGGCAAGTCAAATTAATTGCTCGGTTAGGACGCCCCCTCACACGGCGTGGCATCACACACAGTCAAAATGTCGATAGGAAAAGCCAAGCAGCCGAAACAGTGCGAGCAATTCCGTTCAATAACAGGCAAGAATGCGAAAGTGGGCGTGCCGCAGACGATAACCTCGGGGGCCACCAATTTACCTAAGTGATGCAGCAAACGATAAAGCAAAGAGATATCGCCGGCTGGCTAATCATTGACAAGCCACAGGGCATTACGTCAGCTGCGGTCGTCAGGCGTGTAAAGTCTGTCTACCAAGTCAAGAAGGTTGGTCATGCCGGTACGCTTGATCCCCTCGCAACTGGAGTTTTGGCTGTCGCGATCGGTGAAGCAACCAAAACCATCCCTTTCGTCACCGAGTCGTTGAAGGTCTATGCGTTTGTCATGCGTCTTGGGGAAGCAACCGACACGGACGATGCCGAAGGGAAAGTCATCGCAACGAGTGGACGTCGTCCATCGAAAAACGAGTTGCAGAGAGTTCTCAAGGACTTTGTTGGTGACGTCCGACAAATCCCGCCAAATTATTCGGCAATCAAGGTTAAGGGACAGCGCGCCTATGCTCTGGCACGCACGGGACACTCGCCCCAGTTATCTGCTCGAAGAGTTCGGATTGAGAAATTAGTACTCTGCGAACAGCCCGATAATGATCATCTGTCGCTGCGTATTACCTGCGGCAAAGGCACCTATGTTAGATCGGTGGCACGTGACATCGGCAAACGACTCGGTTGTTTCGCCCATATCCGCAGCCTCAGGCGGCTTTCGTCAGCGCCTTTTTCAATTGTCGATGCTCTGCCGTACGAGCAGATTGCGCGATCGGCTGACCCCTTCGAGCTTGATGATCGGATTCTTCCTGTGGAAAGCGCTCTTATTGATCTCCATGAAGTCAATTGCTCAAACGAACAAGCACAGCGTCTGCAAAACGGCAATCCTGTCCAAATAGCACCCCCACCTAACGAGGTCGCGCACCGGTGCTGGGCATCGCTGAACGGCCGAGTTATTGCCGTAGGAAAATACAGTGATGGGTTACTACGACCGTCGCGTGTATTTCGGTATTGACTGTGATCACTCGCCAACATTGCAGTGTTAACGCACACTCCATCGCAGTGTTCTCTCCCTGCGAGCGGTATCGATATAGCCTTAAGCGAGTTTGGGACACGAGCCTCCCAAACGCGTTATTCGTGATGCTAAACCCTTCCACTGCCGACGAGATGAAAAATGATCCCACTGTCGAGCGCTGCGAGCGGCGTGCCCGAGCAAATGGCTTTGGCGCATTTTGCGTGGTGAATATATTCGCTTGGCGGGCAACTGATCCACGGGAACTCTTGCAAGCCCAAGATCCAATCGGGCCAGAGAATGACCTTGCGATCCTTGAAAAAGCCTATTGGGCCGATCAAATCATTGTCGCATGGGGTGTCTATGGGGAATTTCGGCGGCGAGGCGCTACAGTTTTGGAACTTCTAATGTCGGAGGGTCATGCACTCTATCACTTAGGTTTAACGAAGGCCAAACATCCTCGTCACCCACTTTATGTCGCTTACACAATGCAACCTGTTGCTTGGGAACTTGTCGACCGACAATAAGAGAACTCTCAGTCAGGCAAACTCTCTGGATTGATCTCAATGTCCTCGACTATTGCCCATAATTGATATATTTGTTTCCGAATACTTTCGGCGGGGATGAAAAAAACGCCGCAAGCGCAATTTTTGTGGTTAACAGTACGCAAGGAATGGTGTATTCGGCGCGTTGGTCGATAATTTGACCCGATTGGTCGTGCTCTCGCTGAACGACATCTCGGCTTGAGTTAATTGTTTGATGATAGATATGGAGATTTCGATGTCGATTAGTTCAACTGAAAAAAACCGACTCATTAAAGAATATTCCACCTCAACTAATGATACCGGTTCGCCCGAAGTTCAAGTCGCGGTGCTGAGTTCTCGCATTTCTACACTGACAGAGCATTTTCAAACTCATAAGAAAGATAATCATGGACGCCGAGGCTTACTGCGGATGGTCGCCAAGCGAAGAAAATTGCTTGATTACCTCAAGAGTCGAGACGAAGAACGTTATAGAGGCCTAATCGGAAAGCTTGGCCTGCGACGCTAATATCAATGGCGTAGCGGGTTGATTCCAAAATAAACGATGACAACCCATGCCGAAAATACTGTCGTGTTTTTCTATCGGTGCACGGCGGGTGAATTGCTGCGGATAATGCTTGTCTTAAGCAACAAACTCGTCGCTCCATTTTCTGGCCGTACAGGTTAAACGCGTTCGATTACGATCACTGTAGCCTCACCCCCACCAATACAAACTGCAGCGATTCCACGCGAGCCCTCACGCTTTTCGAGGGCATTCAACAGCGTGATGATTATGCGGACACCAGACGCTCCAATGGGATGTCCAAGGGCACACGCGCCACCATTGACATTGACCCGTTCAGACCTGAGGGCCATATCGCGAGTAAACGCCATCGCGACAACGGCAAAGGCCTCGTTAACTTCCCAAAGGTCAACGGATTCTTTCTCCCAGCCCAACCGATCAAGAAGTTTTTTGGCGGCACCGATCGGTGCCGTTGTAAACATATTGGGTGATTGGGCGTAGCTGCAATGGCCACGAATTAGTGCGCGTACCGGCAATTTGTTCGCCACAGCAAAACTGTAGCTCGCCAAGAGCAACGCCGCCGCTCCATCAGAAATTGAGGAAGAGTTGGCAGCCGTCACCGTGCCACCCTTGCGAAATGCAGGTTTAAGGGTCCGAATTTTTTCGAGCTTCGCCGCTGTAAGTTGTTCGTCGACAGTTACTGTTTGTGTTTGTTCTCGACTCGTTAAGGAAACCGCTTCTATTTCCCTTTCGAAAGCGCCGTTCTCGGTTGCGGCGATAGCGCGGGCAAGAGACTCGGTTGCAAAATTATCCTGTTGCTCGCGCGTAAATTGATACTGCTCCGCGCAGTCTTCAGCGAAAGTACCCATAAGACGCCCCGAATCATAAGCATCCTCTAACCCGTCAAGCATCATATGATCCAAGACCTACTGATGCCCAAAACGAGCACCCTGTAGAAGTTTCGGCAAGAGATAGGGAGCATTACTCATCGACTCCATGCCGCCAGCTACAATTACCTTCGAGTTGCCCGCCGTGATCTGATCTGCTGCCATCATCACAGCCTTCATTCCCGAACCACACATCTTGTTGATTGTCGTTGCCGGAATATCGTTTCCTAAACCCACCCCCAGAACTGCTTGCCGCGCTGGTGCCTGTCCCTGCCCCGCCGACAAAACGCATCCCATCATAACTTCGTCAATCGGCGGACCGCCTGCCAATTGAATCGCTGAATTGATCGGTACCGCGCCCAGTTCAGGAGCGGACATATGCCGTAGATTGCCTTGAAAAGCACCCATTGGTGTTCGCATCGCCCCAGCGATCACTACCTCGGACATCCGTTACTCCCCTACTTTTTCTCCCCACAATCTCGACGACATCGCCTCTTTCAAAAAATCTGCCGCTGTCGTAACTTGAATTCTTTCCCGAGATTGTTGTGACCGTTCTGATTGTATTGATACCTTAAGTCTTCCTTATCACAAATTGGCAAAATTCAATCACCGTTGCTGGAGAAAATCAACTGGCTGTTTGACACGAAAATTACTCACAAGACTCGATCAACTCTTCGCAGACAAATATTCCACTCAACCTTGCCGACAACAGCACCCTTGAGCGATAAACCCGCCCCATACTTTAACGAGAAACCAAATATGCGTGACTTTCATCTTCCAGGACGATCTCCAGTTCTCGCCACTAATGGTCTGTGCGCGACCTCTCATCCGCTCGCGGCGGAGGCCGCGATTTCAATTTTGCGAAACAACGGGAATGCGATGGATGCCGCCATTGCCGGCGCGGTATTACTCGGAATCTGTGAACCGGCTAGCACCGGGATTGGGGGCGATTGCTTCGCACTTTGGTGTCGAGCAGACAGCCACCAGGTTTGTGCGCTAAATGGCTCGGGCCGCGCACCCGCTGCGGTATCCGCCGAACACATTCGCACCGATACTATAACTTCTATCCCGCTTGACAGCCCGCATTCAGTAACCATTCCGGGAGCGATTGACGCCTTCTGCTATCTCGCCGAAACCGAAGGGAAACTAGGGATCGACAAACTACTTGCACCAGCCATTCACTATGCTGATGAGGGCGTGCCAGTAGCGCCCCGTATAGCATTTGATTGGGCGCAGAATGCGCCAATATTGAACGATGCTGCACGCTCTGCCTATCTCATCGACGGCGACAATCCAAAGACGGGAGATATCTTTCGGATTCCGGCGCAAGCAGAGGTATTGCGTCGCATTGCTAAATCTGGGCGAGACGCCTTCTATAAAGGCGAAGTCGCTGACGATATGGTCTCTACGCTGCAAAGATTAGGCGGTTATCACACGCACCAAGATTTTGCTTCCACACAATGCGAAATGACACGTCCAATCAGCGGTACCTACGGTGAATTTGAAATTGTTGAGCACCCTCCCAACGGTCAAGGTCTTATCGCGCTGCTCATGCTTAATATTCTGAAGCACTTTCCAATCGCGGATATGGAACCTTGGGGTGCCGAGCGAACCCATATTGAGGCGGAGGCAGCAAAACATGCTTACACCTTGCGTGATCAATACCTAGCTGATGCCGATCACTGTCGCGACTTAGACCGAATGCTAGACCCTAGCCTCGCCGCCAAACTCGCCGGTCAAATCAATCCGAAATGCGCGAGTCATTTTTTAAATTTGCAACGCGAACATAGGCATAAAGATACCGTCTACATTACTGTCGTGGACCGTGACCGTATGGCCGTATCCCTAATTTATTCCATTTTTCACGGGTTTGGTTCGGGTATCGCCTCTGACAAATTCAAGATTCTCCTGCACAATCGCGGCGCTGGTTTCTCGCTCAGGCCGCAACATCCGAACGAACTACAGCCCAACAAGCGACCTTTGCATACCATCATCCCAGCAATGCTGCGACATCAAGGTCGTGTCGTTATGCCCTTCGGGGTTATGGGTGGTTCCTATCAACCTAATGGGCACTGTCGGTTGATCTCGAATATGGTTGACTTTGGACTAGATCCGCAATCTGCGATTGATGCGCCGCGAGCGTTCGCGGAGGGCGATAAACTCAAATTGGAACGCGGTTACTCAGATCGCGTAAAGCAACGGCTGATTGAGTTAGGTCACGACATCGAAATACCCATAACACCTATCGGCGGCGCACAGGCGATCAGAATCCATGAGAACGGCGTCCTTGAGGGCGCGAGCGACCCTCGAAAAGACGGCGGTGCGATTGGTTATTAATCTTCGGACCATGACATCGACAGTTCACTGCGACTGTCGGCCTCATTTCAGTCTGGCCCGATTATTCGCCGTCAATCAAAGTTCGGCGAGGTCAGCTTACAGATTAGTTAAACTGGCAGTCAAGCGGATAGGCGCCATCCGCAAAAGGTCCAAACATTTCTTTAATTCCCGGATGATCCATCGGCACGCCTGACTTATCAAGTACCAGACTTTGCTCTGATACGTAGGCGACGTAGTACGAATCATCATTCTCGGCTAACAAATGATAGAACGGTTGATTTTTCCTTGGCCGTCGCGATTCAGGAATGGATTGGTACCACTCCTCGGAGTGACTGAATACTGGGTCGACATCAAAAACGACACCTCGGAAAGGATGTTTACGATGTCGGACAATCTGCCCTAGATGATATTTTGCGCTTACCGCCGTCATCGGCGTTTCGCTTTTTTTCTTGCGGCTCATCTCGGTAATTCCTATACGTGCATTTGGCGCACCAATTACCATAACCTAATAAACTCTTCCCGTCGCTGTTGCAAGACTTTCTGAATATTGCTACCATGTCATTTGGTAATTTCCTCTCCAAAAATTGCGGTGTTGGGCAAAAATTATCTCAATTTTTTGCGAGATATGGCACGATGTGCGCGGGACCCATGTCCAAGAGCGGCTGGCAAGAATTGGATTTGCCGGCCACGTTTTCATGAAGGCTAGAGCCGAAACGGAGGATACAATCGCAGGCCACCAGAAGCGACACCCCGACCAATGTAACTGGGTTAGAGCAGGCGGCACGGTCTGCTTGATCATTCTAATGCACGTATGCTGCGACGAGATACATTTGGAAGCTGCTCATGTTCGGTGGAGAGCGTGACCGCAGGCAAGGGTCAGTCCGAGAGGTTGCACGCGCAGCAAGAGTTTTCTGGAGGACCAGCTGGAATATTCGGAGAGCAGGCCAAGCGTCACGACATTGCGATCCGACTTGTTATGTCAGAGGTTGTTAAGGGTTTGCGAGTTGACCGGTCAAATCTCCGTTTCCGGCATCGCAAAGAGATCTCGAAGGCTGAAATTAACGATAAACTGGCGTCAATAGATCCGAGTTTAGGCCAAGTTCTATTCGTTAAAAACGCCGGAATCCGACCTGATGGCGGTGTGATTGAAGTCAGAGACAAAAACAACAGGTATAGGGTCGTGCTTGTCAGCGAGTCGAAGCACCAAGGAAACGATGTGGGGAAAATCAGATCGGGGATTAAGCAAGGGAAGAACAAGGATCAGGATTTAATGGCTGCAGGAAACGCTATTGAGCGAGCGCACAAGAATGTGCAAGAACTCAGGAACTTCATGCTTCATGAAAACCATTTTCCGTACGCGATATTTTTGCAAGGTTCCAATTTCGCGACTGAGACATTCTTTGTTGAGACCCCAAGCGGACGTTCGGTTAGGATTGGACATGATGACGGAAGTCTGAACCGAATTGACCGCGTGACCGCCAGTAGTTACGGCATGGAAATCAACAGGAACTACTGCCGGAATGCCTTTGTCGAATTGGATGGGAAGACTCAGATGCTACAGGCTGCATAACTGTTTTTCCGTGCCGACTCTTGGCCTGCGGATATTATGACGGAAATATTGCGAGACATTGCGTTAACATCTCTTGATGTCTTTTCTGAGGACTTGGAGGATTGATGACTAATAGATCGCACAGAAATTCCAGTTACAAGGCAATGAATGCCATGGAGCGGGAGAATAGGGCCCATTCATCCGCAAGTGGGATTTGTCTGGAAATTCCGGACAAAACGCACCATGTGGCGATGATTATGGATTGTTGCGATCTTCTAACATGTCTTCCAGATGCCTCCGTTCAGTTGATAGTGTGTGACCCGCCCTACAACATAATGTTGGCCGATTGGGACAATCACGATAACTACATAGAATGGGCATCTAGATGGCTTCGAGAAGCTGAACGCGTTCTACTTCCCACTGGGAATATTACAATATTTGGTGGCTTGCAGTATCAAGGGGAAGCAGGAAGCGGGGATCTTCTGTCCATTATCCACCACATGCGAAGTGCTAGCAATATGCTTCTCGCTAACTTAATTGTCTGGAACTATCCGAACGGCATGAGCGCCCGACGGTTCTTTGCGAGTCGACATGAGGAAATTGCGTGGTTCGCAAGAAGCAAGAGGTACTATTTTGATTTGGATTCGGTTCGAGAACCGTATGATGATGAGACAAAGACACTGTATCGAAAGGATAAGAGACTGAATCCCGAAACAATCGAGAAAGGCAGGAACCCAACGAATGTCTGGAAGTCAACTAGACTGAACGGAAATTCGCGGGAACGGGTTGGCCATCCGACACAGAAACCTAGAGCGATCATTCAAAGGCTTGTTAGGTCCCTGTCATATCCTGGATCGACAATTGTAGATTTCTTCGGCGGCAGTGGAATCACCACGCGGGTTGCTATAGAGGAAGGTAGGCATAGCATTTGCTGCGATAATGATCCGCTTTTCGCTAATTATGTATCTCAACAAGTTACGAAGTTAAGTCTGTCCGATCTTCTGTTTCCTATGCCTAAATTTGAAATAACAGAACATTTGAACAAAACTCATCCTGTATATTGTTTACAGCCCGATGTGAGTAAAAAACCTCGGAAAGCAGCTTAGCAGACTTCAAGGGAGACCCTGCGTTTGCTTCTCGTTGACCGTGTGCTTTCATGTCCACAGGCAACCCAAATCACTATTCAGAAGCCGCAAAAGCTGTGTCTGGCGGCCGACCTCGTGTCTCACGGCCGTGAGAACAAGTCCTCGCTTACTGAGAATTGTGGAGCCGTCAAACGTCGACTGAAGAATTGAAGGGCGACCGATGCGAGGCGCCTTGATCAACACCAAATAATTGCAAAAGCCTGAAATTGGAGATACCCATCTCAATGCAGCGGGCTTCGCCCGCCAGACCAACGCCTTCTCATAGAAGGAAAAAACCTTGGTCAACATTATTGTCTTATGCGCGCTGCCACATAACTTCCTGCGAGGGTGACCGACCGCGAACATAAGTTCTGGCTTCGCGGTGTCCCGCAGGTAAACGCAATTCTTGAAAGAGTCGACTTCACCGCAATCTATCTCTATTTCTCCAGCATGGAGTGGATGCCATCGTCTATGCTGAATAGACATCCGCTTTCATGATTTTAGTAGGAATGCTCGTTGCAAGACTCCACTCTTGTTTCTTTTTTCACATAGTAAGAAATAATGGATTTCCGCACGGACACCAATCACTTACTTCGCTACAGGCCGAATCTCATGCTAGTCCTGACAACCAAAATTTCTACAAGTTGGGGCCTATAAGAGGGAGAGTATTTTTGGGTGTTGTCCTAACGGTAGGCGAAATCGTTGCGCCGGTATTTGCTCTGGCTCTCATTGGCTTCTTTTGGATCAAGAGCGGATTCGAATACCCCATCCGCTTCGTCACGCAAATCGCGATGATGCTCGGAGTGCCCTGTTTGATATTCACGGCGCTGATGGGCACAGAGATTGAGCCAAGCGCTTTGACCGAGGTTTCTCTCGCAGCCGTCGCAGTCTATGGTGCGATCACGATTGCCACCTTTTTACTGGTTCGTCTATTGCGACTTAGCTCTCGAACGTATCTTGCACCCCTTACCTTCGGAAACACCGGCAATCTTGGACTACCCCTAGCGCTATTCGCTTTCGGCGATGCTGGGCTCGGATACGCCGTCGTCATTTTTGCCGTTATGGCGGTATGGGCCTTTACATTTGGCGTATGGGTGGTGGCCGGTGGCGGCAATCCGATCAATATGCTCAAAGAGCCGATGGTCGCAGCAACGCTGCTAGGAATACTTTTCCTATCGCAAGGTTGGCAGACTCCAACTTTCCTTACCAATACATTGGAATTGATCGGGCAGACCGCGATCCCCCTCATGCTCATTACGCTCGGCGTCGCAGTCGCACAACCGCAGCGGCTCGCTATCGGCCGAGCTGTTGGGTTATCAACCCTAAAGTTAGCAATATGCTTTCCACTTGCTTGGTATATCGGCCAACAATTTGCTCTTGATAACGTCGCTTTTGCCGTGTTGGTGTTACAAGCCTGCACACCCGTAGCGGTAACCTCCTATCTTCTATGCGAAAAATACGGCGGAGACGCAAATAGCGTCGCGAGCCTTGTCGTGATCTCGACGCTGATTTCGGTCATTTCTCTTCCGATTCTCCTCGCAGCAACCCTATAAATGACCGTACTATCGGGAATCCAAACGTAACAAAAAACAGAGGAAAAATAACCCCAATTATGTTGAAATAAGGATACGGCACCAGTATAGGGTAACGAGCGACAGTTCGCTTGTCATTCACCTCCATCAGCTATAGTCAACAGCAATGATCTAATTTCAGCTAACAGGGTATTATGAGCAGAATACTAGGAACAATATTTATCTGCCTATTCCTCATATCTTGTGGCAGCGGATATGGCTCGCCTCCACGAGAATTGGAGAACGCCTGTGGCATTTTGCAAGAGCGACCAGAGTATCTAAAAGCTTTTCGCGCTGCCGAGCGGCGTTGGGGAATACCAATCCATGTTCAGATGGCAACGATCTACCACGAGAGTAGCTTCATCAGTAATGCCCGGCCACCTTACCGATATGCCTTGGGTTTTATCCCGGTTAAGCGACGATCCACGGCCTACGGATACTCGCAAGCCCTAGACGGCACTTGGGATGATTATCAACGATCTACAGGAAACCGATGGGCAAGACGCACTAACATATACGACGCAGCAGACTTCATCGGTTGGTATATGGTCGGAAGTCGCCGACAATTAGGCATTCCTCTAAATGATGCCCGCAACCAATATCTTGCTTATCACGAAGGACGACGCGGCTACTCCCGAGGCAGTTATCGGCAAAAGAACTGGCTCATCGGAGTCTCTAGGCAAGTTGAGCAACGGTCTCACAAGTACCAAAAACAACTCGAAAGCTGTCGACTCACCCGTCGAGCATAAATGAAAGCTTAGGGCCTTTGAGACATCTTACCAAGCTACTGCGAATTTCTCCGCGTCGTTCCACGCAACTGAACGCTCGGCGGCGACAGCCCACCATTGGTCAAGACCCTCTGTAATTTCAATCCCACTCAGAAATCGTAAAGAGTCCGAGAGGCGAAAAGACGTTTCGGTTCGTGTAGGTCTTCTTATGAAAAAGATTGACGACAAATGACGATCGGTTCGAGCATACCGATTGCACTGCGCACCTTGACTCCAAT
>JAPORY010000027.1 GCA_026709985.1 Aestuariivita sp. | reverse complement strand
CGGTCACAATCTAATATACAAAGGGTTGTCTCATGTCCACCATTTTCAAAAAAAAATCGCCTGTTTTCAGGAAAAAATCGGTCGCCTGATGAATTTTGCAAGTGGCTCAATTCGGAATAATTTTGCAGTCTACTTGATCAATAGATTCCGCAAAGAGCCGAATACCACCATCAACAAGAGGCTGAGTAGATATCCAATTCTTTCTCAATCGCAAATCCCCTCGGAGCAGTATCCGAAAGAAAAACGGTTTGAGAATTTGGAAGGAGATTGGCTCCGGCGGTAGGGATCGAACCTACGACCAATTGATTAACAGTCAACTGCTCTACCGCTGAGCTACGCCGGAAGCAGACATACGTTAGCATGAATTCCTGTTGTGGTCTATGCTTTTCCAGAGGATTTTGCGCTGTCGGAGCTTTTCGATAGTCGGAATGTTGCATTTATGCTTAGTTTTCCCTCAATCAAAACCTGAGATTTTCCATACAGATGAATGAGATGTGCAAAGACGTTGCGCATAGCAGCAGGCCTTAAGTCTTTCGGCGTGTCGACATAAACTTGCGCTGCGAGTTCACTAGGAGTTAATGGGTTAAGATGCAGGGCATCCAAAATGGCATTTTCACGATTATTTCGATGTGCGATTAGCCAGTTGAGGCGCTCAACAGGGTGCAGTACTGGTGCACCATGGCCAGGAAAAAAATATTTCCAGTTCCGTTGCAACAATTGATGGCAAGACTCCATGAAGTCAGTAAGATCACCATCGGGCGGAGAAATCAAAGAGGTAGACCAATCCATGACGTGATCAGCTGTAAAGCAGTCGTCACCCCACGCGAGTGCTATATGATTGCCTGTATGGCCGGGGGTGTGTATCACTTCAAGTTCCCAAGTGCTGCCGCATATGCGCTCGCCATGTCTAATTTGCCGGTCGGGGGTAAAGTCAGAATCGGTACCTTCCCCGCCGCCGACCAGTCCCGCTTTTGCGAGTTGCGTCATCACAGCACTACGGCCCTCAAGGTAACTCCCGAACCCCACAATCGGCGCCCCCGTCTTCTCGGAGAGGGAGCGTGCCAAGGCCGAATGATCAAGATGAGTGTGCGATATGAAAATATGACTAATGAATTGACCTGGCTCAAGAGCTTGTAATATTGAATTAAGGTGAACATCCGACGCGGGGCCGGGATCAATGACAGCTATATCACTGCTACCTATAAGGTAAGTATTCGTGCCAAGGTTTGTCATCGGGGAGGGGTTTGGTGCCAAAATTCGTCGGAGTTGTGGCGAAATTTGTATTTGCACGCCGTAGTCTTCCGGCCTTGGTTCCAAGAGATTCAAGCCCATGATCAACTCCGTTGTCTGAATAGCTGGTAACCTGATTTCATGTTTTTTTCGTGGCTCAAACGGTATCTGCCGAAAGGACTCTATTGGAGAGCCGCACTTATTTTGCTTCTTCCAATCATTCTATTGCAGATCGTCGTTTCAGTAGCATTTATTCAGCGATATTTCGAAGACGTGACGACACAGATGACCGCAAATATGTTGCGAGAACTGAACCTCGTATTGCGCGTAATTGATTCGGCTCCAGACCAAAATTCAGCACGATCGACTATTTTTCAAGATTTAACGGAACTTGGCCTCGGAATAAAGTTCGTCGACGAAAACCCAAGTTCAGATCAGATCCGTTGGTTCGACTTTTCGGGTCTCGTATTTACGCGAACTCTTCGGCAGGAATTGCCAAACCTTCAAGCAATCACCCTTCCAGACAACCGCGAAGTGATCCTCAACTTTGAAACCACCCACGGGCCGGTTCAAATGCAATTTGAGCGATCGCGTGTATCGGCAACCAACCCGCATCAACTGCTAGTCATTATGGTGCTGTTCGGCGCCTTAATGACCATCATCGCCTATCTTTATCTTCGGAATCAACTGCGTTCTATTACCGCTCTTGCAGATGCCGCGCAGGCGTTTGGGCGCGGACGTAATGTTACATATGAACCGCGGGGCGCATTGGAGATCCGTGCTGCTGGCCAAGCGTTCTTAGATATGCGTGATCGAATTCAAAGACATATGGAACAGCGTACATTGATGCTGTCAGGGGTCAGTCATGACCTGCGGACTCCCCTTACGCGGTTGAAACTTGGGCTGAGTTTTATCGAGCACAATGAAGCCGAACCGTTGTTGCAAGATGTGGAGGCAATGGAGCGACTGATTGATGAGTTTCTGAGTTTTATCAAGGGTGCGAAAGAGGAAGAGCCAGAACTCATTGATCCTAAGAACCTCGTTGAAACAGTCGTAACCGACGCGCAAAGGTTAGGGTTCGATGTAAACATTGGCGAGATCAATGGTCGAGGGGAAGTTCATTTGCGTGCAGGAGCGTTCCGCAGGGCCTTAGAGAATTTGATCAGCAACGGCGTACGTTATGGCAGTCGCGTCGAAGTGTCACTCGAAGTCACCGACAAATCGCTACTTTTCAGGATAGAGGATAATGGTCCCGGGATACCAAAGGAGAGGCGAGAGGAGGCCGTGGCGCCCTTTACACGATTAGATCCGTCTCGTAACCAAGACAAAGGTTCCGGCGTTGGACTCGGCTTAGCGATAACGAGAGAGATCGCTTATGGAAATGGCGGCATACTAGAACTTAGCAAAAGTCAGCGTCTTGGGGGGCTGCAGGCTGATATTCTGGTCCAAAGGGACTCAAACGGCTGATTTATTGACGAAGATCCATAGCCAGATAAATCAACGGCTACTTCTCAACAGCGGAGGTCATGCGGGTGACCATATAGGCTTCAACGATAAAAGTAGCCAAGTGTACCGACTCAAGGAGTTGAGAGGCTTCTCAATTGAATCGTCAAATTTAACCGTATCCGAAACAGCGATTTTGAACTGCCTAAAATAAGGAGAGGGAACTTTGATCTGGCTGAATCTGGTAGGCCCGGAGGGACTCGAACCCCCAACCAAAGCGTTATGAGCGCTCTGCTCTAACCAATTGAGCTACGGGCCTTCGGGCTAATTCTCTAGCAGATTACCGAGGTCGGTCAATGTCACCATCACCTTTGACATTACTTTTGGACGAAGAGTTGCAAGAGTATTTCGTAGTCGTGACCACTGTCAACAACTTTCAAAAATGCCAGGGTAAGCCTATGCGGTTGCAACCCATGCTTGCATTAGTGTAGACATACCGATTGCTCGTTTACCAACGAGAATTGAATGCGATCTTATGATCACCGCCGGCGCTCATGAGATCGCCGACCCCGATATCCGCCTCCGGTGGCAACACGGTCCCGCCCTCGAATTACCGATGCCGTATACAGATCGCAAAATCGTCCCACTCAACTAGTAGGCGGCCAATATGGCGGGGCGTTAGCGTTCGTGCGGTAATGAATGCTATGCCGCATCGGTCGTGACTGGAGATGGTAAACCCACGGAAGCATGATGAACGTCGCTCAACTCAAACCGAGATGGCAAAAACCGGCCTGCCGTCGCGAGGCGAAAGATCGGCTACCTGACGCCGCCGTATTCGTCCTGTGGGAGAAATTAACCGACCGTCCAGCGACCGAGTTGCAACTCCGCCCGCGAGTGACATTGCTGGTCACCACGATAAGGCAAAAACTGGGCGTATCAAGATCCGAGCAGAACCCAAAATCTCATTTCTATTCATATACCCGCTTAATCTAGTCCATTTAGTTTTTTTATCCTTAATTTTGCACCGCTCATGTACACTACAGTTGGCAAAGAGCTTTTTGCGATTGCTAGCATTGTCGACTTCTTGGAACTTTCGAAAGGGCTATTGCCATTTCTTCTAATTACCGTTTTGGTTATGTTCAGTCTGGGGATTTTCCCTAACCAACGCATGTCGTGCCGACATGGTTATGATTTTTAGAGCTTCAAGACGCTGACTCGGGTTTGCGCGAAAAACAGCTAATGAGACCTCATGGTAATTGTCAGCCGCCCAAAATTCAGACATGTTGACATGGGGCTCTTTTTCTTGCCTCAAAATGATGCCAGGTCACCTGCTTTTTTGCAGTGGGAACGAGACTGATTGGAAGTTCAACGGATTTCTTGCCGCCAGTTAGGCATCAACCAAAATTTTAGTGAAAAGAAGCTGCGAATTGTTTGCCCATAATGGCGAAAGTCCTTATTTTTATTGACTTTTTTCGATTAGGTGAATTTATCGTTGTGCATGATGCCAACATGCCTGAAATTAGCAAGAGTTGATCGCTACGCGTCGTCATAACTGCGGGAACTGCCAAATTTACCACCAGTTGAATCTTCCAAAGTCCGAGTTTATCCAGCGAAACGTCAAATGTATTAAGAGATCGGGAACAAGATCTTCTAAGGGCGATATTGAAGGGAGGCAAAACCGTTGATCTCCCAGTTACGACGGCAAAAAATAATGTGATCCCGAGGAGGTATTTGCGACCTCCGCAATAAAACTGGCCGAGTAGAGGCCAACGAATTCAACATCTCCTCTAGCGTTAGAGGTTAACCGCTAAGCGAATAACAAGATGAAACAAGGTATTACCTATTCTCAAGCAGGCGTAAACATTAATGCTGGAAATGAACTTGTTAGACGAATTAAACCGCTCGTCGAAAACACAAACCGTCAAGGGAGTATGTCTGATTTCGGCGGCTTCGGGGGACGATTTGATCTAAGGGCCGCAGGCTACGTCGATCCAATTTTGGTAGCAGCAACTGATGGCGTAGGGACTAAGCTTCGCATAGCAATCGATTCCCAAAGATTGGAAACGATCGGAATTGATCTTGTCGCCATGTGCGTTAATGACTTGGTTTGTCAGGGTGCAGAACCACTATTTTTTTTGGACTATTTTGCGACGGCCAAGCTTTCAGTCGACGAGGCGGAGAGAGTAGTCGCCGGCATCGCAAATGGATGTAGACAGGCTGAATGCAGCTTAATCGGTGGTGAGACTGCGGAAATGCCGGGTCTATACGCTCAAAATGACTTTGATTTAGCAGGTTTTGCCGTGGGTGCGGTTACCAGAGAACAAATGTTACCACGAAAAATACAGGTAGGCGATATCTTGCTCGGTTTGGCATCAAATGGATTGCATTCCAACGGCTATTCACTCGTCCGTCGAATTGTTTCGCAATCTAGTCTGCACTGGGAAGCGGAGTGTCCTTGGGAAGAAGGTACTCTTGGCGAAGTTCTTCTTCGGCCAACACGAATTTATGCAGCAACCATGCAATCGCTGCTTGCTGACCGTGAGGTTATCGCAATCTCACACATTACTGGTGGTGGTTTGACAGAGAATATACCAAGGATGCTTCCAGCCGATCTTGGTGCAGAGGTTGATTTGAGCGTTTGGAAGCTGCCGGCGATATTTCGATGGTTTGCCGATCAGGGTCCGATTAGCAAGGCTGAATTCTTACGAACCTTTAATGCCGGAATTGGACTTGTTCTAGCTGTGAGAGAAAGACAAGCCGATCAAATTAGTGACAAACTTCAAAACATGGGCGAACAGGTTTGGCAAATTGGACGGGTAGTTGATGGATCCGGCGTAAGTTACAAAGGAACGCTTTTTTGAAGAAGCGAGTCGCAATTCTCATATCGGGGCGCGGCTCGAATATGACGGCCTTGATCAATAGCATGACGGGCGATCATCCGGCGAGACCTTGCGTTGTCATTTCTACGACACCTAAGGTCCAAGGATTAAGGAATGCCCTTGAGCGAAACACTCCAACGGTCACTTTGAATTGTGGAGAATATGACCGTGCTTCGGAGAGCTTTGAAAGAGATCTTGATATTCAATTAAAACGAGCCAATGCTGAGTTGATCTGTTTGGCAGGTTTTATGAGAATCCTCAGCGCTGATTTTGTCGGTAAATGGCAGGGGCGTATTTTGAATATCCACCCCTCATTGTTGCCAAAGTTTAAAGGACTTAATACGCACGCACGGGTACTTGCGGCAGGAGAGACCGTTCACGGTTGTACAGTGCATCAAGTAACCGCCAAACTCGACGATGGACCAATACTTGGTCAATTAAAGCTAACGGTACACAAACATGATACGGCAGTAACGCTGGCTGATCGTGTGCTTAAACTTGAACACGTACTGTATCCTGTTGTTCTGCGCCACTTCATTGCCGGCGATCTCAACCAAGCAGCTTTGAATTAAGGCGTTAACTTGTTCATTACCGCGACGCAGAGTTACCGCATTCATTGAGCAAATAAATTGCCTTGTCGCTCAACGACAGGCCACGAGTCACGACGCACAAGATCGATGCTTGAGACTTTGCTTGATTGAATTTGCTTTTCGAAATTGTTCAAATGCAAATTGACCGAATATTTGGGACGGTTGCAGTTTGGACCGAAGTAGGCTTGGGCGTTTGACAAAAGTAGGGAGTCGTCAAGATGTTTCTTGGGTTAGATCTTGGTACATCGGGCCTTCGGGGGATCTTATTGGACGATGAACACAAACTAATCGCCGAATCCGAAGCCGACATCAAGACATCTTATCCTCATGCCGGGTGGTCAGAACAAAATCCCGATGATTGGATAGCAGCCTGCGTGCAGGTTACAGAGAATCTGCAACTATCCCACCCGAAACAGTTCGCAGCCCTCAAAGCTATCGGACTCAGTGGTCAAATGCACGGCGCCACATTACTTGATGCTGACGGGATGGTATTGCGGCCTTGTATTTTGTGGAATGATACGAGATCCCACCGCGAAGCCGCGCATCTTGATCAAATACCAGAATTTCGGGCGATCAGCGGGAACATTGTTTTCCCGGGGTTCACCGCTCCAAAACTAGAGTGGATCAGGGCAAATGAGCCCGCTGTTTTTGCGCGAGTAGAGAAAGTCTTGCTCCCAAAAGATTACCTGCGCCTATGGTTGACTGGCGATTACATTAGCGATTTCTCAGATAGTTCAGGAACATCATGGCTCAATGTGAGAGCACGTGAATGGTCTGATACCTGTCTTGAGCTTAGTCACATGGCTCTTGAACAAATGCCAGCACTCGCGGAGGGTAATGCGGCTGCCGGTGTTCTACGACAAGACATCATGCGGAGATGGAATATACAAAAGCCAGTAATTGTTGCTGGCGGTGCCGCTGATAACGCGGCAATGGCTTGCGGTATGGGTTTGGTGGGTGATGGTACCGTAGTGCTTTCAATCGGTACGTCGGGCGTGGTGTTGAGGGCAATGAACAGTTATCAATCTAACACGGATCGCGCTGTACATTGTTTTTGTCATGCCGTTCCAGAGCGGTGGCTGCAGCTTGGGGTTACCCTATCGGCTACGAACTGTATCAACTGGCTCGCAAAAAGCCTCAACGAGTCGGTAGCCGAGTTAGTTGCATCACTACCAACAGAACTATCGGGGCCCAATCCAATCATTTTCTTGCCTTATCTCTCTGGTGAAAGAACACCACATAACGATAGTGGAATCCGATCCGCCTTCATTGGCATTGACTCCGCAACCGACGCAGAAGATCTGAAGCAAGCGGTTATGGAGGGAGTGGCGTTCGCTCTGCGGGAGTGCATGGACGCCTTAGAAGATGGGGTTGTGAGTACTGAGGACTGGTTCGTGGTCGGGGGAGGCTCTTTATCGCCTTTCTGGCTAGAAACGTTGGCAACCATTCTGAAGCACCCCCTTGCCGTGCCAACCGACCCGCAGCTTGGCGCTGGGATTGGTGCGGCACGACTAGCTTCTTGCGCCGCAACTAATCAAGACTATCGTGAAATAATGACAGTCCCGAAAGCGACTCGCGTTATTGAGCCGCGCACGGATATATCGGACCGTTACGAGGAGCAATATAAACTCTACAAAAATTGTTATCAGGCGCTGAAACCCGTGTCACTGCTCCGACGGCTATGACGTTTTTTGGCAAAAATGTCTGAGCGATTTAAAACTCATTCGCCATTTGCGACAGTCATAAGTGAGTGTGACACAATTAGCTCACATTAAATGATAGGAATTAATTTGAGGGAGTAAAATGAGTAGTGGTTTTTTCGATGGGATCAATCGGATCGAATTTGAAGGACCTGACAGTCTAAACCCGCTCAGCTTTCGCTACTACAATCCCGAAGAGATTGTGCTTGGGAAGCGAATGGAAGATCAATTGCGGTTTTCTGTCGCTTGGTGGCATTCTTTCGCTTGGGAGGGAACAGATCCCTTCGGCGGGCCAACATTTGAGCGTCCATGGCATCCGCAGACTGATATGTCTGCGGCAAGGCTAAAGGCCGATATCGCCTTCGAATTATTCGACTTACTCGGCCAGCCATATTTTTGTTGGCACGATGCCGACCTGCGACCCGAACAAGGAAACTTTGGTGATAACCAAAGAACCCTTGAAGAAATTGTCGGTTATATTGAGCCCAAAATGCAAAGCTGCGGAACTCAGTTGCTCTGGGGGACCGCCAACATGTTCAGCCATCGGCGGTGGATGGCTGGCGCAAGTACAAATCCGGATCCAGAAGTGTTTGCTTTTGCCGCCGCAACCGTAAAATCCTGCATTGATGCCACGCATCGTCTCGGCGGCGAAAACTATGTTTTATGGGGTGGGCGAGAGGGCTATGAAACGTTGCTCAATACCGACTTAAAGACCGAACTTGATCACATGGGACGCTTTTTGAACCTTGTCGTGGAGTACAAGTACAAGATCGGCTTTCGGGGGACGATATTGATTGAGCCGAAGCCGCAAGAGCCGTCAAAGCACCAGTATGATTTTGACGCTGCGACCTGCATCGGATTTCTTCGAAAGTACGGGTTGGAAAATGAGGTAAAGTTAAATCTCGAGCAGGGTCACGCGTTTTTGGCCGGTCACAGTTTCGAACATGAAATTGCATTGGCTGCCATGGAGGGGATGTTAGGATCAATTGACATGAACCGAAATGATTATCAATCGGGATGGGATACTGATCAATTTCCGAATAATGCGGCGGACGTGGCTTTAGCCTATTATCACATTCTGAAATCCGGCGGGTTTGCTAGCGGCGGTACCAATTTTGATGCTAAACTTAGGCGCCAATCGTTGGATGCAAGCGATCTAGTCGCCGCGCACGTCGGTGCCATGGATATCTGTGCGCGTGGACTAAAGGCGGCGGCGGCAATGATCGAAGAGGGCACGCTTAGTACCGAACTAGAAAAGCGATATTCCGATTGGAACTCGCCGGAGGCGCAAGCCATCTTGGCAGGCGACCTTGATGAAATTTCCCGTCTGGTTCTGGAAAAAGATATCAATCCACAACCACGATCGGGACGACAAGAAATCCTAGAAAATTACGTCAATCGATTTGTTTAGAGCGAAGGTTGGCTCAGAATTGATACATTAATTGCGCACCAATCGAAGTCGAGACCTTCTCCCCCTTTACGGTACATGCGTTCCACGAGTTCAACTTTCTGCTAGAATTCCATCATTTTTGCATCGTATTATGCGGTCGGGTGAGGACAATCGCAGATCAAAGCGCCGTTGAGCCGAGAATTTCAAGGTTCAGCGTGTTATGTGAGTATCCAATCCACTGGGCGTCATCGAATAAAGTTCCGAATCGATAGTTTTACTTGCGGTGAACTAATCAATCGTGGCGCGATTCGAAGTTATGCCACCATCGTCAAGCTAATTCTTGTCGATCCATCCGCCGCCAAGTACCCGAGAGCCTTTAGGGGCGTAGAATACACAAGCTTGACCCGGCGCCACTCCACTTTCTGGAATGGGCAGTTCAATTTTGGCCGTGTTAGTGCCCATTGGCCGCAACAGCGCTTCGCACGGCGCCCCCGTTGATCGAATCTTCACGCGCACAGGTTGCTTGTCCTCACAAGAAAACATCGTATCGCCAAGCCAGTTGACTTCCTTCAGGTTGATAAGTTTCGTCTCTAAATGTTCTTTGGGGCCGACCAGCACTTGTTGAGAGTGCGGATTCATACTGATAACGTACAGTGGTTCTTTTAATCCGCCTAAACCCAAACCACGCCTTTGGCCAATGGTGTAGTTAATAATGCCGCGATGGGTGCCCAATACGCGCCCGTCGACGTGAACGATTTCACCGCTAGCAGCGACGTTAGGACGCAACTTTTTAATCACCGCCGCATAATTACCGTTCGGTACAAAACAGATATCTTGACTATCTGGTTTTTCGGCGATTATGAGACCACAATTGCGCGCGATATCTCGTGTCAATGATTTTGATTCGAGATTACCAAGCGGAAATCGAAGAAAATCCAATTGCGGTTTCGTTGTCGAAAACAAGAAGTAGGATTGGTCTCGACGACGATCCCTTGCTTGATGAAGTTCGACACCCAGTTCGCCAACTTTACGCTGAATGTAGTGACCGGTCGCCATGCAGTCCGCGTCCAATTCACGCGCAGTTGTTAACAGTTCAGAGAATTTTACTCGTTCATTGCACCGAATGCATGGTACAGGAGTAGCACCATTGAGATAACTGTCGGCGAACTCGTCAATTACTGAATCACGGAAAATACTTTCGTAATTCAACACGTAATGAGGAATATTTAAGTGATGCGCAACCCGCCGAGCATCATGAATGTCGGTCCCGGCGCAGCACGCACCTTTTTTCGCCGTGTTCGCGCCGTGGTCATACAGTTGCAGGGTAATACCAATTACGTCGTACCCTTCACCATTCAACTTTGCAGCAACCACCGAACTGTCGACGCCGCCAGACATCGCAACAACTACACGAGTTTGATCGGGAGGTTTGCAAAAGCCCAAAGAGTTCATCTTTTTGTTCATTGGTCGATGTGCGTGGTTGGCGTTTCGGCTTCATATCTCAATGAGAGGGAAGATATTGAGCGGTATCATTTTGCTCTTCCCGCAACCTGTTCACCTTTCGCATTTTTGGCAGATAGTTGGTGTAATGAATAAGGGTGGTCCAGACTTAGCAGGTATGTATGATAAACAAGATGTGCGTTCAATACGAGTGTACATTCCCATACCAACTGAGTCGTTTATGATGCTCCTTTTGTTCTGCTTACTTTGCCGTGTAGGAATGTCTTTGTTGCGTTGGGTTTAAGTGATGTCGCGGTACAAAGTATTCAATTCATCTATTTGATTGGCTGCGGATGCGGCACCTGTTCACTTGACATGACCTAGAGCTATGAAATTGTTTTATCGAACGCCGAGAGAAATCACAATCGGCCGTTCCATGCCGCGATGCGAAGAAAAGTTAGCCCCTTATTGTGGAGAGACATATTGGTGGAAGATACCCAAAAAAGGAATGATGTGAGCGAACCTTCTGAGGAAGAAGTTCGCAAACAACTTGTTGAGTTAGCGACACAAATCAGGGCCGCCAATATCGCTTATTATACCAACGACGACCCGCAAATTAGTGACGCCGCTTACGACGCGCTTGTTAAGAAAAACAAGAAACTTGAGGCGGCTTTTCCTCACCTAATTCGCGCCGATAGCCCAAGCCATCAGATTGGTGCGACCGCAGCGACAGGTTTTTCGAAGATTACGCACTCTAGCCGCATGCTATCGTTAGACAATGCCTTCGATAAAGAAGATGTGGAAGGATTCGATACTTCAATTCGAAAATTCCTCGGATTGGAACAAGATGCTAAATTAGACTATACGGTTGAACCAAAGATTGATGGCTTGTCGTTGTCGTTGCGATACGTTGACGGCGTCCTCGTACAAGCAGCCACACGCGGCGATGGGACCGTCGGTGAAAACGTTCTTGCGAATGCTCGTATTGTGTCCGACATCCCCGATCGTCTCATTGATGCCCCGCAAGTCCTTGAGGTACGCGGCGAAGTCTACATCACTCATGAAGACTTTGCGGAATTAAATGAGCGTCAGCAGCGGGCAGGGGCTAAGACTTTCGCCAATCCCCGCAACGCGGCAGCGGGTTCCTTGCGACAACTTGACCCTGAGGTCACGCGCTCTCGTCCGCTTCGATTTTTTGCCTATTCTTGGGGAGAAGTTTCACGAGGCTTTGCGCGAACACAATTTGACGCCATAGCTACTTTCCAAAGCATGGGTTTTAAAATCAATAAGCTCACACAGCTAGCGCAATCGGTCAGTCAACTTCTTGCGCAATATGAACAGATCGAAGGTCAGCGAGCATCACTCGGGTATGATATTGATGGGGTGGTTTACAAGGTCAACGACCTAAATTTTCAACAACGCCTAGGGGCACGGTCAACAACGCCGCGCTGGGCGATTGCGCATAAGTTTTCTGCTGAACGGGCTTGGACGCGGCTTGAAGCCATTGATATTCAGGTCGGACGGACGGGTGCTCTTAGTCCGGTGGCCCGCCTAACGCCTGTTACCGTCGGCGGTGTGGTCGTTTCTAATGCGACATTGCACAATGAAGACTACATCATCGGCCAAGATTCGCAGTCACAGTCAATTCGAGATGGTAAGGACATTCGTCCCGGCGATTGGGTACAAATCTATCGTGCTGGAGATGTTATCCCAAAGATTTCTGACGTCGATATAAGCAAAAGACCACCTGACTCACGCCCATTCACATTTCCAACGTCGTGCCCAGCTTGCGGTGGCGCTGCAATTCGAAAAGAAAACGATGCTGTCCGTCGCTGCACCAATGCTATGAGCTGTCCGGCGCAAGCTGTTGAAAAGCTGAAGCATTTTGTTTCACGTGGCGCCTTCGACATTGCGGGGCTTGGTGGTAAGCAAATAGAAATGTTTTACAACGACCCAACGTTACCTGTTCACGAACCGGCTGACATTTTCCTTCTACAATCGCGAGATCAAGAAAATCAATCCAAGCTAGCCGACCGCGATGGCTGGGGTGAGACAAGCGCAAGAAATCTTTTCGCGGCAATTGCGGCGAGTAGGAAGGTGACATTGGATCGATTAATCTTTGCGCTGGGATTTCGTAATGTCGGTGAAGTTGCGGCGGCAGATCTAGCGCGACATTTTGGAAGCTGGGAACGTTTGGTTGAGACCGTTACCACCGCGGCCAGAGAACCCGCCGCCTCGGTTCGAGCGGAGAAACAACGCAAAGATTTTTTGAACGAAAGCCCAAATTGGCTCGAAATCACCAGTATTGATGGTTTGGGTGATGCCGTAGCCGACGCCTTGATTAATCGGTTTTCTGATCGGTTTGAGCGCAAGGCCATGGATAACTTAATCGGGCAGCTAGAGATATTGCCGATCGCCAGACTGATTGTCGCTGATAGTCAACTTGCCGGAAGGATGATTGTGTTTACGGGCAGCTTGCAAAAAATGACGCGAGCTGAGGCCAAGGCAAGTGCTGAAAGATTAGGGGCAAAGGTAAGTTCAGGATTTAGTAAGAAGATTGATATTGTTGTTGCCGGAGAGGCGGCAGGGTCGAAGTTGAAGAAGGCTCAAGAAATGGGCATTACGATAATCGATGAAGATCAGTGGTTAGAACTGATTAGATCGGACTCGTAATCCAAGCACGGCCTCTAAATGCTTGTTATCGGCCCGTATTTTGTGTCCGACATATCTTGCGGTGTCACGATGCTTAAGGGATTTTCCCATATTCTATGCGTTTCGCAATGCTCGTCGCAACTTCGGAGTCTCAGTCGGAAACGCATGGGTTTCCTTGGGAGGAAAGGTGGTCACACCGCCGCAGACAGTAATTCCTGTGCGTTATCCAGAACGCGAATTCTCAGGTATGGAAACGGTTGGCTTAGTCGGGCGAATAAACGATGCCCCCTATCATAGGCGATCACGGATCATCGCCTTTGTAGCCTTTTTCACAAAAATGATATTTTTTTGTTGACCTGTCTCCGCGGAGGGCATAAGTTAGAGTCACGAAACCGTGAGTTTATGGTGAGGCGGACCGGAAGAAGACGATAGGGAGTAACTGAGCACCCCCGTATCTGGGTGAGAGTTACGCGGTAGCGAAGATACGAGTCCGTTTGACGCTGTGACGCTTTGTAATTGCCGCAGATTGCTTGATTGTGCGTGGAGGGTGCCAAGAACGGTAAGATTTTGGGTTAACAGGGCGGTGCAGACCTTAGCAGTGCTACGCTGCCCGTGTCGTGATCTGTCGGCTCCAACAGCGCAAAACAAGCTACGCAAAATATGACTTACACCCTCACCCAAGTGTGAATATGTTTATCAGTTGACCGAAAGATGGCAGGTAGATTGGGATTGCTCCGTTCACTCTACCAACCTGTTTACTCTCAATTAAGCAGGCTTTGCGGTGCGACAGGAACTTGTCTGCTTTATATACAGGAATTAGGCACCAAGAATATTGAAGTCTTGTACGGTATATGTTAGAGTTGAAATGAAAATGGATTTTGAGCCGATCGACTCACGCGCAGAAAAAATAGAGAAAAATACTAATTCTTGTTTACCTAAGCAACAAAATATGCGACACAAATGTAGGAACGGAACTCGCTTTTTATATTTTGCCAATAAAACCTTTCTGACCACCAGTTGAACAGGCACTGAACGACACTGGAATTGGATGCAAGTCATGAATCGCCCGGAGTCTCTGACCGATCAGAAGCAAGAGATTACCCGACCAAAAGGGTTTGACGACTTCAATTTCTGTCTTGGTGATGAAATGCGCGGTGAGCGCGCCACCATGGGCAAGTCTGTCCTTGAGGTGCAGGAAGAACTCAAGATCCAAGCATCATACATCATCGCTATTGAACAATGTAACGCCGAATTTTTCGAGGTGCCCAGCTTTGTGCCTGGATACGTTCGCTCGTATGCCCGATACCTCAACATAGACCCCGAACGTGCTTACGAGGCATTCTGCCGTGAGAGTGGATTTTCACTCCATTTTCAAACAACGAAGAATCGATCGGAGACGGATAAAACAAAAAGGGGAAAAGGCTACGCCCGCCGTTTCCGATCCCCTTCAGTTCCTAATTACTCAAGTAACTTAGAGGGGTTTGCACAGTTATTTGAGCCTGTTCAAGCAAGTGTATCGCCGCGGGCAATCGGATCGACGTTGATTCTTCTTGGCCTAGTGGTCTGTATCGGCTTTGGTGGATGGACTGTGTTGAAAGAAATTCAACAAGTGCAGGTCTCACCATCAGAACAGAGTCCATTTGCCTTAATCGACATTGAGCCAGCGTACTCTGAATTAAACGTAAATCAGCGCAACGTAGACGGCGAACAACCAAATATCGCGGTTGATCGTCTCTATCGGCGGCAGGCTCTTGATGTTCCTGTGCTCGTGCCACGGGATGAGGCGATTTCTCGACTGGATCCTGCTAAAGTTGGCGTCTTCGCAAGGTCGCAGTTACCGACGCCTCCGGTTGTCGAACTAACGCCCGTAACTCAAGCGGTCGCAGACGTCGCACCAATTCCGAGTGCGACGAATACGAAACCTCTCCGAGTGCTCGCTGTTAGGCCATCATGGATGCGCGTAACGACGCAAAACGGGGAAACAGTATTTGAGGGAATTTTGGAGAGCGGTCAGGCGTATGTTGTGCCGAAGGTGAGGGATCCGCAATCTTTGCGAGTGGGAGAGTCAGGAGCCGTTTATTTTGATGTCGCGGGTCGAGTATTTGGACCCGTTGGGGCTCGCGGTACAGTAACCTCCGATCTCGTGTTATCAAGAGACTTTGTGACCAAGACGTTTTCGGCTGCCAATAAGAGCGAAGACGACGATTTGTCTCGCTTAATTGCGAGTAACGCTTTTGAGGAATTTACTGTTGAAATCTCGAGCGGATCATTGGTGGCAAGTTCTCAGTTCGGACAAACAACAGATGGGCTTAAAGAAACCGATAGCCACAGTGACGTCGCCCTACCGCAAGTTCTGGAAGCAGCGTCACCGGGTGTACGATTAGTTGCCGTGCGCCGAGCTTGGGTTCGTGTGACGGTGGCAGATAACTCGGTAATCTATGAAGGTCTCCTGGCGAGGGGCGAGGGCTATGAAGTTCCGATAACGGAAATCCCGGCAATAGCGAAGGTGGGTGATTCTGGCGCGGTTTATTTTGAAATTAATGGTCGGTATTACGGACCCGTCGGCGAGAAAGGGAGAGTTACCTCAAACGTTGTATTATCTGCCGACACCTTGCGAGAGACATTCCCGTCTGCAGATATCACAAAGGATGATGACCTTGCTCGCTGGGTCTCGCAGGCACGGGCAACTGTTGCACACGACAACTAGATCGTGCTGCATTTACGACCTACACGCGACTTTTGTCAGCAATAAAATCCAACCGAATCAGGAACTGGTTCCGTAGAGACGAACGAAATGGCACTAAATCACATCCGTCCGTGGCGTAATATCTATCGGCGCGAGGCGCGTCAAATTATGGTTGGCAATGTCCCGATTGGCGGTGGCGCTCCGATAGCCGTCCAAACGATGACCAATACTCTGACCACTGATGTTCAGGCAACAATAGAGCAGATCCAGTCAGTCGCTGAGGCAGGGGCAGATATTGTCCGTGTGTCCGTGCCAGATAAAGCATCATCGGAAGCGCTCAAGGAGATTGTAAAGGAGAGTCCCGTTCCGATCGTGGCGGACATCCATTTCCATTACAAACGAGGCATTGAGAGTGCTGAGGCGGGTGCGGCGTGTTTGCGAATTAACCCCGGTAACATAGGGGAAGCTTCTCGTGTGCGAGATCTTATCAAGGCCGCCAAAGATCACGGCTGCTCAATGCGTATTGGTGTGAATGCGGGTAGTCTAGAAAAACACTTACTGGAAAAGTACGGCGAACCGTGTCCTGAAGCCATGGTGGAGAGCGGACTGGATCACATCAAAATTTTACAAGACAATGATTTTTTGGAATTCAAGATTAGCTGCAAGGCATCCGACGTGTTTTTGGCAGCCGCGGCCTATCAGTCTTTGGCCGAAGCAACAGATGCGCCTATTCATTTAGGCATTACTGAGGCTGGTGGTCTTGTTTCCGGTACGATCAAATCCTCAATTGGGCTTGGAAATTTACTATGGATGGGGATTGGCGATACGATTCGAGTCAGTCTAAGTGCCGATCCTGTTGAGGAAGTAAAGGTTGGTTTTGAAATACTAAAATCTCTCGGTCTTCGCCATCGTGGCGTAAACATCATTTCCTGCCCATCTTGCGCAAGGCAGGGCTTCGATGTGATCAAGACTGTCGCAACACTCGAAAGGCGTTTAGAGCATATAAAGACGCCGATGAGTTTATCAATTATTGGCTGTGTTGTTAATGGTCCAGGCGAAGCTCTTATGACCGATGTCGGGTGGACTGGTGGTGGGGCAGGTTCTGGCATGGTTTATCTTGCTGGCAAGCAGAGCCACAAAATGTCAAACGACGCGATGATTGATCATATCGTTGAACAGGTTGAAGCCAAGGCAACGGAAATAGAAACTAATCAAGCAGAACGCGAAGTCGAAGCGGCAGAGTAACTTCAACGAACAAGCAATTTTGCCCTCATTTCCAAACGTTCGCTTTTTCAGTCGCAACGAGAGGTTATTGCTTTTTTCTTTCGTTGGATCAGGTCGAACAAATATGAAGCATTCTTAGTGTCCGGTTACCTGTGACGCTGGGAGGCATTGACGGTTGCTCCTCTGTACCACAATCTCATATCTCAGGTCTGATTGGATTGCGTTTTTTGCAACTCTCTCTGGCAAAGAATGCGTGCGTTTTTGGATACTTGATGATTTTATTGAAGAAACGTGTGCGGTGAGTATGACAATACCCGATTAAATATTTGCGGCGTCTCTCTGCGGTAGCCGTTTTGGCGTGCCGAAAAGTTGAGTTTGCGACATTTATGATGGTTTTCCGCGACTGCTTTTGACGGCCGAGAGAAAGCACGGAAAATTAGTAGTAACCTGCGCTTTGACTTATAGCCTATTATTATCGGCGGTGTTGTCTAGCGGTGAGTTTAGGCTCCGGTGCCGAACTCATGCGCGTTGATGCAGAGCCTGTGTGCAAAATCTGAACGCATTGGCGTTAACAATCTGTCCCAAAAGGCACTTGAACTCAATATCCAAGAGCCGAACATCGTTCAGGTCCCCAAATTTCTTTCGGAAATTGGCTTCCAGTGCTTCTTGATTGCGAATATCTTCTTGATAGACGAAATTGAGACCGTGAAGTTTGGTGATCAGGGCATCTTCAATGGGCTGTTCTTTCGTCTTTTTGTCTGTCTTCATCAGTTCGCCTGTTCGCACTTATGCAGCTTTTAGTTCGCACGACTATTTTTCATGGGTCACTGAATTGACTGTAATCATCAAGAAGCTGATCAAGATTGTCGATCAACTTATCGGTTGAGATCTAATCGACTCAATTCAATCTGCGATACCGCCGACCAAAAGTGTCGCAATATTCTCGTCCGTATATCATCGGTCGTAATCCCGCCCCAGAATCCAGCTTAGAACTGGTGTTGATAAGTGATGCCTCGTCTACTGAACAGTATTAGAACCCCCCTCCGCAATTTCATCATATCGCGTAAATTCTGTATGGGACTTGCAAGGTTCTTGGACCCCTAAATTTGAGAACATTCTTATCGTAAGTAGGTAAGACCAACTCACCCACCAAAAAGAATTGTCGACCACGGTTCAAATTCGAGCAGATAGTTGGTTGCGCCGATTTCCCGCAAAATCCATTAACGCCACCCGACAATTAATTATAATTAAAAACCCAACCCAACCGAAAGGCTCGGGGCTAACGCAGAACGGAGCCCCGAAAGTTCAATAACTTCAGCGTCGATGCGTTAACTGCGCAGCTCTTCTATCACTTCCAGCATGTCCGCCGCCGGCAAAAAGCCTCGAATTACACGATCGCTCAAGACAAAAGCTGGTGTTCCAGAAATGTTCAGTCTCTGCGCCAAGGCTCGATTCTGCAAAAGAACCTCTGATACGCTGTCATGCTCCATATGGGCTATGATTTCGTCCGACTTGAGATTGAGGTCGTTTGCCAAATCTCGCAAGGTATCGTTGCTAATTGGATTTTGTAGCTCAATCAGCCTATCATGCACCTGCTTGTAAGCGGCCGCTCCAGCGATTTGCAGCGTCGCAATCGCAAAACGAGACATCAGCACCGACTCATCACCCAGTATCGGAAACTCTTTGACAACGAGTCGTATATTACCGTCAGTCTCAACTAACTGTTCGACCTCTGGCGCCGCTCTGCGACAGTACCCGCAGCGGTAATCAAGGAATTCGACGAGAGTTACATCGCCTTCAAGGTTTCCCCCAGCCCAAGAGGCGGAGTCAGAAAAGAGAGCCTCAGAGAGCTCTGAGATCGCGCGCTGTTCAGCCTGCGCCTCAATCTCGGATTGACGTTCTTGATAAATGCGCGCCGCCTCGAATAATACTTCGGGATTGTCCAACAGATAACTGCGAACTTCGGCGCGTAATAATGCACGTTCGTCATCAGTCAATTGCGAAAGATCAAGCGCACTAGCGGATAACGCAAACAGTAGGATTAATGATTTGCAAAGGAGTAGAATTCTAATCATGATTATTGCCTTTTTAGATTGTTGGAAATTGTTAAGTGGACATCTTGGGCACGACGCCAACCCGTGCTGCCTTTTGGTAATAGGTCCATCGCCCGTCGTGCTTGTACATCGGCATCCCGCAGTTGGCCGGTAAGCGCATATCTCTCCGCCGTAACCAACGACGCTTCGCCAATGCGCCCAACTTTGGCGTACGCTTGCCCAAGATCACGCAAGATGCGCGTGTGCGTTCGGTCCAACTCCCGCGCTTCCTCCAAAGTTGCAACAGCACTCTGAAACTCGCCAACAGCGAGTTGAGCTTGACCAAGCCCTCCCATAATTTGCGGGCTGTCTGGTTCAAGTTGATGCGCCTTTTGATACGCGGATAATGCCTGCGGGAAGCGGCGGCTTTCAAGCAACAATTGTCCTTTGAGATCGAAATAAAGGCCATCTTGCCCATGTCGCGCCGAAATCGCTTGATCAATCGCCCGAAGCGCTGCATCCGTCTGCGATTGTCGATGATAGGCGATTGCCGTTCGCATCGCACGAATATCAATATTTTCCTCCTCATTCGCACGCTGAAGTGTCCATTCGGGATTGCGCACGAATGCAGAAAGTTTTCCCTTTAGACGCGCAAAAGAGTACATGACGTCCGGATCAGGTTCACCAGTATCTCCGTATTGAGCCAAAAAAGCTTCTGCCGCCCGAATGCGATCACGCGATAGGGGATGCGAACGCACGTAAGGATCTTGACGACTCTCGTTGAGCGCTTCCTGACCACGAAACAAGCGGTGGATTTGAACAAGGCCCCGAGGGCTAACGCCAGCCCTTCGCATATAGTTAGCCGCCGCTTGATCTGCAGCAGCTTCTTCGGCTCGCGTATGTTTAAGAAAACCGCGCCATGTTGAGTTGGAAATTGCAAGCGCTAGCCCGCCCGCGACTTCGGGACTGCTAAATGCACCAGTCGCAATCGCAAGAGCGATTCCGAGTGCGCCAAGTGTTTGAGAATTCCTAAGGTTTCCGGTACGCCGTGCAATATGACCATTGGCAATGTGCGCCGCCTCGTGAGCGATGACTGCTTGCAGCATCTCAGGAGTTGTCATTTTTTCGATCAAACCAGAATTGATGTAAATTGCCCGATGGTCAATCACAAATGCATTGGCGGACCGATCATTGACCAGCAAGACGCGAACAAAGTCAAGCTCTAGATTAGCCGCTGCGAGTAAAGGCGCGGCAAGATCAGATAGCTGTTGCTCAATGTCCGCGTCGCGCAATAAGGCCGCTGATGCCGACGGGGCAGGGCAGATGTGAACCGAAGCCAATATAAGGCCTGTGAAGGCGAAACGCCGAACTATTGCGGTCAAATTCATAATTTTTTGAAACACGATGTTATAAAGTGCCCAACAATTTCATGCGATATAGAAACTTAGTGGCGAAATCTGCGACGTTCGAACTTTCTGGTAGATAGACATATAAGAGGTCAAACTGCAACCGATACCGAGGCGAGGAATACACTCTCTATTCACGTCGGTACGAGCCTTGGGTTCAGTTGCAACTTAAGCGACGGCCCCTAAAGTCTTGTTTTGCAAGGTACGCGCTAGTGCCCAAATACCTCGGGAATTCAAAAATGGTGACAAGTTAACGAAGTAATTTTAGGTAATTGCGACTTGCGCTATTCTCAACTTGGTTGACAGTGCTCGCAGAAGACTTTTTGCGCTCAAGTATCTTCGAGTCCTAAGACTTAGATACTCAAACGAGGTGAACTGTGCACCCAAAATCTAGAGAACGGCAAGCAGTTTGCGACCAGTACGATACGCAAGAAGAACCGGCGAAAAAACTAATGCGGCCTTGCACCAAAAAAAGCTAACGGCCATAAGTTTCAATGACGATGGCATTCGTGGGCACTGTTTATTGCCAATACATCATCGGCGCAAACAGTTCGCCTTCACCAAACAGTCACGGAATTATTGTTTTCAAGAAAGCGACGCATACGATAATGTATCGAATCACACCCTTCGAATAAACCCAAAGACTGACGGCCTCGCTCCCATGAAGTCGCCGTTAATTTACGGTTGGTTGAGTAAGCAATTATTTCAATCTAAGATAGCTCGACATGGTTAGATTGACCCTAAACATCACGGGAGCCGTTTTCTCGCTCGCCACAATCATTGTGGTGATGGTCGCACTTTTGGTAGGCATTATATTTTGGATTTACGGCCGTGATCTTCCGAGCCACGAGTCTCTAGCGCAGTATCGACCGCCGACAATTAGTCGAATTTACTCTGGCGAAGGTCGGCTGATTGATGAGTTCGCTCGTGAACGCCGTTTGTTCACCCCTGCTGATGAAATTCCAAATTTAGTGAAACAGGCCTTCATTAGTGCCGAAGACAAAAACTTTTACGTGCATCGCGGTTACGACGTTCGAAGCATTATTGCGGCCGGCGTTGCAGCAATTCAAACGAAAGGAGAGGTTATTCGCGGAGCGTCAACAATCACTCAGCAGGTCATGAAAAATTTCCTGCTCTCAGGGGATCGACGAATTGAGCGAAAAATAAAGGAAATTCTTCTCGCCACCAGATTAGAACAAACCTTAGATAAAGAATCTATTCTCGAATTATATCTCAACGAAATTTTCCTTGGCCAAAATTCCTACGGGGTCACCGCCGCGGCACAAACATATTTCAATAAAACATTGGACAAATTGGAGCCGCACGAAGCCGCCTTTCTCGCCTCTCTTCCCAAGGCACCAAGTCAATTCCATCCGGTCCGCGGCAAGGAAAGATTGATCGCACGAAGAAACTTTGTTTTGAAAGAAATGACAGAGAACGGCTATCTTGATCAATCGGTATACGCGGCAGAAATTGCAAAACCGCTAAAATCGGTACAGAATGGCGATTTTGCAAGCTTTCGAAATTCACTACCGCCCCGTGACTACTTTACCGATGAAATCCGTCGACAACTAACAAAAGATTTTGGCGAGGCGGAGTTCTTTACGGAAGGACTTGCGATTCGCGCCACCATTGATGCGGAAATGCAAGATGTTGCAGCAATTGCCTTGAGGGAAGCCTTAGAGGCTTATGATCGGTCGCGAGGCGTTTGGAATGGACCAGTCGCGACCATTGCTCAAGAAAAATTATCGAACGAAACGGACTGGCGCAATGAACTCGCTGCTGTTGAAGTCGCTCGTGATATCGTGCTGCCGAGCAAATGGTATCCTGCTGTTGTCTTAGAACTGACGGAGTCAGATGCACGACTCGGCATTGAAGGAATTGACACGGAAGATGGTGGGGCTTGGATCAAGGCGGATGACATTCGCTGGGCTCGTAGTCGGAGTAACGACGGTACCAGAGGTGCTCGCGCTGAGAAGGCCAGTGATCTATTTGCAATTGGCGATGTCATCTTGGTGCGTGAGGAATATTCTGAGGAAGATAACGAATTTCTGGGATGGTCGCTTCGCCAAATTCCAGAGGTGGAAGGCGCTTTTGTCGCTATGGATGTCAACAATGGCAGAGTTCTGGCCATGCAAGGCGGCTTTTCCTATCAGCACTCGGTGTTCAATCGTTCAACGCAAGCGATGCGACAACCGGGATCAGCATTCAAGCCCCTCGTTTATGCTACGGCACTGGACAACGGGTACTCGCCGGCAACCATCGTCTTGGACGCTCCAATTGAACTCGATACGCCGCAGGGCTTGTGGCGACCACAAAATGCAACCAAGAAGTTTTACGGAGCAACCCCCCTGCGTACCGGGATTGAACGGTCCCGCAACCTCATGACCGTTCGACTTGCCCGACACACCGGTATGGACATTATTGCGGAGTACGCAGAAAAATTTGGGGTTTACGATGATATGGGATTATTTTTGGCGAATGCTTTGGGATCAGAAGAGACCACTCTGTATCGAATGGTAGCTGCCTATTCCATGTTCGCGAACGGCGGAGAGAGAGTGCAACCGACCCTAGTTGATCGGATACAGGATCGAACGGGTCAAACCATCTTTCGTCGCGACGAGAGAACTTGCCAAGACTGTAAGAGCGCTGATCTTGAGGAGGGGGTACTCCCACTTGTAACCTCGAAGCGCGAAAAAGTCATTGATGCAATCACCGCCTATCAATTGACGTCAATGATGCAGGGTGTTGTGAGCCGTGGTACAGCAAGTGCGTCAGTCAATTTGCCAGTACCGATTGCGGGGAAAACCGGCACGACCAATGAGGCGCGTGATGTTTGGTTTATTGGATTTTCGTCGAACATCGCTGCCGGGTGCTACATCGGATATGATCAGCCCCGACCTTTGGGGCGGGCGGCTTCAGGCGGCGCGATGTGTGGGCCTGTATTCCAGCGCTTTATGTCTGAAGCCATTGAGAAGTATGGCGGCGGAAAATTCTTAATACCCAGTGGCGGTCATTTTATCAAAATAGACCGTAACAGCGGTGCGCGATTGAATGATGATGCTTCTGGCGCTGACGTCGTGGCGGAATTTTTTCGCGATGGGGAAGAACCAGACTTTAGCCTGACAGTAGGAGGCGGATTTGTTATTGGGTCTGATCTCAAAATTGGCGATGAAGATAGTGTTAAAGATCAAACAGGGACAGATGAGGACAGCGAGCAAAAGGAGAGTGTTTCGAGGCCTTCCTTTGGTGAAATGAGTTCCGGCGGTCTATATTGAAGTAAATACACACTGAGTTGTTATCGGTCAGCAGGATGGCTTCCAGCGGGGCACCACTATACGCGTCATGAAGCGGAAGCTAACGGATAGAAACTGATCTTCATATCTTTGATATGGGCGGCCCGGCGACGAGCGATATCGACAACGTGCGTTCAGTCGAAAAAATCCTTGGATTGCATTCCATTTGTTGGTGAGAACGGTGTACTGATTGCAATCGCTCTCAACACGCCTACCGATACTTTGAACTCGTAGGCATGTTTGACCAGTTTAGGTAGTTCAGTTTAAACAGCGTCGAATGGTATTGAACTATTTGAGGCACACGACCCCAAACCGACGGCGCGTTCAGCTGGTCAAACCACGACAACTAGAAATTAAAAGCATAGGCTAATGAATTGACAATGCGCAACGAAATTCAAAGCACCGTCAGCAAAATAAAAAAATCGCTTATGCTCCTAGGTCAGAGAATAGACCGAGAAAGCGCTACGCATCGTCTTGAGGAGTTAGATGCTAGGGTTGCTGACCCGCAGCTGTGGGACCATCCGCAGGCTGCGCAAGCCTTGATGAAAAAGAGGCAACTCCTGATTGATGCGGTGGAAATGCACGATCAGATTAAGCGAGAGTTGTGCGATAATCTTGATTTAATTGAATTAGCTGAAACTGAGAATGATGCCGCAGTAATAACAGAGGCTGAGGACAATCTTGAACAGCTTGCACAACATGCAGCAAAAAAAGAGTTGGAAATGCTTCTTGATGGGGAAGCTGACGCCAACGATTCATTCTTAGAAATTAATGCGGGTGCCGGCGGAACAGAAAGTTGCGACTGGGCGGCCATGTTGGCCCGAATGTATCTACGATGGGCAGAGAAAAAAGGATATGATATCGCGCCGCAATCCGAAATCCCGGGTGATGAAGCTGGACTGAAGTCAGTGACATATAAAATCTCAGGGCATAACGCCTATGGTTGGTTAAAGTCTGAAAGTGGCGTCCATCGATTGGTGCGCATTTCGCCATTTGATTCGGCAGCCAAACGCCACACATCATTTTGCTCAGTATGGGTGTATCCGGTTGTCGATGATACCATAGAAATTGAAATAAATCCCTCGGATATTCGGGTCGACACTTTCCGCTCCTCAGGGGCCGGCGGTCAGCATGTAAACAAAACCGACTCTGCGGTTCGGATTACGCATCTTCCAACCCAAATTGTTGTTTCCAGTTCACTTAAGTCACAACATCAAAACCGAGATATTGCGATGAAAGCGCTCAAGTCACGCTTGTACCAACTTGAATTAGATCGCCGTAACGCCGAACTCAATGCGCAACACGATGCAAAGGGAGACGCGGGGTGGGGTAACCAAATCCGATCATACGTGTTGCAACCCTATCAACTCGTCAAGGATTTAAGAACCAACTATGAAACCTCTGACTCTAAGGCCGTACTTGATGGTAATCTTGATGAATTTATGGCCGCGACTCTGGCAATGAAGGTTGCGGGTAAGAGCCGCTCTGAGGCTCAAAGTGAGTAGCCGCAGACGACAGATTATAAGTGAATTTGCGACCATTAGGCGACGCTAGAATGATAGGCCCGAGTGATTCAGCAATTTCGGTACTCAATAAGCTAAAGCGCGGCAGGATAAGTGCCACGGAGTTAATGATCCAAACGCTTGATTGGATTGACGGAATCAACCCGACTGTGAACGCGCTGGTGGCGATGCGCGATGCGGACGAACTGCTCGCCGAAGCCCAAGTTGCGGACCAAGGTTCAAAGACCCGAAGTTTGCATGGGTTACCAATCGCGATCAAGGACTTGGTCAACGTTGCTGGGATCCGATCAACACAGGGCTCAAAACTCTTTGCTAATCATGTGCCGACAGAGGACGACGCAATGGTTGCTCGATTGCGAGCCGCTGGTGCGATCGTCGTTGGCAAGACTAACACTCCGGAATTTGGTTTGGGCAGCCATACCTTCAATGAGGTGTACGGAGTGACCAAAAATCCCTACGATCACAGTGTAACCTGTGGCGGCTCATCGGGCGGTGCAGCTGTTGCCCTAGCTACCGGGATGCTGATGATCGCAGATGGATCTGACATGATGGGTTCATTACGTAATCCTGCTGGCTGGAACAATGTCTACGGCTTGCGCCCGAGTTGGGGATTAATTCCCAGTCAGCCAGATGGCGACACCTTCTTGCATCAGCTGGCAACACTGGGTCCCATGGCTAGAAACCCAGACGATCTTTCGTTACTTCTTGATGTCATGGCAGCACCCGATCAGTATCAGCCACACGGGTCAACGCAATATTTTCATCCAACGGGAATTGACGAGACGTTGGAGAATATAAGACTTGCATGGTTGGAAGATTGGGGTGGGCAACTCCCAATGGAGGATGGCATAATCGCCATTTGTCAGCAAGCGATGCAAACATTTGAAAGTTTGGGTGCAAGAATTGATAGACCTCCTCCGCCCTTTAATGCGGAGGCGATGTTTCAAAGTTGGATAGCACTGCGGTCGTGGCAGGTGGGCGTCAAATTAGAGCCGTATATTCGAAGTAAGAATCAGATTAAGGCCACAGCGATTTGGGAGTTCGAGAATGGACAGTCGCTGAGCGCGTTCAACGTTCATGCCGCGAGTTGTGTTCGTTCAGACTGGTTTCGAACCGCAACAGAATTGTTGGATGAATACGACGCTTTTGTGCTGCCAACGGCTCAAGTCTGGCCGTTTGAGACAACTATTGAGTATCCGACGCAAATTGGTGAAACAAAAATGGATACCTATCATCGGTGGATGCAGGTAATGGTTCCGGCGAGCCTTGCTGGGTTGCCAGCTCTCGCTGTGCCGGCTGGATTTAGTGTTGCCGGGTTGCCGATGGGCCTACAGTTAGTCGGAAGACGCGGTGCGGACCGTCACTTGATTGCGATCGCGTCGCGTTATCATGCTTCCACAAATTGGCCTGAGCGACAGCCACCGACTATTGAGGAGTAAATCATGACGCAACAGCCTGAGCCGAAATTCGGCGCACCCAAACTCCGCACTGTTCAATTTCGTTATTTCGGTACTGCCTTGCATCGTGGTTGGCAGGATATGATTCGGGCTCCACTTTACGGTCTGTTTTTTGCTGGGTTCTATGTGATCTGCGGATGGATTATGGCTGTTATCACGGTGCAAAGTGACACAACCTTTTGGTTAGTTTTGGCCGCTATAGGGTTCCCATTGCTCGGTCCCTTCGCGGCAATTGGCCTTTATGATGTTTCGCGGCGTCTTGAGCGCGGTGAGCGCCTAAACTTTGCTCATATTTTGGGTGTGATTCGGCATCAAAGTCGAAGGCAGTTACCGTCGATTAGCGCCATTATCTTGGTTATCTTTATGTTCTGGTTTTTTATCGGGCACATGATTTTTGCGCTATTTCTTGGACATTCAACAATGATGAATATTTCGACATCGCTTGACGTGTTTCTGACACCCAATGGGTTGACGATGCTGGCTTTTGGCACTGTTGTTGGCGGATTATTTGCGCTATTGTTGTTTATGATCACCGTCATCGCACTACCGCTATTACTAGATCGCGAAATAGATTTTGTGACGGCTATGATTACCAGCTTTCAGTTCGTGCAAGCAAACCCGACAGCGATGCTGTTGTGGGCGGCATTTGTGGCGATAACCACTTTTGTTGCGCTGCTACCGTGGTTTGTTGGTTTGTTAGTTGTTTTGCCGCTGCTCGGACACACGACGTGGCACTTTTATCGTATCGTCAGTTATGAACATTCTGAGACAGATGTGCACCGCTAAAGCCTCTGCGCTCGCCAACTACTGGAATGGACATTATTTTGGGAGCCGATGATCCTACGGGACCTGTGATGCCGAGGATAACTCTGTCTACTCATAGACCTCATGAGAGTACTGAGGGTGACTGAAAGAAAAGATTCGCGACGAAAATGATGCTTATCCATCGCGCCGTAAAACCACCGTCCTTTAGGGTGGGGAGTAGTCACTGGTCGACCGTTTTGTTCATTGGTTGCGGCAAAAATAGTTTTGTTTTCTGAGATGTTGGCTTGTTCAGTGTTGGTTTGAACGTAGTTCAACTAGACCTCGCAAAAACCGAATACGAGATGACTTCGTCCAATGTTTAGTCCAATATTGCACGGTCGCACAACCAAGAAAAACGACCTGCCCCCATTGGCGTTGTATGGTACCGCCTCATGCCTAAGTATCTTTTTATTCGCCTCGGGGGAGGGCGGCGACACCCGTTCGAACTAACTCGCGAAGACCGAGAGGCCGCATTAACTCGGCAAAAGCATCAATTTTCTCGGGGGTTCCAGTAATTTCAAAAATGAAACTCTTTAGTGTTGAGTCGACTACCCGTGCTCTAAAAATGTCCGCAAGGCGTAGCGCTTCCAGTCTTTTTTTTCCCGTTCCCGCAACATCGAACATCGCGAGCTCCCGCTCCACCGTAGCGCCTTCCACAGTTAGGTCATGAACTTCCCGCACTGGAACAATGCGACTCAATTGGGCGGTGATTTGAGTTATGACTTGCGGTGTACCATTGGTAACGATGGTGATGCGTGACAAACCACCCATGTGATCGACTTCTGCAACAGTTAAGCTTTCGATGTTGTACCCACGCCCCGAAAATAGGCCAATGACGCGCGCTAATACACCGGGTTCGTTCTCGACAACGACTGCGAGAGTATGGCGCTCAATATCATCCGAGAAGGTTGGACGAAGATTATACGCCGATCGGCTTGTCGCGCCTTTCTTAATTTTTAAAGCTGCCAACAGTTTATCCTTTTCATGAGTAGCATCACCGAAGATACTTATGCACCACCAATAGGCCTAAGCGCTATTGCCGGAGTCAGACCATCACAGCGCCTTTTTCGTCGACGCCGTCATCTGATGCAGATGTTGCGAGCAACATCTCGTTATGGGGTTTGCCCGACGGGATCATCGGAAAGCAGTTTTCATGCTTTTCAACAAGGCAGTCAACCAAGACTGGTCCATCATATTCAATCATTTCCATGATTACTTCATCAAGCTGATCGGGATGTTTGCAGACGATACCCTTCGCACCAAATGCCTCAGCCAACTTGACAAAATCTGGAAGTGCCTCAGACCAACTATGGGAGTATCGCTCTTGGTGGAGGAGTTCTTGCCACTGCCGTACCATTCCAAGTCGTTCATTATTCAAAATAAATTGTTTAACGGGGAGATTATACTGAACAGCGGTTCCCATTTCTTGCATGTTCATCAACCAACTGGCCTCACCTGCGACATTGATGACGAGTGCGTCGGGATGCGCTAACTGAACCCCAATTGAGGCGGGTAGACCATACCCCATTGTCCCAAGGCCGCCCGATGTCATCCAATGATTGGGTTCCTCAAACTTCAAATACTGAGCGGCCCACATTTGATGCTGCCCAACTTCGGTACAAATGAAGCGATCCTTCCGTTCCTGTGTAAGGGCCTCCAAACGTGCAAGCGCGTGCTGCGGTTTAATGGTGCTGCAACTCGACTCATAGGCAAGGCAATCCACTTTCTGCCATTCGGAAATTTGCCGCCACCAGTCGCTAACGCCCTCAACGTTGGTTTTGCAGCCGCGCGACTGCCAGAAGGCAAGTACAGCTTTGAGAACGTGGGCGGTATCGCCGATGATGGGGATATCGACATGGATAATTTTGTTGATTGAGGAGGGGTCAATATCAATATGAGCCTTGGTCGAATGAGGACTGAAGGCGTCTATTCGTCCGGTAATGCGATCATCGAATCGCGCACCAACATTAATCATTAAGTCACAATCGTGCATCGCCATATTGGCTTCATAGAGACCGTGCATTCCAAGCATTCCGAGCCAACAGCGTCCCGAACCGGGATAGGCACCAAGCCCCATTAAAGTGGAGGTAATCGGAAAGCGCGTCGCATCAACGAGTTGGCACAAGAGTTTGCTAGCCTTGATCCCAGAGTTTATTACGCCTCCCCCGGTATAGAATAAGGGCTTCTGTGCGGTCTCAATGGCATCGACCAGAGCCTCAATGCTCGCCTCGTCAGCCGTTAGAGATGGTTGGTACTGCGAATTGGATGGATTTGCTTTTGTATAACGACCACTTGCGAATTGAACATCCTTAGGAATATCAACCAACACGGGGCCGGGACGACCGGCCACAGCAACATGAAAGGCTTCATGCAAGGTGGGTGCCAATCTGTCAGCGTCCTTCACTAACCAATTGTGCTTTGTGCAAGGGCGGGTAATCCCGACTGTATCAGCTTCTTGGAATGCGTCCGAGCCGATTAGGAAGGTTGGAACCTGACCAGTAATGACGACGATTGGAATTGAGTCCATAAGTGCGTCAGTGAGGCCAGTGACAGAATTAGTAGCCCCTGGGCCAGAGGTAACAAAGACGACTCCGGGCTTGCCTGTAGAACGAGCGTAACCCTCCGCGGCATGTACGGCCCCTTGCTCATGACGCACAAGTACGTGACGAATATCACTTTGCAGAAAAATTTCGTCGTAGATTGGCAGAACCGCGCCTCCGGGGTAGCCAAAAACGGTGTCCACTCCTTGTTCCCTAAGAGCGTGAACAACAATTCGTGCCCCAGTCATATCATCGGTCATTTCCAATTCTCCGCTAAACTGTCAGGGTCAAAGCAAAAAAAAACCTCCGATGAATAACTTCGGAGGTGCACGGCGGATACGTTAAGATTACGTTATCAGGCCATGCCCCAGAACACCACTCCAATCACGCCGTAGATCATATCTCATACTCCGCTTTATTCGATGATTATATACTGCCGAAAGGGACTTCGTCAACAATCAAAAAGCCAATGGCAAGAAACGACCGACTTTCAGGCAAAATTTTTCGGCTTTGTCCTTTAGATCCCTCGCACAATATGAGCTGTGTGAGACAACTGTTGGCCAAGCGCGATGGCTGCAACCGTTCCAATGTACTGAGCATGTTCTCGGGTATCGAACGACTCACCCCCGATAACTGATGTCTCCCGACTGCAAAGCATATAACGAACTGACAGGTTCGGTATTTTATCGCACGTTCGCACCGGTACCCTGCAAAACGCCATGTTCAAGGGCATAACGCGTGAGGCCCGCCGTAGAAGAAATTCCGAGCTTGCGTTTAATATTTTTGCGATGAGTCTCAACAGTTCGAACGGAAATTTCGAGTACGTGGGCGACTTGCTTGTTTGACTTGCCTTGGGCGAGTTCCAATAGGATTGTTTGCTCTCGCCCAGTGAGAGCCTCCCGGCCACTACTCTTGTCGTTTAAGGCCCCTTCAGCACCGGTACATAGGTATCGGTGTCCCGCCATTACCGAATCGATCGCTTGTTTGATCTCGTCCGTCTGTACATCCTTAAGGACATATCCCATAGCCCCATGACTAAGGGCACTAGAGATGTATTCGCGGTTATCGTGCATTGATAGAATTAAGATACGCGTTTCGGGGTACCGCTCGCGGATAATTTCTGTCGCCGACAGACCGCCGAGGTACGGCATATTTAAATCCATCAAGACAACATCGGGCTGCAGGAATGCAATTTGATCAAGTGCCTCTTGTCCATTCTGTAAGGCGCCCACGATTTCGATATCATCAAATGTTTCCAAGACCGATTGGATACCCTTTAAGACCATCGGATGGTCATCCACGATTAAAACTTTTACTGCATCAGCCATAGCTTTTCTCCGCCTAGGTACTGGCTTTTTCGTTCGGTGGCAAAAGATGGGAAAGGGGAAGTTTTGCCTCAATGCTCGTCTTTCCGCCGCGACTCGCGCTCTTGCGAGTCGAATATATTTTAAGATTGCCGTCTAATTGCTCAATTCGTTCTTGCATATTGCGCAAACCCAGACCGTTGACCGAGAAGTTAGCATTTGCGTTCATCCCGCGCCCATTGTCGGTGATACGAAGGGTGACCCCGTCCTTGTGCCCTCTCAAATCTACCTCAATGTGACTCGCTTCCGCGTGTCGCTCTATATTCATCAAAGCTTCTTGTGCGATTCGGTACAGGGCTATTTTGGCCTCTTCGTCGAGACGATTGCGAAAGACGACAGTTTGGAAGTCGACGGCGACGCCGGTTCGAGAACTGAACTCTTCGGTGAGTGACTTGATCGCTGGGCCGAGTCCGAGATCGTCAAGAATACGGGGACGCAGGTCCCGACTAATACGTCTGACTTCATTGATCGCTTGCCCCAAGTGATCAATCCCAGTGCTTAGAGCATCCTCGACTTGATCCTCTTTCTGCAAAAAGCGTCGTCGTGCGTTATCAAGAGTATATCGGATACCGACAAGAATTTGACTAATGCCATCATGAAGTTCTCTAGCCACACGGCCTCGCTCCTCCTCTTGGGCGTCAAATACCCTTTGCGTGAGTTCCTTCAGTTTTGCATCAGCCAGTCGCCGTTCCCGAGTGTTTAATACCATTCCCGAAGCAAAGACGACGAGTAGAGCCGCTAGCGTGATGAGACCAATGTCGACGAAAGTCCGTTCGACTCGCGCTTCAACTTCGGCCCGCTGTGCGGCAACGGTTGTCAAAATATCATCAATGAATACCCCAGTACCCACGGCCCAACGCCAATCCTGCAGTCCTAAGACGTAGGCGATCATTTGTGCGTCCTCGGCCGTGGAAGGTTTTTCCCACAAGAATTGGTGATAGCCGGAACCCTCGCGTGCCAGGCGGATGAGTTCACTCACAATCGGCGTACCATTGCGATCAGTCAACTGGTTAACTCGCTGTCCGATCAATTCCGTATGTCTCGGATTTACCAGACTATTGCCGTCATAGTCGTAAACAAAAAAAGATCCATCCGTACCATAGATCATCGCTGACAGAATTTGAGCAACCTGTTGTTTTGCCAGAGAGTCATCATGGGGTGCCCGCCCGTAGATAAAATAAAAACTGTTCCGCGCTTGCGTAACATAGTTTCGCAACTCAGCTTTTTTGGCGGCAATCAACTGCACTTCCAGAGCTTGAATTTCTTGCTCTGCGACGACACGCGACTGATAAGTGACGACTGTTGCGATAACGGCACCCGCGATGATGAGCGGGATGGTGGCCAAGAGTGAGACCTTCTGGGCATAATTCGGCGAAAACAATGACCGTAAGCCTCGCGTGGTTTTTGTCCATAGCAACGAAGTCGAAGCCGACGGTAGTCGACTATTCGGTACCGAAAAATGCAACCGAATATTTTGCGAGCAGATTATCTCTTAAAAAATAACAATTTTCAAGCAAAAACAGCAAAATCTACCAATAACTTGGTATTCACAATTGGTCAATAATCAATACAATTATCCTCTTTATCGCAGTTTGGCATTTCTGCCGAATAAACCGAAATTAATGGGGAGGACGAAATGGATCGTCGGAAATTCCTAAAATCGACCGCTTTGGGCGGAGCTGCCGCGTCAGCAACACTTGCTGCTCCGGCCTACGCGCAGGGCAATCGTACGCTCACTCTTGTTACGACTTGGGGAAGAGGACTAGCCGGAGTACATGACGCCGCTGAGCGGGTCGCGAATAATATCACCGCAATGTCGGATGGATCTCTAACGATTGATCTGAAGGCTGCGGGAGAACTCGTTGGCGCCTTCGAAGTATTCGATGCCGTCACGTCTGGTCAAGCTGACATGTATCATGGGGCAGACTATTATTTCCTTAGCCAGCATCCAGGCTATGCATTTTTCACCGCCGTTCCGTTCGGAATGACGGCGCAAGAGTTGGTCAACTGGTACTATCACGATGGCGGTCATGAATTACATGATGAACTTGGCGCCATTTTTGGCCTCAAGTCATTCATTGCTGGCAATACTGGTGCCCAAGCCGGTGGCTGGTTCAAAAAAGAGATCACCAGCCCCGAAGACTTCGTCGGGCTCAAGTTCCGCATGCCCGGGCTCGGTGGTGCTGCCCTAGGCAGATTAGGGGCCTCCGTGCAAAATATTCCGGGTGCCGAAGTTTACCAAGCGTTAGCACAGGGTGCCATTGACGGCACCGAGTGGATCGGTCCGTGGGCAGACGAAAAGGCCGGCTTCCAAGAGATCACTAAGATCTATTACGCTGCTGGATACCATGAACCAGGAGCGGCACTATCGCTTGCGACTAACCGCGACGTATTTGAGAGCTTAAGCCCTGCTCACCAGAAGATCATTGAGGTTGCTTCCGGTGAGGCGCATCAGTGGTCACTATCGCAGTTCCTCGCGAACAATGGTGCGGCCCTGCAGCGTTTGCAGGCTGCTGGCGTCAAAGTAGCGACCTTCCCTGACAGCGTCTGGGATGCCTTCGGAAAAGCAGCGCAAGAAGTGCTCAACGAGAACATGAGCGATGACTTATTCAAGAAGATTTACGACAGCGCTATCCCGTCAATGCGGGCTTCGTCGGGCTGGCTGCAACAGTCCTCGGGTGTGTATGTGAGCCAACGCGACCGCGTGCTTGGATAACGCAACATCCGAGTTCACGAATTAATGGCGAGGTCGGACTTTTGCTGATCTCGCCGGCTAACCTTGTCCCTCATGGATGGGGTTGGCACGGTACAAATGGTGCGGTTAAATTAATATCGAACCTAGCGCAAATATGGAGCCTTGATGGACGTCTCTCCCTTCGGGGCTAACGTGCTCTACGCCGTGGTCGACGGCTTCATCTGGTTCGTAACCCAGATCGCTCTATCTTTTTACAATTTTGCTGCGGCCATTTCGCAGCCGCTCTTGTGGTTGGATTGGTCTAACAAACAGGCGGTGATGCGTTTCGTCTACTACGGCGCATCAGTCGAGTTATTCTTTGTCGTGTTGACGACAGTGCTGAGTATTTTTCTGTTCGGCGTGTGGAAAAGAACTTTCCTGTGGGATGTTGTGCGCGGTTTAGAAGGCTTTGCCAATACGACTGGACGATTATTTGCGTGGGCTGGTCTCATTATGGTGATCCAGCAAGTGATTATCGTCATGATCCAACGGGTATTTGCTCGTCCTGACATATCGATTGGATTTGGTATTCCGATTCAATTCGACATTAGTTGGTTCGCAGAAGAACTAAAGCTCTATAATGCGATGGTAGTGGCTTTGTGCTGCACCTACACCTTTGTACAAGGCGGACATGTCCGCGTTGATCTGTTTTATGCGAATGTTAAGTTCCGAACCAAGAAAGTCATCGACATGTTCGGGTGCCTACTGTTCATGGCACCGATGGCGGTCATCACCTGGATGTATGGATGGTTTTTCTTATGGCGGCATCTAATTGTTCCGAAGCCATCGGCCTCAGATTCGCTGGAGCGTTTACTGGCAAAATCGCAGGCATTTCGCTGGAATGTCGAGACGATTGGTTTTAGCCCAAACGGATTCAATGGCTATTTTCTGTTTAAGGTGTTGCTGTGTGCCTTTGCGGCAATGGTGTTTATCCATGCCGTGGCCTTCTTTTTTCGCTCGTACTGTGAGTGGCGGGAAGGTGAGGCAAGTGAGGATCGATTCTTAGACAAAGATTCGTTGGAGGAGGGGGAAGTCGCTTAGATTAGGATTTCGGCGGCTTACGGATAGAGAACATGCTCTTTGGTCTTGACGGCGTCGAAGTTGGTCTAATCATTGTATTCCTCCTTTTGTTCGGCGGTATTCTTTCGGGCTTTCCCGTTGCCTTTGCGATCGGTGGTTCGGGTGTTATCGCTTTTGGGCTCATCGCCGTTCTCGACAATGCGGGCTTGCTTATTCACCAGGCAATCGACACGTCGAGTGCCGCTTATGCGGACTTAATTTCTGCGGGTGTAAAGATCTCCGACATATCGGTATTTCGATATCCCGAATTGCCCCGAATTGAAGTTCCAGTCTTTCCCAGTGGTTGGGAGGTTGCCCTTGACCGAAATCTTTCCTTTATTGTCAACCGAATCAACGAGCGCGTCTTAGCGGGCGCTTCGATTGAAACCTTGCTGGCGGTTCTCATGTTTGTTCTGATGGGAATTACGCTTGAACGATCTCGGATTGCGAACGATCTCTTAACAACGATGGCACGCGTTTTCGGACCGTTGCCGGGCGGCTTGGCAGTCTCAATCGTTTTTGTTGGGGCTTTTTTGGCGGCGTCGACGGGAATCGTCGGTGCGACGGTCGTGACCATGGGGTTATTGGCGCTCCCAACCATGTTGCGCAACAACTACTCACCCGAATTAGCGACGGGTGTGATCGCTGCGTCAGGCACATTGGGGCAAATTATTCCACCGTCTATTGTGATCGTTTTGCTAGGAACTTTGGCAGGTGATTTATACTCGACGGCGCAGGAAGCGCGGGCGCAATCGGTGGGTTGTTCAGACGCCTTGACATATCTAGGCGAACCCGCAGTCGTTTCGGTGGGTACGTTATTTCAGGCGGCATTATTGCCGGGAATTTTGCTCGCTGTACTGTATGCATTATACGCATTCGGATTTGCGTTACTCAATCCATCAAAGGCCCCCGCAGTTGCGTTGGGCAGAACCAATGCCGAACCCGTCACCCGACGGGGAGCCTTTACTTGGTTTCTCGGTGCGCCGATTTTGATCATTGGCGGAGCGATCTTACTCACAAATGTCAATATTATCGGTAGTCAAGATTTAACGATTTCGTCGTTTTCTGATGTGGGTGAAGGGGCGAGTCTGCGCACGAATGTCTCGGATGAGTGTCGAGAATCAATGATTGCGCTGCATGGTCAGGCGGCTTGGGATGCTGCCGTTGTTGAGCAATCAAAAATTGACGAAGCGGGTGGGGCGACCTTGAGTGAGCGCCTGAGTGATGAAGAGTTGGCGCAGGCGCGGGCTGATCGACTTTCGGGGATCGCACCAATTGGCAGCGGCGTCGCTGTTCTTGTCGTGCTCTTTTCGTTGATATTGACCACCGCCTACGGGGTATCGCCCTCACGGGACGTGCGACCACTATTGATTGGCGCGATTGGAATATTACTGATGTTATTGGTGGACATCATTTTGATTTCGCCAACGATGTCGAATGGAGTCGCGTGGCTATTGCTGGCTTTACCGTTGGGGTTGGTTCTCATTGGCTGTAAGAATGCGATCATTCGATTGGCACGCAACGATCTCATTCGAGTCGTGTTTCCGCCCTTGGTTTTGATTGTTGCGGTTCTGGGATCAATTCTGGGGGGAATTACCAATCCGACACCAGCGGCGGCACTTGGCGCTGCGGGTGCCATCATGCTGGCTGCTTATCGGAAATTGAAAGACTTGGAGCGATCGGGTGGGGTAATAATTTGGTCCGCGTTTGCAATCATCATTTGCATTTTGATCGGCGTGAATTTTGATCTTCGAATCAACAACGAAGCGGTGTCTTTTGAGAGTTGGGTTGCATTTATTTTAGCCTATTCGGCCTACTTATATGCGTTGTTTGGGTTGTTATTTGGTTGTTGGGTGCTGTTTGCGAATGGGGTGCTGAGCCCGGTTGTTCGCGAAACCGCAAAAGTTACCTCGATGGTCTTTACGATATTGATTGGCTCACAACTGTTAAATCTGGTTGTGATTTCTTTTGGCGGTGAGCATTATATTCAGCAATTCCTCAAGAGTTTTGACAATGAATATACGGTTTTTTTGATCGTTATGCTTGTCTTGTTTATTCTTGGGTTTGTGCTCGATTTTCTTGAAATCATCTACATCGTCATTCCCATCGTTGGACCAGTCATTTACGGCGGATCTTTTGATCCAAAGTGGGTGACCATCATGATTGCTGTGAACTTACAAACTTCTTTTTTAACGCCGCCATTTGGATTTGCGTTATTTTATTTGCGCGGGGTTGCACCGGCCGGGATCACGACGGCCCATATTTATCGGGGAATTATTCCTTTTGTGATCATCCAAGTCGTCGGGCTGGGAATATTTTGGTTCTTCCCTGGCATTGTCACCATCGTTCCAGATTTAATCGGGGTCAATTGACGTTTCGGGACTCAGCCCTTGAAGAAGTTTGCGTCACGCTGACGATGAGTGATCAATGGCTGGTAGGGAGTTATGGTCAGCACTTCGATTGGGGTCTTTGCGGTGCGGTAATGGTAACAACTCATAAGTCTGGGTGGCGGTATCGTTCAATCAGACTGAGACGGAAGTGTTACCGGCGACGTTGCGGTATTTTCATAGACAACGTGGTTCTTGCTCAGCATTGACGTCAAACGGTGGTATTGAGCCGAGCAAGAGGGGAGAGACTCGCTCTTACTAACAGAATCATTTCCCTAGAGCCGTGATCAGCGATCAGTCACCCAACGGCTGCGATTCTATCCGCCCGTGAAAGGCCGTCAGCGAGGCTCTGATGCGGCGGAGACTTTCAGTCGCGTGTTCGGCGTTGTGCTGTGCAATGGACATTGAAAGTGCATCAATAAGTACGAGGTAGGCATAGCGAGATGCGGTAGGTTTGTGGACGTCGGGATCCTCCGGCAAGTCAACCTCAATAGCGGTAGTGACGACATTCGCTAGCCGACTTCCCTTCTTTGAAAGGGCGACAGTTGTTGCCCCGTAGCCATTGGCAATTTCGGCGGTAATAACGATTTCGGCCGCTTCGCCAGTTGCAGAGATCAGAAAAAGGACGTCGTCGGATTGCAAGGCAGCCGCTCGCATTTGCAGCAGATAACTTTCTGATATGGCGATTGCAGGAATACCGAGGCGAAAAAGCCGGTTGGCAGCTTCGTTGGCTAAGACGGCTGAGCCGCCGCCAATCCCCCCCACTAGCACGCTTCGGGCTTCAGCAATGGCTACTTTTGCGACCGACAGTGCTTGACTGTCGAGTTGCTTGCGCATGATGTTGATGGTTGCCGAAAGCGCACCGATGATCTGGTCGACATTGCCAACTTCAGAGGAGTGAGATTTTCGTGCCTCAGTGGTCATATATTGGAGACTAACGGCCAGATTCTGCGCTAGGCGCATTTTAAACTCTCGGTAGCCGTCACACCCCATCGAACGAGAAAAACGCACGATTGTCGGAGAACTGACGCCGCACGCCGCAGCCAGGTCGGCTATACTCATCGAAATCACCGCCTCAAAATTTTCCTGCACAAAGCTTGCGACCTTTCTTTCCCTTTTCGGTAGGTCGCTGGCACGCGACTTCAGGTTCGAAATAACGTCAATTGCGACCTGAGCTTCACGTGGATGCGGGGCGTTTATGGTTGTTAGAGTTTTCATGCCTTCTTGTACTCAAATTTCAATATTGGGTCAATAATTCTCCGACTTAACTAATAAAGTGTCTAAAATGTAATTAAATACCATAAAAATATTGACTCATGGCATAACAGCCCTTTAAAATCTACCAAATTTTCATTTGTGGAGGTGTCGTGACGAGATTGCTGGCAACTAGGCTGAGTCATCGTATCAATTCCGTCACGGAAGCACTGGTGGCGGCTCTGATGGTTGCACTGGTGCTAGATGTCTGGATTGGCGTATTGGATCGCTACTGGTTCGGATGGCAACTCCCATGGCCAGAGACCTTTGCCCGCTATCTGATGATTTGGGCCGCGCTACTGGCGGTATCTTCGGGCATAGCGAGGCGCGAGCATATTGGTTTGACGGCGCTAATCGCGGCTTTGCCTTCGCGGCTGCGCCATCTCATCCTGGTTGCAGTTGATATCTTGGCTATTGGCCTGTTTTTGTATGTCTTCTGGTTTGGGATCGGTTTTGCGCAAAGCGGGTCGACTCGGCAAGCGATGATCTTTGGCGCAACGTTGGCACCCTTTTACTGGGCCATACCGGTATCCGCCGCACTCGCTGTCGTTCAGTTGATATTGGTGATCGCCCGCGACTGGGGCACTCAACTTGATGATCAGCTTGATAGCAGTGAGACCGCATCATGATTGTTGCGGTAACTTTCATTGCGCTAATTGTTTTTGGCATGCCGATTGGCTTTGCGATTGGTCTTGCCGGCGTTGTTGGTTTGCTCGGAATGGGTGGAATAAACTTTATCGCCATCGGACCAAGTAAGATATTCAATGGCCTGAACATCTTTCCGTTCCTCGCTATGCCCTTTTTCATTCTTGCGGGCGAGGTAATGAATGGGATCGGAATCACTGATCGACTCGTAAAGTTAGCCCAAGCATTGGTTGGCCGCTTTCGTGGTGGGTTGGCACACGCCAATATGTTGGCTTCGGTATTTTTCGCCGGTTTGACGGGCTCAGCAACGGCAGATGCGGCCGCATTCGGTAGAACCTTGGTACCGGCCATGGTCAAGGCCGGATATCGCCGGGACTATGCTTGTGCGGTGACAGCGGCAGGTTCAATTATTGGGCCGACGATTCCGCCGTCAGGCCTAATGGTCGTCTACGGCTCCCTCATGGGGGTTTCAATCGGCGGTTTGTTTGCCGCCGGTATTTTGCCGGGCCTTGTTATCTGCCTTGTCTGCATGGGCGTCATAATCATCGGTGGAAATCGCGAGAACCTCCCCAAAGCTGCTCGTGGCGCGACACTCGCCGAAGTGTGGCAGACCTTCCGGTCGTCGATCACCGCTCTCTTGATGCCCGTGATTATTCTCGGCGGGATTCTTGGCGGTATCGTTACCCCGACAGAAGCTGCGTCAATCGCCGTGGCTTATGCCCTCTTTATCGGGGTTTTTGTGTATCGCACTCTAACGATTAAAGCGTTCTACGGGATGCTTGTTCGCACTGCACGGATCACAGGCGTGATTTTCGTGATCATCGCATTTGCCGGAATACTTGGCTGGTGGATGAGCTTTGAACGGGTTCCACAAGCGATTGCTAAAGCCGTGCTCGGGATTTCGAGCAACCCATATACGATCATCGCAATCATCATCTGTATTTTGCTTGTCATCGGCATGGTTATGGACATCACGGCCATTTTAATCATCCTCGCCCCCGTTCTCGTGCCACTCACTCATCAGATCGGTTTAGAACCGATTCACGCCGGCATCATTTTTATTCTGGCTCTAAACATCTCGCTCATGACACCGCCGGTTGGCGCCTGTCTATTCGTTTTGTCATCGGTCACCGGTGAAAAACTTGAGCGCATATCAATAAAATTAGCACCGTTTCTTATCGCCGAAATTGCGGTGCTTTTTTTCTTCGCATTCCGCCAGGACGCGGCACTGTTTTTGCCGCGTGCTTTCGGGTTCGCCCAATAGGGCACCGTCTTCGAAACTAACAGGAGGAAACGATGAAGACAATTTCTCAAGGCTTCGCCGCAATTGTATTAACGGCAGTTGCGGCATCCACAGCATTTGCCGATGGCGGCGTTATCCGCTTTGGCCACGACAACCAAACAGATCCGTTTGAAAATCCAGCGCATGCCTGTACGGCAGTGTTCGCGAACATCGTGACTGCTGACACCAATGGCAGTGTGAGCGTCGAAGTCTTCGGATCAAATCAACTTGGCTCAGCCTCGGAACATGTGCAGCAATTGCGTGATGGGATTATTCAGGCAACGCTTACGTCAACTGGTGCTCTTGCAAGCTATTATCCACGAATTGACGTTCTGAACTTACCCTTCGCCTTTGCGAACAACGCTGCAACTTATCATGTATTTGACGGCCTTTTCGGACAGGCACTCGCGGCCGATATTGAGGAAACCCTTGGCGATGTCGTCGTACTTGGGTTTCCAGACACCGGCGGCTTTTTCGCGGTAACCAACTCGCAACGGCCGATTGCTAATCTCTCTGATTTTGACGGGATTCGCATTCGCACGATGACACTGCCGTCGCACCAGACTATCGTTCAAGCACTTGGTGCCGAGGCTTATCCGCTGAGCTGGGGTGAGGTATATTCGGGCCTTCAAACGGGCGTAATCGATGGACAAATGAATCCAATACCGATTATCTCATTTGCGAACTTCGCCGAGGTTCAGCAGTATATGACGCTGACCAACCATCTGTTCTCCCCGTATACGTTTATGATTAACCGAGACTTCTTTGAAAACCTGAGCGAGAGTGAGCGGGTTACTCTGCGGGTTGCGGCAGAAAACTGTGTCGCTGCAAGTCGAGGTTTGTCACGGATAATCGAGGCGTCTGATCGTGGGCTTGCTGGACTCATGGACAATATTGAAGTCACTGCGCTGACGGCTGAACAGCGGGCTGCAATGGTTGCCGCGACGCAACCAGCATTTGAGGCGCATATTTCGGAAAACCTTGATGCGAAGGCTTTGGAGCTGTTGACACTGTTTCGGGAGCAAGTGGCGCTTGCCAACGCCAACGCCTATCTTGACTAGTAATAGACCTAGTGTCAGGGGTGCTGACAGAACGGTCGTTCACTCCTGACACCAAGCTGCAAAATATGGAAAATAACATGCGCGTATTTTCTGCGTCGCTTGCGACGGAGACCAATACCTTTTCGCCACTACGAACCGACATTACCGACTTCAAACAGAGCTTCTATGCGGGGCCTGGGGATCACCCTGAAACCCCCACCTTGTGTAGTGCCGTTATTCCTGCCCTCCGTGCCCGATCAAAGAAGGAAGCCCTTACGTTGATTGAAGGTACCGCCACTTGGGCGGAACCGGGCGGACTTTTAAGTCAGTCGACTTGGGAGCATTTGCGCGACGAAATTTTGGACCAAGTCCGCGCTGCACTCCCACTTGATGCTGTCGTTTTGGGCCTACATGGCGCGATGATTGCTGATGCCTGTGTCGACTGCGAGGGTACTTTGTTGTCGGCTGTGCGTCAAATTGTCGGGTCCGATTGCAAGATTGGCGTGACTTTTGATCCTCACAGTCACCTCAGCGATTTGCGCGTAGAGAGTGCCGATGTCATCACGGCATTTAAGGAATTTCCGCATACCGACTTTATGGAGGTAGGGGAGGCCTGCGTTGACCTCACTCTGCGTGCTGCCAGAGGCGAATTTTCGCCTAATATTCAGGTTTTTGATGTGCAGATGATTGACATACTGCCAACCAATCGACAACCGATGCGCGGCTTTGTTGATCGCATGAAGGCATTAGAAACAAACGGCGAGGTCTTATTTGTTTCAGCCATTCACGGATTCATGGCCGGCGACTCACCGGATCTCGGTGCCAAGATCGTCGTTGTCACCGACGATCAGCCCGAGAAGGGTGCTAAGCTAGCTCGTGAACTTGGGCTTGAATTATTCGAGTTTAGGGGACGGGCAACGCCGGAATTACTGTCGCCGCAAGATGCGTTACGCCGGGCTGCCGTTGCAAAGGCCGGGCCAGTCGTTATTGCGGATGTTTGGGATAATCCGGGCGGCGGTGTTGCTGGTGACTCGACGATTATGCTTCAGGCCGCTTTTGACATTGGGTTAAAAAAGGGCGCCCTTGGTACCATCTGGGACCCAATGGCAGTTCGACTGTGCTTTGCCGCCGGCGAGGGTGCCGAATTTGATCTGCGCTTTGGTGGTAAAACCTCGGCCTACGCAGGTCAGCCAATTGATGCCCGTGTGAAAGTCTTGCGATTGGTACGCAACGCTGTTCAGAGCTTTGGAGCCTCTGTCGTTCCCTTGGGTGATAGCGCTGCAATCCGAGTTGGTGATATGGATATCGTCTTGAATTCCAATCGCAGTCAAGCATTCTCGCCAGATTTATTCGCCAATCTTGGGATCAATATCGCTGAAAAACATGTCCTGATCGTGAAATCCACCAACCACTTTCACGAAGCATTTGCCCCCGTCGCGAGCGATATCCTCTATGCGGCTGTTGATGGCCACTATCCGAGTGATCCTCGCAAAACGGCTTACACTCGACTTACGCGCAACCTTTGGCCGATCGTTGAAAATCCTTACAGTATGGAATTGGTATAATGCATGAGAACTTTAATACCCCGTGTGTCGTTGTTGATCTTGATATTGCTGAAGCGAATATCACACGGTTTCAAGCTTACTGCGATAGTCACAACCTTAAGCTACGCCCCCATATCAAAACCCATAAACTTCCGGATCTCGCCCAATTCCAATTGAAGAGTGGCGCGGTCGGCATCACCTGCCAAAAAATCTCTGAAACTGAAGCGATGATCGCCAACGGTGGAATTTCCGACGTATTGATCACCTACAACATTATCGGCGAGGCCAAAACGCAGCGGCTTCGAACCTTATCCGAACGCGTCAATGTTAGCGTCGTCGCCGACAGCAGTGCGGTTGTTCGGGGCCTTGGCGAAGCTTTTGCGGATGCAGAAAAACCACTTGCGATCTTAGTTGAGTGTAATACCGGTGCAAACAGATGCGGTGTTTCTTCGCCCGCGGCGGCACTCGAACTTGCGTTAGAAATATCTCAACGTTCAGGACTGCGGTTCGCTGGGCTGATGACCTATCCGCCAGTTGGGGCGGCGGAAGAAGTGCAAGCGTGGCTCGGTGCTGCCAAGGAATTGATTGAAGGTCACGGAATGGCGGTTTCGATCATTTCCTCTGGTGGCTCGCCAGATATGTGGCAAGCGCATAAGGTGGCGGTTGCCACCGAATATAGAATTGGAACCTATGTGTATAACGACCGGTCCTTAGTGGCACGAGGCGTCTGTGACTGGAATGACTGTGCGCTTACAGTAATCGCCACGGTCGTATCTGTCCCGTCCTCAAACCATGCGGTGATTGATGCAGGCTCCAAAGTTCTGACCTCTGACTTACTTGGTCTAGACGGCCACGGTCATGTGCTCGGTCGGGTTGACTTAAAGATCGATCAATTGAGCGAAGAACATGGTCGCCTTTGGAGTGACGACGATATTGATTTGTCGGTTGGCGATACGGTTCGTATTATTCCCAATCACGCTTGTGTTGTGGCAAACATGCTTGATCACATCGAACTGGTTCGCGGCAATAGCAGAGTGGGCTCAACTGCGGTCGTGGCCCGCGGACAGGTATGGTAATATGTAATGTTGGATATCGTGTCCGTTGGCATATTGAGTTGCGACTTAGGACATTAACGGCATCCTTAGCATTCTACGCAGATGGATATTGACGCCGTAGCACGGCGGTTAGAGCGACTGGAACACACCGGTTGAAATATCGTGGGTAGACTTCATGATTGATCTACTCTGTTTGGGAGAGCCGCTTGTTGAATTTAATCAACAGCAGGATGGCCGCTTCCTTTTTGGTTACGGGGGAGATGTTTCAAATGTCGCTATTGCTGCCGCTCGGCAGGGTACCAAGTCGGCGATAATCTGTCGTATCGGCTCGGATAAATTCGGCGATGATCTTCGTAATCTCTGGCAAAGAGAGGGGGTGGCCGACGAGTTTGTCCTCACATCTATAACTGGTGAAACCGGGATCTATTTTATCACGTACACCGAACTCGGTCATAAATTTTCCTATCGGCGAAAAAGTTCTGCTGCGAGCGAGTTCACCCCCGATGATCTGCCGCGGAAAGTGATCACGAATGGCAAGGTTTTTTATGCTTCGGGAATCAGCCTCGCGATCAGTGACAGCATGTGTTCGGCAGTGAAGGTCGCAATTGATATTGCCAGAGGCGCGGGTCGAATTGTTGCTTTTGATCCGAATCTACGCTTGAAACTTTGGTCGCTTGAACAGGCGCGTCAGACCATTCACAACATTATGACGAATTGCGACATTGCGCTACCGAGTATTGATGATGCAAAGCATCTGACTGGATTCGACCAACCCGATCAGATTGTGGCATTTTATCATGACCTCGGGGCTTCGGAAGTTGTCCTTACCTTAGGTAGCGACGGCGTGTATGCGTCGGATGGTGCTGTCCAGAAATATATTGATCCGGTCCGCTTGGCGGCAATCGACGCGACTGGCGCTGGCGACTGCTTTAACGGCACCTACATAGCTGCGCGGCTTCGCAATTTATCAACTTTTCAAGCGGCCAAATGGGCAAATGTTTCTGCTGCGTTGTCGACTTTGGGAGCAGGGGCTGTCGCACGAATTCCTACTCTGGCAGAAACTCACGAGCATCTAAAGCAAATGGAGGAACATAATGTCAATTGAACGTATTGGTGCTGAACGCACTGGGGCAGGCGGACAAGCTTTGCCATTTTCACCTGCGGTTCGTGCGGGCGACTTCATCTTCATTTCTGGACAAATTGCGATGACCGAAACCGGCGAAATTGAATCGGGCGGCATCGAGTCGCAAACCCGACGAACGATGGAAAACTTGATCGCTGTTTTGCGAAAAGCAGGATGCACCTTAGAAGACGTTGCCAAGGTCAATGTATGGTTAGATGATCCTCGCGATTTTTGGACATTTAACCGCGTGTACGCAAGTTACTTCCCAAACGGTGCGCCTGCTCGATCAACCGTTCGATCACAGTTGATGGTTGATGCAAAAGTTGAGATTGACGCTACAGTGTACAAACCAGTGCGATAGGTATTGAAAGCCGATTCAAATGTGAGATGTGTTGATGAGCCGCTTCTGGCTGCGGTTTTGAAACGCGATCATTGTCGTGGGAGTTACGTGTCAATGGCGGGAAACTCGTCGCCTGACATCTTTGCTTCTTAGAGAATAAGACCCAAATAGAAGTGTTTCTGCCTCCTGCACGAACTTGATGTCGCAATCACTTATAGTTGCTAGGCAGCGGTCTAAGCCTCGGCAAAACTCCAGTTTGACATTTAGACCTATCTGGCCCCAGCACTAATTTTCGAACTCCGGTAACCGGAGTTCGGCGGCTTGTGAAGCTACACTGATCGTAGAGGTCAATTCTGCCATACCGTCGTAGTTCTCGGGTGCACGAAATGGCTGCCATTGATTACCCAAGTAGATTTCCAAACCCGAAAACCGACACTTGTAAGCCATTTTGGCACTGTTCGGAACCCAATAGCCCAAGTACAAATGGCTTAATTCAAGCGAACTGGTGTATCTGATTTGATTGAGAATCATGAAGAGTCCTAAAGACATACGAGAATGGGTCGGAGAAAAGAAACTATACACCATACTCAGCCCATCCTGTAGGACATCAGTCATGCTAACAGCGATAAGTTCCCCAGCGTCACGAAACTCCGTCAAGAACGTTTGGGCAGGAGTATCTTCAAGCCACTCAATGAAGTCATTCTCGGTCATGTCGGCCATTGAGCCATCGCTGTGGCGCACATGAATATATTCTCGAAATAGCTGATAGTGCTCGGCAGTGGCGATCGGTGAGACGATCCTCGCTGACAGGTGTTCATTCCTTCTCAGCGTGCGCTTTTGACTTTTGCTTGGTACGAAGTCATTGACCCGAATTCGCAACGATAGACAGGCCTGGCAGTCTGTACAACATGGTCGGTATAGGGTATTTTGGGCGCGTCTAAATCCCTGCTGCATCAGGTAATTTTGCAACTCAGTCGCTTGAGTTTCTTCGTCACACTGCACGAATAACCTCCGCTCCACTTTGCCCTCAAGGTAGGGACACGGTTGCGGATGAGTGATGAAAAACTTGACCGATGGCGGTGATGACGAGTCTTTCATAGTTGGTACTCTTGAAAAACCCTCAATTGTGCTCAGATCGTTCGTCATAAATTGGTCAGAAGAATGTAACATGAATCGGATTTCACTTAGGCATGATGGCCCATTTGCAGAGGGGATTGCAGTATATTTATGAAGCTACTTTGACAGACCAAGCCAGCCCTAACCAACATTCTATCACAATGGGGCAAAAAGTCGCATAATTCGGCGGTAACGAAGATTGCCGCTCGTTTCTAATTCGGACCCGTCTACTTCAAGTGTGAGAACTATAGGCATCGCCAGAACTCTGGCGTTCCTATGGTTAAGTGCTTGCAAATAAAATGACGAACAATCAGTATAGAGACTCGATAACCTTCCGCTACAGACTATCCTATGAGTTTTTCTGTGAAAATCAAACGGCTCCCTCAAGCGCTCAATCCCGAATTAGGAAAGATCGCCAGCGGTGCAGTAAAGGATGTATCTCCCACCTTAGGTAAGCTTATTGCTGGCACGGGTGGATCGAGCCCTTATCTTTATAACCTCATTTTAACTTTGGCCGACTGGTTGCCCGAAGCGCTGCAAAATCCGGCACAAACTCTAAGGGCCGAACGCGAGAAACTCGAACACATTCCCGCCGGTTCTTTAGAATCCGCTTTGCGGCAAGCAAAATCGAAACACGCGCTGCTCATCGGTCTCGCTGACCTCGCGGGCGTTTGGTCTCTCGATCAAGTAACCGCAACGCTCACCAAATTTGCGGACCTGTCTTGCCACCTGGCGTTAATGGCATCGTTAAAACCATTGGCAAGGCTGACAGGCGATTCGGATAAGGATGCGGGCGAGTTGGTGCGCGGCTCTGGACTCTTTGTGCTCGCGATGGGGAAGATGGGCGCGTACGAGTTAAATTACTCATCGGATATCGATTTGATCTGTTTGTTTGACGAAACCAAGTACTCCACAACGGAATTGCTAAGCGTCAAGACGGCCATGACCAAGGTCATTCGCTGCATGAGCAGCCTACTTAGTCGGCACGGCCCAGAGGGATACGTGTTTAGAACCGACTTCCGTCTGCGACCCGATCCGGCGGTTACGCCGATCGTCATGTCAACGGACGCTGCAGAGCGATATTATGAAAGTCTCGGTCGTACTTGGGAGCGTGCTGCCTTCATTAAGGCGCGCGTTTGTGCGGGAGACTTCGATGCGGGTCAGAAGTTTCTCCAAGCAATCAAACCGTTCATCTGGCGCAGACATCTTGATTTTACGACGGTCGAAGATACCCAAGATATGCGGTTGCTTATTCGGGATCAGAAAGGTCCTGCCAACTCGGTTCGAGTGCCAGGTCACGACCTAAAGTTGGGTATTGGTGGGATTCGCGAGATTGAATGCCTGACGCAAACTTTGCAGTTAATCGCTGGCGGGCGCAATCCCAAACTTCGGCTAGCACAAACGACAGCAAGTTTAGCAGCCCTTGCGGACGCCGGTTGGGTTGCCAGCCAAACAGCATCGTCGCTCATTCGACACTATCGCTTTTATCGTGAAATCGAGCATCGCATTCAAATGATCCGAGACGCGCAAACCCACAGGTTCCCAACTAACCAAGAATCAATTGCACGAATCGCGTGTCTATCCGCCACAGATAGGACTGAGTTATTGGATGGTTTACGGACGCGACTTGAGGATACACATGGTCTGATCGAAAACTTTTTTCTATCCAAAACTCGAAAAACGAGACCCGAATCCGAACTAACGGTTCCGCAAGACGTTAGGGATCGATGGCAGACCTTCGCTGCTTTTAAGTCAGTACGGGCTCGACAATTATTCGATCGCTTGCAACCGCAGTTACTCAGCAAGATTAAACAGACAGCAAATCCAGAGCAGACGTTCAATGCTATTGAGGGTTTTTTGTCTGGACTGCCAGCGGGTGCGCAAATTTTTTCTTTGCTGCAAGCCAATCCTCGATTGCTTGATTTACTAGTGGATATAGCAGGCACCTCGTCTTCTTTGGCGAGCTACTTATCCCGCAATTCTTCAGTATTTGACGCTGTTATTGACGGTGATTTTTTTTCAAGCTGGCCGAAAATTAGCCATTTAGAGCAGGCACTAAGCGAGATTCTTCAGCGGGAGGATAGCTATGAAGGCAAATTAGACGCCGCTAGATCTTGGGCAAAGGAATGGCATTTTCGAATTGGTGTTCATCATTTACGACGGTTGATCGAGAATCATCGGGTAGGGGAACACTACGCTGATCTAGCGACGGCAGTGATCCGTGCGATGATGCCCGTGGTAATTGATCAGTTCTCAATACGGCATGGCCGTCCGCCAGGCCGTGGTGCGGCGATTATGGGTATGGGTTCTTTGGGATCACGCCGTATGACTGCAAGTTCCGATTTAGACATCATTCTGATATATGATCATGCTGGGGTCGAGTTCTCAGAAGGCCCGAAGCCGTTAGCAACACGAAACTATTATGCAAATCTTACAAAAGCGCTGATCACGGCCTTGAGTGCGCCGACAAGTCAAGGAAAACTGTATGCCGTAGATATGCGACTGCGGCCTTCAGGCAATCAGGGGCCAGTGGCAACGAATCTTGATAGTTTTAGAGGTTATCAGCGTAGCGAAGCGTGGATATGGGAGCATATGGCTCTTTCTTTGGGCCGAATCGTTGCTGGGCCCGGCGACCTCGGGGACGAAATTGAGAACTTTCGTCAGCACCTGCTTTCCCGTCCGCAAGATCCAATTAAGGTTGCGATTGCAATTCAAGATATGCGCAGACGCCTCAATGCTGAGAAGAAACCGAGTAGCATCTGGGATGCGAAGTTTGGGTCAGGCCGACTTCAAGATCTAGACTTGATTGCACAAGCAGGCACGTTGATTTCAGGTGAGCCCGAGCGAGCGGTGGAAGTTGCGTTCGAAAATAGCGTTAAAGCTAATTGGTTGACGTCTGCAGAAGCTGACTTTTTGACAAGTTCCTACTGGCTATATCTAAAAGTGATTTTCGCTATGCGCCTATTGGTCGCAACACCCAAATTCGACCCTGCGCCGAGCGGCGGCGGTGCGGCATTCTTAGCCCGCATCGGCGGCGTTTCGACAATCGATCAACTTCAGACGAGTCTTCAGACTTCATACGAGCAAACATCAATCACAGTCGATGAAATCGTCGCGAGAGGGGTAGGGGATGGTTAAGGGCGGGCTCAATTGTGATCCCAAAGGCTTGATCTATGAGAGTTATCGGATTGCGAATATTTCTCCCGAGGAATGTCGAACGATTTTTCTAGACTGGGCCTTGAGTCTTCCCACGGATATCAATGTCACTGAGGCTTTAACGGAACTGCAGCAGAATTATGAGGACGATCATTTCCATCATCCAATGACGCTTTTGATTCGGGACGGTTTAGGTACAACCACCCGAGCTAAACGAAGAAACCGTAAGCCCCCAAGAAATCTGGGATGAACTTGTGGGGTAATTTGGACTAACTTAGGGGGGAGGGCTTTAGCATTTATTTCGACGATTCTTGCAGCCGCGAAAACACCGGAGTATTCCTGCCGATCCTAAGGCGGCGTTAATCACGGTTGTCATCTCGTTTCGATGAGGCGATTTGGAGCCGCCATTTAGCTCTTAGCTTTTCCAATGCTTCAATACGTTGAGCGGTTTTGGGGTGGCTCATTAACCATGCTGGCGGAGTTCGACGAGATAGGCGTGCCGCTTCATCCAATTTGCGCAGTAGCGAAATTTGTGGCTCGACGCCGATACCCGCTTTGGTAAGCAGTGCGGCTGCGTACTCATCGGCTTCATATTCGTCACTACGTGACAGTCTTGCGACGAGCAATGTCATCAAGCCATTAGCCACCCAAACTCCAATGCCCGGCAAGAATCTTGCTAAGACCATTCCGAGTGCTGCTCGCAACGCATTTTGGCCCGAAAAGTCAATCATACGTCGACGCGAATGATTAAGTGCGACGTGCCCTAATTCATGGGCAACGACACTCGCTATTTCCGAGGCGGTAAAGTCACCATTCAAGAACTTTTCGTACAGACCACGGGTAATGTATATTTTACCGTCAGGAGCCGCTAAGCCATTGATTGGATCAATTTCATAGACAAACACGCTAATTTCTTTGAAGTTTAGGGTATGCGCGAGCCGGTCAATTTCTGAAGTTAATCTCTTATCGGTAAGCAGTTTTGATTGCGCTTTGAGTTCTCTACGCGTGCGCCACGCGGAAAAGTGATAGAGCACTAATCCGTAAATTAGCGCCAGCAGGATTGGGAGCGATTTAAGCATAGTGTCTACGTGGCATCCCGATCAGTAATATCAAGCCAATGTTCACGACGAGAATTGGTTTTGCTTCCGAAATATTTTTGATATTGAAGCAAGGAGTTTGTGTTTCAACGCTTGTGCGATTGTCACGTAGCTATCATGACGTAAGTATTGCGCATCAATTTATTGTTTGCATTTTTGTCTCATGCCTTATTTCACTCCCTCTTAAGTCAACGGGAATACTCTTGCGCATAATCAGCCGCGCTATTAGCTTCGTAGTGGTCAACGACCAAGAAATTGATTACTAGCGATGCATCATATTGCGCACTCAGTTACATATTGACGCGAAAGAGCGCACTTGAGCGATATAAGTTGGGCGGTGCAGGAAAGAGTGATTGGTGGTTATTACAATTCATTTGCTGAGGCGGCTTTAATGGCACAACAACAAAAATCTGGTATCACGGCAATTGACCCTGTATGGGATAGCATATCTCGTCAAGCGCAAGCGGCAGTAGTCGACGAACCGCTTATGAGCGGTCTTATTCATGCTTGCATTCTTCATCACAAGTCGCTTGAGAAAGCACTCAGTTATCGGGTAGCGGCAAAACTGGCGTCGAACGAGATGTCAATGGCGGTGTTAAGGGAGATCGCAGATGAGGCCTTCGGGAGTTCACCACCCCTAGTTTCGGCAGCAAGAGCTGACTTGGTGGCTATTTATGAGCGTGATCCCGCCTGTCATCGCCTTCTTCAACCTATCCTGTTCTTTAAAGGCTATCAGGCGGTTCAGGCTTATCGCGTTGGGCATTGGTTGTGGCAACAGGGTCGGCATGATTTAGCTTATTTCTTTCAGATGCGCACGTCGGAAATCTTTGGTGTTGATATTCACCCGGCGGCGAGAATCGGCAAAGGCTTAATGATTGATCACGCCCATTCGATTGTTATAGGCGAAACTGCGGTTGTCGGTGACAACGTTTCGATGCTCCACTCGGTAACCTTAGGTGGAACTGGAAAACAAGAGGAAGATCGCCACCCGAAGATTGAGGATGGCGTCTTGATCGGTGCTGGGGCCAAAGTTCTTGGTAATATTCGTGTTGAGCATTGCTCCCGCATTGCGGCGGGTTCCGTTGTTTTGTCAGGTGTACCCGCCTGCAAAACGGTTGCTGGAATACCAGCGCGAATTGTTGGTGAGGCTGGTTGCGAACCCCCTGCAATCTCCATGAACCACATGCTGGGCAAAGATAGTCGAGAATAGAACTTTATCTGGTTTGGGGCTTGGCTTTGCTTCAAGACGTGGATGCTGGGAAGCTTACGATTGCGCTGATTGTTTCTTAATCGCAGTTTGTGCGTATGACCTTTTGTGTCTAACTTAGACGCAGTGACGAAGTAATGTGAGCAAGTTCTTGCGCTCTCTGCTCGTCGATAGACATATGTCGAAATTGCCTCTTTGACGCCATTGGGAAGGATCGTTGTTCCGACTCCTCAAGATCAAGGTGGGGTCAATATTGAGTGGGTTGAGAACTACTTGCCGCAGATCGAAGTTCCAAGATAATGGTAGCAAGTTGGTTTTGGTGCACCTGCAATGTATATCGTGAGTGGTTGCGTAGGAAACGAAGCTGTAATCATTGAGTTAGCGAACGGCATTCGTACGTGGTGCGATGACGGACGGCATCGGGGTGATGCCCGGCATCATCGCGAGCCACTCTGCAGGCGATTATATTTCAACCGGTCGGCGCAGGGCGAAATTCGCAGTCAAAGCGGTTGCTGTGGTCTCTCAATCGTTGCTATCCTCAAGGATCGGATTCGGGAACGGTTGATCAGGGAGTGAGGAGCAGTGCCTCAAAGGTTGGGATAGTTCCGATCCTAAAACGACCTAACCGTTTCGAGCGCAAGCAGGTGGGTCAAACACCACCTGCTCTAAGCCAGCATAGATAGCGGGTTCTCTAAATTTTCGACGATAGCCTGCAGCAACTGTGCACCAAGGGCACCGTCAATTACGCGGTGGTCAACGCTAAGCGTGAGTGACATGATCGTCGCGACGCCCAACTCACCCTCCGGATTAACAACTGGTTGTTTTCGACCAGTTCCGACCGCCAAAATAGCACCGTGAGGTGGGTTAATTACGGCGTCAAAATTATCAATGCCGAACATACCAAGATTAGATATCGCAAAAGATCCGCCAACATACTCGTGCGGGGCTAGTTTCCGATCTCGGGCTCTCGAAGCTAGGTCTTTCATCTCGGAGGAGAGTTTTGATAGCGTCTTCGCATCTGCATCAAAAAGCACTGGAGTGAACAAGCCGCCTTCTACAGCGACCGCTACCGCTACGTCCGAAGGCTTGAGTTTAATTATGCGATCACCTGCCCATACGGCATTGGCGTCGGGAACGCTTTGCAGGGCGATTGCACAGCTCTTAATGACGAAATCATTTACCGAAAGTTTGATCCCTCGTCCTTCGAGCTGCTGATTTAATTCAGATCGAAACGACAGCAACGAGTCAATCTGCACACTGCGGCGCAAATAGAAGTGTGGAATTGTTTGTTTCGCTTCGGTTAGGCGACTTGCAACAGTGCGACGCATACCGTCAAGGGCGACTTCTGAGTACTCTCGGCCCTCATACATCTTCATTACTTGGGTCGCTTGTGGGCCGTCGGGGAGCGATGTTTTGGCGGCAGCTTCTGGCGCGGGAGACAGAGCAGCTTTAGGCGCTGAGAGCGCGGTCTCAATATCGACCTTGATAATCCGACCATTCGGCCCCGTACCCTTAATTTGATTTAAATCTAGTTCGTTTTGGCTTGCCATGCGGCGAGCCAGTGGCGAGGCAAAAACCCTTGATGCCCCCGAGTCATCTTGGGATGGCTGCGCGATCACATCTGCGGGTTTCGAGGGCTGAACATGAGTCTCAGATTGTACGCGATCAGCAGCACTTTGGACGGAAGATTTTTTGTCAGAAGCGAGTGACGGCGCGTCGGTAACATCTTCTCCTTCCTCAACGAGGATTGCGATCGGGACATTAACTTTGACGCCCTCGGTGCCCTCGGCCACGAGTATCTTGCCAATGATTCCCTCGTCGACAGCCTCAAATTCCATCGTTGCTTTATCGGTTTCAATCTCTGCCAATAGATCGCCCGAGGCGACGGTATCGCCTTCTTTCACAATCCATTTCGCGAGAGTACCTTCCTCCATTGTTGGGGATAGGGCAGGCATGAGAATTTCTACGGTCATAATCAATTACTTCCTGTAGGTCACTTGTTTGGCAGCATCGACAACTTCGTCCGTCGTGATCAAGGCGAGTTTTTCGAGATTTGTCGCATAAGGCATGGGTACATCTTTGCCAGTGCAATTGATTACCGGTGCGTCAAGATAGTCAAAAGCCTCCTGCATTATCACCGACGAAATATAATTTCCGACGGCGCCTTGCGGCCAGCCTTCTTCGACCGTGATACATCGGTTTGTTTTCATTACTGATTGAATAATTGAACCCACATCCATCGGTCTGAGAGTGCGCAGATCAATGACTTCGGCCGCAATACCGTCTGCTGCTAGTTTTTCGCTCGCTTCAAGCGCGTATTGCATGCCGATGCCGAAACTGACAATCGTCACATCGGACCCTTCACGCCATACGCGTGCTTTCCCGAACGGGATTACTAAGTCATCAACCTCTGGCACCTCAAAGGAGCGCCCATATAAAATTTCATTTTCTAGGAAAATGACTGGGTTTGGATCTCGGATCGCAGTTTTTAGTAGACCTTTCGAATCCGCGGCCGAGTAGGGCATGACAACCTTTAGGCCGGGGATCTGAGAATACCAGGCAGCGTAATCCTGTGAGTGTTGCGCGGCTACTCTCGCCGCTGCACCGTTGGGACCGCGGAAGACCATCGGGGCTCCCATTTGACCGCCTGACATATAGAGCGTTTTTGCTGCAGAATTGATAATTTGATCAATCGCTTGCATCGCAAAGTTGAACGTCATAAATTCAACGATCGGCCGCAAACCACCGAAGGCGGCACCAACGGCGATTCCTGCGAAACCATGTTCGGTTATTGGCGTATCAATTACGCGCTTCTCGCCGAATTCGTCTAATAAACCCTGCGACACCTTATAGGCCCCTTGATACTCGGCAACTTCCTCTCCCATCAAATATACGCTGGTATCTCGGCGCATCTCCTCGGCCATCGCGTCGCGCAGCGCATCACGAACAGTCTGCTGTTTCATTGTTGTTCCGTCTGGCCAATCTGGGGACTGATCAACAGTGTACTCTTTAGGCGATGCGGCGACAGAGGGTTGTTCGACGGGATGCGGAGCAGGGGTTGGAGCTGTCGGTTGGGTGTGGGATTCTACGCTGACGGGATCTTCTCCGTCTTGCGCAATTACAGCAATAGGACTATTGACTTTGATGCCCTCGGTACCTTCGGCAACGAGTATCTTACCTATAATTCCCTCGTCGACAGCCTCAAATTCCATTGTGGCTTTATCGGTCTCAATTTCTGCTAATATATCGCCCGCTGCGACACTATCCCCTTCTTTGACGAGCCACTTCGCTAGGGTGCCCTCCTCCATTGTAGGAGACAGGGCGGGCATTAGGATTTCAATTGCCATAAGATGGTCCTTTTTGCTCAAGCGTCAGCATAGATATCCGTCCATAATTCATATTCCGCTGGCTCTGGACTTTCCTTTGCAAATTCAGCCGCAGCGTTAATGGAATCTTTTACTTCCTTATCAATTGCTTTGAGTTCGGCGTCCGTGGCGTGTTTGCCAGTCAAAAGCACTTCGCGGATTTGTTCGATCGGATCGCGTTCTTCTCGCATTTTCTGCACTTCTTCGCGTGTGCGATACTTTGCTGGATCTGACATTGAGTGACCGCGGTATCGATAGGTTTTGATTTCCAGTATGTACGGACCGTCACCGGCTCGGGAATGCGCAACGGCTTTCTCGCCAGCAGCTTTTACAGCAAGAACATCCATACCGTCGACGGCCTCGCCGGGAATTCCGAAAGCTGCCCCACGCGTGTAGATTTCAGGGGTCGAAGTAGAGCGTTTTTGCGAGGTTCCCATGGCGTACTGATTATTCTCAATAACGAAAATGATGGGTAGTTGCCAAAGGGCTGCCATGTTGAAGGTTTCGTAAATCTGACCTTGGTTGGCGGCGCCGTCGCCGAAATACGTGAAAGTAACGCGTCCATTCTCCAAGTATTTGTCGGCAAGAGCTAAACCAGCACCAATAGGCACCTGTGCGCCGACAATGCCATGACCGCCGTAAAAGTGCTTTTCTTTCGAGAACATGTGCATTGAGCCACCCTTACCTTTAGAGTATCCGCCCTCTCGGCCAGTCAGTTCAGCCATAACGCCAGCGGCGTCCATGCCACACGCAATCATATGACCATGGTCGCGGTATGAAGTAACGCGTTTATCGCCTTCAGCAGCCGCTGCTTCCAAACCGACAACGACAGCTTCTTGACCAATATACAGGTGACAAAAACCGCCGATGAGCCCCATACCGTATAGCTGCCCAGCTTTCTCTTCGAAACGCCGGATGAGTAACATATCTCGATAATAGGACAGAAGTTCTTCTACCGACACATTCGGTTTTTTTGAAGATTTGCGAGCGGCCATCGTATTTTTCTCCCCCGGGCTGCTGTCGAACAAGCAATAATTTTGTCGTCTTTAATTGAAGAATAGCAATAATGCAATTGTGTTGAGATGTTTTTGATTTGCCGACCCAAAAGGCAGAAACAGCCCTATTATTCGATTCGAAACACCACCACTAATGCAAAAAATTCGAAGGATGAAGTCTTTGCCGACGCGATATGATTTCGAATCGCTCGTTAACGTTGCTGATCATTATTGATCCTAAATGAACACAGGTGAATCTATCGAATCATCGTCCGTCATCAATGCGTGAAGAACGGCATTTCAACGTGATCAGGGGCGGGATAGGTGAGACAATTTTGTCCGCTGATCCAAATTCTTGTGCGAGCGAGGTTGAAATCGAAAATGGCTCGCTTTAAGGGATGGTTGTTCTATTTCTAGTGGTCGCAATATTGGATACGCCATAATGCGCACAGGCCCAGCTCGCATCGGTACGATTGTCTTTTTTGGCGTGACAATCGCTCTCAGCACTTACTTTACTTTCAGTGCGGTGCATGGCGACTTTGGTCTGATGCATCGTGTTGAAATTGAAGCGGAGACACAACGCTTAAGAGACGAGTTGCAGGAACTCGAAGCAGATTTGTCGCATATGGAGAACCTGACGAGGCGCTTGTCTGACAACTACTTAGATTTAGAATTGCTTGATGAGCAAGCAAGGTCAGTGTTGGGATTAATTCGCGCTGATGAGGTCGTTATCCGTTAACTTATTTTGAACCAACGATGTCGGATGAAAGATTAAAAAGCGCCTATTGCGACGCGCAACTTGCCCAACAGAACCTACAGCCGCGAGCTTAATCAAAGTACGGTAACTCTAGAGCCGCTTGCAAAAACAATGGTATTGGAGTCATGGGAAAAAAATTGCGACAGA